>CAZQVN010000001.1:0-8714 GCA_964596775.1 uncultured bacterium
ATCACAGCCAGTCGGCGATCTACGCGAACGGCCTGACGCCCGAGCGGGTGAAGCTGCAGCACGTGGCCATCGGCAAGGCGCAGGACAAGTTCAAGGGGAAGCTCACGCTGTTCAAGGGCGTGGAGAGCGACATCCTCCCCGACGGGTCGCTGGATTACCCCGAGGAGGTCCTGGCCACCTACGACTATGTCGTGGCCTCCATCCATTCCGGATTCAGCCTGACGGAAGCGCAGCAGACGGCTCGGATGATCAGGGCGATCGCGAATCCGCACACCCGTCTCGTCGGCCATCCCACCGGCCGCATCCTGCTCCAGCGCGACGGCTACCGCATGGACCTGAACGCCGTCCTCGAGGCGGCCGCGGAGCACGACGTGGCGGTGGAGATCAACGCGCACCCGAACCGCCTCGACCTGGACTGGCGCGACCTCCGCGCCGCCGTGGACAAGGGGTGCCGGATCACGATCAACCCGGACGCCCACGGCACGAACGAACTCCTTTTTACCCGCTACGGGGTGGGGATCGCGCGGAAGGGGTGGCTCACCGCCGCGCACGTCATCAATACGATGGGCGTGAAGGAGATCAGGGCGTTCCTCGGGAAAAGATAGCCCCCGCCATTTTTCGTTTGCCTGCCCGGACTCCATGTGCTAGTTTTTTAGCATAGTGCTACGAAATCAGCACCGTGCTCTTCTCAGGCCCGCCCGAAACCCCGCCCGGCCGGCCGACCGATCGTCATGCTGGTGAAACGCCGAAAGGAGAACGGAACATGGCGGAACGCCCCGACCTGAGCCGCCGCGAGCGGCAGATCATGGACATCGTCTACCGACGGGGGCGCGTCACCGTGTCCGACGTGCTCGAGGAGATCCCCGACCCGCCAAGCTATTCGTCCGTGCGGGCCCTGCTCGGCAAGCTCGAGGACAAGGGGCATCTCCGGCACGAGGAGGACGGCCCCCGCTACGTGTACCTGGCCACGCTCCCCCGCGACAAGGCCCGGGCCACCGCCATGGACCGGCTCCTGCGCACCTTTTTCGGGGGATCGCCGGTCAGCGCGGTCGCGGCGCTTCTGGATTCGTCCTCGTCCGAACTTTCCGACGAGGAGCTTCAACAGCTGGACAGCCTGATCCGTCAGGCACGGAAAAGGGGGAAGAAGTGATGCCCGAACTCATGAACCTCATGACCGCGGACTGGACCGGCTTCCTGGCCGGGCTGGCCGTTCGCAGCCTGCTGATTCTCGGAGCCGCCGCGGTTGCCGCCGCGCTGGCCCGCCGCGCTTCGGCGTCCATCCGCCACCTGGTCTGGACCGCCGCCGTCGGGGCGCTGCTCGTGATGCCGATCCTGTCCATCATTGTGCCGAAATGGGCGCCCAAAATCCCGCTTCCCGCCGCGCTGACGGATGCCGGAGCGCCGTTGAACATCGACCCGGCGAACGGCACGGCCATGCCGGCGGCGGATCTCGCTCCGGTCGCCGGCGGAGGCATCGCCACCACGGCTCCCGCATCGACCGGTCCGGAAACCCGCGCCGCACAGGCCACCCCCTCGTCGCGCGGGGTTCCGAAACCGGATCTCCTTCGGGCCGGAGCGGCGCCCCTTTTCTGGGGCTTCGGCTGCGCCGCCGTTCTGCTGCTCATGGTGATGGAGATCGCGCGGCTCCGCCGGATCACCCGGAACGCCGTGCCGATCCTCGGCGATCCCCGTTCCGACCTGGCCGAGCGGATCGGCCGGGGGCTCGGTCTGTCGCGCCGCCCCCGGATCCTCGAGGGAGAGCCTTCGGTCATGCCGATGACCTGGGGGTTCCTCACGCCGGTCATCCTCCTTCCGGCCGCCTCGCGCAACTGGAGCGTGGCCCGTCTCACGTCCGTGCTCCATCACGAAATGGCCCACGTGCGCCGCGGCGACTACGCCGTCCAGTTGCTTGCGGAGTTCGCGGCGGCTCTCTACTGGTTCAATCCGCTGGTCTGGTACGCGGCGCACCGCCTCAAGGTGGAGCGGGAGCTGGCCTGCGACGATGAAGTCGTGACCGGCGGCACGGCGTCCTGCGACTACGCGGACGACCTTCTCGAACTGGCCCGGACCATGCGGACGTATCGGATGACCTCGCGCGCCGCGCTGTCGATGGCACGCCCGTCAAAGCTCGCCCAGCGGCTCCGGGCGATCCTCGACGAGAAGCGGGCGCGGAACCGTTTCTCGCATCGCGGTGTGGCGGCGGTGGCCGCCCTGGCCCTGGTTCTCTCGGCCGCGATCGCTTCGGTGAGCCCGGCGATGGTCGCGGAACGGGCGCCGGCGCCGCCGCGGGCGCCGAGGGCGGTCCTCGCCCCCGCCGTGCCGGCAACGCCGGCTCTTCCGGTTCCGTTTCCGGCGCCGGCGATCGCGCCATCACGCCTGATGTCGCCCATGCCGCCGCTGCCGTCCGTGGCTCCGGCGGTTCCGGACATGCACTTCTTCGCGCAGGCGTTTTCCGACGAGGAAACCCGGGGTCGCTGGCGGGCGGAACGGGACGGCGACCAGGTCTGGTTCGAGCTCCGGTTCCGTTCCGGCTCAAGCTCCTGGACACATTCCTTCAGCATTCCCGTGAAGGAGTTCGATTCGATCTCCGCGCGGACCCATGATGGCTTCGAAATCCGCCGCGATGCCGGCACGTTTTACTGCACAGGAGATTTCGAGGTAACGAAGAAGGGCGCCGGGGGCTCTGGCGAAGTCCGCTTCGAGGGGAACCCCGACTACATCGCGAAGATGAAACGCCTCGGCTACAGGGTGGATCGCGGGGAACTCATGCCGATGGCCTCACACGACGTGTCCTTTGCCTTCATCGAGGCCATGGCGAAATCCGGATACGACGACCTGACCCTTGACCGGTTGCTGGAGTTCCGCATCCACGGGGTCACGCCCGAGTTCGTGCAGGCCATGCACAGGGAAGGCCTGGGCGACATCCCGTCGAGCCGGCTCGTCGAGATGCGCATCCACGGGGTCACACCGGAGTTCGTGGCCGCCATGCGCAGGATGGGGTTGAACTCCTACAGCGCCGACGACTTCGTCCAGCTGCGGATCCACGGCGTCACGCCGGAGTTTGCGGAAGCCGTCGGCCGGCTCGGCCTGAAGGGCCTGTCGATCGATGATCTCCTGCAGATGCGGATCCACGGCGTCACTCCCGAGTTCGTGGCCGAACTCGACGGCCTCGGCTACCGGCGCGTGCCCGTGGACCAGCTCGTCCAGATGCGCATCCACGGCGTTACTCCGGAATTCATCCGGGATGTCCAGCGGGACGGGTACCGCGATGCCACCGTGGAGGAACTGATCGAAATGAAGATCATGGGGCGGGCGAGCCGGCGCCGGCACTGAATCGAGAACCGGCTGAAGGCTCTTGTGAGGCCGAAAACCGGGTCGAATCACCCGAACCGGGCCGGCGGGGTCGCGGAGAACCGGCAAATGGAAACATCTTCACTTTCGCGGCGCGAGGCCGATAACAGTGGCACTGCTCAAGGTCGCGCGCACGCAGAACATGGAGCCCCGTCTCCGCCGGACCCGGGAGGATTCATGCCGGTCGAAAACAACAAGGTCGTCGTCCATTACCTGAACGGCAGCCTGTTGAAAGGGATCACCCAGGACTTCTTTCCCAACCGCCCCAGGTTTCATGTCCAGCCGATCGGCGGAGGAGACGCCGTCGAGGTCGCCTGCGCGAATCTCAAGGGCGTGTTCTTCGTGAACGACTACTCCGGAGACGGAACGCGCCGCGACATTCCGGGCTTCCTGGCGGGCCCCGGCGAAACATCGCACGGAAAGAAGGTGGCCGCCCTGTTCAAGGACGGCGAGCTCCTCTGCGGCTACTCGCTGGCCTTTTCGCGGGAGCGCGACGGTTTCTTCATCTTCCCCTGCGACAAGGGCGCGAACAACGTCCGCGTCTACGTCCTGATCGCGGCCACCGTGGACATCAAGGCCGGGCCGGCCGCAGACGAGCTGGCGCGCCGGGTGCTGAAATCCCGCGCGGCCTGATCGGCACCGCCCTTTGAAGTCCCGCGCGGCCTGACCGGCGCGGACCGACGCGCTGCCGGGAAGAACCTACCGCCGGTACCAGACCTCCTTCGAATTGTCTCCGTACGTGACCAGCAGGCTGTTTCCTTCCACGTAATAGCGGGCGTACGGCGTCCATCCGCCTGATCCCGCATCCTGCACGTACACAACCCGGTTCTCCGTTTTCCACCGCCCCGTTTCCTGCGCCCCCGACGGAGATCCGCTGTCGAAACTCCCGGCATCGCCGCCGCCGACGACCCGTCCTCCGCCGATGGCAAAGGTACCGTCGGCGTAGATCTCCACCACGCTTTCCGTGGCGGCGGAAAAATCGCCGCTCGTGTAGGACTGCGTTCTCACCCAGCGCCCGACGAGGGCGGGATCCCTCTCCACGCCGGTTTCGGGCGGCTTCGGCCCGGTGTCCCGCTCCTTCCCGCGACTGCCGGCCGGCTGGAATGTCGCCGTCACCGGCCGCGTGCCGCCGGAGTTGTCCGGCAGGAACAGCACGAGGGTCACGTCGGCACCGCTGCGGGCCAGTTCGAACGGCAGTTCGCCCCCCTGTTTGGGGTCCAGGAGTGTCCCGGTGACCTTTCCATCACGGAGCGTGCCGGAGAGGCGGTACGGATAGCCCGCGGCATCGACATCACCGGTGAGCGCGCCGTCCTCGACGCGTAGGGTCAACGTGGTCCGGGCCTCGAACAGCGTCCCGACCCATGTGCCGTCGAGCTGCGTGCCGGAACGAGTCGCCGCATCCGGGGCTTTCCGCGCCGGCGCGTCGGCCTCGGCCCGTGGATCCCCTCCCGATGCGGTGGAGGATCCCGGGTGCCGCGGGAGCGTCAGCGCGATACCGGCGTCCTCCCTGGGCTCGCCCGAATCGTCCAGTGGAACGACCAGCGCCTCGATGCCCGGTTCACTGAGGCTGGCTTTGAGAAAGAACCCCTCCCCCTCGTCGTCCCGGGGATAGACCTCGGACAGCAGGACGCCGTCCTCGAGGAATCCGTCGAGTTCATGAACGCGACCTCCCACCGTGAACAGTCCCGAAATGAACCCCGCGCCCACCGATTCGAGCACCAGTTCACAGGATTCGCCGGCGGCCGTCTTTCCGGAATAGCGACCGTTCCAGGCCTCCGTCGCCGCGGCCATCCGCGGCAGCGCCAGCATCACGATCACCAGGAACAGAGAACGGATCATGGTACACCTCCTGTTCGGGGCGCCGGACCCGGCGGCCCCATCGGTCAGCCTGTCTCCACGCAGTACTCGAACTTCACCCGTCCGCTACTCCGAAGCCCCCCGTTCCAGGTACGGCTGCAGCGGGTTGTCCATGTCGAAGCCGAACAGCCGCGGCGACTCTCCGATGACCGCCGCGGCAAAGATCTTCAGGACGTAATCCTTCGTTTCCGCCGGCATCCGGTCCCGATAGCGGTCGAGGAACGCCCAGTAGTTCCGCGAACCCGGATCCGCCGGAATCCCCTCCAAGGCCTCCTTCGGAATCGACTGCGGCCCGGGCAGCTGCTCGAGGCGGTCGACGATCCGGTGTTCCCCCCAGTTGTAGGACGCCACGACGAGCAGGCCCGAGGCCTGCGCCAGCGTTCCGTAGATCTCCTGGAGATACCGGGACGCGGCGTCGGTGGATTTCTCGAAATTGTGCCGGTCGTCGAGCGGGTCCACCATGTTCAGGTCGGCATACGGGCCGGGATCGAGCTCGTACCGCTTGGCCGTGGCCGGGATGAACTGCCACATCCCCTTGGCCCGTCCCCAGCGGGTCTGCGGGCCGATCGCCTCGAGGTTGAAGTTGCTCTCCTGGAGCGCCAGGTAGAAGAACTGCGCCGGCAGCCCGCGCTGCTGCATCTTCCGCACGATGCGACCGGTGAAGCCGTTGTCCTCGGCGGTGCGGATCGCCTTCATGTAGCGACCTCGACCCGCCGGAGTCTGCCAGTAGGTGCGGATCATCAGCTCGACGCTGTCGGCGAACGCGGCCGGCATGCCGAACTCGCTCTCGTTGAACACCCGGGCCATCTTGTAGATGACCTTCTCCCGCTCGTTGAGCTTGCGGTAGATGCCGAGTTCCTCGATGTAACCGTCGTACCGTTGCGTCATCCGGCGGCGGCTGTCCTCCAGCCCCTCCAGCTGCTCGGAAAGGGCGGCGTTCCCCGAACTCTCCACGACGGCGCGGATCTGGGCGATCTGGAGGTCCAGCGTCTTCATGTCCGTGAACAGCCCGGCCGCGGCCGCGCGCTGCTTCGTGATCAGCGATTGCTGGTACGCGGCAAATCCGGCCAGGACAAGAACCACGACGAGCGCCGCCGCGCCGATCCAGTAGTAGCGCTTCTTCTGCTTCTTCTGGACCGTGGCGAACGCCTTGCGGATCATCATCGTGTGCTCGCCGGCGTCGGCGTCGTCCGACCGGGCATAGTGCTCGATGTACCGGTCGATCGATTTCCTTTCGTGACGGGTAAAGCGGCTGGCGCCGGTCGTGGCGGCGACGGGCGACTCGACGGTGAAGTGGAGGATCGGCCCCTCCTGCCCGAGCTGTACCGTGGACGCTCCGGTCAGGATCTGCTCGGCCACCCGGACCCCGCCGGCGTAGCAGCCGTTCGTGCTGCCCTTGTCGCGGAGAATCCAGGTTCCGGACTCGAAGAGGACCTCGGCGTGGACGCGGCTGACCACGTCGGTGTCGAACCGGAGGTCGCATTCGACGCCCCGCCCCATCCGGAAGGCGGAGTTGAACCGGCGCCCCGCTGAGGGGCCCTCACCGTCGAGACGAACGCGGATGGGGGGCGGCGGATCGGGAGTCATGGTTCCGGGCGACTATACACCAGGCGGGTGCCCGGCGGGCCACGGAACGACGCCGCGGACGGGCCGGATGGAACTCCCCGGACCAGCGCCTCGACCTCGGCGTGCAACCCCGGCGACCTCCGTGCCGGCCTCGTCAAGGGCTGTGCCGATTGACCGCCCGGAACCGGCCTCCTACAATGCGCCCATGACTCAAGAACGCGAAGTCCTGGATGTCGATGTGCTGTTCGTCGGAGCCGGTCCCGCCGGTCTGGCCGGCGCCCTGCACCTGGCGAACCTGGCCGAAAAGGAAAAGGAAGCCGGGCGAATCGAGGGGGAAGGTCTCGAGATCGCCGTCATCGAAAAGGCGGCCGAGGTCGGCATGCACGGCATTTCCGGCGCCGTTCTCGATCCGAAGGCGATCCGGGAGCTCATCCCCGACTTCGAGGCCGTCGGGGCGCCGATCGAGTCTCCCGTCACGTCCGACGAGTTCTATTTCCTGACCGACGGCGGCAAATTCAAGTCACCGATCAACCCGCCGCAGCTCCAGAACCATGGCAACTACATCGTCTCGCTCGGCAACCTGACGAAGTGGATGGCCGAAAAGGTCGAGGAGAAGGGCGTTTACGTCTTCACCGGCTTCCCGGGCAGCGAACTCCTCTACGAGGGGGACCAGGTGGTCGGCGTCCGCACCGGCGACAAGGGGATCGACAAGGACGGCGCGCACAAGTCGAACTTCCAGCCGGGCACCGACATCCGGGCGAAGGTCACGATCCTCTGCGAAGGGGTGCGGGGATCGCTGGCCAAGCAGCTGATCGCGAAGCACGGCCTGGAATCGAAGGATCACCCGCAGGTGTACACGACGGGCGTCAAGGAAGTCTGGGAGATGCCGGAGGGGCGTGTTTCCCCCGGCCGCGTCATCCATACGCTCGGCTTTCCCCTCCCCGCGGAAACGTTCGGCGGCGGTTTCATCTACGGGATGTCGCGCAACCGCTGGTCGGTCGGGTTCGTGACCGGCCTCGACTACCGCAACCCGTTCACCGACCCGCATCACGAGATGCAGAAGTTCAAGACGCACCCGCTCGTGAAGGGCCTGCTCGACGGGGGCAAGATGGTGTCGTACGGCGCCAAGGCGATCCCCGAGGGGGGCTATTACGCCATGCCGAAGCCGATCGTGAACGGCCTGATGATCGCCGGCGACTCCGCCGGGTTCCTGAACGCGGCGCGGCTCAAGGGGATCCATCTCGCCATGAAGTCCGGCATGCTGGCCGCCGAAACGGCGCTGGCCGCGGTCCAGGCCGGCAACGTCACCGAGGCGGGACTGGCCGGCTATAGCGGGAAGATCAAGGCGTCGTGGGCGCACACGGAACTCTGGGGGCAGCGGAACTTCCACCAGCCGTACCAGAAGAATCTCTGGAACGGCATGCTCCACACCGGGCTGCAGATGATCACCGGGGGGCGGGGCCTCATCGATCCGTTCCCGTCCGTGCCCGGCTACGCGCGGATGGAAAAGAAGAAGGACTACTTCGGCAGCGCCGACGCGAAGCCGGACAAGATCAAGTTCGACGGCACGCTCACGTTCGACAAGCTGTCCGACGTATACCTGTCCGGCACGACGCACGACGAGAACCAGCCCTGTCATCTCAAGGTGGCCGACCTGGACGTCTGCGCCAGCAGCTGCACGAAGGACTACGGCAACCCCTGTCAGCACTTCTGCCCGGCGGCCGTCTACGAGCCGCTGTACAAGGACGACGGGTCGCTGGACCGGCTTCAGATCAATTTTTCGAACTGCGTTCACTGCAAGACCTGCGACATCGCCGATCCGTACCAGATCATCACCTGGGTCACGCCGGAAGGCGGCGACGGGCCGAACTACCAGAACTTGTAGGGCCCCATGGAATTGAGCGACCTCACCCCCATGCTCCGCACCTGGGACATTCCGG
>CAZQVN010000001.1:8814-31283 GCA_964596775.1 uncultured bacterium
GGCCCCATGGAATTGAGCGACCTCACCCCCATGCTCCGCACCTGGGACATTCCGGCCACGATCGCGTTCTATACCGACGTGCTCGGGTTCCACTGCGAGGCCTACGAGGAGGAATGGGGCTGGGCCCTCCTCATCCGCGACGAAATCCCGCTCATGTTCTCCGGACCGAACGAGCATCTCCCGGAAACGGAGGCGGCATTCACCGGTTCGTTCTACTTCCGGACGGAGGACGTGGACGAGCTCTGGGAGTCGCTGAAGGACAAGGCCCGCGTCTGCTACCCGCTCGAGGACTTCGATCACGGCATGCGCGAGTTCGCGATCTTCGACAACAACGGCTACATGCTGCAGTTCGGCCGGCCGATCGGCGACGACGACGATGGCTGAGCCGGCCCCGGTCACAAGGGACAGCCCGGTGACGCTCCGCGAGGTCACCGCCGACACCGTGCGCGCGATCTGCCGCCTGGCGGTCCGCCCGGACCAGGCGCAGTTCGTGGCGAACAACGCGGTGTCCATCGCCGAGGCCCACTTTGCGCCGTACGCCTGGTTCCGCGCCATCTACGCCGGCGAAACCCCGGTCGGTTTCGTGATGGTGTCCGACCGGCCCGAAATGCCCGACTACTTTCTCTGGCGGTTCATGATCGACGCCCGGTACCAGAAGATGGGGTTCGGCCGCACCGCGCTCGAGCAGGTGATTGCCCGCATCCGCACCCGCCCCGGCGCCGTGAAATTCGAGACGAGCATCGTTCCCGGCGAGGGAACGCCCCAGGGGTTCTACGAAAGCCTGGGCTTCCGCCTCACCGGCGACGTCGAGGAGGGGGAACTGGTGATGCGGCTGGACCTCGTCCCGCCGGCCTGACCCGGGTGACCGCCCGATCGCTCCTCGCTCCCCGGCTGGCCGCGTTTGCGGCGGTCGTGTTCTGGGGCGTCTCGTTCGTGGCCAGCAAGGCGGCGCTCGCCGAGCTGACACCGGTCACGCTGCTGTTCCTGCGCTTCACGCTCGGCGTGGCGTCGCTCTACCTGATCCTCAAGGCGCGCGGCCGGCCGCTCACGGTTCCGAGATCCTCGTGGGGTTTCCTCGTCGCCCTCGGATTCATCGGCGTGTTCTTTCATCACATGGTGCAGGTTCACGGACTGGCCCTCACGACCGCGGTCCGGACCGGCTGGCTGATCGGACTCATCCCGATCTGGTCGGCCGTTCTCTCGGCGCTGTTCCTCGGCGAAAGTTTCGGGGTGCGAAAGACCCTGGGTCTCCTTCTGGGCACCGCCGGGGCGATCCTCGTCATCACCCGCGGCGACCTCTCGCCGGCCGTTTTCGCGCTTCCATCCACCCGCGGCGACCTCCTCGTCCTGGTCAGCACGGTGAACTGGGCCGTGTACACGATCCTTGCAAGGAAAATGCCGCCGGACCTCGGCAGCGGCCGGGCCACCGCCGCGATGATGCTGGCCGGCTGGGTCCTGCTCATCCCGTTCTTCGTTGCCGCCTCCGGGTGGACCGAACTGGCGGCCGCGTCCCCGTCCACCTGGCTGGCCGTGGCGTTCCTCGGGATCGGTTGCTCCGGGCTCGGCTACCTGTTCTGGTCGGCGGCCCTGGAACGGATCGAGGCCTCGCAGGTGGCCGCCTTTCTCCACATCGAGCCCCTGGTCACCCTCCTGGCGGCGGTGACGCTCCTCGGGGAACCGGTGGCGGCCACGACGATTGCGGGGGGGCTCCTGGTCCTTGCCGGCGTCCTGATCGTGCAACGGGGCTGACGGCGGCCGGCGGCCCCGCACGACCTTCAGCTGCCACGTCCGGGGCCCGGCAGCCGGCCGGGCAGGGAGGCGGGACAACCGGTTCCTTTCCTGTTGCGTTCCCCCGGCGTGTGCTAACCTTCATGACTGTCTCCGCTGAAATGGTTCCATGAGGGGGCGCCTGCACCGGCCTTGCACTCCGTTGTCTCCGCCTCCATTCCCCGACGCCATGCGTGCCTGGCCGTGAGCACAGTGATGGACGACTTTCAGGACAAGCTTCAAAGCGCGCTCGGAAAACGATACGAGATCAAGCGGCAGATCGGCCGCGGCGGCTTCTCGCGCGTTTTTCTCGCCCGTGACACGCTCCTGTCCATCGATGTGGCCATCAAGGCGCTGGTCCAGCGCGACCGCTACGTTCCGTCCTTCGGCGATTCCACCGGCGTCACCCAGGCTTCCCTCGACGACTTTCACACGATGTTCCTCAAGGAAGCCCGCATCGTGGCCGGGCTGTCGCACCCGAACATCGTGCGTGTCTTCGAGGCCGGCGAGAACGCCGAACTGGCCTGGATCATCATGCTGTACATCGACGGCGACACGCTGACCCAGCGGGTCCGCAAGAACCCCGACGCGTCGCTGCCGTGGATCATGAACGTGCTGCACAAGACGGCCATGGCCCTGAGCAGGGCGCACTCCCGCGGAATCGTCCATCGCGACGTGAAGCCCGACAACATCCTGATCGAAAGCGGCACCGACGACGTGTACGTCACCGACTTCGGCCTGGCCAAGTGGGAGCTCGAGGACGCGCAGGCGCTCGACCAGTCCGGCGAAATCCGCGGAACGCTGCCGTTCATGTCGCCGGAGCAGTGTCTCGGCGAGGAGGCGGACGTCCGGTCCGACATCTACTCGCTCGGGCTCGTGGCCTATTTCCTCCTGACCGGCGAACAGGCCATCACCGGAAAGAACCGGGCGGAGTTTCAGCGCTTCCATTACGAAAAACGAACCGTTCCGCTGGACACGTTCAAGTACCCGATCCCCTCCTCGCTCCGCGATGCGCTCGCGAAGGCCCTGTCGCCGGACCCCGCGGACCGCTTCCAGAAGATGGAGGACTTCGGAGAGGCCCTCCGCTTCGTGGAAACCTCGAAGAAAACGGTGCCGCCGACGGTCCAGAACCTGTTCTGGCACCTGAAACTCAGCTTCCTCACGATGACGATCGGCCTGATGGCTCTCGGGTTCGTGGGCTACGAGCGCGTCCACGAGTCGTTCCGCGTCCTCGCCGGAGGGCTGGTCATGCTCAATGCCCTCGCCGCGTTCGAGCGGGCCCGGCGCAAGGGGGTCACCTGGACGATGGTGCGCAACGGGCTCTGCCTCGAGCGCGCCGAACGGCTGGCCGAAAGCACGAACGCGGTTCCCGGCATCGGGGCGGTCACCATCGTCGCCTATCTCGCGATCATGATCGTGGCGGTGATCAAGGGCGCGCCGGACAAGGAACTGCACCTGGTCAACCTTGCGCTGCTGTCCGGCGGGGCATTCGGCATCCTGGTGACGCTCCTCCTGTTTCACCGCCTGGAGAACAACCGGTTCGCCGCGGCCGTGTTCGCGCGGCGCTCCATCAAGTTCATCCTCGTCGGCATCCCGCTGAGCCTCGCCGTCGGGTCCATGGTCGCGTTCCGTCATCCGGATTCCAGCCTGCCGTGGCAGGAACTGCTGCTGGTCGTGGCCGCCTGCGGCTGGGGCGGTTTCCTGCTCGAGGTGCGCGGTGCCCAGTGGCACCTGCCGGAGGACGAGCCGTCCAGCTGGTGGATCCCCTACTGGCTCGACGTGACGGGATCGTTCCTGTTTGCCCGCTTCATCCCGCGCTGGCCGTTCATCAGGAGGGTCTGCAAACCCGTGGCCATCAACAGCGTCCAGGGGGTCCTGCGGGAGGTGAAGAGCCTGCGGCGAAAGTCCGACAGGCTCGCCCGGCGCCACCTGAGCGACGTTTCGTTTGCCCGCCGGCAGTACCTGGACCGGATCCAGGAGGTCGCGGGGCGTCTGATCCACGAGTCGGACGCGCTGCGCCAGCAGATATTCCGGGCGATCCAGCTGAATCACGGACTGACGCTGACGAAGCCCGACTCCAGCCGGCGTCCCGCGCTGTCCGAGCAGCTCCAGGACGTCCGGACCCGGCTGAAGGACATCCACGCGCGGATCCACCGCGGCATGGAACTCCTCGAAGCGATGAATCATTCGCTCGAGTCCGGCGATTACCCGGGCCTTTCACGGGTGATGATGGATGCCGAGGGGTGGGCGAAGGAATCGCCCCGCGCGTGATACCGGTACTCATCCGGACGCCGGTTCCCTCCGATGAGGCGGAGTTCCTGCGCGAAGTCCGGGCCAGCCGCGACCTCCATCAACCGTGGGTCAGTCCGCCGGAGGACTCCGCGGCGTTCCAGGCCTTCGTCAGGCGCCGGGATACCGGCCGGTTCCTCCCCTGGCTCGTCTGCCGGGCCGATTCGGGCGCCATTTCCGGCGTCGTCAACGCGAGCGAGGTGGTTCGGGGGAACTTTCTGAGCGCCTATCTCGGCTATTACGCTTTCGCGTCCGCCGCCGGTCGCGGTATCATGTTCGCCGGCTTGAGTCTCGCTCTCCGGGAGCTGTTCCTGGTCGAGCGCCTGCACCGTATCGAGGCGAACATCCAGCCCGGAAACACCCGCTCCCGGCACCTGGTCGAGAGGCTGGGTTTTCGCCGCGAGGGCTTTTCCCCGAAGTATCTGAAGATCGGAGGAGAGTGGCGGGATCACGAACGATGGGCGATGCTCGCCGAAGAGTGGACCACCGCTCCAGACCCGGTTCGGAGATCGATGACTTCATGAAGATCTACCTGTCAGGCACGATCAACGGAGAGTTCCGCAACTGGCCCCTCACCGACTCGCCGGTCGCGATCGGGCGCTCGTCGAAGAACGCCGTCCAGCTGATCGACGCCACGGTGTCCAAGGATCATGCGGAAATCTTCAAGGAAGACGGCCTGTGGCACCTGCGCGACCTCAAGAGCCGCAACGGAACGCGGGTCAACGGGCTGCAGATCGACGGCAGCGTCGAGCTGAAACCCGGCGACCGCCTGGAAATCGGCCACGTGCCGCTCCAGGTCACCGACGGCGAGCCGGTTCCGGAAACCGTGCTGTCCAACTCCGTCAGCCTGAGTTCGTCGCTGCGGATTCCGGTCAACCAGATCCTGAAAAGCAGCACCGAACCGCGTGTCCAGACCGGCAACGTGATGAGCATTCTCACCGAGGCCGGCCAGCTGCTCATTCTCCCCCGCCCGCTGCGCGAAACCTGCGAGGAGATCCTGAAGATCGTGGAGCGCGCGGTCCCGGCCACCCGACTCATGCTTCTGCTGAAGCCCTCGCCGAAGTCGGAGCTGAAACAGATGGCGGGCCGGTTCAAGGGCGGCACGGCCACCCAGCCGCTGGCCCTGTCCAACACGATCCTGAACACCGTCCTCGAGGAGAACACCTCCGTCCTCACCACGGACGCCACGGCGGATCCCCGCTTCCAGGGGCAGCAGAGCATCGTCGCCCAGGCGGTCCACTCCGCGATCGCGGTGCCGCTGTTCGACAACGAAAGCGTTCTCGGGATTCTCTACGCGGACAGCAACGACTTCCGGACCCGCTACACGCAGGACAACCTCGAAGTAATGACGCTGCTGGCCAACATGGCCGCGGTCAAGATCACGAACGCCCGGCTTCTCGAAACGGAGCAGGCCCGCCTGCGCATGGCCCAGGAGCTGAATACGGCCACCGCCATCCAGCGCAGTCTTCTTCCGCCCGCGCCGGTGATCGACGGCTACAGCCTCAAGGTGTTTCTGGAAACGTGCCACGAGGTCGGCGGGGATCTCTACGACTTCCACCAGCGCTCGGACGGAATCGTCTACTTTCTGCTCGGCGACGTGTCCGGCAAGGGGATGGGCGCGGCCATGCTGATGTCCTCCGTCATGACCACCGCCCGCGCCATGTACGACGATCGCGGCGACCCGGTCGACATCGTCCGCCGCCTCAATGCGATCATCCACCGGAGCACCGATCCCGGCCACTTCCTGACCGCCTTCCTCGGGGCGCTGAACCCGGCCACCGGGGAGATCCGCTACGTCAACGCCGGCCACAATCCGCCCTACCTGCTCGTCGGCTCCGAACTCACCGAGATCGAGGCCACCGGCGTCCCGATCGGCATGCTCCCGGACTTTCCCTACACGGAAGGAAGCTTCACGATGCCCGCCGGTTCGCTGTTCACGCTTTTCACCGACGGCGTTCCCGAGGCGTGCCGCAACGAAAAGGAGTTCTTCGACGAGGAGAGGCTGATGGGCATTCTCAAGAAACTCGGGGGAACTCTCTCCGTGGAGGACATGAGCGCGGCGATCATCACCAGCGTCGACGAATTCCTCGCCGGAGAACACCGCGGTGACGACCTGACGCTGATGCTGATCCGGCGGGGCTAGGACGCTCCGACCGCCGAAAGGCACCGGTCGTTGCGAGCCGGCCTCGATCGCAAGCACGGTCGACCCCGCGAACCCGCCCCGGGCGCACCCGGGGCATCCGGCATCACTCCTCCTCGAACTCCACCAGCCAGTAGCGGCCGGGAAACCGCCCGCCGGTCGGCGTGCCGCCGTCGGCGATCAGGAACGTCCGGTCGCCGGACCAGATCGGAGCCCCGCGCCATGTGCCCGTCTGCGGCGTCAGCTGGAAGACCTCCGTGCCGCCCGGGGTCAGGAGCCAGACTCCCCCGCTTCCCTGGACACCGCCCCCGCGCGACGGGAGCAGCGGTACCGCGATCCACTGGCTCCGGGGCGACCAGATCGCCACATCCTCCTCGTGCCCGCTTCCGGGGCGCCCGTCTTCGGTGAGGGGCACGGTGACCTTGTCGTTGACGATCCGCGAATAGACATGCAGCTGGCGGGCGGACGTGCCTTCGCCCGCGGCATAGCCGACGAGCGCGATGCGCGCCCCGTCACGCGACCACCCTCCTTCGGACGGCACCCAGGTCCGCAGGGGCGCCACCCAGCGGAACTCTCCGGCCAGCAGGTCTTCGAGCCCCACCGGCTGATGCATTTCCAGGTTTCGCGTGGGCCCCGGATTCAGCGTGTCCACTCCGACGCAGACGACGGCGTCGCCGCTCGGCGCTACGAGAGGTCGCTGGCAGCCGAACATGTACAGTTTCGGCAGCGGCGCGTTCAGCGTGTACTTGAACACGGACGGGGTTCCGACCGAGTCGTCGAGGATGTCCTGGTAGAGAAAGGACGTGCCGTCGCCGAACCAGGACACATGGGGATCGGGATCCGAAACGGGAAACAGTTCCCTCCAGGCCACCTTCGGAAGCGTGGCCGACTGGAGGTGAATGACGCGGGCGGAATCCCGTTCGGTGGCGAGCAGGGTGCGACCGTCCGGACCGATCGAGAGGAACTCGCCGCGGCCGTTGACGCCGACCGAGTGGGAACTGCGCGTGCCCTGTTTCAGGTCGACACGATGGAGAACCTGCGCCCCGAGGGAATCCACCCCGACCGACACGTAGGCGCTGTCCTTCCAGGCGACGATCCGGCCGGGAACGTCGTCGATGGGAACCTGCCCGGAAACGCGGGGAGCGGCCGGCGCGGCGGAGGCGCCGACAAGCAGCAGCAACAGGGGAAGCAGGAGCGAAAGGCGGCGCACGTTCAAGGGGTCAGGACGACCTTGCCGGACTTGCCTTCGGTCATGGCCGCGAATCCGTCTTCGAAGTTTTCCAGCGGCAGCTCGTGAGTGATCACGCCGGAGAGGTCGAGGCCGCGGTCGGTGATCAGGGCGGTTCCCTGGTACCAGGTTTCGTACATGCGCCGCCCGATGACGCCGTGCATCGAGATCCCCTTGAAGATGATGTCCTTCGTCACGTCGATCTCGTAGGGAGCCTTGGACAGGCCGAGCAGGCCGATCCAGCCGCCGCCCTTGAGCAGGCGAAGCCCCATGTTGACCGCCGCGGGCGCCCCGGACATTTCCAGGACCGCATCCACGCCCTCGCCGCCCGTGGCCTTGAGAATGGCTTCCTCCGCGCCCGGCTTGTCCACCCGGAACACGTGATCGGCGCCCAGCTTTCGCGCCATGTCGAGCTTGATGTCGATGACGTCGGTGGCGAACACCCGCGCCGCACCGGCGGCCTTGGCCACCGCGATGGAAAACAGGCCGATCGGGCCGCAGCCCGTCACCAGGACCTGGCGGGCGGCCACCGGCCCCTGGAAGACCGTGTGCACGGCATTGCCGTACGGCTCGAGAATCGTCCCGATCCGCGCGGGGATGTTCTCGGGGAGCGGCCAGCAGTTCGAGGCGGGAATGGCGAGATACTCCGCCCAGCAGCCGGGAACGTCGACACCGATGATCTTCGTGTTGACGCAGACGTGAGCCATGCCGGTCCGGCAGGGATGGCAGACCCCGCAGACGATGTGCGTTTCCACCGCGACCCTCTGGCCGATCGGCAGCCCTTCCACCGCCGAACCCAGGGCCACAACGCGCCCGCAGCACTCGTGACCGATCACGAGGGGCGGACGGATCCGGTTTTCCGCCCAGGAATTCCAGTTGTAGATGTGAAGGTCGGTCCCGCAGATGGACGTGGCCTCGATCTTCAGCAGGACGTCGTTGGGACCGATTTCCGGGACCGGGATTTCGCGGAGAGCCAGCCCCGGAGCCGCGGTTTCCTTGACGATGGCCTTCATGGTGCTGGGGATGGAAACCCGGTCGGTGCCGGCTTTTTCGGGCGCTGTGATGGACATGCGTGAAGGGTATCACCCCGCGGAACGCCGGGCAATGGCGTCCACTCGGGGTCGTTCGCCGGAACGGTGATGTTGCGGCCGTTTGACGACCCGCCGGCCGCCCCCCCGACGATGCGCGGGCCTAGCTGCCGATTTCGTGAGGCATCAGGCGGACCGGCGCCTGGAAATACTGGCTCGACGGGTAGTTCAGGAAGTTCGACACCCGCGACGTGTACAGGCAGGCGAAGTCCTCGACCTGGTGGCCGAAGCGGCTCGTTTCGTTCCCCTCCCGAAAGATCGACCCCCAGTTGGAATTGAACGCGTGATCGGCCTCCTTCCGGAGTTCGCGGGAGTCGCGGACGGCGGCGTTCAGTTCCTCGTCGAGGCGGGCGAGGTCCGTATCCACCCGCGCCAGCTTCTGCCGGACCTTGCCGACGATCTGCGCGTCGGAGTCGCCGAGGTTCTCGACGATCAGGCGCAGTTTCCTCTGCTCCCGTTCCAGGGCGTTGCGGTCCGCCTCGAGCCGCTGGCGCATCGCGGACAGCTGGGCCAGCTTCTCCAGCGTCGGGCGGATCTGGGCCTGGGCGTCGAGTTCGCGGTCCAGTTCCTCGATCACCATGGCCGTGCGCCAGCCCACCGACTTCTTGGAGCGGAGGATGTCGCCGTAGGTGTGGTCGCCGAAGTAGAGAATCCGGTCGGAGTGGAACCCGAGCCGGTCCTCGAGAAAATCGGAATCCCCGCCCGAGTAGGCCGGCGTGGCGACCCCCGGCAGATCGAGGCGCGGCGGTGCCGGGCGCCCGCGGTTCAGGAAGAAACCCGGCTTGCCGGCGTCGACGATGATGAGATCGAAATACTCCTGCCACGACGGCCGGCCGTTCGGCTTGAGCAGGTGGGTGAGCAGCACGTTCGTGTAGTAGTACTCGGAGTTCGTCAGCAGGAAGATCTTCTTGCCGCTCCGCCGGAACTCCTCGAGCGTGGCATGCAGCTTCGGATCCTGGCGCACGTACTCCCCGGGGTCCGCCTCGATCACCCGCTTGATCGTGCCGTCCCGGTGCCCCTCGTCGATGCACTCGCGCACGTCGGCGTAGAGGTCCGTGTAGCGCCGGCGCTCCTTGCGCGGACGTTTTTCCTCCATTTCGACGAGCAGGAGGTACAGGTACACCTCCGGCAGGTGGAACAGCGTGTCCACGGATGCGTACATCGCGTTCGAGAGATGGATCGGCCGGTGCCGGTACTGCTTCTTCCGCTCGTCGCTGTGGAGAACGCGGCGGCCGTGATAGGCGCGGGCCACGTAGCTGTGGTAGTTCATCTTGATGATGTTGCCGCGCTTCTTGTCGATGACCAGCCCCCGGGTGACGAACCGCGGGTCGTACTCGTAATCGAGGATCTCCGCGGAGTAACCCTTCAGCTCCACGAGCTTCTTTTTCGTGACCTCGAACGCCAGCTTTTCCACCGGGATCGGTGCGTAGTGGGCGAGCGTGTAATCCAGGTCGAATCCGATCGCCCCGAGGCTGGGAAGCCGCAGGTTCCTGTTGACGAAAACCCGGCCGGACGGCGCCACCCGGCGCTTCTCCACGAACGGATTTCGAAGGCTCACATCGACCGGAACATCACTCAAGACGACACTCCTCGTTCTGTGCAACACATTATGGCTGAACATCTTGCGAACCACGAAGCCCCTCGGGAATCGAGCCGGCATCGTGCGGAATTTCACTGAATCATCGGCCGAATCATGCCGATCATTGAATCAGCCCGGAATTTTTTTGCATTCACGCCCCCGAGCGTCCGGATTATAGGGAGCGCGGCACGATCTGGCCACGCCCCGATTCCTGTCCGGTCCGGACCTCGAGGCTTCGCGCGAGGATCCCTGAACATGGCTGTGCGCAAGGTCGGATTTCTCTGTCTCCCCGATGACATGCTCGAAATCTTTTCGGCGATGACCCGCCTTCCCGGTTACCGCCCGGAAGCGGTGATCGACTTCGATCCGAATGCCTACTCCTACCGGATGGCGGAGATCCTGCAGATTCCGACGGCGACGGACCTCAATATCCTCCGCAGGGTCCTCTGCGATGTCGTGGTCATTCCCGACGACCGCCCCGACCTGCGGAAGGCGGTCGCCCACCTCACCGGAGACGACCCCGACAGGATTCGGACGGTCACCGAGATGGCCGAGGAACTCGGTCTTCCCGTGATGCCCGAGGAAAACCATTACTCTTCCTCCGGTTTCTCGGTTCCGCGCGGGCTCTTTTCGCAGGACGTTGCGCCGGAATCCGATCCGAACCCGGGTCTGAGGGGGGCGAGCCGGCTGGTGCCGCGCCCGTCGGAAATAAGGAAGCTCGAGCTCAAGGAACGGCTCGTGATCGACCGCATGAAGAACTGGAACGCGGTTGAAGACGGATCCGAAAAGGGCGGCGCGGCGGCCGCCGAGCCGGGCGGAGCCGGAGCAGGCGCCGTTCGCGAAAACACGGAGCACGGGAAGCGCCGCGAAGAGACCGTTGAGGCCGGAAAGGGCGCAGCGACCGATGACGCCGCGGAAAGCGTCCGGCCCGAAGAAAGCGCCGAGGCCGTGGTCCCGGCGGAACGTGTCGAGGCCGGAAAAGGCGCGGAAACCGTCGGCGCCGCGGACGATGCGCCTGCTTCTCCGGCAGCATCCGACACGCACTCCCCTGCGGCATCCGGATCGGTTCACCCGGCTTCGCCCCGGGAGTCCGCGGTGAGCGAAAACATCTCCGCCGTGGCGGAAACGCTGAGCCTGGCCTTCGACAAGCGTCTCCTCCTGAACCGGATCCTCGACATCGCCGTGACCTCGGCCGGCGGCGACGCCGGAAGCATCATGCTTCTCGACGAGGGGGGCGAATACCTGAAGATCGCCGTGGCATCGGGACTGAGCAACGAGGTCATCCGCTCGACGCGGCAGCGCATCGGCGAAGGGGTGGCCGGCAACGTCCTGATGGAAGGACGGGGACGAATCGTCACCGACCGCCTGAACGACCCGCGGTACCGGTCCGGCCGCGAGCGCGGCGAGATCGCCGCGGCGGTGTGCGCTCCGATCCGCGTCGGGTCCAGGGCCATCGGCGTCATCAACATCAGCAGCAAGACCCGCGGTGACGCCTTCAACGGCGACACGCTCGACCTGCTCGACAAGTTCGGCATTCAGGTGGCCGGCGTCATCCTCAAGGCCCTGAAGCTTCCGACCCAGACCGCGGACACCGCGCAGGCGCAGCTTGCCGACAAGGTGGAATCGATCATGGCGCTGCCGGAACCGCTGGCGCGGCGCCTGGAAGCGGTGGCCGCGCATCTCGCCGAACGGATCGGCGCGTCGGCCGGACGCGTGTGCCTGCTGGATGTCACCGACCGGCGCCTCGAGATTCTCGGCCGCCGGACGCTCGGCGGACAGACGGGCCGCCCCCGGTTCGTACCGGCCGACGAAGGCATCCGGGGCTGGGTTCTCGAAAGCGGCTCGGCCGAGGCGCTGATGTCCACGGGTCCGGGCGCCGACCGGCGCGCCAGTTTCTACGTTCCGCTGACGGGATCGAAGCGGCTCGGGCTGATCGAAATGGAATGCGTCCGGGTGGATGAGGCCCGGCGCGTTGAAGTCCTCGAAACCCTGGCCGCAACGGCAACGCGCCTGACCTCGTGCATCGAAAAGGACCGCCGGCACAGCCTGGAGTCAAGGCGCACGGACCAGATGCTCCGCCTGTCCGACTTCGCGGCCGAACTGATGTGCATGAACGAGGACGGCGCGGTCGTAAGCCTCGCGGTGCGGGCGACCCAGGAACTCTTCCGCGCCGACCTGGTCACGTTTCGCAATCCCGGCGACGCCTCGCTGACCTTCAACGATCCCGCGTTCGGCGAACAGGGCGACCCGGCGTCGCTGGCCGTCCTCGACTTCAACGGGGAACTGTCCGAGGAAGCCCGGACCCGGGGATCCCTGGTGACCCCCGGATCGATGTCTCCGCCGCTGATGAAACGTCTCGCCGCCCTCGGCCAGATCGGCTGGGCGGCGTCCCTGCCGCTCACTTCGAACGGGCGTGACGCGGGCATCCTGACCCTGTTCGGCCTGAAGGAGGGGTCGCAGCTTCCGGGAGAGTCGGAATGGCCGGTGCTGGAAAAACTCGGTGGATACCTGGCTCGGGCTCTCGAGCGTTCCTCCGCGCGCAGTGCCCAGGCCTCGGATGGATTCCTCAGCTGGGGAATCTTCCAGGATCGACTCGCCGATGAATTCAAGCGGGCGAGCCGGTACGGGCGGACGTTTGCCCTGACCACGCTCGAACTTGCCGATTTCCGGAAGGAGAGCGCGGAGCGCGGCCACGGCTGGACGGACGCCGCGCGCTATGCGCTCGCCGACTTCGTGCGTCACGAAGTGCGTGAAGTGGACATCGTGAGCTGGATCCAGGAGGGACGCATCGCCGTTCTGTCTCCCGAAGTCGGCTCCGACGAGAGTGCCCTGTCCCGCAGGATCGACGAACGCTGGGAAGCGCTGCTCCCCTCGCTCAAGCTCGATGGGCTCGACAAGGTTCCGATGAGGGTGCGGGTGATGCACTATCCGACCGAGATCATGACCTGGGAGGATTGCGCCGCCTGGATCCAGGATCCGTCCGCCGACGCCGATCCGGAGATCCGCGCCGCCGGTTGACGTCCGGCGCGACTCCTACTTCTGGCAGGCCCCGCAGTAGAACGTGGTTCGCCCCGCCTGGGTCAGGGTGCGGATGGTCGCGCCGCACTTGCGGCACGGTTCTCCCTTGCGCCCGTACACGAACAGTTCATCGTTGAAATCGCCGTACCCTTCGACGGCGGGCCCGACGTACCGGGACAGTCCGCACCAGCGCTTCATCGACAGCCTGAGCAGTGCCGGGATCGCCGGAGCCAGCCGCTTCCACTCCTCCGCGGTCAGCGAGGATGCCGGGCGCTCCGGATGGATCCGCGTCCGGAACAGCACCTCGGAAGCATAGATGTTGCCGAGACCCGCCAGCCGGCCCTGATCCAGCAGCGCCGCCTTGATCGGAAGGTTCCCCGCCATGCGCGCCTCGAGCTTCGGTCCGGTCATTCTCGAGGTCAGCGCGTCGGGACCCAGGGCCAGCTCCTGCGGCCACGCATGGGCGCCCTCTCCGGTCAACAGGGAGGCCTGGGACAGCCGGCGCGTATCCTTGAGGCCGAACAGCAGGTCGTCGTCGCGGTCCTCCACCGCCAGGATCATCCGGGTGGCCGGCGGCAGCGGGTGACCGTTGTCGTTCATCAGGAAATAGCGACCGGTCATGCGGAGATGCAGAACCAGGCTCGACACCACCCCGACGGCGGTGCCGGGATCGGCGAACCCGTCGAGCAGTGCCACGGCCGCGGCCCGACCCGCGGGGCGCGAGCGCCCCTCCTTGCCCGGCCCGCCCCCCGCCAGGAATTCCGCCAGCGTGTCCGGCCGCCGGGCCGCGAAGGAAGCGGCGGGTGCGGGCGGGCGACGCCGGACGAGCGGCTTCCGCGCCGGCGTGAAGTCGATGCGCACGTACTTTCCGCGCCGGACCACGCCGGTCACCACGGTTCCGATCAACGCCGCGGCGATCTCCTCCTCGCGCGCGTCGGGAAACAGGCCGGGGTCGACGCGCAGGAAGCGCACGTGGCGATCCATGAGGCGGGGCTTGAATGACCGGACCATTGAAGCCACTTCTGGCAGTTCGGGCATGTGTTCTCCATCGGTCGTTTGACGACGTCGCAGATCTAGAGTTGAACCGGATTCGGCGTGAACGTGAGGACGAACAGGATCATCAGCGCCAATCCTATCAGTTTTCGCCGGGTATCGATCGGCACGGAATCGTCGGCGGTCGGCGGGTGCCTGAGGCCGAAGAACAGGAGCAGGACGGCCATGATCCCCCAGCTGTGGTTGACGAAGACCGCCAGGAGGGCAAAGCCGACCGCGAAGGCGATCGACACGAGGTGAGCCTTCCTCCCGAGCAGAGCGTAGACCACGTGACCGCCGTCGAGTTGCCCGACCGGCAGAAGATTCAGCGCCGTCACGAACAGTCCGGCCCAGCCGGCAAAGGCGAGTGGATGGAGCTGGATGTCCTGCCCCGGCGGGAGTTTTCCGAACTGGAGGTCGCTGAACCACTGGAAGAGGATCGAGGAGCCCAGGTTGATCTGTCCCGGCTCGAGGGTTGCCGTGGTGACCACGTGGGACATCGACAGCCCGACGATGCAGGCCGGCAGGGCCAGGACGAGTCCGGCAATCGGACCGGCCACCGCAATGTCGAAGAGAATGCGGCGATCCGCACCGAGGCTCGCCATGCGGATCACGGCGCCGAACGTGCCGAACAGCGACAGCGGCATCGGTATGAAGTACGGTAGCGAGGCCGGAACCCTGTACCGGCGCGCCACCAGGTAGTGCCCCATCTCGTGGGCCAGGAGGATCAGGATGATGGCCACTCCGTAGTACGGTCCGCCCACGAGGATCGTCGTGGCGATCGTGGCCACGAACAGCCCGCCATGCAGAAGATAGTTGGGACGGGGCAACCCGGGCTCGCGGGGGGATTCGGGCGGTCCATACGGATCCCGGGGCGGCGGGCCGGTTACGGTCCAGTACCCTTCGGGGCGTGCCTGTCCGGCCTGCCTGTCGGCGTGCCAGCCTGGAGGATCGGTGGAATCGGGGGGCGGAAACGAACTCATGTCGTGATGATACGGGATTCGCCGGAAGGATTCAGCCCGCGCTCTTCCGCTCCGTATGCCGCGTGACGGGAACAGCCGAGACGTGGCCGTTCGTCCGCACCAGTTCCATGAGCGCGCCGGCTCCCGGAGGTTCCTCGAGGCAGGGCACGACGCGCGCCCCCCGTCCCGTTTCGACGAGCGCTATGTGACAGGGCGCTTCCCGGCCGGCCGGCGGAAACTCGAGCCGCGTGGTCGAGAGAATCCGCGCGGTCCCGGTGACGCCGTCCGGCGGGTCGCGCCGGATGTCTCCGGCCACGGCATGCGGACGGCGGCTCAGTTCGAACTTCCGGGGAAGCCCGGCGCCGCTGCGAAACGCCGCGAGCAGCGTCACGCAGTTGTAGGTCAACGGCCCGCCCACGTTGAACGCAAACGCGAAATGCGGCGGGCCGGCATCGAGCTTCACCTCGGACCGTCCCACGGCCTGGAGATACAGCTCGACGATCTGGCCGACCCCCGTGGCCCCGATCGGATGCCCGCCCATTACGCCGCCGAGCGCGTTGACCGGGCAGGCCCCGTCGTTGTCGAAGCGGCCAGATCGCACCGCGCCGACCGGATCCCCGTCGGGAACGAGATGGCAGTCGAGAAGGCCGAGGAACTCGATGATCGGAAACGCGTCGTGAATTTCCGCGTAGGCCACGGACCGGTGGAACTCGTCGGGTGTCCAGCCCAGGCCGTTCAGGAGTTCCTCCATGGCCTCGGTCGTGGCCGCGGAGCGGGACAGCTCGGCGCGCCGCGCGACGCTCAGGCGGTCGAGACCGCGGCCGATTCCGGCCACCACCACCTGCGTCTCCAGCGGTCCGGGACCGGCGGTCAGGAAGAGCCCGGCGTAGCCGCTGGACGTGGGCGCCACATCGAACAGGCGGAGCGGATCGGAAACGACCGGATTCCGCTCCGAATCCAGATCCTCCAGCCGCAGCGCCTTGCGGATATGGGCGCGCGGATTGGCGACGGTCCGCCGCCGGTTCGCGATCGTCAGGGCGGTGAGCGCCCCGGACAGCCCGGGAAACTCCGACTCGAGACGCCGGGTCAGCAGCGCCCCCAGCGCCGGCATGGTCAGGCCCGAATCGCGCTCCTCGGGATGAATGAGGCTGCGGAGCGCCTCCGTCGTCCGGCTCCGCTCGGTCAGGCGCATCTGCTCGACGCCGAGAACGGCAATGGAACGGCAGTCGCCGGAAGCGACGCGCCGGGCGGCTTCATGAACGAGGGCCGCCCCGGCGGCCGACGCGGCGAGGTGCGCGGTGGGCTCCTCGATGCCGGGATTGCCGTAGAACTCCACGGCGATGTCCAGCGACAGTTCGCGGGCACGGCGGCCGAGAACCTCCGCGAGTTCCGGTCCGCTGATGCCGGCGAGTTCGTAGGGGTGTGCCGCGGTGATGAGCAGCCGGTCGGGCGGCGCGCCCCCGGAGGCCAGGAGCGCCTCGAACCCCTCGAGAGCCAGGTCCGCGAGGGGTTGCCGGGATCCGCTGAACTGTTTGACGGGGCGGGTCAGGTAAACTTCGGCCATCCATTCCTCCCCTCCGGTTATCGTCCGATTCCGTGGCGCTATGAGCGGAAAGCTGTCGACCGGACGTGGCGGGGGACGGTCACCGGTGCTATTATTTTTTAATCTGACGTCCCCGGCCTTCACGGATGCCTCCACGTTCACGTGCAGGAGTCCGTGACCTGCAGTCGAGCCCACTCTTCCGAGAGGAAAACGCATGTCCGAAAGCCGTTCCGGACTGGACGCCGAGCACCTCGCCAGGAATTTCCTGGAAGTCGTGCCGCCGCTCAGGCCGGTCGAAGCGGTCGTCGAAGCGAACCGCTGCCTCTTCTGCTACGACGCGCCCTGCACACGCGCCTGCCCGACCCACATCGACGTGCCGTCGTTCATCAGGAAGATCGCCACGGGCAACCTCCGCGGTTCGGCCCGGGTCATCATGGAATCGAACCCGCTCGGACCCACCTGCGCGCGGGTCTGCCCGGTCGAGGCGCTCTGCGAGGGGGGCTGCGTGTATCACGGCGACGGGCAGCCGCCGATCCAGATCGGCCGGCTGCAGCGCCATGCCACCGACTGGCTGATCGCTTCCGGAGAAACCACGTTCCGGGCGGGACCGGCCAACGGAATGAGCGTCGGGCTGGTCGGGTCCGGACCGGCCTCGCTGGCGGCCGCCGTGCGGCTCCGCGAGTGGGGTTACGACGTCACCCTGTACGAAGCGCAGAAGAAGGGGGGCGGTCTCGACACCTACGGGATCGTGTCGTTCCGGCTCCCGGTCGACGTGTCCCTGGCCGAGGTGGACCTCGTGGAGCGGCTCGGCGCCCGGTTCGAGTACGGCGTGCGGGTCGGAAAGGACATCACGAAGGACGAGTTGCTGAAGCGTCACGACGCGCTGTTCGTGGCCGTCGGCCTCGGCGTTCCGCCGCGGCTCAACGTGCCCGGAGAGGATCTCCCCGGCGTTCTCGACGCGCTTCCCTTCATCGAGGAGACGAAGACGAAGGATCCCGCCACGATCCGGGTGGGGCGGAACGTCCTGGTCATCGGCGCCGGCAACACGGCCGTCGACGCGGCCACCGCGGCAAGGCGCCTCGGCGCCGAAACGGTGACGATGGTCTACCGCCGCACCGAGGCGGAAATGACCTGTTACGCGTTCGAGTACGAGTTCGCCAAGCAGGACGGCATCCGCTTCCAGTTCCTGACCTCGCCGCGGAGGATCGTCGGCGAAGGCGCCGTGGAGGGGCTCGAGTGCGTCCGCACCCGCCTCGGCGACCCGGACGACAAGGGGCGCCGCCGCCCGATGGAGGTCGAAGGTTCCGTGTTCACGATCCCCTGCGACATGGTCATCAAGTCGATCGGCCAGGGACCGGCCATGGACCTGTTCGCCCACCTCGGCGTAACGCTGCGGGGCGGGGACCGTATCCACGCCGACTTGAAGACGGGCGCCACGAGCGACCCGCGGATCTTCGCCGCGGGCGACTGCGTGGACGGCCGGGACGACGCCACCGTCGTGGCCGTCGTGGCCATGGGGCTCCGCGCCGCCGCCGGCCTCGATGCATCGCTCGGATCGCCGCGCGGCGGCGCGCCCGCCGTGGATGCCGTGCAACCTGTTCACGTACTGCCGGATCTCCGGGAGGAGATCATGAGCCTGCCCGGAGGCGCGCCCGAGGGGCGGCCGGCGCCGGGAAGCGGAAGGAGTTCCTGATGGCCGATCTGTCGACGAACGTGGCGGGCATCAAGAGCCCGAACCCCTTCTGGCTGGCCTCGGGACCTCCCACGAACAGCCGCGACCAGGTGATGCGGGCGTTCGACTACGGGTGGGGCGGAGCCGTCTGGAAGACGGTCGGCGATCCGATCATCAACGTGTCGGCCCGCCTCGGCGCCGTCCGTTTCCGGAACCACCGGATGATGGGGCTCAACAATATAGAGCTGATCACCGACCGACCGGTCGAGGTGAACCTCCGGGAGATCGCCGAGGTCAAGAAACGCTATCCGAAGCAGGCGGTCATCGTTTCCCTCATGGTGGAGTCGAAGCGTGAGGCCTGGCACGACATCGTGAAGCGCAGCCAGGACACCGGCGCGGACGGCCTCGAGCTGAATTTCGGCTGCCCGCACGGGATGTCCGAGCGTGGCATGGGGGCCGCGGTGGGGCAGGTGCCGGAGTACGCCTGCGAGATCACCGAGTGGGTCAAGGAGGTGGCCACGATCCCGGTGCTCGTGAAGCTGACGCCGAACGTGGCCGACATCCGCTACGTGGCCCGAGCGGCCACGAAGGGGGGCGCCGACGGCCTGTCGCTGATCAACACGATCAACAGCCTGATGGGGGTCGACCTCGACTCGCTCAAGGTCCAGCCGAATGTGCGGGGAAAGTCGAGCCACGGCGGCTACTGCGGCCCCGCGGTCAAGCCGATCGCCCTGAACATGATGTCGGAGATCGGGCGGGATCCGGCCACCGCCCGCATTCCGATTTCCGGCATCGGGGGCATATCCACCTGGCAGGATGCGGCGGAATTCCTCCTTCTCGGCGCCGCCGGTCTCCAGGTCTGCACCGCCGCCATGCATCACGGCTACCGGATCATCGAGGACCTCACCGACGGTCTCTCCTCTTATATGGACGACCGGGGATGGAAAACGCTCGCGGACTTTCGTGGCCAGGCCCTGCCGCAGGTGTCCGACTGGGGCGACATGGATCTCAACTACAAGGTGGTGGCCCGCATCGATCCGGACAGCTGCATCCGCTGCAACCTCTGCCACGTGGCCTGCGAGGACGGCGCCCACCAGTGCATCGCCCCGTCGACGAACGGTCACGTGCCCGTCGTGGATGAAGAAGAGTGCGTCGGCTGCAACCTCTGTTTCCTCGTCTGCCCGGTGGACCAGTGCATCACGATGACGGAAATCGACACCGGCAAGGCGCCGGAGTCGTGGCGGGAGTGGCAAAAACGACTGCAGGCCGGAGCGGATCCGGCGGATCACCCCGGGCAGGTGTCGAAGCACTGAGGAGAGATCCCGGTGCCTCCGCAGGGCCGAACCATGCGATGGTGTCATTCCCGAGCCACGGGCCTGTTCCGGAACATTGCGGATCAGATCCACAATCCGCTGATCCGGTACTCGATAGATTCGCTGTGCGACCGGGGTGACCCCACCCGCGTCGTATCTGTTTAAGACATTTAATTTGAACTGGTTACACGTTTTAGCAACCCGCGTACAATTCAGCGTGATATTATTTGCGCCTGTGCGATTCGGGAGGCCGGGGTTGCATCTCCACGCAACTCATCCCAGCAGGTCAGACCTCCTTCTCTCTTCTGTACGGAAAAGCTTCGACGGCCGGCATTCCTGTCCGCCGTCACGGTTCAGCAGCACGCAACGTGGGTTCACGACATCACTGGAGGGCGCAATAACGAACCACTGCCGATCGACCCGACACGATCCACTTTTCTCCGTGCAGGCTACCCACCCCAGGGCAGTTCTGGTGTTCACACTCTCATCGAGGGGGCAACAATGAAGAAAAGACTACTTGCTGGCGTTTTCATGGCCGCGATCGTTTCCGCGTCGGCCGCACTCGCCGCCGGCCCGCATCCGGGTCTGAGCCTGGAAGACGGCTACGGCGCGAACTACCAGCCCGGCGTCGACGGCGGTGAATGGGGCATGCAGCCCGACGTCTTCGACGGAACCGAACCGCCGAACCTTCCTCCCGTCCAGGGCAACACGATCGAGAGCGTGAAGTTCGAAGAAATGCCGGGCCTCAACGGCGGCTTCCTGTTCATTCCGCCCGATCCGCACTGCGCCGTCGGACCGAACCACCTGCTCACGATCGTCAACTGCTCCATCCAGTGGTACGCCAAGACCGGCGGACCGCCGCAGAACCAGCAGCCGCTGGGCAAGCAGACGGCGGCGGTCACGAACGCGTTCTTCAACTCCCTGAACCCGATCAACGCCCTGTTCGATCCGAAGGTTCTCTGGGATCAGTACGCCAACCGGTTCATCGTCATCGCGCTCGAGCAGCAGTCGTCGCCCACGCAGGTGTCGCGGGTGCTCCTCGCCGTTTCCGATGACGCCGACCCGAACGGTACCTGGTACTTCCACGCCTTCAACGCCATCATTACCGTCGGCGCCACCACCTACTGGTTCGACTATCCCGGTTTCGCCGTCGACCAGACCGCCATCTACATGACCGGCAACTACTTCCCGTTCGCCGGCGGCGCAGGTATCGCCTCGCGCCTCTGGATCATGGAAAAGGCCGGCTTCTACGCCGGCGGCGCCGCGGTCATGAACCCCGGCTCGCCGTTCAATGCCGCGGCAGCCTCCGGATTCCCGAACAGCACGATGATGCCGGCCCAGATGGTCGGCACGCCGCCGCCCGGCGTCGGCACCTATCTGACGCTGTACTCCGGCCTCACCACGGCGGTGGGCGCCGGCGGGCTCGAGTTCCTGCAGACGATCCGCGTCGACAACCCGCTGAATCCGGTTCCGACATTCACCGGGGATCAGGCGGCCCTGGGTGACATCGACATCGACATCAACCTGGCGTTGCCCCGCGGCGAGCAGCCCGGAAGCATCAACACCGCCACCCGCATCGACACCGGCGATCGCCGCTGCCTCGAAGCGATCTGGCGGAACGGGCATCTCTACGCGGTCTTCCATGTGAAGTCTCCGTTCGCCCCGAACAACACGCAGTGCTCTGCCTACTGGGCCAAGATGGCCATCACCACCGGCGCAGGGACCGTGGTCGACCAGGGCATCATCGGCGGCGAAGACGTCGCCCCGTCCGCCTGGACGAACTACCCCAGCATCGCCGTCGACAAGCTCGGCAACATGGCGATCTGCGTCGGCGTCGGCAACCCGAACATGTTCGCCAGCGCGGCCTACACGACCCGCAGCGCGGCCGACGTGGCCGGATTCACGAATCCGCTCACGGTCTACGCCAACGGCCAGGCGTTCTACCGCCGCACGTTCTCCAGCTCCACCGCCGCCCGCAACCGCTGGGGCGATTACTCCGGAACGGTCGTGGATCCGGACGACTGCATCTTCTGGTCCTATCACGAATATGCCGGAACGCAGGGCACCCCGACGACCGTCAGCGGCGTGACCGAGGACGGACGCTGGTGGAGCCGCGCGGTCAGCTACTTCGTGGACGACAACCGGAACGGCAACTCCGACGGCTGCGAACCGGTCGCCGTTGTTCTCTCCCGGTTCGAGGCCCTTCGTGACGGCAAGGACGCGATCGTCCGCTGGACGGTTGCCGAGGAGCACGATCACCTCGGATTCAACCTCTACCGCGAAACGGATGCCGGAGCCCGCATCATCACGCATGTCGGCATGCTCGCCGGACGGACGGAATACGAAGTCCGCGATCAGGACGCTCCGGAAGGCGCGGCCAAGTACTGGCTCCAGGAAGTGGACCGCCAGGGTCGCTCCAGCTGGATCGGAAGCATCACCGTGGATCCGATGTCGGTGAAGCCGATGGTGGCTCAGCTGCTCGGCGCCCGCCCGAACCCGTTCCAGCAGGCCACGACGATCGAGTACGCGATCGGAACGGCCCGCGACGTGAACATCGCCGTGTACGACATCCAGGGACGCAGGGTCACCACGCTGTTCGAAGGTGCCCAGGCTGCCGGTACGCACACGGTCACCTGGGACGGCTCGACGGACAACGGCCCGGCCTCCTCGGGTCTCTATTTCGTGAAGCTCCAGACGGCCGGCACGATCCAGAACGTCAAGGTCATGCTGTCCCGTTCGTCGACGTCGCTGAACTAGGCAACGCCGACTCGTTTTCGACCCCGGAAGCCCAGGCTTCCGGGGTCTTTTTTTGCCCGGCCTCCGCTTTCCCGCTCCCTC
>CAZQVN010000001.1:31383-38400 GCA_964596775.1 uncultured bacterium
ACAGGGAGGAACCATCCAATGAGCACGCTTCTCATCAAGTCCGGGCGGATCGTGACCGCCGTGGACGACTACACGGCCGACATCTTCGTCGAGGGGGAAACGATCCGGACGATCGGACTCGATCTCGACATCCAGGCCGACCGCACGATCGACGCGAAGGGGAAGCTCGTCCTGCCCGGCGGCGTGGACGTGCACACCCACATGGACCTCCCGTTCGGCGGCACGAACTCCAGCGACGACTTCGAAACGGGCACGATCGCCGCGGCCCACGGCGGCACGACGACGATCGTGGACTTTGCCGTCCAGTACAAGGGCGAAACGATGCGCCACGCCCTGGACACCTGGTGGGCCAAGGCGGAAGGCAAGACCGCCATCGACTACGGCCTGCACATGATCGTCACCGACCTGCCGGACGCGGCGCTCGGCGACATGGACGCGATGATCCGGGAGGGCGTGTCCTCCTTCAAGCTGTTCATGGCCTATCCCGGCGTGTTCATGGTGGACGACGCCACGATCTTCCGGGCGCTCAGGCGCACCGGCGAAAACGGCGGCCTGATCTGCATGCACGCGGAAAACGGCGGCGTGATCGACGATCTCGTCCAGAAGGCACTGGCCGAAGGCAAGACCGCCCCGAAGTACCACGCGCTGACCCGCCCGTCCACGGCCGAAGGGGAAGCCACGCACCGGGCCATCGCGCTGTCCGAAATGGCCGGCGTTCCGATCTACATCGTGCACATGTCGGCGTCCGAGGCGCTGGAGGCCGTGCGCGAGGCGCGCGACCGCGGCGTTCCCGCCTACGCGGAGACCTGTCCGCAGTACCTGTTCCTCTCCTACGACAACTACGAGGAGCCGGGTTTCGAGGGCGCCAAGTACGTGATGTCCCCGCCGCTCCGCCCGAAGTGGCACCAGGATGTGCTGTGGACCGGGCTCCGCATGGACGACCTGCAGGTCATCTCCACCGACCACTGCCCGTTCTGCATGAAGGAGGGGTACGCCGGACTGCCGAAGCAGAAGGAACTCGGCCTGAACGACTTTTCCAAGATCCCGAACGGGGCGCCCGGCGTGGAAACGCGGATGTCGCTGATCTACGACGGCGGCGTGCGGACGGGGCGCATCTCCCTGAACCGTTTCGTCCAGCTCTGCTGCACCGCGCCCGCCCGGATCATGGGGCTCTTCCCGAAGAAGGGAACGATCGCCGTCGGCTCCGACGCGGACATCGTCGTGTTCGACCCGGACAAGGAGATCACCCTGTCGTACAAGACGCTGCACATGCGGGCCGACTACAACCCCTACGAGGGGCGCAAGGTCACCGGGGCCCCGGAGTACGTCATTTCCCGCGGCCGGGTCGTCGTCGAAGGGGAGAAATTCACCGGAAAGGCCGGCAACGGCAGGTTCCTGAAGAGGGGCAGCCCGTGCTGGTAGCGCCCGCGACCGGGCTGTAAGGATCGCCGAAGCTGGCCTATAATCCGTTCTCAACGCCTTTCCGGAGGAAACGCATGCCACGCACGGTTCGCTGCGGACTCATCCAGACTCACTTTGACCGCCCGGGCACCGACCCGGTCGATGCCATCCGCGAGTCCGCCATCGAAAAACATCTCCAGTTCATCGACAAGGCCGCGGCGCAGGGCGTACAGATTCTCTGCATGCAGGAACTGCTGGTCGGCCCCTATTTCTGCGCCGAGCAGACCACGAAGTGGTACGACATGACGGAAAGGATTCCGGACGGGCCGACCACGAAGCTGATGCAGGACGTGGCCAGGAAGCACAAGATGGTGCTGATCGTGCCCCTGTACGAGGAGGACGGCACGGGCATCTACTACAACACGGCCGCCGTCATCGACGCGGACGGCACGTACCTCGGCAAGTACCGGAAGAACCACATCCCCCACGTGGCCCCCGGATTCTGGGAAAAATTCTACTTCCGCCCGGGGAACATGGGGTACCCCACGTTCCGGACGGCGCATGCGCAGATCGGCGTGTACATCTGCTACGACCGGCACTTTCCGGAAGGCGCGCGCGCCCTCGGCCTGAACGGCGCGGAGATCGTCTTCAACCCGTCCGCCACCGTGGCCGGACTGTCCGAGTACCTGTGGAAACTGGAGCAGCCGGCGCACGCGGTGGCCAACGGGTACTTCATCGGGGCCATCAACCGCGTCGGCACCGAGGCGCCCTGGAACATCGGCGAGTTCTACGGCCAGTCCTACTTCTGCGACCCGCGCGGAAAAATCATCGCAGAAGCCAGCCGCGACAAGGACGAACTCGTGGTTGCCGACCTCGACCTCGACCTCATCAAGGAAGTGCGGAACACCTGGCAGTTCTTCCGTGATCGCCGGCCCGACTCCTACAAGGAACTGGTGGAACCATGAGCACGATCGACAAGCACGCATCTCCCGCATCGGCGCGGGCGAAGCAGATCGCGGCCGAGCACAGGACACATCTCTTTCCCAACGTGGCCAATTACTACAAGGAACCGCTTCCGCTCGCGTCCGGCAAGGGAATGCACGTCAAGGACGTGGACGGCCGGGAGTTTCTCGACTTCTTCGGCGGAATCCTGACCGTTTCGGTCGGACACTGCCGCGAGGAAGTGACGAACGCGGTGGCCGAGCAGGTCAGGACGCTCGGACACGTATCCACGCTCTACCCCACCGAGGGGATCGTGGACCTGGCGAAGAAGATCGCCGGCAAGACGCCGGTGGAGCACAAGGACGGGCGCCCGCCGAAAGTGTTCCTGACGAACAGCGGCACCGAGGCCGACGAAACGGCGGTGCTGACCGCCCGGCTGTTCACGAAGGAAGACACGATCATCGCGCTGCGCCACGGTTACAGCGGGCGGTCGCAGCTGGCCATGACGCTCACGGCGCACGGTCCGTGGCGCCACGGGCCGGCGGCGGGGAACATCCTGCACACCGTCAACGGCTACTGCTACCGCTGTCCGTTCGGTCTCGAATACCCCTCCTGCGAGGTCAAGTGCGCGCAGGATCTCGAGTCGAAGATCCAGACGGAAACGCAGGGTCGCGTGGCGGCGCTTCTGGCCGAGCCGATCCAGGGCGTGGGCGGGTTCATCACGCCTCCGAAGGAGTTCTTCGAGGTGCTGGTGGGGATCACCCGGAAGTACGGCGGCATCTTCATCTGTGATGAAGTGCAGACCGGCTGGGGGCGCACCGGCGACAAATGGTGCGGCATCGAACACTGGGGCGTCGTTCCCGAGATCATGACGTTTGCCAAGGGGATCGCCAACGGCTTTCCGATGGGCGCCACGGTGGCCCGCGCCGACGTGGCCGACGCGTTCTCCGGCCTCACGATCTCCACGTTCGGCGGCAACCCGGTGGCCAACGCCGCGTCGATGGCCACGATCGGCGTCATGGAAAAGGACAACCTGCCGGAGAACGCCGCGAAGGTCGGCGCGCACCTGCGGGCCGGACTCGAGGCGCTGCAGAAGAAGTACCCGGTCATCGGAGACGTCCGCGGACTCGGATTGATGCAGGCGCTGGAGTTCGTCAAGGATCCGAAGACGAAGGAGCCGGCGCCGGAACTCGTCGGCCGGTTCTTCGAGGAAACGAAGGCCCGCGGACTCCTGATCGGCAAGGGCGGACTGTTCGGGAACGTCATCCGGATTTCGCCGCCGATGATCGTGACCCGGGCGCAGGTGGACGATGCCCTGCGCATCTTCGACGAGTCGCTGGCGGTTCTGAAGTAGGAACGGGCCGGCATGATGCCGGCCCGGGAAACAACGTCAGGAGCAGGGACCGTGACGGAATACCTCGACTGGAAAGCGGACCCGGACAATCCGGTGCTTGCGGAAACCTACGATGAAATGTCGTTCTGGGCAGCCCGGTTCGGCAATCTTCTCATGGAGAATATCGCGCTCCGGAAGGGGATCTGCGGCCTCGACATCGGCTGCGGCACCGGCTTTCCCCTGCTCGAACTGGCCCGCCGCCATGGAGTGTCCTCGGAGTTCATCGGCGTGGACATCTGGCGCCATGCCCTGAACCGGGCGGAGATGAAGAGGCGGGGGCACGACGTGTCCAACGCCGCGATCGTCCGCGCGGATGCCGGCGGACTTCCGTTTTCCGACGAGTCCTTCGACCTTGTCGTGTCGAATCTCGGCATCAACAACTTCGACAACCCCGCCGCGGTTCTCTACGAATGCCGTCGCGTGGCCAGGCCCGGCGCCCGTCTTGTCCTCACCACGAATGTCCTCGGTCACATGCGCGAGTTCTACGAGGTCTTCCGGGGGGTCCTGAAAGAGATGGGAACGCCGGAGGACCTGAAACGGCTCGACCTGCACGAGCAGCGGCGCAGCACGCGCGACGGCCTGGTCATTCTCCTCCAGGCGGCCGGTTTCACCGCATCCCGCGTCGTCCAGAGCACGTTCCACCTCCGGTTCCTCGACGGCTCGGCGCTGTTCCGCGACCACTTGATCCGGATCGGCTTTCTGGATGCCTGGAAGCGGGTGGTGGATCCCGACCGGACGACGGCCCTGTTCGAGACGCTCGAGGAACGCCTGAACGCCGAGGCGGAGAAGGCGGGCGGACTGACCCTGACCGTCCCGATGCTCTACCTCGAGTCGGTCCGCTCGGAAGCCGGGGCCTCCGGGCGACCCGTCGAGATGACCTGACCCGCCGTGGTCCGGGTCAAGATCTGCTGCATCACGACCTGCGCGGAAGCGGCCCTTGCGGTGCGCGCCGGCGCCTCGGCCGTCGGGCTCGTTTCCGGAATGCCGAGCGGGCCCGGCGTCATTTCCGAGTCGCTGATCGCGGAGATCGCCGCGTGGATTCCGCCCGGTGTATCCACGTTTCTGCTGACGAGCCGGACCGACCCCGACGAGATCGCCGCGCAGCAGAAGCGCTGCCGGACGAACACGATCCAGCTCTGCGACGCGCTCGAGCCCGAAGCGCGCGGCCGGCTTCGGGTCCTGCTCCCGGGAGTGTCCATCGTCCAGGTCGTTCACGTGACCGGCCCGGAGTCGCTGAGCGAAGCCCGCGCGGCCGCCGCGCATTCCGACGCGCTGCTGCTCGATTCGGGCACTCCGAACGGGCCGGTCCGGGAGCTGGGCGGCACCGGTCGCCGCCACGACTGGAGCGTGAGCCGGGCCATCCGGGAGGAAGTGGCCCTTCCGGTTTTCCTGGCGGGAGGGCTGAATCCCGGGAACGTCGCGGAAGCGGTGCGGACGGTGGACCCGTTCGGCGTGGACGTCTGTTCGGGGCTGCGGACAGGGGGATCGCTGGACGAGGAGCGACTGGATCGGTTTTTCGAGAATCTGCGCGGGACGCCCGGCGCGATGCCGGAGGCGGCCCGCCACGGGCGGAGTTGAGCGCCCGTCCCGGGGACCCGGACAAGGAGAAACCATGCGCTACGATCTTGATGAAGCCGTGGACATCCTCTCGCGGACGCCGTCCGTTCTCGACGCCCTGCTTCGCGATCTCCCCGATCCATGGCTCCGCACGAACGAGGGACCGGACACGTTCAGCCCGTTCGACGTGATCGTTCACCTTATCCAGGGGGAGAAGAAGGACTGGATCGAACGCGCGCGGATCATCCTCGACGCGGGAGAGTCGCGGGCCTTCGAGCCGTTCGACCGATTTGCCGGCCTCGAGGAGAGCCGCTCCCGGCCTCTCGGCGACCTGCTCGACGAATTCGGCGCACTCCGGCGCGGGAACCTGGCGGCCCTGCGGGAGATGAACCTCTCGGAGGCCGACCTGGATCGCCGGGGCCGTCACCCGGCCTTCGGCCCGGTGACGCTCCGCGAACTGCTCGGCACCTGGGTCGTGCACGACCTGAATCACGTGGCACAGGTGGCGCGGGTCCTGGCCGGGAACTATGTCGACGAAGTCGGTCCGTGGACGGAGTACCTGCCGATACTGGCCCGGCGGCTCGAAAAAAGAGGTTGACGCTTCCGGCGCGCAGGCGTCACAGTCGGATTGTCACCCGGTCGGCGTGCAAGGCGTCACAGCCTGAATGATTCCCGCCGCTCGCGCAGGCCGCCCCCCTCCCGCAACACCCCCGGGCGATCACGACCCGCCGAACACCCCCGCTCAGCCTCCCCCGTGGAGAGTCGTCATGACTTTCATTCTGTCGCTGTTCCTGTCGTTTGTCCTCCCGTCCCTGCAGGAGGGAACCGGCGCCGGCGGGTTTCCCGGTGCGTGGCATCCTGGTTCCGCACCGGGCCGGTTCGGTCCGGTTGGGGCCGCGTGCCGCGCCGGCTCCGCCCCGGGTCACACCGGTCCGGCCCGCGCGGAGAGTCCTCCCCCGCCGCCGCCGCCCACACCGCCCCAGCCGCCGAAACCGCCGAAGGAAAAGCCCGTGCCGAAGCCCGAAGAGGTCACCTGGAGCCAGATCAAGACGCGGCATCCCTGAACCGACTCCCCCGCTTCACCCCCCGGGAGATCCTTCATGCGCCCGCATCTGTTGCACGCCATCGCCCCCGGTAACCGGGCGGCCCGGCCCTTGCGATGCACGTTACGTCCGCCGGTCGCTGCCTGCTTCATCCCCCTCCTGATCCTGCTGCTGATCCCGGCAACGGCGCCACGCGCGGCGGATACGCCGCGCGATTCCGTCCTCTCGCTGGACGGCATCGTGATGTCCGGGGAAAGCTCGGATCCCTTCGGAAAGACGGCCCGGATGACCGGGTTCCGGCTGATCCGCGTTCGCGTCCGGACCGCGGCCCCGGCGCGGCGGTTCTTCGCTCTCGTTTCCCCCGACTCCGGTGCGGCCCCGTACGTCCTGCCCGGCGCGATGCTCCGGCAGCTTCGGGAGCCGGCCCGCCCGGCGGTCAAGAAGGCTCCCGGCAGTCCGCGCTTTCGGCTCGGCCCGGAGTCCTGGTTCGAGCTGCGGTCCGTGCCCCCGCGAGAACCGGTGCCCGACGCGCTCGGTCGGGTCGACTGCGAGGCGAGCGCGCTCGTGGATCCCTCCGCCGCCCCCCCCGGCGGGGGCCCGGTGTGGATCACGCTCTATTCCGAGGAAGGCGTGCGGCTCGCCGGATGCCGGGAGGAGGGAGCGCCATGAGGACGACATGCA
>CAZQVN010000001.1:38500-280461 GCA_964596775.1 uncultured bacterium
AGGCGTGCGGCTCGCCGGATGCCGGGAGGAGGGAGCGCCATGAGGACGACATGCATGTCGCCGTCGGATAGATCGGCCACCTGGCCGCGCTGGACTTTCGGATGGGCGACGCAACGAAGTCACGCCGGCGTTTCCGCACTGGTCTGCGTTCTTGCCGCGGCGCGGATCCTGGTTCCGTCACCCGCCGGGGCCACGTTCTTCCGCGACGTCCGCAACATCCTCGACACGAACAGCGCGTCCGTCGTCGAGGAACACCACATCGACATCCACGCCACGCCGGCCCGGCTCGAAGTGCTGATCCCGCGCTCCGAGTCGCTGCCCGGCGACGGAGAGGTGGCGGTCTACAACCAGTGGGCCACGGTCACCTGTACCGTCGTGCCGGCGCCCGACTACGAGGATCGCTCCCAGTGGTACACGCGGTTCGTGTGGACCCGGCTGGCCGGGGTATCGCGCATCACGATCCGGGCCACAACGGACATCACCGGCTCCGCGGACATCCAGGGCGTGTCCACGGACCTGACCCGGTATCCGGGGGCGTTCTACACGGACTTCACGCCGACCATCCAGTACGTGCCGGGCATCGACGAGACCATCCGCGCGCTGGAAGGCACGATGGACGACATCCGCGGGTATCCCGGCGGGGACATCGGCCTCGCCCAGCGCTGGGCGGCGTACCTGCTCGGCACGTTCTCGCAGGGTTCCTGTCCGGGAGCGGGGATCGACGACGCGGCCGGGACGTGGGCCTCCGGCCTGGCGGACTGCGACGGCTTCTCCAACGTGTTCGTTTCGGGCCTGCGCTCGCTCGGCATCCCGGCCTGCGTCATGATCGGGTACAACCTGCCGGGCGGTCCGGTCTTCAACGACTTCGCGCTCGGGGGGATCGAGCATGGCCTCCATGCCTGGGCCGGCGCCTGGTCGGAGGGGCTGCAGGCGTTCCTGCCGGTGGACCCGGGTCACTTCGAGTACGGTCTGGTCGACGCCCAGCGGGTCCACTTTGCCTATCACGAGGATCTGGCCAGCCATCGCCGGTTCTTCCTGGCCTCGGGCGGCAGCGTGAGCTTCGGGTCCTGGTCGTTTCCCTCGTTCACGCAGTCGAATTCCAGCACGCACTACGGTGCGTCGCGCGTCCGCCTCGCCGAGGACGGGTTCGGCCACACGATGGTCGCGAACGAGGTCACCGGGGTGCACGCGCCGGGGGGCAACACCGGCGTGCCCGAACCGGACTCGACGGATACCGACGCCGTGAAACTCCTCGTGTCGAGTCCGTTCCGCGCGGCGCTCACGGTGTCCGTGCTCAGCCGTGACCCGACCACGATCACCGTGGAGATCTTCGACGCGCTCGGCCGCAGGGTGGCCGTGCCGGCCGATGCAAAACCGGCCGGCCCCGGGGAGTCGTTCTTCCGCTGGCTGCCCGGCGGCGCCGCGGCCGGCGTCTACTTCGTGCGGGCCACGACCCGCGAAGGCACCACCCGGCTCGCCCGCGCGGTGCTGGCCCGATGAGGCGGCGTCCCGGAAACCGGAGTCCTCCCCGGTCGCCTCCGGTTGGCGGCGCGGTTCGAAGCCGGCAGCGCTGCCGTCGTGACATCACCCCGGACTCCGGGTATGATGCCGCCGTGCGCATACCCGAGGAACTCCAGGGCTCCGCCCTCATCAACGAGGATCTGGCTCCGGTGCCGGCCGCCGAACGCACCTGGACGACCTACAACTTCGCGGCGCTCTGGATCGGCATGAGCGTCTGCATCCCCACCTACATGCTGGCCGCCGGGCTGATTTCCGGGGGCATGACGTGGCTCCAGGCCATCGTCACGATCATGCTCGGCAATTTCATCGTGACGATCCCCATGGTGCTGAACGGTCACGCCGGGGCCCGGTACGGCATTCCGTTTCCGGTCCTCGTCCGCGCGCCGTTCGGCGTGCTCGGCTCGAACGTGCCGGCGCTCCTGCGGGCGGTGGTGGCCTGCGGCTGGTTCGGCATCCAGACCTGGATCGGCGGACAGGCCGTGGACACGCTGCTGCGGATCGCCTTCGACGGCTGGGCAGCCGTGCCCGGCCATGTCTGGATATCGTTCGGCGCGTTCTGGGCGGCGAACATGTACTTCGTGATCCGGGGCACGGAGTCGATCAAGTTCCTGGAGGCGTGGGCCGCCCCGTTTCTGATCGCCTCCGGGCTCGTCCTGCTGGCCTGGGCGGTGAAGCGCGCCGACGGGTTCGGCCCGATCCTCAACCAGCCGGGCAGGTTCACGACGACCGGCGAGTTCCTCAAGTTCTTCATTCCGTCGCTGACCGCCATGGTCGGCTTCTGGGCCACGCTGGCGCTCAACATTCCCGACTTCACGCGGTACGCCCGGAGCCAGCGCGACCAGGTCCTCGGGCAGTTCCTCGGGCTCCCCACCACGATGACGCTGTTCGCGTTCATCGGCGTCGTGGTGACCAGCGCCACGATCATCGTGTTCGGCGAGCCGATCTGGGACCCGGTGGTCCTGCTCGGAAAGTTCGACAATCCGCTCGTCGTGTTCGTGTCGATCCTCGCGCTCTCCGTGGCCACGCTGACCACGAACATCGCGGCCAACGTCGTGTCGCCGGCCAACGACTTCGCAAACGTCTGGCCGCGGAAGATCAGCTTCCGGACCGGCGGCATCATCACCGGGTTCATCGGCATCGCGATGATGCCGTGGAAGCTGCTGGCCGACTACGGCACGTACATCTTCGGCTGGCTGATCGGCTACTCGGGATTCCTCGGTCCGATCGCCGGCGTGCTGATCGCGGACTACTTCCTCGTCCGCGGGACCCGCCTGAACGTCCTCGACCTCTACCGCCGCGGCGGCGAGTACGAATTCAGCGGCGGATTCAACCTGAAGGGGATCGCAGCACTCGCCGCGGGCGTGCTCATCGCCCTGATCGGCCTGGTCGTTCCGCAGGCGCGCTTTCTCTACGACTATGCCTGGTTCGTCGGCTTCTTCACGGCGCTGATCGTCTACCGCGCGCTCATGGGTCGCGTGGACGAACCCGCCGGCGCCTGATGACCCGGCCGCTCGAAGGCCTCACCGTCCTCGACCTGTCCCGCGTCCTGGCCGGCCCCTACTGCACGATGACGCTCGGCGACCTCGGCGCCCGCGTCATCAAGATCGAGCAGCCCGGCATCGGCGACCCCACCCGCGCGTGGGGCCCGCCGTTCGCCGGCGGCGAAAGCGCCTACTACCTGAGCATCAACCGGAACAAGGAAAGCGTGACGCTCGACTTCGGCGCACCGGAGGGCGCCGCGATCCTCCGCCGCCTCGTCGAACGGGCGGACATCCTGGTGGAAAACTTCCGCACCGGTGTCCTCGACCGCAGGGGGTTCGGTTACGACGCCTGCGCGGAGCTCAATCCGCGGCTGATCTACGCCTCGATCTCCGGTTACGGACGGACCGGTCCGGACGCGGAGCGCCCCGGCTACGACCTCATCGCCCAGGGCGAGGGAGGCATCATGAGCCTCACCGGCGACCCGGACGGCCCGCCATGGAAAACGGGCGTGTCGTTTGCCGACATCACCGCCGGGCTCTGGACGCTGTCGGGCATTCTTGCCGCACTCCACGAACGGGAGAAGACCGGACGCGGGCAGCGGGTGGAGATGTCGCTCATCGACGGCCAGGTGAGCCTGCTCGGCTACCAGGCGCTGAACGAGTTCCTGGGGTTCAGGGCGGAACGGCTCGGCAACCGCCATCCGACGCTGACGCCGTACGAAACCTACGAGGCCGCGGGCCATCGTTTCCTGAACGTGGCCGTCGGCAACGAGGATCACTGGCGGGCGTTCTGCGGCGCCATCGGCCGGAAGGCGCTGTGCGACGATCCGCGCCTTGCCGGCAACGCCGCCCGCATCGCGCACCGCGCCGAGTTGGAGGCGGTTCTCGTTCCGGTGATGAAGACCCGCTCGGTCGAGGACTGGCTGGATCGCTTCCGGAAGGCCGGCGTGCCGGCCGGAGCGGTGCGCGACGTGAAGGACGTATTGAGTTCCGGAACGGTCCGGGAAAGGATGATCCGGACCGTGGAGCATCCGACTGCCGGGGCGCTGCGGCTGACTGCGATGCCGGTGCGGCTGTCGGGAGGTGACGCCCCGGCCGCGGCGCCGCCCCATTCGAGCGCCGGACCATCGACGCCCCCGCCCCGGCCGGTCACGGAGCCGCACACCGCCCCGCCGCCCCGCCTCGGGGAGCACACGGATTCCGTTCTCCGGGAACTGGGGCTTTCGACCGACGAGATCGAGTCCCTGCGCAACGGAGGTGTCCTGTGAAATGGTTCGGTGTCCTGATCCTGGCCGGCGTGCTGGTCCAACCCGCCGGTCCCGCCGCGAGTGCGCCCCCGGCGCCCATCGTGATGACCGTGTTCGCGGGCGACTCGCTGCACTTCCGGCCGGCTCGACCGGAGGCCCGCGTCACCGAGGGTGTCGTCACGCTGGACAACGGCCGCGAGATCGCGCGCCGCGTGACGTTTCCGGAGCTCGACCCGGATCGGCGCTGGCGGATCACCGGCCGTCTCGTGACCCGGCCGGTGCCGAAGGACGAGGTGAGCGTCGGCGACCCCTGGGATCGCTCGGCCTGCATCCGCCTCCGGCGCGCCGGGCAGCCGGACCTCGAGCTGATCCGCCACGTGACCGCGTACGGCGGGGTCACGGCATTCGACGTGGATCTTTCGGATCTCGCGTCCGCGCTGACCGGATCGGCGGCGATCCACGCCTTTGTCGACACCTGGCTCTCGCCGGCCTGGACCGTGGACTTTCGCATCGAGTTCGCGGCACTGGCGGACACCGTCGATCCGAACGGCCTGACGGCCGCGGTGCGGACACCGGCATCGTGGGTGCTCGACACCGCCCCGCCGGCGCGGGTGCGGCCGGTCGTCTTCCACCCGTGGGTCACCGCGGAGCTGATGGCACGGTCGGCCGTCGAGGGGGCGGCCCGGGGCGGCGCGGCCGCCGGGAAAACCGCCACGGCCGGGATCACATCGCCTCCGGACACGACGGAACTCACGGTCCCGGTGACCATCCCCGCGGGAACGCGGCGCGTCCTGCTGCGCCTCCTGTCGACCGGTCACTGCACGGACGGCCGCGACGACGACGAGTTCCGCAGCAAGGATCACGTGATCCGCGTGGACGGACGGGTCGTGCACCGCTTCCGCCCCTGGCGCGACGACTGCCGCGACTTCCGCGCCGTGAACCCCTACTGCCGGCGCTGGTCCGACGGTTCCTGGTCCTCCGACTACAGCCGCAGCGGTTTCTGCCCCGGCGACCTCGTGCCGCCGGTGATCGTGGATCTCACGGACGCGCTGAAACCGGGCCCGCACACGGTGTCCCTGGCCATCGAGGGGATCCGGCCGAAGGCGGACGAGCATCTCGGGTACTGGCGGGTGTCGGCGAGCCTTCTGGAGTGGTGAGGGACTGAAATCCGCTGTCGGGCTCGAGCGGGACCCTCGTTTTCGGCCGCCCCGGCGGCCCGAAAAAAAATGAGCCCCTCCGCAATCCGGTTTCCATCCGCAGACGTATCCCTTTCACGCTGAGGCCAGATCCATCCCCGACCCTCCGCTCTCGCTCGCATCGGCTCCATGTATTTCATCCGCAGGAGGATCGTCATGTCCGTGAAGGGTATCGTGTTCGCTGTTTCGCGCAGGTCTCTCGTCGCCGGGCTGCTTGCTCTGGCCCTGCAGGCCCCCCCGGCCGGCGTCGCGCAGGCCGCTGAGGAGATTTTCGCCGTCACCGCCAGCAACGCGCTCGTCAACTTCAATTCGTCCAACCCCTGGTTCTTCAGCAGCCGCCCGATCACCGGAATGATGAGCGGCGAGGACGCGCTGGGCATCGATTTCCGGCCCGCCGGCCCGCCGAACGGAAGGCTCTACGTTCTCGGAAGCACGGGACGCATCTACCGCATCGACGACCCGTTCAGCGGGGTGGCCACACCGGTGACGACGACTCCGTTCTCCCTGTCCGGCAGCACGTTCGGTTTCGACTTCAACCCGGCGGTGGATCGGATCCGGATCATCAGCGACGCGGATCAGAACCTCCGCGTGCATCCGGACACCGGCAACCTGGTGGCCACCGACGGCACACTCGCCTACTCCGCGGGAGATCCCAATTTCGGTGTGGATCCGAACTGTTCCGGAGCGGGGTACAACAACAACGTGAACGGAACGCCGACGACGGTCCTCTACAACATCGATTTCGCGCTCGACATCCTGGTGACCCAGACGCCGGCAAACAACGGAACCCTCCAGACCGTCGGCCCGCTGGGGCTCGACATCAACGGAACGAACGGCTTCGACATCTCCGGCTTCACGGGGATCGCCTACGCGGCTCTCAACACGGGCGGGGTCCAGTCGACGCTCTATACGATCAACCTCGGCACCGGCGCCGCCTCGTCCATGGGCGTCATCGGATGCCAGGAGCCGATCCGCGGGATCTCGGTTCTCCGGGAAGCGCCGACTCCGACGGAATCCACGACCTGGAGCCGGATCAAGACACAGTTCTGATCGAACGGTACGCACAACAAGGACGCCCGCCCCGGTTGCGCCGGAGCGGGCGTCTCGATTTTTGTCCCGTCCCGACGGAGCGGAACGGTCGCCGGTCGATCGCTCCCCGTTACCGGGCGAGCACCATCTTCCCCACGGTCGCCTCGATCGGCGTCTCCACGCGGTAGAAATAGATTCCGGCGCCGGCGGAACCGCCGAGCGCATCGCGACCGTCCCAGGCCACCGTCTGCTGCCCGGCGAACTGCAGCGCCCGGTCCACGAGGGTCCGCACGAGCCGGCCCGTCACGTCGTAGATCTTGAGCGTGACCTCGGCCGGCGCGTCGAGCCGGTACATGATCGTGGTCTGCGGCCGGAACGGGTTCGGCGCGTTGTGCAGGTCGCGGACGACGCGGTTGCGCGCGTCCTCGACCGGCGCGCCGGGCGGCGGAAACTGGAGGCTCATCAGGATGTCGGCGAGAACCGGCTTCTGCCCCTCCCCCACGCTGATCAGGCCGGCGCCGTCCGTGCCACCGTACCACCCGGGCAGGAACCCGGGACGGTCCGCGTAGGCGCGGTACACGCCCGGCTGCAGGTTCGCAACGACGACGGTGCCGTTCATGGTCACGACGCCACCGGCCATCGGCGGAGCGCCGACCAGCGCGTCGTCCTGGCGGACAAGATAGAAATAGGCTCCGGGAAGCGGACGGGGTCCGTCGGCGGACGCCGCGCCCGCGACGGCACGGTCGATCAGGCGCTGCGCCTCGAGCGAGGTCACGCCGCCGGAACCTGTGCCGCCTCCCGCGGGGTCGCCGTCGGCCGGAGGGTCCACCGGCGGCACGCCGGACTCGTGGCGGGCACGGACGAACCCGACCGCAAGGTAGGGGGTCGTGCCGATCGGCTGGTACAGCGTGAGGTTGGTGACAACGCGGGCTTCCGCCGGCACAGGCTCCACCGGTTGTGCGGTGGTCCACTGATACACGCCGGGATAGTAGACGGGCACATGCCCGTCCGCCTCCGCGGAAACAATGTATCGAGGGGTCAAGTCGGAGGCCGTCGAAAGCCCGCTGAACTGATAGCGACCGTTGGCATCGGTCCGGGTGATCCGCTCATGCGGCACCGGAAAGTCATCGGCGCCCCGGATGCGGACCACCGCGCCCGCCAGGGGGCGCAAGGGGCCGTCCGTGCCGTTGTCGGAATAGACGTAGCCGGAAATGATTCCGGGGCGCGGCGGTGGCGGCGGGGTTCCGTCACGCAGCGCAAACCGGATGTTCCCGGTGGTCCGGCCGACGAACACATCCACCGGGCGGGCCGAGACCCGGTCGGGGGCGTGCTCGTAGAACTGCCGGGAGAATCCGGACGCCGCCGCGTCCACGATGTACGGAACGTGCGGCGGAACCTCGACGGAGTACGTTCCGTCCGGTCCGCTGCGCGTCGTGTACACGACTTCACGGAAATAAGCGATCCTGGGGTCGAGCACGACGGGGCGCGCGTTGATCTCCGCGCCCGGAACCGGTTTCTGCACGACGGTGCCGGCGGCCGTCGGCGACTGCGCCGTCACCTCCCCGGCGATCCGCGCGGGTGCCGTATTGGGTCCGAGACGCTGCAGCGCAAAGCGCGCCGGCGCCTGCCGGGCATTCGGCGACACTTCGTAGATCACCGACTTGTCGAAGGTCTCGGAGCCCATGAACCACTGGTAGCGATGCCCCTCCGCAAACGCGATCAACCGGTAGGAACCGTAGGGAACTTCGATCCGGAAATCCCCCGTTGCGCCGGCGAAACCGAAATAGACCCCCGGTCCGTCCGGAGGCAGGGGTCCGCCGGTGGACACGTCGGCATCGGAACGGGGCGGCCGCACCGGAAACGCCGCCACGACCGCGTTCGGAACCGGAACCGCGGCGTCGTTCGTGGACGACATCTCGTGCACCGAGCCGAAAATGACTCCGGGATGGACCGGAGGCACGGGATCGCGCTTCAGCACGAAGTCGATCCCCTCCGTCACGCTCCCCTCGGTGACGGGAACGGGCACGGCTTCCTCGCGCGTGGCCGCGCGGGGATGCCAGACCGTGTTGCTGCCGGGCGCGAACGCCCGGATCACCCAGCGACCGGGAGGAAGGTTGTCGATCCGGTAGGAACCGTCGCGGCCGGAAAAAGACTGGTACTGGGCGTACGCGGTGTTCAGGGCGGCCGAGTCGGCAACCCCGGGCGCAAACGCCTGGATCGTGGCGCCGGCAATCCCCGCGCCCGCCGTGTCGAGGACGCGGCCGGCGATCGCTCCGCCGCCCGGCGCGGGGAGAACCTGGAACCGGGCGGACGTGGTGCCGACACCGGGAATCTCGAAAGTGACTTCATGGGCCCCCGGGGGGAGGAAGAACGCGTTCCGGTGCGAGCCGTAGGCCAGGTACGGATACTCCTCGGGGCCGAAGCGCACGGACTGGCCCGGTGCGAGCGTCACCTGTTTCCAGTACTCCGCACAGGCCACCGGCGGCATGTCCCCTCCGTCCACCTTGAACAGGACGGGGCACCCGCTGTGGCCGAACACCTGCGGCTGATTCGTGATGTTCCGCACGGAGACGGCAAAGTTGATGACCGACCCGAACGGGGCCGGATTGGGGTGGACCGACGGAGCCAGTTCGAACTTCGCGGGAACATCGTCGCGCACAACAAGGAAGGTGGTGGCCGCCCGCGCGTAACCGATGTCGGCCACGATTTCATGCCGCCCCGGTTCGAGGACATAGTCGGAAGGCTTGTGAACGAACTCGGGGAACACGTGCGTGGCCCCCGGCGGAATTCGGACTGAGGTCAGCACCTGGAGGAAAGCCTTGTCGCTGGACCAGCGGTATGCGCCGTCGATCGTGTAGTCGGCCTGCTTGCTGTCCGGGTACTGGAGAACGCGCTCCGTGTTCTGGAGATTCACGGCGTGCACGAGGATGCGCACGAATTCGCCGGGGGCGTACACCGGCTTGTCGGTCGTCACCTTGACGACGAGCCCGGAATTGTCCTGGGCGTGAGCCGGAACGCCGACAGCGGCCGTCAGCAGGACGGCCGCGAGAACGATCATCGTCGAGAGTATCGGAAGCCCGATGCCCCGTTTCATGAAACCTCCCTTGCGGGCCTCGGAATGCCATACGGAGATGCCGTCTTCATTGTACGCCTCACCGTCGAGGGGTCAATCGTTTCCGGACAGGCGACGGCCGCGGCGGCTTGTCGGCCGCCGGCCGACCCGGGATCCGTGTCCGCGCCGACCGGGAAGTTCCGGCGAACCGGTGAACCGTCGCGTCAGAGTGACGCGGATCGGCAACACCCGGCGGGCTCCGCGCGGCGCGCCGATTTTCAATCTGTTGCAATACAACAGTTTATGGGCACATGTCCTTTGGCCGGATCCCTGCATTCCTCTCCGGAAACAACCCGATTGCCCAGTGCCGGGAATCCAGGAAAGGAGCCAGGTCATGAAAACCTTCGTCCTGTTGGTCCTGCTGACAACACTCGCCACCCCGCTCACCACATACGCCGGTCCCGCCGAGGACGCCCTGAAGGGGTTCTTCGAGGGTCGCACGGTGATCCTCAACCTGGAGATGCCGGCCACCGACGACGGTGTGGACGTCCACCCGGACCGCGCCAACCCGCTCGATTACTCCGCCCTGGCCGACCGTCTGAAAAGGCATGGAACGGCACTGTTCATCGGCGACGAGACGATGATCACGAAGGTCAAGGTCAAGAAGAAGCACGTCGAGTTTCAGCTCGCCGGGGGCGGGTTCGGCACGTTCTTCGACGGCATCGGCCCGGCGGTGACGATTCCCGACGTGCCGAAGTCCAGGCGCGAGAGGCACCTGGAGAATGCCGTGCGCGAAGAGAGCGACCCGGAGCGGAAGAGGAATCTTGAGCTCGAACTGGCCGGCGAGCGGGACGCGCGCGAGGCGGAGCAGCGTCATAACGCGGTGCAGGCGGCGCAGGCCGCGGAAATCCGTCGCATCTACATGCGGCAGGCGGCCCTGGAAGGAGGATCGCGGTTCAACATCCGCTTCGAACGCGGCGTTCCGGACAACCTCTCCCCGGACATGGTGATGGCGATGCTGGGACCGTGGGTGGTCTTTCCATGGCGCGTCGATGTCGGGAACGACCCGGCCGGAAGCCGCGGGACGGCCCCGCCGGTACTCTCCACAGAGTTCGCCGGATTGCGGAAGGGCCTGCTGATGTCCGAGGTCGAGACCCTGATGAAGGACAGACCGCGAGCGGAAGAGCGAAGCCGCGACGGCCGCCTCGACATCACCGACTGGATCTATGAAACGCACCTGGGACGACTGGAGCTGACGTTCGCCGAGGGCGTGCTCGTCCGGTTCGGTCCGGCCTCCCCCTGGGTGGATGCGTCCACGGGCCGGAACGGGGACAGCGCCTCGACGGCACCCGGATTCCGGCGGCTGCGCTGACCTACTTTTCCGGCTCCCCCGACACGATGGCCAGCCACTTCAGGTCGGGGCTCAGCGCCATCCGCGTGATGGCCTGAAGCCCCGGATCTTCGAACGCCGCCATCTCCGTCCAGGTGTCCACTTCCTTGGCCGTCCAGCTCATGAGGCGGTTCGCGTCGCTCATCAGGATTTCGTTGGCCCCGATCCAGATCATGTCCTCGCACCCCTTGCGCGTCGGGATGATCTGGTAGCCCTTGTCGCCGTTCACGTCCATCCTCATGATCCACCACTCTTCGGGATCGGTCTTGTCGATGTAGCTGATCGCGTTCCGGGTCGGAATCCGGTGAAAGGAGCGACCCGGATTGTCGGCCAGGCGCTTCCGGTGACCCGTGACCGTCTGGACGAGGTCCAGGTGATGCGGCTCGCCGAGGACGAACAGGACGGCCGTGCTCGGCGCGACCCACAGGTGGTAGCCCACCGGCTTCACGTCGGGAAGCATCACCTCCGGCGCCCCGGCCGGCATCGGGAACCGCCACAGCCGCTGCGACGAGTCCGGCTCCACCCGCACGCAGGAAAACGCCGTGTCGCCCGGGACCGGCGTCGGCGAAAACTCCGATTCCGGCGTGGACGTGAGCCGCGTCCTTGTCTTCGTGTCGATCATGTACATCCACACGTCGGCCTGGCCGCTCTCGTCGATGGAGCTGTACAGGAACCCCGATCCGTCCGGCAGGAAGGACGGCTGGTTGTCGTAACCCGGGCGGTGCGTGACGTTCTCCGGGGCGCCGACCGTCATCAGCGTGTCCCCCTGCCAGGTGACGGGCAGAAGCCAGATGTCGGAACCGGTCTGCGCGGACGCCGCGCCGGATGAGAACATCACCAGTACGAAAAAACAGAACGCGGCCAGCCGGGCCGCACTGTTGCCGGGCGTGATCGAACCGGGGTTCATGACTCTCCTTTGTTGTTGTCTTCCGTGCCCGCGGAGGGCGACGGAATGCTCTCCTGGCCGATGACTTCCGGCCGGAAACACTTGCGGCATCGGGCTTCGTACTGATCGTTCGTGCCCACCTGGACCTGCGACATGCCGCCGCTGAGACGCTGGGATCGATTGGCCGGGTTTCCGCAGACCACGCAGATCGCCAGCATCTTCGTGACCGATTCGGCCACCGCCATGAGTTCCGGAGCCGGCGGAAACGGCTGTCCCCGAAAGTCCTGGTCCAGCGTGGCCACGACGACCCGGATGCCCCGCCCGGCGAGCCTTTCGCAGATGTCGACGAGGGACCGGTCGAAGAACTGGGCTTCGTCGATCCCCACGACCTCCGTATCCAGCCGGAGATGGTCGAAGATCTGCCCGATCTCGAGCAGCGGCACGGAGTGCAGCGCCACGGAATTGTGGGAAACGATGTTGTCCGCGTCGTAGCGGTCGTCGAGGACCGGCTTGAACACCTGGACTTTCTGCCGGGCGATCGTGGCGCGGCGAAGCCTCCGGATCAGCTCCTCGGTCTTGCCCGAGAACATGCTGCCGCAGATGACCTCGATCCAACCGATATCCCTGGGGGTGGACTGCACAAGGCTCTCCTCGAAGTGTCCGCGCGCCGGACACCGGCACGGCGGTTCGTCATCGGCCGGGAAACGGGGGGTGCGATTCGCACCGGAAAACTATAGCACACGACGGATGTGACTCCGGGCCGGGCCGGATTGTCTGGAGAACGGATATGCGTTATGGTTTCGGTCGGTTTCGGGGTTGCCGGCCTCGCAACGGCGACCAGTCGAGCGTTCCCACGCGTTCGACTCCTCGAAGCCCTGTCCAAACCCATTCTGTTCATTTGCCGCACGAAATCAAGTTTCGCAAGGAGGTTTGCAATGATGAAACACGCACGCATTCTCATGGCCATCGGACTCTTCGCCCTGCTCGGCGCGGGATGCGAGGACACCATCACGACCGCCGCCCCGGAAGATCTGGCACCGCCGCTCGGACTCAGGTCGGTGACCGGAAACGGAGCCGTGACGCTCTCGTGGAACGCCAGCAACTACGGCGAAAACCGGCAGGGTTTCCAGGTGTTCCAGGCCTCCGGAACCCAGTCCGGAACGCCCGAAGCCATTCCCGCCGTGTTCGGCACGACGGCGGTCAAGGAAGTCACGACCGCAACGGCTGCCGGCACGTTCACGACCACGGTCACCGGTCTCAACAACGGCGTCACGTACAGCTTTCTCGTCGTCGCATTCAAGGATGACGGGGACAAGATTTCCCGCCCCAGCAACATCGTCGTGGACACCCCGCGGCGGGAAACCCCGACGACCATCACGCTCGTGAACGGCGGCGGGAGCACGAGCTTCCTGGACGTGGATGCCGATCCGATCCAGCCCTCCGGGAACAGCAGCTCCGTGGACATCCAGTGCCAGTCGTTCAACGCCGGCGCGGGAGACCGTCACGGCATGGTTGGACGGAACGGCGCCCTGATCCAGGATCTCGGCTACAAGGCGAACTGGGACGAGGTCGACAAGGCTCCGCTGAACACGACGGACGCCTATCCCGCCGCGTCGTTTTCGGTCCAGGTACTCAAGAACCATGTGTATGCCGTCTACACGGGCACGAACCACTACGCCAAGATCTGGGTGACGGAACTGAACACCGGAAACTTCGGCTACACCTGCCGCGTGGCGTACCAGCCGCAGGAAGGGAACAACGAGCTGAAGCCGGGCGGGCCGGGCCGGTAGAACCACCCGTCGGACTCTCCCGCGGCGCGTGCGGCCGGCCAACGGCGCCACGACGCGGCGGCGGTTCGCGACACGCGCAAGACACGCCAATGAAAAAGGCCCCGGGGTCTGAACCGACCCCGGGGCCTTCGTATGCCTGCGGGCACCGCTACTTCTTCTTCGGTGCCTTTTTCCCTGCCGGCTTGCCCGCCTTCTTCTTCGCGGGGGCTTTCTTCTTCGCCGGAGCCTTCTTTACGGGCTTCTTCTTCGCCGGAGCCTTTTTGGCCGCCTTCTTGCCCGATTTTGCCGGTTTTCCGGCGGCCTTCTTCCCTGCCGGCTTGCCGGCGGCTTTCTTCACGGCCTTCTTTGCGGTCTTTTTTGCGGCCGGCTTTGCGGCTTTCTTCGCGGCCGGCTTCTTCTTCGCGGCCGCGGGCTTTGCCTTCTTCGGCTCGGCGGACTTCTTCTCCTTCTTCCGCTTCGCGGCCGGCGGCAGGGCGTCCAGGACGTTGTCTCCATACGCGTCCGCGGGATCCTCGTACATCTCGCCGCTGTAGGTCGGCACCTGGCCGGACACCGAGAGGTGCTCCGCGTACTCGTACGCTTCCGTGACCCAGTAGCGGAGCATATCGTCGGAGGAAATGTGGGCGTAGGGAATGATGACGAACTCGTCCTCGACCTCGGGATTCGGACCCCAGGTGACCGCGCTGGACAGGGTCAGGGCCTCTTCGCGGGCCTCCTCATCCAGGCGGACGACGAGGTCTCCCTGGTGGGATGCGGCGAAGGAAACTCCCCCGCACACGAAGAAATCGAGGCCGAACTGCTGCTGAAGATCCACATAAGCGCCCGCGGGAAGGCACTCCCGGATTCGATCGAGCATTCTCAACCCTCCGTCCGCTCATGAGCGGCGTTTTATGAGAGGGTCTCACGGACCCTCAAAACGGGACCATCTTCAAGGACCCGTCCGCTCCCGGACAGGCCGTCAGCGAGCATAACGGTCACATCCTCTACATGAGGGGTAGGATCGTCAAGTGTGATTGAAAGCCCCCCCGTCGTTTTTGGGTGGCGGGGTCGGCTGCGCCGGAAACCAGCCGGCCCCTTGACGCCGGGATCGGACCGCGCTACCCCTGACGTCTCCCCGGGCGAATGTCCGCCGGAGGTACCCGGGAATCCGGTGCAGCGACCCCGCACCCTGCGAAAGGGCCGACGTGAAAACCGGAAGGAAGCCGGCCGCAACCGCCAAGCCATCACGAAAGACCGAAAACAAGCCGGCGGGCGGCGCCGGGTCATCACGAAAAACCGGAACGAAACCGCCCTCCCGGGCCGGAAAGGGGCAGAGACGGCTTCTCGAGGAGCTGAACGACCGGATCGTGGCCTGTCGACTCTGTCCGCGGCTCATTACCCACTGCGAAAAGGTGGCCATCGAGAAGAAACGGGCCCACCGGGAGGAGAGCTACTGGGGACGGCCCGTGCCGTCCTTCGGCGACCCCCGGGCCCGGCTCCTGATCCTCGGCCTGGCGCCGGCCGCGCATGGCGCCAACCGGACCGGACGCATGTTCACCGGGGATTCCTCCGGCGACTGGCTCTTCGAGGCCCTCCACCGCCACGGTTTCGCCTCCCAGGCGGCTTCCACGTCGCGGGAGGACGGCCTGTCGCTCATGGATGCGTGGATCACGGCCACGAACCACTGCGCACCGCCGGACAACAAGCCCTCCATCGAAGAGCAGACGAACTGCCGCACGCACCTGAGCGACGAACTGGACAGAATGAAGAGCGTCCGGGTCGTTCTCGTTCTCGGAAAGATCGCGTTCGACGGCTTCCTGAAGACGATGGCCGAACGCGGACATCCCATCCCCCGGCCGCGGCCGGTCTTCCGGCACGCCGCCACGTACACTCCCTTCGGATCCGCGGGACCGGTGCTCGTCTGCTCGTACCATCCGAGCCGGCAGAACACAAATACCGGAAAGCTAACGCGCGCAATGTTTTATGCCCCAATCAGGAAGGCGGGGGAGATCCTCGCGCAACAGGGGTAGCCGGGGGGAACGGGGCGGGAAGTGAGCGTTCCCGCCACGACGCCCGTCAGGGCTGACGGAAAGCCCGGCCGCGCAACGCGCCGAGGCGCGCGCGTTCTTCAGGGGTCAACGTTTCGGATCGTACTTCCGGCCCCGAAACCGGAACGAACGCCCCTTCGCCGGCCCGGATGTTCGTGGACCCCTCCCGGGTCCCGCTTCCGATATCCACATGCCCCTCGTAGACGCTCACCCGCGACCCCGACGCTCCGCGTTCCATGCACAGCGTTGCCGACGACACCTCGGCCCGGGCTTCGGGGGTCCAGACATGCAGGCGTCCGGAAAAATCCGCACCGGTAACGATCCGCACCGCTCCGGCGGCCAGGCTGATGTTGAGATCCGTGTCGACGAAGCGCCCCGGGGAATTCGGGCAGGTCACCCGGGTCGCGGCATCGATCTCCAGGAAAACGCGGTGGCCCAGTTGAAGGACGACGCGGATCGAATCATCCGTTTCGATATGGTGCGCGCCCCGCAACGCGCGGTGCAGCGCCGCGAGGTCTTCCGGATCCACGGCCCGGTCGTCGATCCGGAGAATCCCGGAGCCCGAGATGCCGGCGACGGTCCACGCGTCGCCGCGGTTGAGCAGGGCCAGTGCGAGAACCGCGCTCAGGGCGACCAGCGGAAACATCCCCCAGCGGAAAACCGCGGCCGCTCCCGATCCGGGCCGGAGGCTCATCGCGCCCGGTTTCTTCCGACTGCGGCGCGTATCGCCGTCTGCGCACACGACATCATCATGATCCGATTGTACTCTGGACATCCGGGCGACCGTGAATCATCATCGTTGTCCGCCCGCCGCCACTCTCCCGTCCGGGAGACACCGATGAACAGCCTCACCGTGTCCGGCCTGCCGGATACCGCATGGAACCTCGGATCCGCCCCGACCGAAGACCTCGTTGCCCACCTCCGCGCGCTCGGCATGAACCCCGAAATCGGGGTGGTGCGGCGCGAAGCGCTCCGGGCCGGGAGCCCGTCGGCGCTGGCCGACCGCTGGATTTCTTCCCTGCCGTCCGCGCAGGGAAGTGCGCCGCCGGCCGGCCCCCACGACCGCGACCCGCACGCCGCACCGCCGGACACCCGTGACGGCCGCGCCCCGCACGCCCTGCTGCCGGAAACCCCGGACAACGACCGTGTCAGTCTCCTCACCGAGATCGCGTTCGAGCTGTGGCGGCGCTGGTTTCCCGACCTGTCCTGCGCCGAGGTGCTCGCCGACGAGTTCGACCGCGAGTACGAGCCGCTCGACACCCTGATGTTCGGCAACCCGATCCTGGTGACGGAAGCCGTCCACCGTGCCTACCGCATCATCAACGCCTGCGCGCCCCCCGGCGCCCCGGTGAACGGCGCGCTGTTCGAGGAGATCTGGTCGCACACCTGGCACGACCTGGCCCTGTGGCTCCGCTGCCTCCCCCAGGTGCTCGGGCATCGCGGCCGGTTCGACGAGGCCGTGGATCTCTGCGGCCGCCTCGCGCCGATCTTCGACGCCCGCGCGTTTCTGGCCGACCGCGCACTCCTCCTGGCCCAGGCCGGGCGCGCCGCCGAAGCGGTCGGCCAGGTGTCGGCCAACGTGCGGGCCTGGCCGCGCGATCCCCAGGTGCTCCGCAAGTCGTGCGAAACCCTGTGGGCGCTGGGCCGCGCCGACGAGGCGATGTGCCTCTACGAGGACGTGCTGGAAACGCTGGAGGCACGGCGGGCGGGGTCGCCCGATCCGGAGGACTGCGTTACGATACCGGCCGCCAGCGATCCGTCACGTGCCCAGCAGCAGACAGGAGATCCCCGATGCGCGAATCCGATTCCGGCCGGCCGACCGACCACCACGTAGCGCCGACGCCGGAGACAGACCAGACCATGGAGGCGCCGGGAAGCGGCTCGGTGGACCGTCGCCGCTTCCTGAACCTCTGCGCGAAGCTCGGCGTGTCCGGCTCACTGCTGGGGGGCGCAGCCCTGGCCGCGGCCCAGGACGGCGCCCCCGCCAGGATGTCCGACGAGTTGCTCAGGGCGGCGGCGGAATCGCAGGGGCTCGAGTTCACGCCGGAAGAGCGGGATCTCATGGCCGAATCCGTGGCGGGGAATCTCGAAAGCATTCAGCGGATGCGGCAGATCCACATCGGAAACGACGTTGCTCCGGCGCTCGTGTTCGACCCGCTCGTGCCGGGCATCCGGAACGTCGGCGAAACCGTCCGCGGCCTCCCCGGCCCGCGGTACACCACGCCACGCACCGGCGGACCCGGCGCCCGCGCGGCGGGCCGGCCGGGGCGGGACCCGCGCGGACCGGCACCGCCCTCGACACGGCCGGCCGACCCGACCGACCTCGCGTTCCAGCCGGTGTCCGTGCTGTCGGAACTCGTGAGAACGAGGAAAGTCTCCTCGCGGGAGCTCACAGAACTCTACCTGGCCCGGCTGCGCCGTCACGATCCGCAGTTGTCGTGCGTCATCACGTACACGGACGACCTGGCCCGCCGGCAGGCGGAGCGCGCCGACCGGGAGATCGCAGCGGGCCGCCGGCGCGGCCCGCTGCACGGCATCCCGTGGGGCGCCAAGGACATCCTGGCCACCCGCGGCATCACCACGACATGGGGCGCCGAGCCGTTCAAGGGGCAGGTTCCGAAGGAGGATGCCGCGGTCGTCCGCAGGCTCGAGGAGGCGGGTGCGGTGCTCGTGGCCAAGACCTCCGTCGGCGCGCTCGCCTGGGGCGATGTCTGGTACGGCGGCGTCACGAAGAACCCGTGGAAGCTCGACCAGGGATCGAGCGGCTCGTCGGCCGGGTCGGCCTCCGCCACCGCGGCCGGGCTGCTCGGTTTTTCGATCGGCACGGAAACACTCGGATCGATCGTGTCCCCCTGCACGCGCTGCGGCGCCTCAGGCCTCCGCCCCACGTTCGGACGGGTGGCCCGGACCGGCGCCATGGCCCTCTGCTGGAGCCTGGACAAGATCGGGCCGATCGCCCGGTGCGTGGAGGATCTCGCTCTCGTGTTCGACGCGATCCGCGGACCCGACGGGGCGGATCCGTCGGTCATCGAGGCGCCGTTCGACTGGAAGGCCGCGCCCGACTGGCGGACGCTGCGCGTGGGCTACGACCGCGCCGCGTTCGAGCGGGCGCGCGACGAGAAGAGCTTCGACGACGACGCGCTCGCCGCACTCCGCGGCATGAGCGTCGACCTCGTTCCGGTCACCCTGCCCGACATGCCGGTCGGCGACATGCTGATCCTGCTCGAAGTGGAAGCGGCGGCCGCGTTCGACGAGCTGACCCGCAGCAACCAGGACAGCCAGCTCACACGGCAGGTGGCCCAGGCCTGGCCGAACGTGTTCCGCGCGGCGCGGCTCGTCCCGGCGGTGGAGTACGTGCAGGCCAACCGGCTGCGCACGATGCTCATGCGGCGCTTCGACGACGCGCTGGCCGGGGTGGATCTCTACGTCACCCCGTCGTTCGGCGGAACGACGCTGCGGGCCACGAACCTCACCGGTCACCCCACCGTGGTGATGCCGAACGGTTTCCGCGCCGACGGCACGCCGGTGAGCATCTCGTTCACCGGTCGCCTGTTCGGCGAGGCGGCGCTGCTGTCCATGGCCCGGGCGTATCAGGAGGAAACGGGATGGCACCGGAGACGGCCGAACCTGGGGTAGCCCCGGACGTTTCCGGCCGATCCATCGCCGTCCGAAGTTTCTCCTGTTTGGGGGTTTCCGGCTCCGGAAGCGGCCGGTAGCATCCGCGCATGTCCAGCACCGACGACCTCCGCGGGCGCAGAGCCCCCCTCGACCTCACTCCGGAACAGTTCAAGACCCTGGGCCATGACCTGGTCGAGCGCCTCGGCGACCTTCTGGCCACGCTCCCCGACCGGCCGGTCACGCGCGGCGAGTCTCCCGGCGAAATCCGGAGGATCCTCGGCGATCATCCCCTGCCCGAAACGGGCGGCGATCCGACCCGCATTCTTTCCGAGGTGACGGAGCAGCTTCTCGAGCACTCGCTGTTCAACGGGCATCCGAGATTCATGGGGTACATCACGAGCTCGCCGGCGCCGCTCGGCATCCTCGGCGACCTGCTCGCGTCGAGCGTCAATCCGAACCTCGGTGGCTACCAGCTCTCGCCGCTGGCCACGGAGATCGAGGCGCAGACGGTTCGCTGGATCGCGGACCTGGTCGGGTACCCCGCGACCTGCGGCGGCCTGCTGTCGAGCGGCGGAAACATGGCCAACTTCATCGGCTTTCTCGCCGGGCGGCGTCACCAGGCCGGATGGGACTACCGGAAGGGGGGCATGGGCGGCCCGGAAGCGCAGAGGCTTCGCGTGTACTGCTCCGGCGAAACGCACACCTGGATTCAGAAGGCCTGCGACCTCTTCGGCCTCGGCACCGACGCGATCCGCTGGATCCCCGTGGACGCGTCGCTCCGCATGGACATGCGGGCACTGCGGAGGCGGATAGCTGCCGACCGGGCCGCCGGGGACACGCCGGCCATCGTCGTCGGCACCGGCGGTTCGGTGTCCACCGGGGCGGTGGATCCGCTGCCGGAGATCGCCGCGCTCTGCCGCGAGGAAAAGCTCTGGTTCCACGTGGACGGCGCGTACGGGGGCGTGGCCGCCGTGCTGCCGGATGCGCCGGAGGGTCTCAAGGGGCTCTCCGAGGCGGACTCGGTGGCCGTGGATCCGCACAAGTGGCTCTATGCGCCGATCGAGGCGGGCTGCACGCTTGTCCGGGATCCGAAGCTGCTCGTGGACACGTTCGGGTACAAGCCCCCCTACTATCATCTCGAGCGCGGCGAAGCGGAGCCGCCGATCAACTACTACGAACACGGCCCGCAGAACACGCGCGGCTTCCGGGCGCTCAAGGTGTGGCTCGGCCTGAAACAGGTCGGCCGGGAGGGTTACATCCGGATGATCCGCGACGACATCCGCCTGTCCGATGCGTTCCAGGAATTCATCGAGGCCGACCCGGAACTGGAGGCGGTGGCGCACGGCCTGTCGATCAACGCATTCCGGTATGTTCCCGCCGACGTCCGCTCCCGCGGACTCCGTGATCCGGAGGAGTACCTGAACCGGCTCAATACGGAACTGCTGACCCGCCTGCAGCTGGAAGGGGAAATGTTCCCTTCGAACGCGGTTCTGAACGGCCGCTACTGCATCCGGACCTGCATCGTGAACTTCCGCACGAGCCTCGAGGACATCCAGGCGCTTCCGGGGATCGTGAAAGAGGCGGGGAAACGGGTGGACAAGGCGCTGAGGGATCGGCCCTGATGCTGTCGGTCGACTCGACCGAGTCCGTAACCCACTGATACAGTATTGTTTGCATAGTTTATGTGAAATTCGTTGATTGCTGTGCTGATTTTCATGAAAATCGTGACATGGATCAACGAATTTCCAATATCCGGCGGGACCTGAAACTGTGGTGGATACCCAATCCGGCGACGGGTTCGGGCGCCGCGTTTCTCTGGGGTCCCAGGCAGACGGGAAAGACCACGCTGCTCCATCAGCAGTTTCCCGATGCCCGCTTCTACGATCTTCTGGACTCCGACTTGTCCGCGGAACTGAGTGTCCGTCCCGGTCTTCTGCGGGAAGAAACCCTGGCCCGAGCCCCGGAAATCGTCGTCATCGATGAGGTGCAGACGGTCCCGGCACTTCTGACCGAGATCCACTGGCTGCTTGAAAACTCGTCCACGAGGTTCCTGCTCTGTGGATCGAGCGCTCGAAAGGTGCGTCGAAAGGCATCCAATCTTCTCGGGGGACGGGCCATCAATTTTCATCTCATGCCGCTGACGAGCCACGAGATTCCGGACCTGGACCTGGCACGGTTCTTCAATCATGGAGGCCTTCCGGCTCACTATCTTGTCGAGGATCCGCAACCCCTGCTCAAGGCCTATATCAACAACTACATCAAGCAGGAGATCATTGACGAGGCGGCCACACGCAATATCCCGGCCTTTTCGCGCTTCCTTGAGGTCGTGGCCATGACCCACGGAAATCAGATGAACTACGCCAACATCGCGCGTGAAACGCACACTTCCGCGGCCACGGTACGGAACTACTTTCAGATACTGGAAGATACGCTTCTCGGCTTCACGCTGGTGCCGTGGAGAAAGTCCCGGAAGCGCAGACTTGTGGAAACGGCCCGTTTCTACCTTTTCGATATCGGCCTCGTGAATCACCTGAACCCCGAGTCCGGGCAGATCGTTGAAGGCTCCGACCTTTACGGGCGGGCGTTCGAGCACTTCCTGCTCAATGAAATCCGCGCCTTTTCCGCATACCGCGGAAAGGATGTTCCGCTGTGTTTCTGGCGGACACATTCCGGTCACGAGGTCGACCTGATCATCGGCGACATGGAGACCGCCATCGAATTCAAGTCGTCGCGACGTGTCCGCACCCCCGACCTGCGCGGCCTGCGTGCGCTGCGGGCAGAGTACACGGTCCGGAAAAGCCTTGTCGTGTCGAGAGACGGGGATCAGCGCACGACGGAAGACGGCATTGAAATGCTTCACTGGAAAGAGTTCTGCACCTCATTGTGGAACGGCGAAATCTTCTGATCGGAGGAATCCATGGCCCGAGTTCTCGGAGTCGGCGGCGTCTTCTTCAAGTCGAAAGCACCCCAGGACATCGCCGAATGGTACAAGCGCTGGCTCGGCTTTGAACTCGAAATGCCGTCCGGCACGTCCTTCAAGCCGGAGGCGATGCCGCCCGGCGGCCTGACCGTCTGGTCCGCGTTCAAGGCCGACACGACCTATTTCGACCCCTCACCGGCCACGTTCATGATCAACCTGGTCGTGGACGATCTCGACGGAGCCCTGGCCCAGGTCAGGGAGGGGGGCGCCACGATCGTCGGCGCCGTTCAGGAAGAGTCCTACGGCCGGTTCGGGTGGTTCCTGGACCCGGACGGCAACAAGGTCGAACTCTGGGAGCCGAAACCCTGGACGGAGTGACCGGTCGGGCTACCGGTATCGCGACAGACTCTTGATCCACCCCCAGGACGTGGATTCCACCGGCACCTCCACGCCGGCGAGGCCGACGTAACCGCAATGTTTCAATGGACTCGCAGCAGTTCATTTAGTACGATTTGACATGCATCCGTCTTCTCCGGTGCACCCAATTGTCCGAACCAATCGAAATACCGTACCGCTGCTGCCGCGTGGCGACTTAAGTATACACAACACAGCAATTTACATCGTCGACCGCGGGAGATCCCCACCGAGTGACCCACCTCCCCGACTTCCCAGAAAAAACGAGGGCACAACCATGAACTGGAAGCACCGGATCCGTTTCGCACTTGTTCTGTCCTGCGCGCTCTTCGCGGCGGCTCCGGGCGCTTCGCGGGCCCAGGAAAGCTCGGCGCCGATCGCCGGCATTCCCGTCACCGGGGCGCCGGGCGTCCCCGAATCCATCTCCGACATCATGCAGCGCATGACGGAAGCCCAGGCCGCCGGACGCATCCGCACGGAACTGGAAGACGTGGAGAAGGAACTCGAGCAGCCGGACCGGTCCGGGCTGCCCCGGAACCCGAAATCCCCGGACGTGACCTACCTCCCCGAACTGCCCGAAGGCTTCCAGCCCGGCGTCGGCAGCGAGGAAGGCCCGTTCACGCCCCAGGTCATCGGCACCACGTTCACCGGAGCCACCCTGGCCGGCGTCAACCCGACCCTGGCCTTTCCCCCGGACTGCATGGGCGCCGTCGGCCCGTCGCAGTATGTGGTGTTCGTCAACGGCCGCCTGGTCACGTTCAACAAGACCACCGGCCTCGCCGACGGCGTGCTGAACGTGGATCCGGACGTGTTCTTCGGCTCGGTGATGACCGGCGGCTCGTACACCAGCGATCCGCGCATCCGCTACGACCGCCTCACCGGCCGCTGGTTCCTGGTCATCATCGACGTGGCCACGCCGAACCGGATTCTCTTCGCGGTCAGCGACGCGGCGAGCGCGAACGCCCTGACCGGCGGCACGGTCTTCACGTTCTTCTTCATCCCGATCGCCTCCACGCCGCCGGCCATCTCCAACACGTGCCTCGCCGACTACCCGACGCTGGGCCTCGACGCGAATGCGCTCTACATCGGAACGAACAACTTCTGCGGTTCCCCGTCGCAGACATTCAACAGCTCCGACGGATACGTCGTCCGCAAGTCCTCGATCATGGGTGCCGGACCGCTCGTCGTCACCGTGTTCCGCGGGATCGTGGCGACGTCAGCCAGCGCCGGCCCCTACACGCCCCAGGGCGTGGACAACTTCGACCCGTCGGCCGGCGAAGGCTTCTTCATCGGCGTCGACAACGCCACGTTCGGCACGCTCATGATGCGCCGCGTGTCCAGCCCGGGCGGCACCCCGTCCATTTCCGGGAACATCTCCATCACGGTGCCCTCGACGAGCTTCCCGATCCGGGTGGAGCACCTGGGCAACACCGGCGGCGCGAACGGCCGGCTGTCGGCGCTCGACGACCGCCTCTTCGCGGCGCATATCCGCAACGGCAAGCTCTGGACGGCCCACAACATCGGCGTGACGAACACCGGCGCCACGTCGGGCGCGACGCTCACCCGCAACGCGTCGCGCTGGTATGAACTCAACGTTCCACCGGTCAGCGGCACACCGACGATCGTCCAGTCGGGAACCGTGTTCACCCCCACGGGAACGAACGTCACGACGGCGCGCAGCTACTGGATCCCCTCGATCCTCGTGTCCGGCCAGGGGCATGCGGCCATGGGCTTCAGCGTGGCCGGCACGAACGAGCGGGCCAACGCGGCCACGGTCGGCCGGCTCGTCGGCGACACCGGCGGCACGATGCAGACGCCCGAACTCTTTTCCAACAGCACCACCGCCTACAACCCCCCGAGCGACCCCGGCGGATCCAACGGCCGGCGCTGGGGCGACTACTCGTACACGAGCCTTGACCCGCAGGACGACATGACGATGTGGACCGTGCAGGAATTCTGCGACGCCACGAACTCCTACGGCGTCCGCGTGGCCAAGCTGATCGCGCCGCCGCCGGCCACGCCGAGCTCGATTCCGGATGTCGCCGCCGGCGCCAACCCGGTCAACGTCACGCTGACCGGTGTCAGCGTTTCCGGCTCCGGGTTCTACGATCCCGGCCCGAACCTGGGCGGCAACGCCGTGAACTTCAACCACATCCAGGTCAACATCCTGAACGGCGCCGCCACCGGCACGCCTCCGACCGTCGTTTCGGCCACCTACGTGAACCCGACGACGATCGATCTCGTCCTCGACGCTTCCGCCGCCACGGCCAGCATCGGAGCGGAACGCTACAGCGTGCAGGTCAAGAACCCGGACAACCAGATGATTTCCGCGGCCATCCTCAGGGTGACCGGCGGCGCGCCCCCGAACGTCACGATCAACCCGGCCGGGCCGAGCCTCGCGGAAGGGAACGCCGGAACGAAGGCGTTCCAGTTCGCGGTACTGCTCTCGGCGGCCTCCGGGTCTCCGATCACCGTCGGCTACACGACGGCGGACAGCACCGCCACGGCCGCCGACGGCGATTACCAGGCGGTCACGAGCTCGATCGTGATCCCGGCCGGCGCCACGTCGGACACGATCACGGTCAACGTGAACGGCGACGTCAAGTACGAGAACGACGAGTACTTCAAGGTCACGCTGACCTCGGCCACCGGCGGGACGCTCACCGATCCGAAGACTGCGGTCGGAACGATCCTGAACGACGACCTGCCGCCGAACATGTTCATCGACAACGTGACCCAGGTGGAAGGAAACGCCGGAACGACCCAGTTCGCGTTCACGGTTACGTTGACCGAGGCGAGCGGACTGCCCGTTTCCGCCAGCGCAATCACCGTCGACGGGACGGCCACGGTGGCCAACAACGACTACCAGCCGGACAGCCTGTTCGTGAGCTTCGCGCCCGGTGAAACGTCGAAGCCGGTCGACATCAACGTCAACGGCGATCTCACGCTCGAGGCCGACGAGGTGTTCTCCGTCCTCCTGATCAACCGGGTCGGAGCGGGCGTGGGCGACACGCTCGGCACCGGAATGATCCTGAACGACGACGCGGTCCCCACGCTCGACATCGCCGGCTACTCCCAGTCGGAAGGAAATGTCGGAACCCAGGCGTACGCGTTCGTCGTCACGATCTCCAATCCGACCGACCAGGCCGTCACCGTTCAGTACCAGACGTCCGACAGCACCGCCACGTCCGGGTCCGACTATGCCGCAACGAGCGGCATGCTCACATTCCCGGCCAAGTCCGCTGATCCGGACACGATCATCGTCTTCGTGAACGGCGACACCTGCGCCGAGGGAGACGAGGTGTTCCAGGTCAGGCTGTTCAATCCGACCGGCGGCGCGGTGCTCGGCACCGACACCGGCATCGGCACGATCGTCAACGACGACGCGCCGACGATCAACGCCGCGGTCGTCGCACCGAACGGCGGCGAGACGTACTACATCGGCGCCATAGCGATCCTCGACTGGAACGTCACCGGCGCGGCCACCGTGGACCTCCGCCTGTCGCGCGACAACGGGCTCACCTGGGCGAACCTGGCCACGGGAATCCCGAACAGCGGATCGTACAACTGGACCGTGACCGGCCCCGCCAGCGTGGATGCGCTGATCGAGGTCCGGGCCACCGATGCCTGCGGCGTGGTGTCCGACCGGAGCGATGCCACGTTCATCATCGCCAGCCCGACCTCGGGAGTCCATCCGCTCGGCCCGATCTCCGAGTTCCGGCTTGGCCTGATCCATCCGAACCCGTCTTCGGGGGCCACGACCGTGGACTTCGAACTCCCGCGGGAAAGCCGGATCCGGCTCACCGTCGTCGATCTCCAGGGGCGTGAAGTGGCGCGCCTGGCCGACGGCACGTTCGGCGCCGGTCGCTACCAGGCCTCCTGGAACGGTCGCACCGAGCAGGGACCGGCGGCGATGGGCGTGTACTTCGTGCATTACGAGGGGGGCGGAAAGAGCTTCACGCAGCGGCTTGTTCTCGCGCGCTGACGGATCCGACCGGCGGGAGGGGAAAGCCTGAGGGTCTCTTCCCCGCGAGCGGGTCGGTACTTCCGCGCGGTCGAACCGGTGAATCGAAATGAAGCGAGGCGTCCGTGATCAGGTCACGGACGCCTCGTTTATTTGCGCGGGCTTTCGTGCCGGGGCGTCGCGATTCCACCCCCGCCGTACACCGGGGACACATCGAGCCACATCGGACCCAGCGCCCAGTGGCGGATCAGGATGGCGGGTCCCGCGACGACCGGATCTTCCGCAAGGAAGTGCGTGATCGCCCCGTGCGCCGCAACGAGCGGGCCGAACGTCCGGTTGACCGCCCTGGGAAGAAGCTGACGGCGGGCGATCAGTTCCTCGCGCACGTCGAAGGCCAGTTCGCTGCGCAGCCGCTCGACGAAGGCCGCCGCGTCGAGATCCGGATAGCACTTCCGAAAGCTGTCCAGTCCGCCGGGCACCCAGTCCAGGGCCTGGACCTCCACGGCGGCGGTGTCGGCGTCGAAGCCGAGCGACCCCGCCAGGAGCGCCCCCTGGGGATCCGCCGGCGACGAAACGTCGACCACGATGTCCCGCCCCGCCCCTTCCACGTGAACCCGCTTCACCGCGGCAAACTCGGTGGTGCCCAGACGCGCTGCCACGTGTTCGCCGATGCCGGCCAGCGGCAGGGTGATGTCCACCGGAAGCCGGATGTTGCTTTCGGAAATTCGGACAACCGGATCCGGCAGCGCGGCAATCGCGAACGTTCCCGGTTCGCCCACGTACATGGACGGATTCGTGATGAACGAAACCCGGAGGTCCAGTCCGTTTCCCTCGCCCCCGATAGGATCCGCTTCGATCCGGACGGGCGCCCACCGGATCCAGACCTGGCGCTCGAAGATATCCTGGGGTTCATGGAGCGCCCCCCAGGCGCTTTCGATCAGGGGCCGGATGCCGTCGAACCGCTCGACCTCGTCCGTGAACGCCGCTCCCGCCGCCTCGTGGAACACGTTCTGCACGGTGCGCTCCAGAAACCGCGTGAAGTTGTGGCCGGGCGGAATCGGCTTGCAGCGGAGCGCAAAGATGTCGGCCTCGGGCTCGAGCCGGATGCCGAGCTTCCACCCGTCGTCCCAGCCGATCCGGCCGCGGTATCCCATGGCGATGCCGATCGGTTCCTCGGGAGTGCCGCACCGGGCTTCGGCAATGTCGTAGCCGTTTCGTCCGCGGAGATGGAGCCAGTAGCGTGTATGGAACGTCAGCTTGAAGTCGATTCCATCGAGGACCAGCTTCACCGAGTCGCGATCCACGGCATAGCGGATTTCCAGCGAGTCGTTGTAGGTGATGAATCGATCGGGCGACCCCGTCGTGCGGGGGATGCGCGCGTCGACCCGGGCCTCGATGTCCGCCAGGGAAATCCGCGTTTCGAAACGGATGACCGAGGTCTTCGGCATGGAGGAGTGGCGGGTCGACGGGATCTGTTCCGCCGACTCGCCCGCGCCGGATTCCGCAGGGGCTGCGGCATTTCCGGCGGATGAGGCTGCGGCGGTCCCGACACCAGTGGCGGTCCAGAGTACGTGCAGCAGGAAAAAAGCGGGGAGCACCCCCGTGGATGCTCCCCGCCGAATGAATCTCCGGTCGCTCGTCATTCAGTCTAAAGGTTCAACGACTTGATGGCGCCCCATGTCTTCGGCTCGATCGGCACGACCGGCTCGCGAACGTCCGGCACTTCCGGCTCGTCGCCGGCCGGATAGTTGACGATGTCCGTCTGGAAATCGGTTCCGGACGGGGCATCGTACTGCCAGGTGTGGAACCATCCGCTGCTGACCGTGATCAGGCGCGGCGCGGTGGAGAAGGAAAAGATCTTCGTTTCACCCGGCATGACGCCGTTTCCGGTCGACTTACGCAAGTCCCATTCCACAGGCAGGCCGGAGCAGCAGTTGACCAGCCACGGAGCCATCGGATCGATGTCGCCGATGTCGGGCACCGCCACCGGCAGCGCGAGTTCGAATCCGGAAAATCCGTTCGTCGTTCCCGGGATCGGGTCGAACGTGAAATTGCGGACGATGTACGTCCACCAGTACTTGCTCGTGTCGCCGAAATAGTTGTTGTAGACCTTCACGTCGATGACGCACACGCCGTAATTGTGTGTATTGGAAAAAATGAGTGCGGCCGGCGCGTTCGGCTGGGGAGGATCGTGCGGCTTGATGACGCGGTTCGGCTGCTCGATCTGCGGCGGATACGTTCCGGCGATGGCCAGACCGGCCACCAGCAGAGTGGAGAGCGCAGCGGAAGTCAGAAGCATTCGTTTCATGTGTTTCCTCCGATGAAGATGTCGGGGTGCAGAGCAGCGGACGACCGGAAGATTAACTGTGCCTCTTGGGACAAGGTAGAGTCAAGAATAATTCTATCCAAATCGACTTCAGCTTGCGCCCGATCCCGGCGGCCGGTGCACCGGGATCGCTGGGTGTGACCATGCTTGTGGTAACACGCACCCTGTGACCCGGCGGTGATCCCCGCCAAACCCGCGTCAACTGCGCCGCATCGTGTTTCCGACCATAGGCTTAATACGCGATCTCCCAGGCTCCCGACGGCGACTTCACCACGACGAGCCGGGGCGGAAAGACGCCGAAAAGAGCCATCCCGGCACACATCTGCAGGTCCTGGTCGGTCACCTTTTCGAAGGCGGCCGGGTCGGCGGGAAAGAACAGCATGCCGTCCTTCGCCTCGATGACGACCTCGGGCCCGCCGGTCACGGTGAACTTCATCCCGTCTTCCGGCACCGCGGCGATCCTCACCCCGGCCTCGTACACCTTGTCCAGGCACTTGAGCTTCTTCAATTCCTCGAGGTTGATGTTCTCGTTCGCCGAGAGGATCGCGTAGATCCCGGAGAAGTCGGGCTGGAACGCATCGATGCGCGACTGCACGAGTTTGGCGAGCGCCCCCTTGTCCGCGGCGGCGATGTCCTTGACGGGCGCGTAGTGGTGCCACGGCAGGTCCGTGGCGAAACCGGACGCGTCGAATTCGTGCGAGACGACCACGGAACCGGGGCCGCTCTTGTCTTCCTTGCCGGCTCCGGACATGTTCGTGGACGATCCGCCCGTCTCATCCCCCTCTTCCGTCACCGTGTCGGTCACGAGGGCCCAGTGGAGGCGGGCCGTGTAGGCCTGTTTCGGATCCGCCGGCGTGAACTCCACCTTGATCGTGTTCTTCCCCTTGCGGACCGCCGGTCCGAGGGAGGCCACCGGGATCCACACCGCGGGAGCCACCTCGCGCTCCTCGAACATCACCGGAAGCTCCTCGGCGGCGATCTCCTGTTCCGCCACGGGCATCTGGTTGAGATAGATCTTCGCAACGCCGGCGACCGCCTGCACCTGGTCGGCGGAGGTGTCGCCCGTGAACGGCGTGAACTTGAACTCGACGTTGATGACGTCCGCGAACGCCGTTGAGGACCAGAGCAGCGCAAGAACCATGGCAATCCTGAGCATTTCGTTGACTCCCGTTACTGTGTTTCCGCCTCCCGGCACAAAGCCGGCATCTCTTGCCCGCTCCGTGATTTCCTGCGGAATAGTAGCCGAACGTCTCCAAATTTGACCACGGTCAATACACCCGGGGGCCGCGGTCACCATACTGGGAGCCTGTCTCAGCCCGAACCCCGCCCGGGGTCCGTGCCGCTCTCTGTCGCCTCGCCAGGCTCCCGGCCCGGAAGGGGCCAACCGATGGAGGTTCTACCATGGGCTACACCGAACGCACGCCGCTGCATCCCCGCTTCAACGCGAGATCGCTGTTCTGTCTGATGGCGGCGATCGCCCTGATCGCCGGTCCGGCCGTATCCGGCGCCGCTGTGCACACCGCGCGGCTCGGAAGCACGATTCCGGCCACCTTCGACCAGACACCCATGACCGCCACGACCGCGGAACAGTTCATCGGCGGCGGCTCCTGGCACTTTCTGAAAACCGTGGCCAACTCCTCCAAGTGCAACATCTACCTGAGCACCGACGTGGCGTTCGGCGTGGCGGTCAAGATGGACGACATCGCGTCGATCACGTTCAGCACATATAATGTCGCCAACCCCTCCCCGATCGAGTTCTACCTGAACATCTACACGAAGGGAACGGCGCACGGCTGGTACGACCAGAGGCTGACCGCCGAGCCCTATCTCAAGAACGCTCCGGCCTACAGCCCCGTGCTCGGGAGCTGGGTCACCTGGACCACGGATTCGCCCGGAGAGCTGACGTTCAACGACAGCAACAACTCCGGCAATTTCGGTTTCTACGGAGCGCCCACGCTGGCCGACATCCAGGCCGGCGCCATCAACTGGTCCACCTGGGGCGCCAACCCCACGTCCGGATCGGCCTCGGCCACCCCGTACGATTACGGCCCCAAGGAGGTCCTGGCGTTCAGCATCCAGACCGGGTCTGGCAATCCGTCGTTCGACAGCTACATCGACGCCGTCACGATCACGATGATGAACGGCGAGGTGTACGTGTTCGACCTGGAAGTGGACGACATCGTCACGCCGGGGCCGGCGGCCACCTGCATCACGCCGACGAATCCGTGCATCTCGATTCCGTTCGACATCGCCCGGGCCACGACCGCCGACATGCGCGGCTACAGCGTCACGTTCAAGCTCAGCCCGGAGCTCATCCTGTGCAGCGGCATCGCGAGCGTCACGGAAGGCTCGTACCTGAGCAGCATCGGCGGCACGCACTTCCAGGTCCTGGACAACGGCGGCGGCTCCTACACCGTCGACTGCGCGATCCTCGGCCTCCCCTGCGGAGCCACGGCGGCCTCGGGGAACCTGTTCAACATCGACGTCAAGAAATCGGGCGCGGACGGCACCGGAACGGTCAAGGCGGACACGCTGATCGCCCGCGACTGCATCAACCAGCCGATCCCGGGTGACGGCGGGGCGCCGCTGTCCATCACGATCGATTCCGTGGCACCGACCGCCATCACGAACCTGGCGGCCTCGCAGGTGAAGCTCGGCAACGACTCGGACGGCACGACGAAGATCACGCTCACGTTCACCGCTCCCGGTGATGCCGCGGTCACCGAGGTGTACCGGGCCGGCTTCGGCGACTATCCGGAGTACGACGACGGAACCGGCGCCGTGCCGGCCACGCCGTCCTACCCGCCGGGACCGCCGTGGGCGCTGACCGGGGTCACCGCCACCGGGCAGATGGACGAAACGACGGCGCGCGACTTCTGGTACTTCGTGGCGTTCACGAAGGATTCGTGCGGCAACGTGTCCGCGGTGTCCAACAAGACCGGCGGCACGCTGAACTACCACCTCGGCGACACGCACAACGGTTCGACGAACTGTGTCGGCGACAACCTGGTCGGCACGCCGGACATCAGCCATCTCGGGGCCAACTACGGCGTCACCGGGCTCCCCTACGGCGACCCCCGGAACTGCCTCGACGTGGGTCCGACGACCGACAACTTCGTGAACGCGCGGCCGACCACGGACAACAAGATCCAGTTCGAGGACCTGCTGATGTTCGCCATCAATCATGGAACGGTGTCGAAGCCGTCGGCGCGGATCGTCGAGCGCGGACCGGATGCGCTGTCGGTCCGGGTTCCCGAGATCCCCGCGCCGGGACGCGAATTCGACGTCGTCCTCGACCTCGCGGCGGGCAACAACATCCAGGGATTGAGCCTCGACCTCGGCTTCGACGGAACCGTCGTGGAGCCGGTGGCCGTGATCTCCGGAGAGTTGATGGACCGCCAGGGCGCCCAGGCCGTCGTGCTTTCGACCGGAGCCGCCAACGTGGACGCCGCGATCCTCGGACCGGGCGCCACGCTCAGCGGCGAGGGAGAGATGGCCCGCGTCACGTTCCGGGTGATCGCCGCCGGCGACCCCGCGATCGGAATCGCCCGCATCGAGGCACGCGACCCGTCCAACCGGCCGATCGAGATCGGCACGACCGGCGCCGATGCCGGCGTGAAGCCCCCGGCGCGGACGTTCCTCGGAGCCGGATACCCGAACCCGTTCAGCGCGGCCACGCGGATCCCGATGAGCCTGCGGGCCGGCGGGAACGTGCGGCTGGACGTGTTCGACGTGGCAGGGCGTCACGTCCGTTCGCTGGTCCGCGGTTTCCGGGAAGCCGGAAATTTCGAGATCGAGTGGGACGGTCGCGACGACGCCGGACGGAACGTGCCGTCCGGAATGTACGGAATCCGGTTGACCACGCCGGATGCCAGGGATACGCGGACCGTTCAGATCGTGCGATAGACTTTCGTCCCGCGTTTCCAGACCTGGGTGCCGGCGGTCGAAAGGCCGCCGGCACTTTTTTGTGACGGGCGCGTGGCGGACGCGGCAAACCGGTGATACCATCGCGCCATGAGCCTCCCAGCCAGCCCGGAGAAGCACCCGCGGAACGAATCCGTACTCGACCGGATCAGGACGGGGCAACATCTCCTTGGCTTTCCTTTCCTCACCCTTCTGTGTTTCCTGATGACCGTTCCCGCCCTCGGCGCCCCGCCCCCGGAAATCACGATGGCGGGTGGACGCACCTCCGTGGCCCGCGGATTCGAACTTCTGGACAACCGTATGTTTCTCAGCGTGTGGGTCAACGGGCAGGGGCCATTCAAGTTCATTCTCGACAGCGGGGCGGAAAACCTCCTGACGCTGGACACGGCGAAGAAGCTCGGCCTGAAACTGAAGCCGGCCGAGCGGCAGACCGGGGCGGGAGCCGGGTCCGCGGAGTCGTGGACCACCACAGTCGACAGTCTCAACATCGGTCATCTCAGGATGACCCGCCAGTCGTGCATGGTCGTTTCGCTGGATCCGGTCATCAAGGCCATCGGCTTCGAGCGGCTCGACGGTCTCGTCGGTTACGAGCTGTTCCGGCAGTTGGTCGTCGACCTGGACTACGCCACCGGCAACGTCACGTTCACCAGGCCGGAGGCGTTCACTCCGCCGGAAGGGTGCGACGAGGTCCCGCTGCAGTGGAAGGAGCACATCCCGGTCGTCGACGGTGTCGTGGACGGGATCGCCGGGCGGTTTCTCGTCGACACCGGCGACCGCTCCTCGCTGACCCTCTTCGCACCGTTCGTCGAAACCAACGACCTGGGCGCGCGCTATCCACTGACGCCGGAAGTGACGACCGGCTGGGGCATCGGTGGGCCGATACCGGCGCACGTCACCCGGATCGGCGCCCTCAGGGTGCACCAGTCCGACGTGCCGGAGGTCGTGACCCGGCTCTCCACTCTCAAGGCTGGGGCGTTTGCCTCGAGCGAGGAAGCCGGAAGCATCGGAACGGGCGTTCTCAAGAAGTTCACGGTGACGTTCGATTACCCGAACAGCCGGATGTTCCTCAGGCGAAACAGCCTGGCCGGCTGGCGCGACACCTGGGACGGAGCCGGGATGTGGCTGGTGCGCGGAAGCGATGGATTCGAAGTCTTCAGCGTCCTCAAGGGCGGCCCGGCCGACCGGGCCGGCATCCGCCCCGGGGACGTCATCACGCGGATCAACGCGCTGGACCCGAGCGAGCAGTCGCTTCTCGATGCACGGGAGATACTCTCCGACATGCACGCGGGGGCCGTCGTCCGCATATTGATCCGTGAGGGGCAGGACAGCCGCGTGGTGGATCTTGTCCTCGAGAAGATCCTCTGATGGCGTACGACGACGGGCTGGCCGAGCGGACCCGTGATGTTCTCCGGGACCGCGGTGACGTCGTTGAAAAGAAGATGTTCCGAGGACTGGCGTTCACCGGAAACCTGCCGAGGAAAGAGAAATGAAGGTGGCGGTGTTCGGCACGAAATCGTGGGACCGGCACTTCCTGGCCGAAGCCAACGGGGGTCACGGGCATGAATTCCGGTTTCTCGAAGCCCACCTGACCGCGGAAACGGCCCCGCTCGCCGAGGGGATGGCCGCGGTCTGCGTGTTCGTCAACGACACGGTCGACCGGACGGTCCTTCGGATGCTCCAGGCCGGCGGCACGAAGGTCGTGGCGCTCCGCTGCGCCGGGTTCAACAACGTCGACCTGGAGGCGGCCGCCGAGTGCGGCATCACCGTGGTCCGGGTGCCCGCCTACTCGCCCCATGCCGTGGCCGAGCACGCCGTGGCCCTGATCCTGGCGCTGAACCGCCGGATTCACAGGGCGTTCAACCGCGTGCGCGAGGGCAACTTCGACATCGAGGGTCTCCTCGGTTTCGACCTCAACGGCCGCACCGTCGGCGTCGTCGGCACCGGCAGGATCGGCGCGGTGTTCGCCGGAATCATGAAGGGATTCGGCTGTTCGGTGAAGGCGTACGACCCGCACCCGAACAGGGACCTCGGCCTCGACTACACGAGTCTCGAGGATCTGCTGGCCACGAGCGACATCGTCAGCCTCCACTGCCCCCTGACGCCGGACACGCACCACCTGATCAACGCCGGATCGATCCGCGTGATGAAGCCCGGCGCCATGCTCATCAACACGAGCCGCGGCGCACTGATCGACACGCCGGCGCTGATCGCCGGCCTGAAGTCCGGCCACATCGCCCACGTGGGCCTCGACGTCTACGAGGAGGAAGCCGACCTGTTCTTCGAGAACCTGAGCAACCGGGTCATCCAGGACGACGTGTTCACGCGGCTGCTCACGTTTCCGAACGTGCTGATCACCGGGCACCAGGCGTTCTTTACCGAGGAGGCGCTGCGGAACATCGCCGGGACGACGGTGGAGAATCTGACGGAGGTGGAAAAGGGCGGGAAGTGCGGGAATGAGGTGGGGGTGGAGAGGAAGGTGGGGGGATGAGGTTTGGTAGCTTAGGGTTTATTTTAACGTGCTAATCGCCTTTACCCCGTTTTCGAGAGCAGATAGAGAATGTGGAGCTCCTGTCAAAATCGACTTCTAAGGGCGTAGAATCATCGACGCAGACCCCCTCGAACCAAACTGTCAGCCCAAAGTCGATGTTTTTCTAGAGCAATCAGAGAAGGTCTAAAGGCCTCATTGATCGGTCTTCGTAGAACAGATTCTTTCAGCTCTGCGCCATATGACGTTTGTTCGATATCACGATCAAGTATGATTCGATGCGTGTCTTTGTTGACAGCAAGCAGTCCCAAGTCAAATAAACTATGAAGGTCCGCGCGCAATAGAAGACCATTCGTGGGATGGTTCGTTACTGGACCCCTATATGGAACTATATGAACCGCCTCGAGAGCCTCCTCAGCATCATAGCCCGAGATTGCACAGCGACCCTCATAGGTGGCAAGGAGTGTTCGCCGGAACCCCTGCTGACCCTGACGAGTCTTTACGCTTCGCATGATTTCCTTTCTCATGTCAGTCATGTCACTGGGGTCAAAGACTTCGGCTATCGCCTCCGCTCTGTAGGCTGCGTTTGGCGCTTCAGTGATCTTGGGCAAGTCCTTACCAAACTGGTTATGAAAACTTTCTAAAATGAAGTACCCGGACTCCCATCCAGCAATAAGTGCAAGACCCATTATTCGATAGCGAGGATTTGGCCTCGGCTTTACCTGAATGATTACACCGACCGGGACAACGTCCTTCCAACACTCAATGAGGCCGATGTTGGTGAACTGAGAATCGCGCTCATCGGGATCCAGATCTTCCTGAAAGTACTCGAACTTCCATTGGCCATTGGTCCGTTCCTCGATATCTCGGTCTGGATAGGGCCCTGCGAGCGATTGGCGAACAGAAAGTGCATACTTGGACCAGACAGGTTTGTAGATGCCTTTTGGCTTTGTTGTTAGGAGTGTTCCGTCGGGTAGGGGATCAGGCCAACCCAATACTTGGCCCCTGTGCTGGTCAAACCAGTTAAGAGCGCTGAGATGTCGCGCCGGTAGGTTGGAGAGAAGGCGAAGACATGTTGCCCAGTTCACATGATTTGCCCCATGAACGTTCCGGACTACTTAGTAACTACAGTTAAGCTCACTAATCATAGCTTAGTAGGATAGAGCATCAAGCCAATAGTTGTTTGAGTTTGAGTCCTGTGTGGAAACATGTAGCACTTCTCTCTTAGCAGAGTATCACGCCCTTTCGGCTCAATTAGCTTCATTTTCTCGATGAACGGCGTTTCGATCTAGATGGAGAACCGCCCTTTACTCCCACCCCCCACAGGCGTAACCTCCCGGAACAGGAGGTGACCCATGAAATCCCTGCCCCTGCTCCCAATCCTCGCCGCCGTTCTTCTCTTCCCCACCCTCGCGACCGCCTCCAGCATCGCACCCGGCCCGCGCCCGTACCGTCTCACCCCCGACAGCCGGTACCTGGAAGGCTGTTTCGACGCCTGCGCCTGCCCGATCAGCATGGACGACGCGCGCGGACGCATGGTCCTCGTTCACCGGGGCGCGGCCGACGGGTTCGACCTGTTTTCCGTCCAGGAAGTGATGTGGGACGTGCCGAACATGAAGCCGGGACAGCGGGTCACCGGGACGGGAACCTGGCGGATTCACCGGGACGACCAGGTGCAGCAACTGGAACTGGACCTCCGCTTCGGCTCGAACCCGGCCAGACATTACGACTCCGGGCTCGTCCCGGTCACGGCGGCCTTCCCCGCCATCGACGCGCAGGTCTCCGTGGACGCGTTGTTCTGCTTCGACTTTGTCTTCGAGGTGCGCGCCGCTCCGGTAACGGGCGGCGCCGCGGTAAACCGTCAGCCGCTGCGGTCCCTGTCCGGCCCGACGACGCCGGTGCTGCCGGCCACCTGGGGCGGGATCAAGGCGCGGCACGGGGACTGAGCTGTCTCAACCCACTCAACTCGTAGACCCTGAACCCGATCTCGTCATCCGCCAGCCCCGCCACGTAGTCCACGTACACCTCCGTCGGATAGCCGAATACCGGGTCGTACGCCACGCGCATCTCCGCCGGGTCCTGCCTGCGGGCCTCCGCGATGAAATCGAACAGCCCTTCCATCTTCCGGTAGCGGGTCAGCCGCGTTTCGTCCAGGACCGTGCCGGTTTCCACGTCGGTCACGCTCGCGAGTTCGTTTCGAAAGACGACGACATCCACGGTCCGGGTCATCCCGTCGCCGCAGAAGCACTCCCAGCGGAACCGGTAGGAATACGAGTCGAAACCGGTGAGCGCCCAGAGGCTCCGGTTGATCGCCAGGCTGTCCGGAGCGGGATCGCCGGGGCGGTTCGGTGTGTCGTCGCCGCAGGCGGCGAGAAACAGCGCCACGATCACACCCGGAACGAGGCCCGCGGCGCGCAGCTGGCTCATCGTCACACCCCTTCCACCAGGACCATGTCCGCCGTCGAACAGCACTGGCGCAGCGCCTTCGGTCCCGCGTACTCGTCGCTCCCCCACCACGCCTTCGCCTGTTCGTACGTATCGAACTTCAGCAGCACCACGCGCTTCGGTGCCAGCGACCCCTCGAGGCTTTCCGCGCGACCGCCCCGGACAATGTAGGTGCCCCCGTACCGCGCGATCGACGCCGGCGCCACCTTCACGTACTCCGCGTACCGTTCCGGGTCCTTCACCTCGATGTTGACGAACACATAGGCCGGCATCCCGCCTCCTTTCGATCAGAGAGTTTCCGGAAACAGGGAGGCCAGGAACGCCCCCCGCGCCGGTTCGTAGTCACCGAGCACCATGTACGCGCCGAGCGACCTCACGACGAACCCCGCGTCGAGCAGCCCGGACAGGATCGTCCCCGGTTCCGCCGGAGCCCTGATGGTGACGATCTTCGGATTGGCCTCCGCGCACACCGCCGCCGTCAGCTCCAGGAGCGATGCCGCGTCCGGCGCGGCGGCGGGTCCCACGAAGAGCGTATCACCGGCCATGAAGGACACGGCGTAGCCGGTTATCCGGCCGTTGTTCTCGATCACCCGCGAGGGTCCGCGCAGCCAGAGAAAGTCGAGGTCGTTGGGCCGGTCGAAGCCGGTCAGCTTCAGGTCGCAGTCGCGGACGGCGTCGAGATCGTCGTGCAGGATCTCCCGGAGACCCCGCCCTCCGTCCGGCTCGCCCAGCCCGAAGCGGCCCCCCCCGGCACCCGGGTCCGCGAACCGCGGCGGCTCCGCCCGGAGGATGGCCATGAGCCCCTTCACCTCGAACCCCATCCGTACATACAGGGCAAAGGACTCGCGGTTGAAGGCGTCCTGGTACAACCGGATCGAAGCGCATCCCGAGGCCTCCTCGATCAGGCGCTCCATCAGCTTCCGCCCCACGCCCCGCCCCTGGTGCTCCGGGTCCACGGTCACCGGACCGATTCCGGCCCGGTCCGCGCGGCGGTGGAGGAATGCGGAGCCGATCACCCTGTGCCCGAGGACGGCCACGAAGCAGCCCCCGGCCTCATATTCGAAATAGGCGCGGGCCAGGGCCCGCCCGGCGTCGGCGTCATGGACCGGCGGGGGATACCCGTGGCGGGCAAACACCTGGTTGAAGGCTTCGAAGAGAATGTCCCCGGATTGGTCGATGTCCGCTTCGGTCAGGCGCCGGACAACGACTTCCTGCCTGTCCCTGGCCGTCATCGGAGATCTCCCTCGGATGAGACGCCGCCCGCGCGGGACCGGTCCCGGAGGGCAGTAAAAAGGGAGGCGACCTTGCGATCGCCTCCCCCGCGTTGGTTCAGGACCCGCAGGGCGGCGCGGTCCTGACCCTTGCTAAAATCTTTATCCACAATGACTTTACAAAAAAAGTCAAGACTCGGAACGGTTGTCAAAAAACGATGACACCTCATCGAGACGGTGCCGGGGTATCTCCGAAACCTCCCCCCCCAAGCTGGCGGGAGACCATGGACGTCCCGCCTTTCCTTGAAGCGGATTCGGAGGTAGATAAAGTGTAGCATGGGGGTTCAAAAAACGTCAAGTTTGCCGCCGTTCCGATCGTTCCGTCAGTGTGCGGACATCGCGCCCGGTGACCCCCAGGAGGTACAGGACGCCGCGCAGGTCGTTCCGCCGTATCGCGCCGTGGGCGGCCCGGCGGGGCTTGTCGCGGCTCCCGAACGCGATCCCGAGGCCCGCCGCCTGGAGCATCGGGATGTCGTTCGCGCCATCCCCGATCCCCACGACCTGCTCGAGCGGGATCCGCTCGGTGGCCGCGATCTCCTTCAACAGGCGGGCTTTCCCCTTGTCGTCGATGATCTCCCCGAGCAGTTCCCCGGTCAGCCGTCCGTCCCGGAACTCCAGGCGGTTCGCGTGGGCATGATCCAGCCCGAGGCGGGCCTTGAGCGGCAGGACGAACGTCTCGAAGCCGCCGCTGATGGCTCCGACGCGGTATCCCAGCTCCTTGAGGATCCGGATCGTCGGCTCCGATCCCGGCGTCAGCTTCATCCGGGCGAGCACCGCCTCCACGCGGTCGACGGAGAGGCCCGCCAGGAGCCTCACCCGCTCGCGGAGCGCCGTGGAGAAATCCACGCCGCCGTCCATCGCCTTCCGGGTGACCGCGGCCACCGCCTCCCCCTGCCCCGCCTCGCGGGCCAGTTCGTCGATCGCCTCCCCCTCCACGAGCGTGGAGTCCACGTCGAACACGATGAGCCGCTTGCTCTTGCGATAGGCGTTCTCGGGCTGAAGCCCGAGGTCCACGCCGGTCATGTCCGAAAGGAGCAGCAGTTCCGCCTGGAGAGCCGGCAGGTCGGGCGTTCCGCTGACGTCGAGCAGGAACTCCACCGCCGAGAGGTCCGACTCGGCCAGCCGATGAATCGTGACGATGTTGGCGCGGTGCATGCCGACCGTCCGGGCCAGCCGGGCCATGGTGGGCGTATCGAGCCCGTCGCTCAGGATCGTCAGGGCGTGGAGGTCCCTGGCGCCGAATCGATCCCGGTCGGCCCCGGCAATCTCCCGGGCGTCCATGGTCAGCCCGAGCGACAGCGCGGTGCCGCCGGCCGCCTTGAGCAGCCGGCGGGCCGGTTCCGGTTCGGGGCCGCAGTCCACGAGGATCGACAGGGCGAGCAGGTCGAGCAGCGTGGCCTGCTGGATGTCGAGGAGCAGGAATCCCGCGTCGGCCAGCGCCGCGGTCACCTCGGCCAGGATGCCGGGGCGGTCCGGGCCGGAAATCGAAACGAGCACCATCCCCGCCCGGGTCACGTCTGCATCCTCACTCAATCCGGCCACCTCCACGGAACGGGAATGCCGGAAGGCGGAAGGAACGCGCCGCCCGGAGCTCATCGATCGGCGGCAATTTTACCAGAGATGGCGCAGCGTGATACCGATCTGTGAATATTCGTAGGACTCGGGTTCGTTGATGTTCTGCAGATTGAAGTGCCGGCGGGCCTCGATGCCGAGTTTCAGCGTCTCCCAGCCCGTTTCGTATCCCGCCCCCAGTCCGCCTCCGACCAGAGTCGTCGAGCTCGAGGCGGAGTAGTGGACCATCGTCACCGGGTCGGTGAAGCCACTGCGGCGGTAACTGAACACACCGATGTTGCCGAGAAAGTAGACGCCCGCGGTCCGCGAGGGGTAGATCCGGGTCACGACCGCGCCGGACCGCACGTCCGTTTCCGAAAACAGCACCCCGCCCTCCAGCCCGAGATGAAGGACGGGGGTCACCCGCGACAGGAGCGTCAGCAGCACGCCGCCCCCTTCGAAGTTTTCGGCCACCGCAACCGGCTGCAGGGTGATGGAGCCGATCGAGCGCCGGGACGCCGGCTCGGGATGAGAGCCGCGTGAGGCAGGCGGTGCCGGGGTCGCGCCGGAGTCTGCCGGTTCCGCGTCGGCCGGCACCGGCTCCGCGTCCGGTGCTGCCGGCACCGCGTTGGCCGGCCCCGCGTCGGTCCGCGCGGGTGCGGCGGCGCCCCCTCCCGTTTTTTTCGGAAACGCCGACCCGACCAATCCGCCCACGAGCGCGCCGGCCGCACCGCCGAGCGCACCGCCCAGAACACCGAGGCCCACGTACCCCAGCGGTGTCACGTCGTCGCTCCCTTCGTTCAGGGCGCTCACGAGCGCTCCGATGAACACGAAGAAACCGGCCCCTCCCACTCCACCGACGATCGCCCCGGCCAGGGCGCCTTCGCGCATGTGCGAGCCGGGTCGCCGGTCAGAATCGGCCGTGGACGCCCGTGCGGAGTCGGAGACGGTGGATGCCGGATCCACGGGCACCGGGCGGATCGGTTCGGCATGGAGTTGCGGGACCGGGAAGCACAAAGCGAGCACCAGGACGGAAAACAGGACGGAAGAGGGGGTGCGCCGGCGCCATGGGGAGGGCGCGGGTCGAAACGGACGGAGGGCGCAGCGCTTCCGGCTGTTCCCCATTCCGGAATGGGCCATGCCGCGTCCGCCTAGCTGGAGGACTGCCCGGCAGCCTGGGCAGTGGAGCGTTTCTTGACGAGCCGGAGAGACTTCGTTCCGTCGGCGGCCTGGGTCGGAATGACCTCGTCCATGAGCGCGCGCATCATGGCCAGCCCCCGTCCCCGCGGCGCTTCGGGGGGCGGCATGTCCCGCCCCACCTCGCCGGTCAGCACCGCGCGCGGCCACGGAATACCGCGGTCCTTCACGTCCACGATCAGGCTTTCGGGAGTGACCAGGACTTCGATGCGCACCGTGTCCGCCATGTCCGGACCGGCGTGGTCGATCACGTTTTCGACGGCTTCCATCGCCGCGATTTCCACGGCCTCGACGGCCTCGTCCTCGAGCCCGGATGCCACTGCCGCCGCCGTGATGAACCCCGCAGCAATCGACAGGTACCTGCAATGGGCCGGAATCTGCATGCAGATTTCGTTCTGTTGCACGACGAACCCTCTAGTCGTTGTGGAGCGGAATCGCACGCCTCTCCGGCCGCGGCAGGGTGAACCACCTTTCGCAGCCCAACCATTATAGCCGTTTCGAGGGCCTTATGCGCCCGCGGCGATCACAAATTGCTAGCGGCGAACGACCACGGAAAACGAGGAGATCGTTTCCCCGGCGGCTATTATGATGTCTTCGTCGCGGAGCGCCAGGACCGTCCAGCGGGCGTGATCCCCGTGGCCCCAGAATCCCGCAGGAGCCACGGCGGTCGTGTCCGTCGTTTCGAGGCGATCGGTCAGAAAGTAGCTGTTGGCCCGGCTGAAGATCACGAAGTACTGGTTGGCCCCGGGAACCGGGCGCCAGGCAAACCGGGGCCGGGCGGTCGGCACGACCTCCCCCCCCCGCGGGCTGAGGATCTCGATGCCGGGGACGACGTCCACCACGGCGTTCTCGATGCTTTGATCCCGGACGATCACTTCCAGGAGGCCGGACTGCGGCGGCACCTGGACCCAGCCGTCGTCGGGCAGGTAGGCGGCCTGGAGGTGGTACCGCCCCGGCGACACGTGCCGGATCTCGAAATGACCGCCCGCGTCCGTATGCGCCACCAGGTCCGGCGCGAGCGCCGTGGGGCGGAGTGCGTCCGGGACGCCACGACCGTGCGGCTCGCCGACGGGATCACCGGATGTGCGACCTCCCATCCTCCAACCTGTGTCCGTGGGCGGCGAGGGCATTTCCGACGGCAGCGTGTCGGTGTTGATGTCGCTGAACGACAGCGCCACCGTGACCCCGGGAACGGGCACGCCGTTGTGCCGGACCCGCCCGTGGACGGAATGTGCCCCCTCGCCCCGCACCAGGTTCAGTGTGACGCGGGCCGTGTCGCCGTCTCCCGGCAGGGGGAGCCAGTCCGACCGAAAGTTCGAACCGGTTCCGGCGGGGAGATAACCGGCTTTCATGGCCACGACCGGAACGAGCCCGACCGTGGAGATGCCGCGCGTGACCGTGGGCACGCTGTCGAGAAGAAACCGGCCGTTATCGTCCGTGATCGTCTCCCAGGGAAGGCCCGTGCCGCCGAACAGGAGAGGAAAGTCGCTGGAGCCCACGGACACGTAGGCGCCGGCCAGCGGCGCTCCGGTTTCCGCATCGCGGACGACGCCGGTCACGGTGCGGCCGTCCGGCAGGAGCGGATAGGACGTCACCAGAAGATTGCGCTCGACCGTGCGGCGGGAGCGGACATCCACGGCCTGTTCGATCGAGTCGAAGGCGATCCGCCGGCCCGCATAGACGACGGCGTAGTAGAAACCCGGGGAGATCCCGTCGATCCGGTACTTCCCGTCGAGGCCGGTGAGGGCGGACGAGCCGACGGGCACGTTGTCCGCGGGGGAAAACAGAACAACGCGGGCGCCTTCGAGAGGCGCCCGCGTATCGAGTGTCGTTATTCTTCCGGCCAGCGAGCCCGTGTCCGGCCCCGGACCGTCATCCCCGCAACCCGGTCCCGCCAGCAGCAGGAGAACGAGCATCCACGGCAGGCCGGGCCGGGACATCGGGGTCAGGACTTCTTCGTGCGCCCCGGCTGGACGGATTCGGTCGGCGGTGGATCCGACGTGCCTCCCCGACCGGTCTGCGGCGCGGGGGCGGCGCGGCCCCCGGACGACGGCGGAGGCGGCGGCGAAACGGCCGAGCCTCCACGACCACTATCCACGGGCGGCTTGACGCTTCGGCCTCCACCCGGAGCCGGCTGGGGCTTGACCGCTCTCGATCCACCCGGCGATCCCTTGTAGGACCGGTCGGTCCCCCTGGAAACCCTGCCGGAATTGCTCGAGGCGCCGCCACGGCCGTACACCGTCCGCCCCGGCTTGTAGGTGCGCTTGGCGGATCCGTAATGCGGGTCGTAACCTGAGTAGCCGCCGCGCCGGGGGTAATGATTCCAGTAGGTGCTGTAAAAGCTCGGATAGGAGCACCAGCGGTACGGCGAGTAGTAGCTGACGTAGGTCGGCCAGTATCCGCAGTACCAGGGATCGTAGTAACGCCCGTATCCCCAGTTCAGATACACGTTCCAGTACGGGTCGTTGTAGTTGCGGTAGTACGAATCGACGTTCGAGTGATACCGGCCCGCGTTGTCCGAATCGACCGCATCGTCCTTCTCGACGACGATCTGCTCGTCGGACTTGCCCGTGTTGATCATGTAGGTGATCACCCGGTCGGACACGCCGGCTTCCTTCAGGTCGAGGATGTCCTGGACGGTCAGCGTGAACACTTCGCCGGATGCGTCGATCTGGCTCATGATCACGTCGTCACCGACGCCGGAGCGGTTCAGGGTCAGGATGTCCTGGAGGCTCATGGCATGGAGCGTGCCCGGCAGGACCAGGGCGGCCAGGACGACAAGAATGAGGCGTTTCATGGAGCACCCCCTTCGGAGGTTGGAGCTGTGTTTCGATCCCGACAAAAAGTATAGGCTCCCCGCGGGGCGGGGTCAAAGAATCCCTTCATCGCCCCTGTCCGTGAAACGGAGGGGCTCCGATCTTTTTCCATTCGTTCCGGTCCAGGTCGTAGAGCCAGCACTCGTCCGAGTTCGTGATGAGAAAACCGAACGTTTCCATGGACTTGATCTTGTCGGCGGAAGCCGGCAGCGGCACGAGTTTCGTGGCCGTGCCTTCCAGGGCAAACGATTCGTCCAGCGTGATCCACTTGCCGCGATCCGGCCGGTACTGCCAGAGTTCCCCGTCTCGGGTCAGGACGCCACCGACGCCGAAACTGGTGATCAGGCCGCCGCGATCCTTCCCCTGTGCGGTCGCGGAACCGGCCGCAACGGCATCCGGCGCGGACCATTTCTGAACCGCAACGCCGGAGAACGTGGCCAGGGCACCCAGTACGATCCCGAGCCAGAGTCGATCCCGCATTCCTGCCTCCTTAGTGGTGACGCATGGTCGTGAACCGCGTCATGATGTCGATATCCCGGATTTTTTTCGCCCCGAGCGTGACCATCTCGGCGATGACCTTCTCGAGGGCCTCCGGCTCGTCGGATCGGACCGTCGTGGCGTTCTGGACGAACTCCACCGCGATCCCCTTGTTCAGAAGCACCTGCACGGCCCGGAGCAGCGCCCCCTCGGCGGATACGCCGAAGACGATGGCGTTCTTGACCCCGGTTAAGAGCCGTTCGGTATTGGGGTTGGACAAGAGATCAGGCCCGGAAGTTTCCAGGATGATCTCGGCGGAGGCGGAAAATCGCTGAATTTCGGCCTCTGAGCAGGATCCGGCGCCGACGACGACGGGCTTGTCCAGTTTCGTGGCCGGGGCCTTCGCCGCTCCCGGAGTGCCCTTGAGGCAGTGAGGCGGAGCGGACCCCCCGTTGGCCTCGAACAGCGGATTCGACGGTTCCAGCGTCTGGACCGTGGCCAGAACCGGCAACTTGTACATCCGAGCGTAGCGGCTGACCCGCTCCAGGCTCGGCGTGATCTTCGCGGCGCCGGCCAGCGGCCAGGCTCCGTCGGGCAGCAGGAGATCACACTGCGTATCGATATCGAGAACGATCGTCTGTCGCGACACTTGAGGTCCGCCTTTCGCTGGATTTCGTGGGGGGTTCCGGGAGCCGGGGCGGGATCAGGCCCGGCTCCCTGAAGGGTAGCTCAATCCGACGTCAACCGGAAGCCGGCCTTTCGGGCCAGCACCGCCTGAACCGTCACCGCGGCCAGACAGACCCCCCCGGTCAGAAGAAAGGGAAGATCCAGGCGGCCGAGCCAGGTGGCCGCTCCCCCGCCGAGGAGGGGCAGCAGAAGGGCGCCGGATCCGATGATCGCCTCATGGAGACCCGTGTTCCGCCCGCGCGAGGCCGCCGCGTGCAGGCTGTAGTAGATGCTCGAGTAGTAGGCCAGCCCCATCGCCGCGCCGATCACCGGGGCCAGGGTCAGGATGAGCCCCGGTCGGTCCAGGGCCGTCAGGAGGAACATCGACGCGGCCAGCACGACGCAGAGGGACAGCAGAGGTCGCAGGCGGTAGTGCCAGGCGTTCGTCCGCATCAGTACCAGGAACGTGGCCGTCTGCGAAAAGTAGATCAGGCCGAGGAATCCGCCGAAGAGGCTCGATCCGAGGTTCAGCGGATCGAGGAATCCGGGATAGTGATAGTTCAGCGTGGCCGCCACGCCGAACGCGGTGCCGTTGGCAATCCAGGCCATGAACAGGAACACCCGGCGGCGACCGGCGGCCCGGAGCCTCTCTTCCCCGGTCTCGAGCTCCGGCACCGGCACCGCGGCGTCGGTTTCCAGGCTCCGCGGCGCGCCGCGCAGGAACAGGGCCACGGACACGATCAGGATCATCGACGTGGAAAACAGGGCGTTGAACCCCATGTGCTCGAGGATCGCCCCGCCGAAGAGAAATCCGCTTCCCTTGCCGACGCTCCACGACACGTTGAACAGGCCGAGGTTGCCGCCCAGCCGGCCCGCATCGTCGGCATCCGCCACGGCCGCCTGGAGCGCCGGCCAGAACATCGCCAGCCCGACCGCGGCCAGCGGCATCCCGGCAAACAGGCCGGCCACGCCCGGGGACAGCGCCATGATGAGCAGGGCGGCGAAGATCACGACCGTTCCCAGCCGGGCCAGGGTGATCCGCGGAACCCGGTCGGACAGGCGCCCCATGATCCCGGCCGCGGCGATGTAGACGACGGACCAGACCGTGGGCAGGAGCCCGATCACCAGGGGCGTGGCGCCGAGATGGATCGCCTTGTACGGAACGCCGGTCAGCGCCAGGTAGAAACCGCAGTCGACGCAGACGGCGGCCGCGCAGTAACGCAGGACGCGTGAGCGCTTCATCTCCGCGCTAGAGCGTGCAGACCGGCTGGATGTGGCACCGGGCGCACTTGAGGGGATCCCGGCGCCGGGGGCAGTAGTCGAGGATGCCAAGGCGGCAGAGCGCAAAGTCGTAGCGGATCGGATCCTCCGGGTCGAGTTCGCGCAGCCGTTCCGTGATGTCGACCGCCATCTTCCAGTCGGGCGTCCGGCGCGCGGTCAGGCCGATGTTCGTGGCGATCCGGGCAATGTGCGTGTCGAGGGGAATCACGAGCCGCGACGGCGCCACCCGTGTCCAGAGCCCGAGATCCAGCCCGTCGTTCGGGCGGACCATCCAGCGGAGGAACAGGTTCAGCCGCTTGCAGGCGCTCCCCGAGGCCGGAGAGCTGAAGAAATAGCGGACAGGGGCCCCGGGGGCGAGCCGGCCTCCGCGAACCCCGGCGCCCGGCGGAAGGCCGGACACGTCCAGGGAACGCCGGCAGAAGGAACTGAGCCCGACGGCGATGTCCTCTTCCGCTGGAGAGTCGCCGGCCAGGAACCATTCCTCCAGCGAACCGGCGTCACCGAGGGCCCGGCTCAGAATGGCCGTGAGGAGAATCATGTCGCGGCCCCGGTGAAATCGATGGACGAAGCCGCGAAAGACGCCGCCGTCCCGCCGGGCGTCGAAGTTGCGGACGAAGGTCGCCGGGTGCGGACCGAGGCGGCGGGTCAGATCCTCGAGAGTGGCCCGGATCTGCGCCACGCGACCGTACGCCAGGGCGGAAGCGTAGAACCCGACGATCTCCCGGTCGGCCGGTTCCGCGTACCGGTGCGGAAACTCGAGCGGATCCGGCGAAAGCCAGGATGCGTCGAACCGGTCCACCAGTCGATCCAGGTATTGCTTGAGGGACAACCGGCCGGAATCGGGGGCGTCGGAGCGCGGCCCCGGACCGCCGGAAAGCGGAGCCGCCGATCTCCGGATCGCGCCCGAAGTCGGAGCGGGAGATGCAGGCTTGCCCGCGGAACGCGGCGACATCCCGCGGTCAACCGATCGGCTGATAGCCCAGCTCCTTGATCCGTGTCTTGAGCGGATCGACGGGAGTGCCGGAATCCGCTTCCAGCGAAACGGTTTTCCGAGCGTGATCCGCCTTGACCTGGTGCACGCCGGGCATTGCACCCAGGCCTTTTTCGATGGCTTTTTCGCAATGTCCGCAGGACATTCCCTCGACGACGATCATGATCTGTTCCCTGGTCATCTGGATCACCTTCCTTTCTTGACATGTGGCGCGCTGTGGAAAACTTGACCCTGATTGGGGGGGCGGATAGACTAGCCGCCGATCGCCCGAGCCGCCACTCCATTGTGGTGTTCACCGAACCCCCTAGAGGATAATACTTTGACGGTTTCCCTGTCATCGGAGCAGAAGCGGGCATCCAGACCCCCGGCGCAACCGGCCGTGTCCGTCATCATTCCGGTCCGGAACGGGGCGCACTATCTCCGGCGCACGCTCCCCGCCCTGCGCAGGGAACTCCCCGCCCACTGGGAAATCATCGTCGTTGACGATTCCTCCACGGACGATTCCGTAGCCGTCGCCGCGCCGCTGGCCGATTTCGTGGTGCCGAGCGGGCATGTCCGGAGCGCCCCGGCGGCGCGCAACGCCGGCGCCCGCAAGGCGTCCGGCGATGTTCTCGTGTTTCTCGACGCGGACATTCTCGTGACGCGCCACGCACTCCTCGAACTGGTGCGCGCGCTGGAAAAACCGGGCACCGCGTGCACGTTCGGGATGTACTCGGAAGGTCGTCACCTCAAGACCCTGGGGGGCCGGTTCAAGAACGTGTGGGTCCGCCACACCTACCTGGCGGCTCCGAAGCGCACGCGCTGGATGAACACCGCCCTCACGGCCATCCGGACTTCCGATTTCTGGTCCGTGGGGGGGTACGATTTCAAGGACGACTGGATCCGCGGAGGCAACGACATCGACTTCGGGCGCATCGTGTCCGAGCGCGTCGGCGACGTGGTCCTGCTGCACGACGTCGACTGCGATCATCTCAAGGAGATGAGCCTGTTCGGACTCATGGCCAACGACTTCAACCGGACGCGCGGGTTCTTCCGGCTGTCCGTGGAGTCCCGCGAACTCCGCAACGTGACCCGCACCCGGTCCTTCGGCAACATCCCCCTTGGCTTCATGGGAGGCGTGGTGACGGCCGGCCTGTTCATGGGGGGACTGGCGCTGGCGCCGTTCGCGCGGACACCGGGACTGAGCCTTGCCGCCGCCGGGGCAATCGGCAACACGCTGCTCGGAGCGGGGTTCTTCCGCTACGCCCTGCCCCGGCTCGGCCGGTGGGCTCCGCTGGCGCCCGCGGTCCTGCTCATCGACCAGTGCGCCTGTTTCTGGGGGCTCTGCGTCGAGTCCCTTGTGCTGATGACCCGGCCGCTGAAGTCGGCCGATCCGTCCATGCCGGAAATCCGCGCGGGCGCCGTTTCGAACTCCGAAGCGGACTCGTGAAGGGTCGATCCTCCGTTCTCCCCGCGGCCGCACTCCTTCTTCTCGCCGTTCTCGTGACGCCCCCGGCTGCCCGGGCCGACGCGAATCGTCCATCCATCCTGCTCATCACCATCGACACGCTGCGACCGGACCGCCTCGGTTTCCACGGCGCGGCGCGCCCGACGTCGCCGTTCCTGGATTCCCTGGCCGCGGAGTCGACGGTTTTCGACAACGCCTACAGCACCTCTTCGTGGACCGTCCCCTCGACCGTGTCGATGATGACCGGTGTGTATCCCACCTCGCACGGTGTCGTGCACGGCGCGGTCACCCGGGGGGTCCTCACGCTGCAGGAGCAGATTCCGGCATCGCTGACCGTGCTTCCGGAGGAACTCAGGAAACTCGGGTACCGCACGTACGGCGTCACCGCCAACCATCACCTCGCCGATGATCTCGGTTTCGGGCGGGGGTTCGATCGGTACGTCTGCCTGGGCTTTGCCACTGCGGACAAGGTGAACGCGTCCGTCCTGGAATGGAAAAGGGAGATCGTTTCGGGGAAGGGGCCGTTCTTCCTGTGGATCCACTACTTCGACCCGCACCGCGTGTACTTTGCCCGGGCCCCCTGGGTCCACGATTTCCTCCCCGGCACCAGCGGCGAGGAAATCGACCAGATCGTCCGGATGCAGGACCAGTGGCCGCGGATGACGAAGCACCTCCGCTCCCGCCCTCATGTCATCGATATTGCCTTCGGCCTCTACGACTCGGAGATCCGCTACCTGGACGAACACATCCGGTCGCTGTACGCCGCTCTCCCCCTGGACAGCGCCTGGACCATGATCACCGCCGACCATGGCGAGGAATTTCTCGAGCACGGCGACCTCGGTCATTCGCACAACCTGTACAACCAGACGATGCGGATACCGATGCTGATCCGCCCGCCGGGCGGCGGCGAGGGGCGCCGCATCCCCGAACCGGTCAGCCTCGTCGACTGCCCCCCCACGATTCTCGCCGTGGCGGGAGGCACCGTGCCCCGGAGCTGGCAGGGAATCGACCTGGAGGGCGCCGACGACGCCAGAAAGAATCGATCGTTCATCGCCGCCGAGCTGGACCGGCTCCCCGAGCACTCCGGTCTCCGGGCGATCGTCAGCGGACGCTGGAAACTGATCACCCGGCTCGGAACGTCATGGTCCGAGCTGTACGACCTCGGGGAGGATCCCGGCGAAAAGACGAACCGCTCCGCGGACGACCGGCCGAGATCGCAGCAGCTGCAGCAGAACCTCCTGCGCTACCTGCGATCGCTGCCCATGCCGCCGTCCGCCGTCCAGGTTCGCCCCACGGACAAGGACACCGAGGAGAAGCTGCGGCGGCTCGGATACATTCACTGAGCGGTCAGCAGGCTGTCGAGGTGAGTGAAATCCCGGTAGGCCGCTTCGCCCGGTTTGACCAGAGGTCGGGCGGACTCCAGCATGGCTCTCGCGTCCCGCTCGCGACCGAGCATGGCCAGCGTCCGGGTCCGGTGCACCCGCGGCAGCGGCGCGTCCGGAAACAGGACGATTGCCCTGTTCAGGACGGAATCGGCCAGGTCGAACGCGTTCAACCCGTTCAGGATGTTCCCGAGCTCCGTCATGGCCGTGCGGTCGTCCGGACGTTCGGTGAGAGCCCGGTGCATGGCCACCACGGATCGCTCCAGCTGGCCGGCGGCCAGGTAGGACTGGCCCGCGCGGAGCGTGTGCGTGTACGTGGGCCAGTGCTTGTAGGCCCGGTCGTAGGCCCGGCCGGCCAGCGCAAACTGGCCGATGTAGAACAGCCTGTCCCCCATCGCCGCGTGAAAATCGCCGGCGACGATCGGCTCCAGCTCCGGCCGCCCGTCCACGATGGCGAGATGACGCTGCGCGGCGCGCTCGATATCCGTCTGCAGCCCCAGCCAGGGGGCGAGGAAGAAGAGCGAGATCAGGGCGGTGCCGACGAGGATCCTCGCCACGGCGGGGTCTCCGACCCGCGGCTTCGGATCGTCCGGATGCGACCCCGCGATCGCGGCGGCGCGGGTCCGGCGTTCCTCGACCCACAGGGCCAGTGCGGTGGCCGCCATGGCGGTCATGCCGATCCCGGTGACCGCAAAGAGATCCCAGTCGCGAACCGCGCCCAGCACCGTGCGCAGGAACATCCGGAGCAGGAGAACGCCGAACGTCCCCGCCGCGGCCACCAGGACCGGAAAGGTCCGGAGCGCGCGCCGGCCGCTCCGTGTCAGCGCCAGTGACAGGAGAACGACCAGCGCCGGTGCCGCGGTCAGCCAGATGTGATTCGCCACGTCCGCCCAGTGTTCGGGAGAAGCGGTCGAATAGAGCCGGGACCAGTGCGGGGTTTTCAGGATGTTTCGGATGACGTTCTCGAGCAGGCTTCCGTAGTTCTGCGGTGCAAGGAACTGGACCGGCGACTGGTGGGATCGCCAGGCCGGCCAGATCTGGAAAACCACGTAGAGCGCAACCGTCAACACCACCGCCGCACCGAGGATCACCCCCAGCCGGCGACGGGCTGTGCGGGGGTTCGCCCGAACGAGCAGCAGAAGAAATGCCGGCAGCACCGTGGCCCCGAAAGGATGCGCCGCCAGGGCAAGGACGGCCGGAACCGCAAGGATCCAGACGTTCCTGCGCTTTTCGGCCACGTCGAAAGCCAGGAGGAAAAAGAGCATGAGCGGGGCGGCCACGAGCGCGTAGGCCTCGACGTATCCGAAGTAGAGCTGCATGGACGGCTGCAGGAAAACGAGGGCGCCGAGCGCCACCGCCGAAGCCGGGCTGACGGACCGGGCCCGCCGCGCCAGAATCCAGACAGCGATCCCCATGAACAGCGCCCCGACCAGCGTGGAGAGAAAGCCCGCCTCGGCGAGCGTCGGAATGGTGCGACTCCCGCGGAGGAGCGTGGTGAGTTCCGTTTCAAGAATGTTGTACAGGGCGGCCCGCGGCGCCGGAGGTTCGTTCCGCGCCAGGTGAATCACGATATGGGTGCCGTCCCCGAGAAGGAAGCTGCGGGCTCTCAGGAGGTGGAACAGGGCGCCGCCGGTGACCGCGGCGAGGCCGCCCCACAGGGCCGGCGACCCGGGCAGGGCCGGCGGCGATCCGGAATCGTCGGGGCTGTCGCCCTCCGGTTCCACGGCAGCGCTGGACGATGCGCGCGGCAGGAAGCAGACGGCCGCGATCGCGGCCAGAAACAGGAGAATCCAGGCCACCCGGGCCGGCACCGGGTAGAAGCCGCCCAGGTTCACCCCCCACAGCCAGTTGGTGTGGGGCAGGAAGGCGGCCGCGGCGGAAACGAGAACGAAGACGGACGCGACGAGGCAGAACCGGTTCACGAGATCGAAACCGGAACCCGTATCGATCTCCGCAGCGGCCATACTGGCCCTGGGCGCCGACTTCTTCTGTTGCCTTTTCCGGGATGAGGATTTCACGCGGGTGAGAGGAGAAGCGAACCGGGATCCGGTGTCAAGGTCCCCCGGAAAAATGCCCCAGGATCGGTCGACGCGACGGCGGGCAGGGTGAGCGGGAACCGGGTGATCCTGTCAGGGGCACCCCGCAAAAAGTGTCAACCGCACCGACAGGCTTCCAGAAAAAGGCGGCGCGAGTGACGGAGTTCGCTTCAATTCTAACCCCTTCTGATGTATACGGCTACGTCCCTTGCGCCAAGGGCCGCGGGTCGACGAAATTTACAGTGAATCGTACTTTCAGCGTGGTACACTCAAGTCCTACCAGGGGGTAACGAGTGAGACTCATGTGGATTCCATCGAGAAAAAGACGCTCGTAGAGGCTCTGATCAGCTACGGCCTGAACGAGTACGAGGCAAAAGCGTACCTGGCCCTGCTCCAGTTCGGCCCTGCCGTGGCCGGTGAAATCTCCCGCCGTTCCGGAATCCCCCGGCCCCGCGTTTACGACACGCTGCAAAGACTGATCGATGTCGCCCTCGTGTCGGAAAGCGACGGAAACCCGAAAAGCTATGCCCCGCTCCCTCTCGACGATTTCCTTCGCAACATGGCGGCTCTCTTCCGTCGCCGGCAGGAACTCCTCAAGAACAGCCTCAATACGCCGCGCCACGACGACACGAAAGCCGGCGTCTTTCACCTCTTCGACGAGGCCAGGATCAAGGAACGGATGCAGGATCTCATTTCCGAGGCGGCAGCTTCCCTGGACATCTCCATTCCGTCCCAGGATCTCGACGACATAAAGGTCGCGCTGGACCGTGCCGCCACCCGGGGAGTTGAACTGAGCGGTTTCCTGTTCGGGCGCCCCGACTCGGCGACCTTCGCCCGGCTGACCTCCGTCTCCATGGACCAGTGCAGAACGGAAAACGGCGGGCGTCGGTTTCTCCTGTGCCGGGACGGCGAGGAGCTGCTGGTCGGGCACCTCGGGGGTACAAGTCGCTCCCACGCCATAACGACCCGAAGCCGGCTGTTGATCGAGGAACTGACCCGGTCCCGGGGATCAAGGATCGCTCAGGACAGTTCCAGGCTCACGCACCTCGCAAAGAGCTAGCGCGTGATCGTGACCTTGACGGTTGAGCGCTCCGCGCCGTCCTCGAGGCTCACGAAGTAGACCCCCGCCGCCAGCGGCCGTCCCAGGTCGTCGCGGCCGTCCCACGACAGTTCTTCCTCGAGGCCCGAGGCACCGCGTCCTCCGGCCGCCAGCGTGCGGACATGCCGCCCCCCCATGTCGAACACATCCACCGACCACCCGCGGAAACCACCCTCCGGAGCGGCAGGCACCCGGAAACGGAATCGGGTGACGCCCCGGAACGGGTTCGGCCCGGTCGCGGACAGCCGCGGTCCCGCGGTTCCGGCGTCGGGTTCGAAAGCGGAGGCGGTGGCCGACACCTGCAGGCGCGAAGGCATGTAGGCCGCCCGTTTCCATCCGGCTTGATTCTCGGCGATGACGGTCCAGTGATACGTCTGCCCCGGAGTGAGATAGGCTACCGGGAACCAGGTCGTGTCCTGCCCGGCGCTGAACGTGTCCACCACCGCAAACGTGGAATCCGTGCCCAGCAGCACGGAGTAGAGGATGGTGTCCCCCGCCGCGCCGGCCAGAGACCGCTCCCAGCGGAACTGGGGCGCCGCGGTCGGGACCGTCGTTCCCCGGGCGGGAGAGATCAGCGCAAACGGCAGTGAGACGAGCGGAGGAGACTTGGCGGCCTGCTCGGCGGCCGCGGCGGCGTTGACCAGTCCGTAACCGGTGATGTTGTCCGGTGCCCCGGGATGACTCGCGGAAGTGATGAGCGCCTGGCGCACGTCGAAGCCGGACCAGCCGGGATGGGCCTCGAGAAGCAGCCCCACGGCCCCCGCGGTCATCGGGGTCGAAAAGGACGTCCCGCTGGAATGGGTGAAGAAACCGTTGGCGGAAGCCACCATGTTGAACACGCCGCGGGCCACGACTTCCGGCTTGATCCGCCCGTCCGAGGTGGGACCCCGCGAGGAAAAGCCGGCCACGTTGCCGAGGGAGTCCACGGCGCCGACCGCGATCACCGAGTCGGCGTCCGCCGGAGACCCCAGGGTCCCCGAGGACGGACCCGAATTGCCGATCGCGTTGAGAACGGCCATCCCCCTGGCCACTGCGATGTCCACCGCCTGGCTCAAGGGGATCGTGTCGCCATCGAGATCGGCGTAGGTATGATCGCCGATTCCGCCGTCGAACGTGAGGTAGATGAGGGACGCGGTGGCCACATCGGCGCCGAGCGAGTCGGCCCACTCGAGGGCCGCGATGTAGTGATCCTCCTCCACGGGCGTCTCGGACCGGATGTCTTCCGTCTTGGCGAGGAGAATCTCCGATTCGAACGCGCCGCCGATGATCGCGCCGGGCTTGAGCGCACCCACGTTGCTCCAGGTGGAAGTCCCGTGATTCCAGGCGGCGGGATGATCGACGGGTTCGTTGTCGACGTCGCCGTCGCCGAACACGAAATCGCGCTCGGCAATCAGCCGGCGCCCCTTGAATGCGATGTGGTTCGTTCGAAAGCCGGTGTCGAGAATGCAGATGCGGACACCGGCCCCCGTGTACCCCTGCCGGTGCAGGTTCATGATTCCGATCTGGGCATTCTGGCTGAAGGACGGGCCGTAGTGGAGCGCCTCTTCGGCGGGGTATGCGGTGGCCGGCGACACGCCGCCCCCGGGCCCCTTCCAGTCCAGCTGAACCGCCGCGCCGGGCCGGGTCACCCCGTGTTCGATCGGCTCAACGCCCGGATCGAGATACCCCTCCTCGATCAGCCGGCCCGGGTCGGATCTCCGGAACCGATGAACGATGTCCACCTTCCGGACGAACGGAAGGGCGGCGATCTCCGGGATCGCGGACGCGGGCACCGCGACGCTGACGGCATTCAGCCACCGGGATGTGTGCCGCACGGACAGATCGGGTCGCGCGAGCCGGCCCAGGTACTCCGACGAAACCGGGAGGTCGCGGGCGTCGGGCATCAGCCCGCGAAGCCGGCGGCGCTCCGAACGCGGCTCCAGCCGCGCCACGGCCGCGCTTTCATCCGCAATCCCCTTGTCGTGAAAATAGATCCAGAGCACGCACTCCTCGTGTGGCGCTCTGCCGAGGAGCGCTGCCGCCCGAGGGGAGACAATGCCCGCCCGCTGTGGAAACGCCCGATCCGTCCGCGGCGGGGAGTACACCGGCTCGGCGGACGGGACACCGGCCGGACGGGCGTCGAGAAGGGACGGATGGCCGGTCAGGGCCAGGATCCCGATCAGGATCAGGGCTCGGGACGTGGTGCGGAGCTTCTGAGGCATGAATCACTCCCGGACGATGTCCTTGCAGACAGGTGAGATGAAGCGCGTCTCCATGATTATAAGGTACCGGGGGCGCAAACCGGTCTCGGGAAAAACGCAAAAAAACGCCGGCCCCCGGGAGAGGGCCGGCGAAACCGATCCGGGATAACCCTAGAACCGCAGGGATGTGCTGAAGGAAAACCGGTTCAGGCCTCTCTTTTCGCGCACCATGAGGACTCCCGGGTCGCGGACGAAATCCGCGAAGGCGCCCTGGAAGACCCGATCCACGGTGTAGGACTGCCGCGAGAAGGCCAGGTCCGCCTGGAACGCGCCGACCTGAATGCCCGTGCCCACCGTAAGGACCGTGGAATTGACCTCGTCACCGGCCAGAAGCCCGGCGCCTTCGTGGTACAGCCGGTCCACGAGTCGCGTGACCTCCGCCTTGCCCTGCTCCGTTCCGGACCCGGCGATCGCGGCGAGGATGATCTCCTGGCGCAACTGGTTGTAGCCGAGCGAATCCACGGTGTTCCGGAACGTGAGCGGCTCACGACGGAAACCGAACCGGATCGGAAGCTTGATCCCGCTTTCGTTCTGGTGTCCGACGAGCATGTATTCGAATCCGAAACGGAAGTGGTGCGTGTCGCTGAGCTTCGGGTCGTTTTCCACGAAGTTTCCGTTCGGGGTGATCACCGGAACGTAGCTGATCAGGTTCGTCGAATCCGCGAACAGGAGGGTCGTGTTGTAATCCTCCTGCTTGATCCGCGCCTTGCTCCAGGCGCGATTCCAGTAGTCCACCGCGAGCGTGCCCCGGGAGTCGAAGAGCGTGTAGGCCATGCCTGCACCGAACTGCGTCGGAACGGACAGGGAGTGATCGATGATGTCCCGTTCCTGGATCAGGAGGACCTGCATCTGGGACGTGGGATCCGGAAGCCCCTGGTAGCTTTCTTCCCCGTTCTTGAATTCGAGGTCGTATCCCGGCTGGATGACTCCGCCCAGCGACAGGCGATCGGAAACGCGGTACTGGACACCGAGATCCGTCGAAGTGCCGAACGTGTCCTGCTGGAAGTAGTAGGCACCGCGGGCGACGACCTGGCCGAACGTGGCCACCCCCTGGTTGCCGTTCTCGGTCAGGGTTCCGCCGATGAAGTTGAGCGACGCTCCCACGGATATCCGGGGAGAGACATTGATCGCGAACGTGGGCGTCAGGGCGTCGACGCCGCCGTTGAACGCGCTCCCCTGGCCGAACTCCGCGGGACCGAACGGGCTCTGGAGCGTGTACCGGGACTCCTCGCCCCCCCGGAAGTCGATCAGGCGGCGATAGCCGAAACCGAGGCCGGCGCGGCGCCCGAGGAACAGGATCGGGGTGCCGAGCGCCAGGTCGGCATATCCGTAGCTCGAGGTGATGCCCGGGCGGTAGTTGGAAATCGGCAGGACTCCCAGGCCTCCGGCCATCAGTCCGGCGGGAAACCTTTCGGCGGAGGCACCGCCGGAACGGTACCGGCTTTCACTGCCCAGGACCGGACGCGTGAGAAAACCGAGCGACGCGGGATTCATGAAACCGCTCGACGACTGCCCGGAAAGCGCGAGGCCCGCTCCACCCATCCCCAGCGCACGGGCACCGTACGTGGGCCGGTCGAACGAATTGAGACCGTAGAGTTTCAGGTCGGCGGCACTCGGCCCCTGGGAGCGGGTGCGGATGGTCGTCGTGTTCTGGGCATGAACGGGGGAAGCCAGAATCAAGAGGGCGAAGAGGCCGGCGACGGCTCTTCCGGGAAACCTGAACATCACGTCCTCCGGAAATGATTAAAGTCGTTCACTCAGAATTGCGGCGAGAACGGAGGCGGAGAAGACCCAGAACGCCATGTATCGGGCCGTCTTGGGTTTGTCGACGGTCACTCGCTCGACGCTCACGATGCGGTAGGTGGGAAGCACGATGCGCGTCGACTGGTCGGTGATGCGCAGTTTCCCTTCTTCCATGCGTTCCCGCTGAACGCGGAACTTGTCGTACTCGGAACTGACGAACGCATTCTTGATGACGATCTGCTGGTCGCCGACTTCCTCGACCTCGCCGCGGTAGACCTTGCCGAAAGTGTGAAAGACGACGCTCTGGTTCTCGACGATGCGTCCCTTGAGCGTTTCGCCGTCGCGGAACGTGATCAACACCACCTTGTCCGCCGATCCCAGATCGCTCAGGGTGGCCGGAAGCTGCTTGGCGCAGCCGGTCAGGACCAGTAAAAGCGCCAGTGCTCCCAGAAAAACCGGATTCCGCATGGAGACGACCTTCCTCCTTTCGGAGACCTCTCTCGTTCGATTATGGGGTAGGACTACGGTCGGACAGGCCGGCCGCAACTGAAATCAGAGGGGGGAAAGCCTTTCAACTTCCGCGAGAGAAGATACCCGCCGATTCGCCCGCTGTCAAGCAACGCGAACCCGGCGCCGGGGCGCCGCTTGGGGGCTTTCGGGCGGGCGGAAACGGCTCCGGGATCGCGGGAAGACAGGGGTCACTCCCTGACCGGGCAAAGTCGTGGCCGCGGCGCCCGCCTGAGGAAATCGGTGGTGCTTCCGGTCTAGAGGAAGTAACGGCTGGTGTCGATGTCCACCCGGGCCGGATCCAGGGCCTCCACGATCGTGAAGGGGGGGTCCGCGGCCGGTCCCCCGGCCATCATGTCGACGAGGGGGCCGTCGATCTCGATTCCGTTGGCGTCGGTGATCACCTTGACCGTGGGGCGGGTCGGGTCCTCGCAGTCGGGGGCCGTGTACATGACCACGCCGATCTGGCCGGTCGAGAGCTTCACCAGGGATCCGATCGGATAGACACCGATCAGGTTGACGAAGTACTTCAGGATCGTCGGATCGAACAGCTTGCCGGACTGTGACAGCATGTAGGACATCGCCTTGTCGCGGGGCCGGGCGCTTTCGGAGTAGACGCGCTGCGTGGTCATGGCGTCGAAGCAGTCGGCCACGGTCACGATCCGGCTGAACAGGTGCGGCTGGCGCGGTAAAAGCAGGGCGGGATACCCCTGGAGGTTGACGCCGAGATGGTGCTCGAAGGCCACCACGATCGCCTTGATGGCAAGGTCCGAAAAACCCTTCAGCCGGACGAGCACCCGCACGCCCAGCGCCGGATGAGCCTTCATCATCTCCCACTCTTCCTTGTCGAACTTTCCGGGCTTCCGGAGGACCGTCGTGGGAATTTCCGTCTTGCCGATGTCGTGCAGCAGGGCCGCGACGCCCAGCTCGGACAGGCGTTTCTTGTCCAGGCCGAGCCGCTTGCCGATGGCGATGGAGAGGACGCAGACGTTGACGGAGTGGAAGAACGTGTAGTTGTCGTATTCCTTGAGGGTCGTCAGCCCGAGGAGGGAGAACTCCTCCTCCATCAGGAGGTCGACCATCGTCTGGACGACGCGCTTGGCCCGGCGCAGGTCCATCTGCTGGCTGACTTTGGTCTGCGACATGACGGCGCGGGTCACGGCGACCGCCCGGAAGAACGTCTTCTTCGCCCTCTCCTTGTTGTCGATCTGTTCCTTTTCGAAGTCCGAGATCTCGCTGGGTTTCCAGGGCCCGAGTTCGAAGGAGGAGGTCATCCCGGCCAGCCGGACGTTGAGAAACGTCCAGGCCTCTTCGGACACATGGGTACCCTCGTCGGTCGCCCGCTGCGGCGCCGAGTTCAGCACGGACACGAGCGCCATGAGATCATCCCTCTGAACGACCCCCTGAACGGTGATGGAGCCGATTCCGCGGGCCTTCAGTTCCCGGCACATGCTGTCGAACGCGGCGTAGCTGCCGACATCGGCCTTGATCCGGGTGTCGTTGAGAAACAGGTAATCGCCGAGAACCCGGAGAGTGAACACCCCCCCCATCCTCAGAAGATCGTTCGTCACCACGGACAGCGCGTCCAGTGCGCCGACGACCGCCTCGTTCCGCAGGTCATGGATGCGGGCCGTTTTGATGGCCACGTTCAGCCCCCGGATCAGGTCCCTGGCCTGGCCGAGCATTCCGCTCTCCAGGACATGGGACAGATGGTGTTCGGCCCGGGCCGTGGACTGATCAGCCATCCTGGGCCTCCTCGTCTCCCGCTTCCCGGATCCGGCGCAGGGCGCCGGTGACGGCGGCACGCACCACCGAACTCGGGTCCCTCGTCGTGACCTCGAGGAGCGCGAGCGCCTCCGGCCCGGTCATGCGCGACAGGGCCTCGACGGCACACACCCGCATCTCCTCCGCCTGCGTCTTGTTGAACAGGGGCTTCTTGTTCAACAGCATCTTCAGGTACGGCAGCAGCTCGGTATCGTTCGTGCGCCCGAGGGCCTCGAAGAATCCGCGCTTTTCCTCCATCGAGCGGCTCTCGAAGTCCTTGGCCAGGACGATCTGGAGCAGGGGATTCACCGCGACACGTCCGAGCCGGGCCAGGCTTGCCGCCGCGGTCGTCCGCATGCGGGGGTCGGGATCGCGGACCAGGGACAGGAGCGCTTCCATCGCTTCCCCCTCTCCGATCAGGCTCAGGGCGGTCAGCGCCTCGCGGCGGACCCTGAGATCCTCGTGGGTCACCAGCGGCTTGATGTGACGGACCGCAACCGCGGCCTTCATCTGCCCGAGAACCGAGAGGATGTTCCGCACGAGGAACCATCGGGAGTCGGACAGGAACGGGATCAGGCGATCCACCGCTTCCCGGCCGTGCCCCACGAGCGCCCGGCAGAGCGCTTCCCGGGCCCGCCTGGATTCCACCGTTCCCAGGAGTTCGCAGAGGGAGGGGATGGTTTCGGCGGGGAGGTACGCCAGGTAGCTCTCGGCGTCCCGGGTGCCCCGACCGCCTTCCTCGAGGATCTCCACGATCCGGTCGAGCCGCGCGAGATCCGAGGCCGCCCTCATGAGCGAGTCGAACTGCTCCCGGTGCTGCTGGACAAGGTCCGGGCGGCGGTCCCGCATTTCCGCCATCGACTTCAGGATGTGGCAGGCCCCCCGCGTTTCGTCCTGGATGACCAGCGAAACCAGGGCGTTCTCGACGACTCCGAGAATGACGTTCCGGGCCGCGGCGTCCTTTTCCTGGTCGAGGACATCGAAGAACGTGTCGAGAACCCGTTCGATCAGGCCGGGGACGTCCTCATCGACCACCTCGGGGCGAAGCCGCTCGATGTCGGCCTCCTCGATCCTGAGTATGTCGCGCCCCTTCTCCCGCAGCAGCTGCTTGTGCATCTCCCCGGCGGCGGCCAGCGCATCCTCGCGCGCCGGTTCGGGGCCGGAGTCTTCCTCGGCGAAGTCCATCTCGAAATCGACGTAGTTCATGAAGTCGGATCCGAACTCCGCGGGCACATCCGTTTCGACGAGATCCTGATCGAGCATGTCGTCGATGGCGGTGTACGTGACATGGGGAAGGGCGTCCCCCCAGAGCTGGGTCACCAGATCGTCCACGGCCTCCCGGGAGAACGCGCTGCGGACCATCTCCAGGAACGTGTTCATTTCCTCCCGGTCAAAACCGATGTGAAAACTGATCTCGCGGATGCCGTCGCGGAAAAACAGGCGGGACAGGCTGTCCTCGTTGTCCGTGTTCTCGTACACGGTCTCGCCCTGGAAGTAGAGCCGGTTCTGGCCCACGACGAGCCGGATGACTCCATGCTCCTGGAAGGTCGTCCCCATCTTCTCCACGACATCGGTGAGGGCGCGCTGGTAGACCGGATTGTTCGAGGGGTACATCCGGGCCGCCTTCACGGCCTTGGACAGGGACCGGATGGCCTCGACGATCGATCGCAGCTCGGCCACGGTTTCCGAAGCCTGACCCGGCGCGCGGGGGCGCGGTTCGGCCTCCTGCTCGCCTGCGGACACGGCGGACATCAGGTCGAAACCATGCTCGATATGCAGTTCTGGGTCTTCAGCCATGATGGTTCACCGGTGTTTGGAGGAAAGTCGGAACAGGCCCGTCCGAATCCTGGGGTGGCGCAGGCCTCAATCCAAAGTGATATATCGTCTTAGTGGGGCTCGAAGGTTAGCGGTTTTCGCGAAGGGGTGGATCGACCCGGGACGCGTCGGGGGGCGGTCCCGCGCGGACCGCGCAGGACACCCAAAAGACCGCTTCTGCGACCCCGGCAGCGCCCGCGGGAACCGGCGCCTCCGGCACCTCACCCGGAGTGGGATCGGACGTCCGTACGCCTAAACTATTGGTCTCGCTTGCTTTCCAGGATTCTGGCCACTTCCGCGGCCACCCGCTGAACCAGTTCGTCCCGGCTGAAGTCCTCCGGAGCACTGCTCTCCGCCGGCGCCTGCGAGACGCCCCCATCGGGGTCGGGCGCCGGATCTCCTCCGCGCGCGCAGGAGGTCACCACGGTCCCGGCGCGGGCGGCCAGGAGGTCGTGATCCGTGAACGGCCTTTCCTCGCGACAGGCTTCGCACCCGGGAGCATGCCCTTCGAATCCGTACCGGTGCCGGATGGCGTTGATCTGCTCGACCTGGGCTCCCGACAGCACGTTGACCCGGCCGAGCGTTCGCGCCACGAAGAGAATCCTGGCGAACTGCTCGACGGTTTCCATCCGGTTCATGGCCTGGAACAGGTCGGGAGCAAACGTCACGGCTCCATGATTCGCCAGAAGAACCGCATCGTGATGTTCGATCAGCGGGGCCAGCGATCTTGGCAGTTCGTCGGTGGAGGGTGTGGCGTAGGGAGCGATCGGAATCGATCCGATCGTGGCGACCACTTCGGGGAGGACGCACTGGTGAAGAGGGAGGCCGGCCACGGCAAACCCGGTTGCGGTCGGCGGATGTGCGTGAACGACGGCCCGCGCATCGGGGCGGGCCCTGTAGACGGCGAGATGCATGAGGATTTCGGATGAGGGACGTGCCGAGCCGCGAAGAACCCGGCCGTCCGGATCGATGACGACGCAATCCCTCGCCGACAGCGATCCCTTGCGCACACCGGTGGCCGTCGCCACGATTTCCCGCTCCGACATGCGGACGGAAATGTTGCCGTCGGTGGCCGGGACGAAACCGAGCCGGTCGAGCCGCCGGCCGGTGTCGATGATTTCACGTACGATCTCTTCCTGATTCATTCCTCGTGTCACTCCCGCCGCAGAGGATAAACATTTCGCGCCCGACTTGCATCTCTGGTTGCAAGGCGCGGTGATGAAGACTAACATGGGGCTCCAGCCCGAGTGATTCCGATCGGTTTCCTGAAGACGAAAAGGACTTGAAGAGCAAATGCAGAGAGAACGTCCACTGTTCTACGCAATGTGCGACTCGCCGCTGGGAACGATCGGCGTTGCCGCAACGAACCACGGGCTCTGCTCCCTGATGCTCCGCGTGCAGGAAACCGCATTCACGAAGTATCTCGAAACGAACTTCGACGCGGTCCCGGAAAAAAACGAGCGCGCGCTGACGAAGGTTCTCCATTTTCTCGACCGCTACTTTGCCGGCAAGCGCATCGAGTTCGAAGGTCCTTTCGACATCCTCCAGGGAACTCCGTTCCAGCGGCGTGTCTGGGCCACCCTGCTCACGATTCCCTACGGAGATGTGCGCAGCTACCGCTGGCTCGCCGAAACCGTCGGCCACCCCGGCGCGTATCGGGCGGTCGGCTCGGCGAACGGCCAGAACCCGGTCGCGGTGCTCATCCCCTGTCATCGGGTGGTCCATCACAACGGCGGCCTCGGCGGTTTCTCCGCAGGACTCGATCTGAAGCGACGGCTGCTGGCCCTGGAGCGGGTGCCCCTTGCCGCGCTCACCCCTCTGACGGGTATCGAGCAGGTCTCCAACTACTGATACGGGTTTGCTTTACGGCGGATCATAGCGCCCCCGCAAGACGCTCGTCGCTGCGGACAATCCCCTGTCAGCCGGCGGATGCGTCCGTGGCCGTCCAGTCCCTGGCGATCGCCGCCAGCGCCGCCGCGCCCGTAGCCAGCGCGCGCTCATCGATGTCGAATCGGGCGCTGTGGATGGGATGAACGATCCCCTCCGCCTCGTTCCGCACACCCAGCCGCAGAAACGCCCCCGGATACCTTTCCAGATAGTGTGAAAAGTCCTCTCCGCCCATGATCGGCCGGGGGAGATCCATCACGTTGTCCGGTCCCAGGGCCGGCTCGAGAATCGACCGGATGCCGTCGATCACGCCGGGGTCGTTGGACAGTCCAGGATGGCCGGGAAGATACGCGAACTCGACACGTGCTCCGCACCCGGCGGCGATCCCTTCCGCCGCCTGGCGGATCCAGTCCGGCAGTGCCTTCCGCACTTCCGGAGAGTGGCTGCGCAGAGTCCCGGTGATCGACACGCGATCGGGAATGACGTTGTCCGCTGTGCCCCCGGCGATCGTTCCGATGGAGATCACCCCCGGCTCCGTCGGTTCGAGCCGGCGGGACACGATGGTCTGCACTCCGAGGACGATCTGCGCGGCGACCACGATCGGATCGACGGTGAGATGCGGATAGCCGCCGTGTCCTCCCTTTCCGATCACGTCGAGCGTGAAGCGGTCGCTGGCCGCCATGAGCGGGCCTCGCTTGAGCAGCAGGCGGCCCGCGGGGTAGCGCGGATCCACGTGGAGGGCAAAGATGGCCGACACCTGTTCCTCCTCCAGCACGCCGTCCTCGAGCAGACGCCGCGCGCCGCCCGGAGGCACTTCTTCGGCAGGCTGGAAGATCAGGACCGTGGAGGCGAGCATTTCCGGCGCGCACTCCTTGAGCAGGAGCGCCGCGCCGAGAACCATGGTCATGTGCGCATCGTGACCGCAGGCGTGCATGACGCCCTCGTTTTTCGACCGGTACTCCACATCGTTGGCTTCCCGGATCGGCAGTGCGTCGAGTTCGGCACGCAGGGCCACGACCGGGCGCGGGCTCGTTTCCCCTTTCATCCGCGCCACCAGGCCGGTCCCGGCCACCGGACGCGTGTCGAAGCCGAGGGCGCGGAGCTCGGCGCCCACGTAATCCCGCGTGGCTTCCTCGTGATACGACAGTTCCGGCGCGGCGTGCAGGTGACGCCGCCAGGCGGAAAGCCGCGGCAGGAGCGCCTGGGCCCGCCCGAACAGATCCGCCCGGCTCACGGGCGGCTCCCGGCCAGTTCGGCCATCGCCTCGGGAAGCGCCTCGATCAGGTCGCCGGCAACGAGACCGTAGCGACTCCGGCGCTCGCCGATCAGGTCGGCGCACAGGCCGTGCAGGAAAACGGCGAGAAGCGCCGCGTGCAGCGGCATCAGCCCCTGGGCCAGGAAGCCGCCGATCAGCCCGGCCAGGACATCCCCGGTTCCCCCGGTGGCCAGCGCCGGACCGCCGGTCGGATTCAGGAACGTTTCCCCTTCCGGGGAGGCGACGATCGTGGGAGCCCCCTTCAGCACGAAGACCGCGCCCGTCCTTTCCGCCCAGTCCGCGGCGAAGTCGATCCGCCCCCCTTCGGCGGCACCGGGGTCGACTCCGGTCAGGCGCGCGGCTTCCCCGGCATGCGGCGTGAGGATCAACGGTCCGGAAGCGGCGGCGGCTTTCAGCTCCCCGGCCCGGCCGTTGAAGGCGAAGAGCCCGTCCGCGTCGAGAACCTTCGGCACCTTCAACGCGGGCAGAAGGGCGCGGACCAGGTCCGCCGTTTCCTCCGACCGCCCGATGCCGGGACCGATCACCAGCGCGTTGAGCCGGTCGCCGGCGAAGGCCTGAAGAACCGGAAGCGCCGCCGGCGAAAGCAGGCGCCCCTTCCCTTCCGGGAGCGGCAGGGTCATGGCTTCGGTCAGCTTGACCTCGAGAATGTCGTTGAGGCTCGCCGGGACTCCGGCCGTGACGAGACCGGCGCCGGCCCGCAGCGCCGCCCCGGCCGCGAGCGCCACCGCGCCGGTCAACCCGGCGGATCCGCCCACGAGGAGCAGCCGGCCGCGGTTTCCCTTGTGGGTCTCACCGGGCCAGCGCGGGAGAAAGGAAGCCGCGTCCTCCGCCTCCACCAGGAAGTCGGCCACCCCGGACTCGACGATCCGCTGGTCCGAAAATCCCAGGTCCACGATCTCGACGACCCCGGAATGATCGCGGGCCGGATACAGGTAGTGCCCCCGTTTCGGGAGACCGAGAGCCACCGTCAGGTCGGCGTGGATCGCCTCGCCGGGCACGGCTCCCGTGTCCGCGTCGATTCCGGTGGGGATGTCCACGGCCGCCACCGGCCGCCCGATGCGCCGGATCCCGCGCACGGCCGCCGCCACGGCTCCGCGTGGCGCCCCGGAGGATCCGGTGCCGAGCAGGGCATCGACGACGACCATGATGTCCGGGGGAGAGGCGAAGAACGCGTCGACCGCGGCCTCGTCCGCCAGCCAGTGCAGCACGCCCCCTTCGGCCTGCCATCGCTCCGCATTGATCCGCGCGTCCGACGACAGGGCGTCCGGGGTTCCGAGTGCGGCCACGATCACGGAGACGCCGGCCGCCTTCAGGTGGCGGGCGCAGACATGGCCGTCTCCGCCGTTGTTCCCCTTGCCGGCCACGACCAGGGCCGTCAGCCCTTCGGGGCGGCCGAAGTGAGCGAGCAGCGCCTCGGCGACCCCCGCGCCGGCCCGTTCCATGAGGTCGATCGACGGGATTCCGTCACGCTCGATGGACGCGGCGTCGATGGCCCGCATGTCCTCCGCGGTGACGACGGGGATCATCGGACGCCGTTCAGCCCGTCGACGATGTCGAGAAGGTCCATGATGTCGTTGATGTCGTAGTCCGCTCCCGACGCGCCGATCCCGGTGCCGAACGTGTCGCCGTAGCGCGCGAACACCGTCTTCATTCCAAGCGCCTTCGCCCCGATCACGTCGCGTTCCGGCCAGTCACCGATCATGAGCGCCTGGTCGGCGGTCACCCTGAGCTCGTTCAGGGCCCGCTGGAACGGCTCCTTGTCGGGCTTGCGCTTCTGCGTGTCCTCGAACGTCACGACCACGTCGAAGACGTGATGGAGCTGGAGATAACAGAGCCGGAGCCAGGCGCTTTCGCGGGGGGCATCGCTGACGACGGCCAGCTTCAGGCCGCGCTTGATCAGCTCGTGGAGCGTGTAGTTGACGTGGGGATAGAGAACGAGCGCCGAGTCCCGGGCACGCCGGTAGCCGACGATCGCCGCCGCGAGCATCCGGTAGTCGATGTGGCCGAGCGTCCGCTGAAGATAGACATCGAAGACCTTCTGGTACTCGATCCCCATCTCCTTGTAGACCACGTTGATCTCGTCCCGGGCTTCCGCGAGCGACTTCTTGAGACCCGCGTCGATCATGGCCGCCGCTCCGCCCGTAATGGCCATGTCCTTCATTTTCATGAAGTCGGTCAGGGTATTGTCCAGGTCGAAAACGACCGCCTTGATCATGACCATCCTCCGAAAACAACGCGAGACAGGCCCGCGTCGGACCTGTCTCGTTGGATCGAACCGCCCTGCCGGTCACGGCCGCCGCGTTCGTCACGTCCTCGTGGCAGCGGCCGGGGAAGGGGAATCTCCTACTTCGTGCTGCTCCCGATCGTGCGTCCGATGGAAATCTCCCCGTTGTCGATCCTGAGGTTGAAGCCGCACCCCGGATTGGAACAGACCCATGCCTTGTAGGTGATGGGTGCTCCGTCCCGGCCGTAGTCGGACAGCGGCAGAAGCACGCCGCTCTTGCACTTCTGGCATTCCGGGAACGCCTTTTCCATCTTTTCGCCCCCCCTCCCGAATTCATCACGGCCGCAGTCAGGGCTCCCCGGCGCCCGGGATACCGGCGCACGCGTGGATCAGACGGATACTGGCCTTCCGTTCAAGGGGCTGTCAAGGGCTGCCGGGGCTGGGCGCTACCAGCTCGCCATGGCCGGCAGAAGGAGGCGGCGACGTCCGCCGTCACCGGGCTCCACCCAGATTTCCGTTGCCGTATAGGGCTGAAACATGTGGGGATGGCTGCGGAGGAAGGCCGTGTGCCGCCCGTCGGGAGACGCGATCGCGCCGAAGTCGAAATTGCCGAGCATCTCCGAGGCCGGCCGGCGAACGACCCGGAGTCCGGCCGTCGGAAACTCAGAATTGGCCTCCCGGATGCGCCGGACCGCCGCCGCGGCCGCCGCGGAATCGCCGAACACGCCGACCGAAAGGACCGGCGCACCCGGAGGCCCGTCCAGGGCATAACCGGAAACGTCCAGCCCCCGCAGCAGGAGCGAAGCGGTGCGCGCCGACTCGAGGTCCGGACAGGCGGCCGCGGGCGCCTGTATCGTCCAGACGGGCTCCGACACGATGCGGCGCAGCCGGAGCCAGTCCGGGGCCTGGCTGAACGACAGGGGCCGGGCCACGCCGGCCGTCATGTCGATGTCCCAGCAGATGCCGGGGCGGGCAAGAGCCACGGCGTGCGTGTCGTCCCGCCAGCCGACCTTTTCGAACTGGCCGCGCGCCAGCGACACCGGGTCTTCGGAGGGCCGGACAAGCCAGAGGTCCCCGGGACTCGTGAGGTCGCCGATGTCCTCGGGTGATGTCGCCACGAGAACCTGGCCGCCCGGAGCCGGCCAGGAGACGAACGCGGTCCGGCATCCCACGCACAGCGTGTCGCTCCCCGCCGTGCCGTTGCTCCAGACCGCCACGCCGGGGGTGAGCCCCTTTCGTATCTGCCATACCGTGCCGGGGAAGTTGTCGACGACGACGGGCCGGTCGGGAACGGGCAGCCGGTCCGGGTCCGGATCCGCGCCGCGCCTCCGCTTCTGCCAGAAGTTCATCAGCAGGGGACTGCAGTAGGTGTCCGTGATCAGCGCGACCGGCTCCCCGCCGTCCAGCGGATAGGCGTACACGCCGTTCACGTCGGGGTTCGAGTCGGAACAGCGCAGGCAGACCGCCGAGGTTCCCTCGCGGTCGAAGGAGTACTCCGCGATTTCCGAGGGAAGGAAGGCGTTCTGGTAGGCGACCGTCCGGGTGACCCCGGTTGCGAATTCGTGGGCGTACAGCCCCCAGCGGCCACGGAACAGCATCCTCTTGCCGTCGCGGCTCAGCACGAAGTTCATCATGGACGGGGAGAGACAGCGGATCTCCCCGGTTTCCACGTCGACGAGCAGGGTGTCCTCGAACGTTTCCGGCGACTCCTCGTTCACGTAACGCCCGATCACGGCCAGGGAACGGCTGTCGGGAGACCAGGCGATCCGGTCGAAGAAGTAGTAGCTGGGGATCCATTCGGCCCCGGCGTTTCCTCCGGCGAGGACGACGAAAAGTACAGCCAGTACGCCTGCAGCGGGATACCGTTTCATGATCCCCCGATCCTTGTTGTGATGAGTCGCCGCGGCGTTCCGCCGGACGGCCTGAGCCAGAGTTCCGTAAACGGGAGACTCCCGTCGAGTCGCCGGACGAAAGCGACGTCTCCCGCAGCGTTGCGGAGAAAACCGGAGTCGAACGCCCCCCAGAAACGACGGGCGGGGGCCATGGTGACCCGCGCCTTGAGTCCCCTTTTCTCTAATACCGGGAGGACCTGCTCCGCGCTGGACGGAGCGGGAAAGAACCCGGCCCCCTCGATCCGCCCCCGCGGCTCCCCCTCACCGGCCCTCAGCAGCGCCGTAAAGGGAGATTCCCCCTCTCCGAAACGGAGATCCTTCTCGCACTTCTCGATCATGGCCAGGCGGGATCCCTCGTCCCGGGCCGAAAGCGGCCAGCGCTCGATGCCCAGCGTAACGAGCATGTCGGGTTCGTTCAACGCGGCCGCCCATGAGGGAAGCCCCTTGAGATCCACGGCACGCAGGGCATCACGGTCCGCATCGTAGATCCGGAGGCGGCCGTCCGCGTCGTTGAGATACGCCTCGCGGGGCGTGCGCCACGCCACCTGCGGCGACACGCTGTCGAGGATCCGCCGGGGCGGCGCGTCGGGCCTGAGCCGGTACACCGCTCCGGAGCCGGGCTGCCGAAGCTCGTGAACGGAGACAAGTCCGACGCCGCCGGCTTCCGGCCAGCTCGCCCACGAGATTTCCACGGAATCGGCCACGAGCTCCGGCGTTCCGGTTGCCCGGGCCCGGACCAGGCGGCGACCGTCGTACCGGAAATCACCGTCAAGGCCCGGAATGGTGAAGAAACGCGGGCCGCGCGCGTCGGCGATCTGCGGGCCGCGCCCCGGCCGCACGCTCGCGGTCCACAGTTCGGGAACAACGGCGCTGCCCGGCTCGAACGGCGCCAGGAACTCGGGCGCCCCGGACGCGCCGGCGCGATACAGGCCGCCGGTCGTGTCGCCCACCGCGCCGACCAGGAAAACGGGCCGGCCCGCCGCGTCAAAGGCAAAGTCGTAGATGCGCGCACCGCCGCCGGGCGACGACACATGCAGCTGCCGCAAGCGTTCCGAACCGGGATCGAAATGCCACAGCCCCCAGGATCCGAGCAGGAGCATTTCGCCGGTCTCTTCGCGAAGCTGGAAGGCGCGGGCTTCGGCCGGCGCCGAGACGAGTCCCGATCGGGCATCGACCACGAGCGTCACCGGGCCGGAGCCGCGCTCGAAGCGATCCCCGCGGGATCGATACTGGACGGCTTCGACGGCCAGCGACTCGCCTCCGGGCGACCAGGTGAGACGATCGAAAACCCAGCCGGACAGCGGATCGGCCGTCGCGGAACGCGGGGACACGGAGAGGGCGGCCAGCAGCGGCAGTCCCGCCAGCAGGGGCCGGATCGCGAAACGGAAAGCCGGTCTGTCGATCACGTCTTGTGCTTTTTCTTTTCCGCCGCGGGAAAGAGAACGTTGTTCAGGATCAGGCGGTATCCCGGAGAGTTCGGGTGCAGGCTCAGGTCCGTGGGAGGGTCGCCGACGGCATGCTGATAGTCCTCCGGGTCGTGCCCGCCGTAGAACGTGAACGTCCCGTTCCCCCAGTTGCCGTTCAGGTACTTGACCTCGCGGGTGCCCTCGACCTGTCCCATGATGATGACACCCTTCTTGACCAGGTCGCGGTTGAATCCCGTCGTCTGGCCGAGAAAGCCGTTGATGACGCTGGTGTGGCTCTGGGTCAGCATGGTCTGGACGGGGTCCTCCTTGGCGGAAAAGTCGAACAGCGTGAAGAAGTCCGCCTCGGCGCCGCGCGCCACCGAGTAGTTGGACGTGTCCAGGTTGGAAAACTCGTAGACGAGCGGATTCGGCTCCAGAACGAAATTGTGGAACGCCAGGCACCGGTCGTAGTCGAGCTTTGCCTGGGCGCCCGGATCCGCGGAGTCGCCGTCGTAGATGCTCTCGCAGATGTCCACGCCCTCCGCCGCCAGTGCGATGTCGTAGGTATCGGTGGCCGAGCACATGGCGAACATGAATCCGCCCTGGGCCACGTAGTCCTTGATGGCCCGGGCCACCGCCTTCTTGCACTCGCTGACCTTCTTGAAACCGAGTCGCCGCGCCGAGGCCTCGTAGGTGGACTGCTGTTCCCGGTACCAGTCCGTGCCGCGGAAGTTGTAGTAGAACTTTCCGTACTGGCCGGTGAAGTCCTCGTGATGGAGGTGGAGCCAGTCGTATTTTCCGAGCTCCCCGTTCAGCACCTGCTCGTCCCAGATCTGCTCGAACGGAATGTCCGCATAGGTCAGCGCGAGGGTCACCGCGTCGTCCCACGGAACGAAGTTGGGCGGGATGTACACGGCCACCTTGGGAGCTTTCTCGAGGAGGACCACCTCCATGTTCGCGCTCTCGATTTCCGTGTAGATCGACCCCATCGTTCCGTCGTCGACGATTTCATAGGAGATGCCGCGGATGCGCGCCTCGCGCTCGATGGACGGGGAGCCGCTGAAGACGAAGGATCCGCCGCGGTAGTTCAGCAGCCACTCGAGACTCTCCCCTCTCGACAGGACCCAGTAGGCGAGACCGTAGGCCTTGAGGTGATTCGTCTGGGTCAGGTCCATGGGCACGAGCATGCGCGCCGATGCCGCGGAACCGAAACCGGACGCGCAGAGCAGCAGCGCCAGCCCGACCAGTCCGCGGCGGAGAGTTTCACGATTCACTTGTCTTCCTCAGTCTTTCCACCGTCCGCCTGACTTCCGCGGACAGCAGGTTTTCGGGGTAATCGGCCAGGAGACGCTCGTAGGTTTCCAGCGCCATCTTCTTGTCGCCCAGCTCATTGAGATAGAGATCCCCCATGAACGCCAGGGCGTGCGGGGCCACCCGGGACTTCGGATACTCCGCGGCTGTTCTTTCACAAAGCACGATGACGGAAGCCGCATCGCCCCGGTTCCGGAGCACTTCCGCTTCGCGGAACAGGGCTTCCGCCGCGAACTCCGTGCCGGGCCAGGATCCGACCAGTCCGTGGGCGGTGGCGATCACCGCGGTCGTGTCGGCAATGCGGGTCAGGCGCTCCATGTCCGCGTACATTTTCAGAGCCGCCATCTGCCCCTGGTCCGTGGCCCGAACGACCTGGAGGTACCGTCCCACCGCGTCGTTGGCCTTCTGGGTGCGGGTGAAGTTTTCCGCGACGTCCTGGTAGGCCGTCTGGGCTTCCTTGAACGACCCCGCGAAAAACAGGATCTCCGCGCCGAGGAATGCTCCCTCCGCCTGGGTTTCCTGGTCCGCGGTCGTGGCCTTCAGCTTCTCCAGTTCCCGCCGCGCCGCGTCCGTTTCGTTCAGCCGCAGGTGGCAGTCGGCGAGCTGAAGATGAACGAACCCGACGCGATCTCCGACCCTGGGATGCCCCAGGAGCCCCTGGTACGTGGCCAGCGCGGACCTGTAGTCGCCGAGACGCGTGGACTGGATGTCCGCCAGCGTCAGCAGCGCCGCGACCCCGGCCGCGTTGTCCGGGTTGGTGTCGGCTATGGCCCGGTAGGCGGAGGCGGCCTGCGCGTACCGGTTCTGCTCCATCGCGATTTCCGCGACGCGCGTCCAGGCCCCCGTGCGAAAGGCTGGATCGACGCCCAGTTCGGCCGCCTTCTGGTACGCGTTCGCGGCCAGGGCGTTTCGGCCCGAAGTGAACAGGCCGTCGCCGAAAAGATAGATCACCGAGCCCTTTGCACCGGACAACCGGTCGGCCTCGACGACCTCCGCGAGCGCCGCGGTTTCTTCACCGCGGCGAAGAAGCGCATCACCGAGAAGAATCCTGAGTTCGGGATGCTTCGGATTGGAGGAAATCAGCTTGCGGATGGCCGGTTCGATCCGGGGAGCAACGCTCGCCTCGGCCGAAAGCTCTTCGAAGGCGCGCATGGCCCAGGGGAGCGAGAGATCCGCGCCCTCGGCCGCATTGTCGAGAACGGCCACCACATCCTCCAGGTACAGCACGTACTTCTTCTGCGAGCGGTGGATTTCGCCGAGGCTTCTCCGGATGGCCGGATCGTCGCCCGATGTCTTCAGGGCCGAAGTGAGGAACTCCTCCGCCTGGTCGATCTGCCCGAGCGCCATGAGCGCGTCGGCATAACCGCGGGTGGCCGTGAGGTCGCCCGGGTACGCGGCCAGCATGCTCTTGTACGTGGCCAGCGCCGGGCCGTGCTGCCCGAGCGACGTCTGGCGCGCCGCCGTCCGCAGCAGCTGGTTGTACCGGGCATCGGACTGCTGTGCCTTGATCTGGCCCTGCTGTGCGTGGGCCATCGCCGGGGTCGAACCGAGCAGGATGACCGCCATCCACAACGGCGCGGCCGGCCAGGAAAGGAGCCGCCAGACGGCGGGGCCCCGGGTCTTCAACGTGAGATCCATCAGTCCTTCTTTCCGCTTCCGTCGCCGTCCGCCTTCTTTTCCGAAAGCGCCCGGAAGTATTTTTCGACCAGCCCGCGGTACTGGGGCGGATAGCTGTCCGCCTGGCCGCGCAGGATGTCGTTCCGGAGCCTTTCCGGTCCCATCAGCTGCTCGCGGGTCAGCGGCCCCGGCGACGACCGCGCCAGCTGTTCGCCGGTGCGGGACTCGCGCTCGTTGTTCTTGTCTTCCTTCTTCCGGATCGATTTCTGCGCGTCCAGCAGCCGGTTGAGAATCTTCTGCTGGCGTTCGAGCACGCGTTCATCAAGATTGTGATTCTTCATCTCGCGGGCCACCTCGCCCATTTCCTTGGCCAGATCATCGAGCCGGCCGAGCACGTCCTTCCGGTCGCCCATCTTGCCCGCGACATCCTCGAGACCGCGCCGGATCGCCTCCTGCTGGGCGGCCATGGCTTCCAGGGACTCTCCTTCGCCGCGGGACAGCCGCTTCTGGGTTCCGGACTTGCCGCCTCCCATGGACTGCGCCTGGTTGTTCAGGTCCTGCTGCTGCTCCGAAAGCCCGGCCATCTTTTCCATGGACTCCATGAACCCGGTGGCGCTTCCGGAATTGCACATGGACGAATGGGACTGCATCAGTTCCACGATGGCCTCGTTGAGGTCGCCGGCGGACTCGATCCCTTCACGCAGGCCGTTGTTGCGGTTTCCGGCCGCGTAGTTCTTCGTGGCGTTGCTCATCCGGTTCATCGCGGCGCCGAGCTTCGAGGTCTGCTCCTGCTTGACGAACAGCGTCCGCTTTCCGAGCGCCTCGAGTTCGAGGGCCGCCTTCAGGGCACCGTCCATCAGGACGCGCTGGCGCGCCGCCAGCTCGCCTTCCCGGGTTGTCGGCGCCTGGACGATCAGGTCTTCCTGGGCGCTCGAAACGTCCACCAGATCCTGGATGACGCCCAGCAGCTTCTCCTGCATTTCCCGTTTCTTCGCCGCGTTGCTCTCGCTCTGGGCCTTCTTCATGCTCTGGGCCATGCTCTGCGCGTCCTCGGCCGCCTTGAAGGCAAAGTTGAGCGCCTTGTCCTTGCTCCCCTGGCTGAGCTCGCTTTCGCTCTGCTCCATGTTGTCCTGCATGCTCTTCTTCTCTTGGGACTTGTCGATCTTGTCGAGCTCCTCCTGGAGCTTCGGCTCGTTGTCCGCGAGCTTCTTCAATTCCTCGAGCTGCTTGTCGAGGTCCTCGGCCTTTTTCTGCAGGTCCTGCTGTTTTTCCGCGAGTTCCTTGTCGCCCTTTTCGCCGTCCTTGTTCTCGCCCTTGCTGTTCTTGTCGCTCTTCGCGTCCTCGTCGGATTTCTCGGCCTTGTCGGACTTGTCGCCGTCCTTGTCCTTCTGAGCGTCGGTCTTGTCCGCCTTTTCCCCGTCCTTGCGGTCCGACTTGTCGCCCTTGTCGGACTTCTCGTCGGACTTCCTGTCGCCGTCCTTCTCGTCGGACTTCTTCTCGATCTCCTTCGACAGGTCGCGCTGTTCGTCCGCCAGGTCCTGGGCCTTGCGGACCATGTCTTCCATCATCTCTTCCTTGCGGATCTCCTTCAGCATCTCGATCGTCTGGTCGAGACTCTTGACCATCTGCTCCTGGTCCAGCTTGAAATCCTCAAGGGCCTTGTCGATGGCGTCGGGGTCCATCTTCTGCATTGCTTCGTTCAGCCTCTGGAGCGACTCCTGCAGCTTTTCGTTCTTGATGGACTGAACGAGGTCGTTCAACTCCTGCATTTTCTGCAGGAGTTCCGGCGAGATCAGGGTCTGCTCCTGGGCCTTGTTCAGCGTCTCTTCGAGCTGGCGCGCGGCGTCGGACAGGTTCTTTTCCAGCGATGCCTGCTTCTCCAGCAGGTTTTCGATCTCCTTCTTCTTTTCCCAGTCCATCTTGTCGCCGCGCTTGGATTCGCGCGACAGCTTGTCCAGCTGTTCCTTCATCTCCTTCGAGCTGTTGAGCAGCGACGACAGGTCGTCGATCTGCCCCTTGTGCTCGTCCTGGATTTCCGCGTAGATCTCGTCCATCGTCGGAAAACGGAGATGGCGCACCTCGCTCTTTCCGGCCTTCGGTCCGGAAATGCGGTCGTTGTCGAAAAGCTCGAGGTGATACGTGACCTCGTTCCCCGGAAACAGGTTGAGCGGCACGAGGTCCCACTGGAAGGTTTCCTCCATCTCGGTCGTGCCGGACCTGAAATCCCGGATCCGGATGCGCCCGTCGGCCCCGTCCTTGATCGAGTACACCAGGTCGAGCCGCGTCAGGCCGAAGTCGTCCAGCCCTTCCGCCGCCATGCCCACGTTCATCTCCTCGGGAATCGGCATGTCCCGGTCCGGGAAGATCAGGCGAACGGACGGCGTGCGGTCCGCCACGGCCTCCATGCGGAAGCGCGGCGACTCCGAACGCACGGCTCCGGATTCGTCCTTGAGGGCGATCATGTACTCGCGCGCGTCGCCGTCGAGCGTGAACCGGGTTTCCCAGTTGGCATCGTCGACGCCGTCGAGCGCATCGGCCTGGTCCAGCGTTTCGGATCCGGCGGGTCCGCTCTGCATCCAGGCCGCCGCCATCTTCCGGTTCGTCAGCACCTTCATCCGGATCTTCGACCCGGTCAGCGCGGCCATGTCGCCGCTGCCTCCGGTGACCGTTTCCGAGGGTCGGCCGGTGTAGTCGGGATAGAAATAGGTAATCTCGAACCCGACGATGCGCGGGGGCTCGTTCACCGAAATCCGCCAGACCGGCGTTTCCGACTTGTCGACGACGACCTGGTACTCGTGATCCCGTTCCACTTTCCGGATCGCTTCCGTGTATTCCACCGGCACACCCGGGTCGACGGCGGCACCACCCTCTCCCTGGAGGCGACGGTTCATCCAGATGCCTCCGGTTTCCCGCACGCGGAGCACCGGTGCCCGGTCTGACCCGGACACGTGGATCTTGATCGCCACGTCCGCGCCCTTCTCCACGGTCAGGTCTCCCGGCAGGACATCGATCTGAACCGGGGGAAGCGCGGCCAGGGCAGGATTCAGGACCTTGCCGAAGGCACGGCCGACCCGCGGCGGGCCGGCCAGGGCGGTCATGATCACGAGGCCGGCCGCGGCGGCGCCCAGCGCGTACCACCAGGAGCGATCGCCGCTGCGGTTGCGCCAGTTGTGCAGGTCGACCCGCTCCGCGGCCGCGGCGCCCCGGTCCACGATCGCGTCGACCAGGTCGGGGGCAAAGCGGGTGCGGCTCGACTCGTCACGGCCGAGCTGATAGGCGCTCACGATGATGTTCTTGTTCGCGTCATGGCGCTCATCGAGCCATTCCACGAACCGCTCCTCCCGCGGTCGCGCGGAGAGGGGCAGCGTGAGGAAGCGGACCACCGCGATCACGACGCCGGCAAGGAGGGCCAGGCTCACGCCCCAGGCCGGGGCGCTGCCGACGCGCAGCAGCAGATGGAGCAGTACGCCGGCCGCGAAACTCGACAGCAGCACGGTGACGATCCGCAGGGTTCCCGCGGCCGTCAGCTCGCGGGTCAGTCCGGCGCGGCCTTCGCGAACCCTCGAGGCAATCCGGTTCGCCGATCTTGAGCTGTCCATGTTGCGCTCCTCGCTCATCGGGTCATCGTGTAGACAACGACGTTGACGGCCATCTTCATGGCCAGCTCGCGCACCTGCGGCGTATCGCGGTGCACCGAGTCATCTTCGAGACCGTCGCCGATGTCCGATTCGTATGTATAAAAAGCCACCATCCGGCCGTTTCGAAACAGGCCGAAGCCCTGGGCCGGTTTTCCGTCGTGCTCGTGGATCTTGGGCACGCCCTTCAGGTCGTAGAACGAATGGTAGATGGCGTGGTCGAACGGCAGTTCCACCAGGGGAGACTCCGGATAGAGCCGCCGCATTTCACGGCGGAAGGATTTGTCCATGCCGTAATTATCGTCCGCCCAGAGAAAACCGCCCCCCTCGAGATACCTGCGGAGAGCCTCCAGCTCGGACTCGGTGAACTTCACCTCGCCGTGGCCGTTCATGTAGAGAAGGGGGTAGTTGTACAGGGATTCGTCTTCCAGCGAGACCTTGACCTCGTCGTCCCCCTCGATGGGGATTCCGGCCCGGTCGCGGACGGCGTACATCAGATTCGGGAGTGAGGATGGGTTGGAGTACCAGTCCCCCCCGCCGCCGTATTTGAGGCGGGCCGCCGTGAAACGCGCCGAGGAAGCCTCCACGGGGGCGGTCCCGGTGACCGGAAGCAGGCAGAAGACGGCCAGGCAGGCAGCAAGGTTCCGGACTCGTGTAAAGCCCGGCCATAGGCTGCGGGACTGTTCTGATTCCTGAAAGCGGACCATCCAACCTCGCATCTGCTTGTGCGGTCTATCGATGTGCAACAGGCGGACCATCGGGAAGCGTGTGCCCAGGAACGGAGTGAGGGGTGAATCCCGATGCCGACGCTAAGCACCCGCTACGGTTTCCATAGTTCCAAGCAGTGAACGCACAATGGCTTAGAGTCAGGGACCGAGGGGCTGATCCCGGGCGTAAAAGTCGTTCCGCCTGATTATAAGCGCGGTTCCGGAGTGCCCACAAGCGTTTCGCGGCTTCTTTTGCCCGCCCGGACCAGTTTCCCTTCTTCCTGAAAAAAAAGCCCCGCCGGGTGCCGGCGGGGCTCTTGAGGATGATCCGGGAATTGCCCGGTTCGTTCAGCGGGAAGCGGTCGCCTTCTGTGAGCCGGTGCCCGCGGGCTTCTTGGCCGCTTTCTTGTTGTTGCCGGCCGCGGCCCTTGCCGCCGTGCGGGCGTCCTGGCGACGTTGACGCCAGCCGTCGATGTCGAGGGACAGGGCGCTGGCCACGAAAATCGAGGAATAGGTGCCGAATCCCACGCCGATCAGCATCGTCAGAGCGAAGTCGTGGATGACGATCCCGCCGAGGAAATACAGCGACAACGCACTCAGCATGAGGGTTGAAGCCGTCAGGATCGTACGGGACAGCGTCTGGTTGATGCTCACGTTCATGAGTTCAATCAGGGGTGCACGACGGCGCAGTCCCATGTTCTCGCGAACGCGGTCGAAGACCACGATCGTATCGTTGATCGAGTAACCGGCCACGGTCAGCAGGGCGGCCAGAACGTTCAGGCCGAACTCCACGTTGAGCATGGAGAGCACGCCTATCGTGACGAGGATGTCGTGGAACAGCGCGGTGGCCGCGCCAAGGCCGAACTCCCAGCGATCGAATCGCCAGGCCACGTAGATCATGATGAAGAGAATCGAGACGAGGATGGCCATCACCGCCTTGCCTCGCAGCTCGCTACCGACCTTCGGACCAACGACCTCCTGACGGAGGACCTCGACGGTCAGGCCGGGATAGCTGCCCGACAACGCTTCCTGGATTCGGGTTGCCGGGCCGGCAATCATGTTGCCGCTGGCATCCTTCTCCGGGACGACCGCCTCGTTCACGCGGAAGAGGGCATTGTTGGATCCTTCGACCGACTGGATTTCGGCACCGGTCAGCCCCGCCGCTTCGGCCGCCTTCCGAAGGTCATCCGCCTTGACATGCTGCGAAAAATGAAGGTCCAGAAGGGATCCTCCGGCAAAGTCGATGCCGACTCGAGGACCTCCGTGAAGAACCAGCGACACAAGCCCTGCCAGGAGCAGCAGCAGGGAGACCGCATACGCGGGCTTCCGGGCCTGCATGAAGTTGATGTTGGTTTCCTTGAAAAACTGGATCATTGTCGGCCTCTAAATGCTCAAGCGCTTGGGGTTCCAGCGCTCGGTCAGGGCGTCGTAAACGACGCGGGAGACGAAAACAGCGGTGAACAGGTTCAGGAGAATCCCGACGGTCAGCGTAAGGCCGAAACCCCGAACGGGCCCCGATCCGAAGATCAGCAGCGCCAGGGCAGTGAATACCGTGGTCAGGTTCGCATCGAGAATCGTGATGAAGGCCCTCTTGTATCCGGCGTCGATGGCGCCGCGGACGGTCCTGCCGTTTCGCAGTTCCTCGCGGATGCGCTCGAAGATCAGGATGTTCGCATCCACGGCCATACCCACGGTGAGAACGATCCCGGCAAGCCCCGGAAGCGTCAGCGTGGCCTTGATCAGAACCAGTGCCGCAAAGAGGTACAGGATGTTGAGGACGAGCGAAAGGATGGCGATGACACCGGAGGCCTGGTAGTAGAACACCATGAACACAACGACAACGGCCGATCCCACCAGGCCGGCCGTAACCCCCTGGCGGATGGAATCCCGGCCGAGCGACGGTCCGACGGTCCGCTCTTCGATGATCGAAATGTCCGCGGGCAGGGCGCCGGCCCTGAGAACGACGGCGAGGTCGCGGGCTTCCTGGTCGTCGTTGATCCCGGTGATGACCGCCTCGCCTCCCTTGATCGCGTCCTGGATCGTGGGGGCCGAGTAGACGGCGTTGTCGAGGATGATGGCCAGGTTCCGCTGCACGTTGGCGCGCGTAAGCCGATAAAAGATGGCCCCGCCTTCCTTCGTCATGAACAGCCGGACACCGGCTGCGGAGGGGTTCTTGGGATCGATGCCCACGGCGTACTGGGCGTTCTGGATGTGCGACCCGTTCAGGTCGGAACGATGCTCGAGCACGTAGAGGAACCGGCCGGTCGTTCCGAGCGGGTTCGACTCCTCGCGGGCCCACTGGAGATCCGTGTTCGGCGGGATGACCGATTTGGCCCGGCTGAGCTGTGACTCGACTTCGGGGATGTCTTCCAGGTTGAAGAAGAGCATTCCGGGAAAGCCGGTCCGGATGAGACTCGAGAACGGACGTCCCGCCGTTCCGAGGGTGTCTTCGGCGGCGGAATCCGCAGGGGCGCGGGCGCTCAGGAACGTGTCGATGCGGTTGGCAAGATTCTGCGTTTCCGTGTCCGTGCGGACGAGCTTGAAGTCGAGCCGGGCCGTCTTCCCGACGATGTCCTTGGCCCGCTCGGTGTCGAGCACTCCGGGAAGCTCGACCAGGATGCGGTGATCCCCTTCCTTCTGCACAACGTGCTCGCCGACGCCCAGCTGGTCGATCCGGTTGCGGATGATTTCGATGGCTCGATCGACGGCGTCGGTCTGCTGGTCCGCGGGCAGGTTGTCGATGTTCGCTTCATAGACGAGATGGGCGCCGCCCTGAAGGTCCAGCCCGAGGTTCAGGGCCTTGTTCCGGAGTTTCTGGAACTCATCGGGCTTCTGGGCCTGCATCGTGGCCCTGGCTGCCGCGGACATGGAAAAATACTGGAAAGTGGGGATGAGAAAAAACCCCATCACAAGGGTAATGGCGGCAATAAAAAGCCCGCGCCTGGCTACGCTGGACATGGACTTCTCCCGGTGAACTAGCAAGAAGGGGGAAAACGCAAAGAGGGGGATTTTAGAGATCGACCCGGCCGGTGTCAATCATTGAGGCGCGGGAAGGCTCTCAAGGTACTCCGAGAACGGAATTATCTCGATCCCGGCCGCTCTCCAGGCGGGGAGCAGCTCCCTGAGGACCGCCACGGTGGCCGGATAGGGATGCACGAGCCCCGCCGCCCGGCCCTTCCTGCGGGCCCTTTCGGCCAGTTCCTCGAGGTTTTTCCGGACGGCCGACTCCGGCGCACTGCGACCGTCCAGGTTCTCGCGAAGCTGTATCGTGGACACCCCGAGGGCGCGGGCCCGTACGGCAACCTGGGAGTAGGGCGTCGGGGTGGTGTCGATGAAGTAGCCGCTTTTCGTGGCAATGGTCTCCAGAACCACCTGGATCACGTCGGGATCCTCGACAACCAGCTGCCCGTAGTGGGTCATGGCGCCGCGGGCGCCTCCCAGTTCGTTGAACCCGTCGAGAACCCGTTTCCGGATCTCGCCGGGCGGCGTGTCGACCAGGATGGCCCCCTCCCCGGGATCGACTCTCGGGTAGTCGAGACCTTCCATCGGGAGGTTGAGGATGACCTCCATCCCCTTTTCGCGACACCGGTTGGCCAGATCCTCCGCACCGGTGGTGAACGGGAGGATCGCCATGGTCAGGCCGGGACCGAGGAGCAGGATCTGTTCGGATTCCGCCAGGTTGCGGTAGCCGAAGTCATCGATCACCAGCGCGATCCTGGGAATGTCCGGTCGCGGTTCCTTGCCGAGAAACAGCACTTCCACGTCGAACCCGGCCAGGAAACGGGCGGTCAGGAACACCTGGCTGGTATCCGGGGAGTCTTCGCTGGTCAGGCGGCCGCCGAACCGTTCCGCGATGGTTTCCGTGAGGTCGCGGGCCACGCCCGGATCGAATCCGGGAGGCAGGGGAACTTCCCAGCGGTCCGTGGGGACCGGCACGCCCCCCTCCGCGGACGAGTCCGGGCCCGCATCGGGATCCATCCACTCGACGCGGATCAGGGTGGTGTCGATCCCCGCGTCGAGGAGCGCTTTCGTGAACGTGTCCGCAAACAGCGGACGGATCGTGTCCGCGGGCCTCTTGCGGGCCTGGGCGGCGCGGTACTTGAGACCGACCCACAGGGGTTCCAGCGGTCCGCCGGCGCGGGTCAGGAAAAAGCCGCCTCCGGCCAGGATCATGAGGAGCAGCAACCAGCGCCCCACGGGGCGCCGGGTCCGGTCGGACGTAGTCACGCGGCTGTCGTTTCTTTCCTCGAATCAGGGATGTGCCGAAGCGATTTCCGGTTTGCCCTGCATGCCGAAGTCACGCCATTCCGTAATGTAGTACAGCTTGGCCGTTGCCGATGTGGTCGTGTCGGTGTCCGCCGGGTTGCGCCCCTTGCGGAAGAGAAACTTCTGCTTCTGCCCGTCCACGCGGAGGGTCAGCCCCTCGAGTTCGCCGGGCTGCGGGCGCAGGTCGACTTCGAGAAAGGTATCGAGAACGTCGACGGAGGTCCAGTTCTCGCGTCCGATTTCGGAAACCGGCCGCGGGCTTCCAAAGGAGAGGTCGATCCGGATGTCGGTGACATCGGAACTGGCGAACAGGGCCCCGGTTTCCACGGAATCCTGAAACTGGTTCCAGAACACCGGAAGGGTCCCGTTCTGCTGGCGGGTACCCTCGTCGAAATAGAACTGGAAATCTTCCGCCAGGAGCTTTGCGTACTCCTGGATGTCCCGGGTCTTGTATGCCGTCTGCAGGTTCCTGAGCACGTTGGATTCCGATGTCTGCGGCAGAATCGCCACCGCGCGCACGGGAGGCTCGATCTTGGTACACCCTGCGAGCGCGGCCGCAAGAACCGTGGCCGGAATCAAAGCTGAGAGCAGATGACGGTGATGGGCGCGCTTCATTGTGAACATCCTCCTGGAAACTTCCGTACCGGAACCGACGCTAGAGTGTATCGGCCCGCTGTACCATTGAAACCACTTATTGTGGATCCACCCCGAAACGGGCGGGGCCTGCCTTCCCAACCTGAATTCAACAAACACTTTAGGAACATGCTCGTCATCCCGCTCCGGAATAGAAGGCGATGAAGTAGCCGACCGTGGACGGGGCGGCCGGCGACAGCTTGTCCACCCAGCGGTAGATCTCGTAGTTGCCGTTGACCTGCTCCCGGAACGTCAGGTCGATCGTGCCCGCCATCCGCTGCCGGATGTTTCGGTTTTCGATCCGCCGGCTGGCATTGCTGAAGATCAGGACTTCATAGGGGACCGCGAAATAGGTGGTCAGCATTCCGACCTGCTCCTCGCGCGATCTCTCCTCGAGCCGGACATCGATCAGGACGCTGTCGGTACGGACGACCAGCGAAAAGAATCCGTCCAGACCGAGTTCCGTCTCCGCCTTGGACAGCGAGTCGATCCCCAGCCCCTGTGCATCGCTGGCATCGAGGATGAACCCGAGATCGTCGGCCAGGGCCTCGGAAATGCGCGAGGAACCCGCCTGCTTGTAGAGAATCCCCGTTTCGAGGTTCCAGACCACGCTGTCCGGCAGGTTCGGAGTGCGCCGGGGGACCTCCCCGACCGGTTCCTCGGGTATGCGCGTCTCGAACAGGCTGCATCCGGCCAGAACCAGGGCAAAGAGTACGGCAATTGCCGCGTTTCGAAAACCGTGCCCGGACAAAACTTCGGTCCGCTGTCGAGAACGCCGCGATCCGCTGTCCCGCTCATTGAACATGGAGTCTCCGGTCAAAATGGTTTGCTCAGCCGGAGGTTGACGGAAAAGAACCGCTCGGGCTTTCCGGGAAACGGCTTGACCAGCTTCTGTACCCAGAGGTCCGTGGTGGCCGAAATGGTGCCGCCGCCGGGGATGGACCGCTGAAACGTGGCGTTGTGTGCCATCTCCAGCCGGGCGTTCGTGATTCTTCGGTTGTCGGTCAGGCGGATGTCGTCGGTGCGGTAGAACCGCTCCTCGGACCGGAACGTCAGCCAGTTGAACGCCTTGTAGGAGAGCGACGTCTTGAAATCCTGCTCGTAGCGGAGGTCGCCGCGGGCAAAGAACCGCTCTCCCCCCTCCCGGCGGTAACCGCCGGTTTCGCGCAGCTTGTACTGGTGACGGACCTCCACCGACACCCGTGACGAAAACAGGTGCGTGATCGTGGTGGCCACATCACGGTTTCTCTGGATGTTGTCCTGCCCCGGATTGAACTGGAACGCGGTGAACAGCTCGTTGATGTTGTAGATCTGGCCGACCCGGGTCTTCGGGGTGATCGTGTACTTGATGTCCGCCGAGAACCCGAAGTTTTCCTCGAGCCTGGAATCGCGGGACTGGATCGAACTGATGTTGATCGTCTCGTCCGAGGAACGGCGGGCCGAGAAGTTCGTCGTGATCTTGGAGAACGGCAGGTACGTCAGGAAGAACTCGACGCGGTTCCGGAACTGGTCCACATCGCGGACGCCGTCACTGTACTTCTGGGATCGCAGCCGGAGTTCTCCGACGGCGCGGGTCGTGAACCGGGAATTCCACGCCCGCTCCAGCGACCCGTCCAGGACGCGGGTCAGCGTGGTGCTCGACGGGCGGATGGCCGACCGGTCCTCGTCCGTGCCGCTCTGGTAGTGAATGAATCCCGGATTCCCGAGCGGGCTGCCGCGGAGCCTCATGTCCACGGAATTGCCGGACCGGTCGGAAGCGCGTTCCACCTCAACGAGCCGGAAATCCCGGTTGTCCCGCCGGTTGAAATCCACGGTGAGTTCGGTGGTGGGGCTTCCGCCCGGCTTGACGCGAAGCCCGGCGGTGAGGTTGTTGTTCGTGTTCGTCCGGACTTCGTTCCGGTTCGACTGGGTCGTATCGCGGCTGACCACGATGTAGCTGTCGTTGATGCTCGTGCTCTTGTAGTCCATCCGGGCGTCGACTCCGGTGACCGGAGAATAGCTCCACCCCGCCGAGTAATCGCTGTTGCTGTTGGACTTCGGGCCGTCGTCCGTGGTCACGAGATCCTTGTTCAGGGCCCTGGGATTCGTCCGCTGGTTCGTGTAGTTCGTGTCGAACTTCAGCGTCATCCCCGGTATGGGCGGGTTGTAGTTCGAACTGGCTCCGATGCTGCGCGTGACGCCGGTTTCCTGGGCGCCGTTCTCGATGCCGTTGTAGATGTTGGAATCGCGGCGGCGCGTGAGCCCCACGCCGCCGCTCAGCGTGGAGCGGGCGCCGCGGAACATGCGGACGTTGTAGCTGCCGTTGATGTTGGAGGAGAAGAGCTGCCGGCGGGTCTGGACCGCAACGTCGTTCGTGCCCCCGCGATCGAACGTGATGCGCCCCGTCAGGGGAATGAGATCGAAGAGGCTGTACGCGAGCTGTGTTGCCGTCTTTCCCCCCTTGGCGCTGAAGTCCGGACGGCTGGGATCCGTCTTCACCGTGTAGTCGGTCTTGTTGTCCAGGGAGAGTTTTCCGAACTGGTTGGCGAACTTGAAGTTCTGCGTCCAGTTCGTCTGGGATCGGTCCGAGCTGTAGTTGCTGTCGTAGGTCGGCCGCAGGAAACCGAACACGGGCCGGCCGAGGGAATCGGCCGCCGAGCCGGCCGGCTGGGCATGCGCCACCCGGCTGGCTGTCGAGAACATGAGAAGGGCCACAGCGGCTCCTTGGAGTCCTTTGTTAAAGGGCACCCTTTACCTGACTCTGATTTCGTCAATCAAGAAAGAGAATCGGGGGAACATTGGGCGCGATGCCCGGCTGTAGCAAGGTGTGGAAGGAATTCCTCCTGAACCGGTGAGCCAACGGCCTGTCGACGGACGCTCAAGTATACCATCGGGGGCTTCCGCGGTTCAAAAAGAAGCCCGGATGGGTGGAGTGGATCCTCCGAACCCGTCCGGGCGATGCGTGTCTAGTTGAGCTTTGCGCCGCCGCGCACCACGACGCCGGCATCGTGAAACGCGGACGTCAGTTTTGCAAAATCTTCAACGCCAAGCGTTTCCCCGCGCCGGCCCGGGTCGATGCCCGCGTTGTCCATGATTTCCAGGACCGTGTTCCGCGGCCGCCGGGACTTTTCGACCAGCGCGTTGAGCAGGGTCTTGCGCCGCGTCGCAAAGGCTGCCCGGACGATTCCGTGGAACAGCATGTCGTCGGGAACGCTGACCTCGGGGACCAGCCGGGGCGAAACGCGGATCAGCGCCGAGCTGACCTGCGGAGCCGGATAAAAGACGCCCGGCTCCAGGTTCATCAGCGACTCCACGGTGGCCCGATAGTTGACCGCCACGGTCAGGGCGCCGTAGTCCTTCGTTCCCGGACGGGCCAGCAGACGGGCCGCATACTCCTTCTGGACCATGACCGTGGCCCGTGCCACATAGCGGGGATAGTCCAGAATGGAAAACAGGATGTCCGTGGAGATGTAATAGGGCAGATTGCCCACGACAACGAGCGGCGCCCCAACGATTTCGGCAAGCCGGTCGTACTCGAACTTGCGGATGTCGGTGGGATGGACGATGACGTTGCGCCCGCTGAACTCATGCTTGAGGATGGAAGCCAGGCTGGAATCCAGCTCCACGGCATGCACGGCCGCGGCCAGGTCGGCCAGCTTGCCGGTCAGCGCGCCGGCGCCGGATCCGATTTCCACGACGGTGTCCGAAGGCTCGATTTCCGCCAGATCGATCACCTTGTTGATCGCCTGGGGATCGATCAGGAAGTTCTGACCGTAGCGCCGCTTCGGACGCACGCCGTAACGGCGCAGCATCTCGCGCTGCGTTTCCTTTGAAAGCTCGCGGTGCAGGGGCTCGCAGCCCCCTTCTTCCTCCCGCAAGCGCATGAGTTCAAGATTGGCTTCCGTCAGTCTCAAGATAACCTCCCTGTATCCGCCCCAGCCGCCCCAAGTCCGGGAAACAACTCCCTGGCCGTGGTCGAAGTAACCCGAATCACCTCTTCCGGTGTCAGGCCTTTCTCGGCGGCGATCACGTTAACAATGTAAGTCAAATGACTTGAATCATTTCGCTGTCCGCGCCTGGGCGCCGGACAGAGCCAGGGGGCATCTGTTTCAAGAAGCATGGCTTCGATGGGCATCTCCGCGAGGAGCCTGCGCTTCGAAGCACTCCAGTAGGTGATGGAACCCCCGAGGCCGAGCTTGAACCCAAGCTCGCAAGCCCTTCGGGTTGCCTCTCGATCTCCCTGGTGGCAGTGAAAAACACCGCCGTACCGTCCGCCACCCTCCTCGAGAAGGATGTCGACGGCCTCGTCGAAGGCATCCCTCACGTGCAGGACCAGCGGTTTCCTCAGTTCAAGCGACAGGCGGATCATGCGGCGGAAGAGATCTTTCTGTCGATCACGGGGAGCCCAGTCCCTGAAAAAATCCAGGCCGACCTCACCGATGGCCACGACTTCAGACTCTCCGGCCACACGGGCGATTCTCTCGATATCCTCGGGAGCATACTTCCCCGCTTCATGGGGATGGATCCCGGCGGCAATACGGACACGAGGTTCTTGCCGCGCCCATAATAGCGCATCTTGCGCGACCGTGGGTGTATATCCTATCTCTAAAACCGCCGTAACCCCTGAGTTCCAAACCTTTTGTAAAATTTCTTGACGATCTTTATCGAAGTCCGGATGGAGGTAGTGCGTGTGTGTATCGATCATGTTGCGGATTGGAACACCCGTGTTAAGCTATTGTTCTCAACTATTTTGAGCGATTTACTTTTCAATTCTCGGAAATATGGCTTCGACACGTTTCAGGCTCCCGGCGGGACGACGGCTTTCCGGAGCCCATAAAAGATTGTCCATATTGACTTTAGGAAGATCCTGCTCCATTCCGACCGCCTCGAGGATGAGGCGCGACTTCCCCGGCATGATCGGCCCGACAAGGTATCCGGCCAGGGCGACACACTCGACGAGCGCGTTCAGGACCCGGGCCAGTTCCGTCCTCTTTTCAGGGTCCCTGGCCAGGGTCCAGGGAGCCGACTCCTCGATGAACTGGTTGGCCCGGCGGACGATTCCCCGGACGGCCTCGATGGCCTCGTGGACCGCCAGCGTCTCGAAGGCCTCCCGGTAGGCCGGGATGGCCGCGGCCACGACGGCCTTGAGTTCGCCGCCCGGCCCCGCGTCTGAAACGTGGGCGTCGGCGGGAAGGTTTCCATCGAAGTACTTTTCCGCCATGGCCACGGTCCGGCTGACCAGGTTGCCGAGGTCGTTGGCGAGTTCCGAATTGTACCGGTCGATGAACAGGTCCCAGGTGAAGTCGCCGTCGCGGTCCAGGGGCACTTCCTTGAGCAGGTAGTAGCGCAGTGCATCGGGGCCGACCCTGTCCACGAGGTCCAGCGGGTCCACGATGTTCCCGAGCGACTTGCTCATCTTCTCGCCCTTGAACGTGACCCAGCCGTGGCCGAGGACCTGCCTCGGGAGCGGGAGGCCGGCGCTCATCAGCATGGCCGGCCAGATGATGCAGTGGAACCGGGTGATGTCCTTGCCGATGACATGAAGGTCCGCCGGCCACCACTTTTCGAAGAGCGCGCGCCCCTCCGGTGTTTCCTCGCCGAACCCCACGGCCGAGGCGTAGTTGATCAGGGCGTCGAACCAGACGTACACGACCTGCTTCGGATCCGCCGGGAGCGGGATCCCCCACGTCGTTCCCGCCCGGGTGACGGAGATGTCGTCGAGACCGCTCTTCACGACGTTGAGGATTTCGTTCTTTCGCTCCCCGGGTACCAGGAAATCGGGGTTGTCGCGGTAGTAGTCGATCAGCTTCTGCTGGTAGCGCGACAGGGCGAAGAAGTGGTTTTCCTCCTGGATCCAGTCCGGTTTCGTGCGGTGGATCGGGCACAGGCCGTCCTCGAGGTCCTTTTCGACCTTGAACGATTCGCAGCCGACGCAGTACCACCCTTCGTAGTGCCCCTTGTAGATGTCGCCGGCGGATTCGATCCGGGAAAACAGCGCCGTGACCGAGCGGACGTGACGCGGCTCCGTGGTCCGGATGAAATCGTCGCAGGAGATGTCCAGCGCCTTCCAGGCCTTCCGGAACCTCTCCGCCATCATGTCGCAGTACGCGAGGGGTTCCATCCCCTCGCGGCGCGCCGCCTTCTCCACGTTCTGGCTGTGCTCGTCGGCGCCCATCACGAAGCGGGTGTCGTGCCCGGCCAGCCGGTGGTAACGGGCCAGGGCGTCGGCGGCGATCTTTTCGTACGCCGTGCCGAGGTGGGGCGCTGAGTTCACGTAGTCGATGGCGGTGGTGATGTAGAACTGGGAAGGTCTGGACATGGTCAGTTCCTGCGCGGGTCTTCGTCGTTGCGCGTGCGGGGGTCTTCCTGCCTGCGCGGGCGCCGCGGCTGGTCCTGGCGCCGCCGCGTGTTTTTCGGCGGGGTCCCGCAACCTCCGCAGGCGCCACCGCCCGCCGAAGCGCCGCTCGTGCCGCAACCACCGCCCGTTCCGCAGCTTCCACCGGTTGTTTCGCCGCGGCCGGCCCCGCAGCCACCTCCGGTGTTGCCGCAGCCCCCCTGCCCCCCCGCGGACTTCTTGCGGCGGAACGAGAGCCGGTCTTCACGCGGAATGTCGGGGAATTCGGCCAGCGGAAGCCACCGGATGTTCCCCTCCGGATCGGCCAGCTGCACGCCCTCGCGGAAGATGTCGACCTTGACCACCTCGGCACGCTGCCCCTTGATGTTGAGGCGGGCGCCCGGTCGCGGGTAGATCTTCTGCGCCTGCGTGTAGAACTCCAGTTCATAGCGCAGGCAGCACTTGAGGCGCCCGCAGACCCCGGAAAGCTTGGACGGCGACAGCGACAGGTTCTGCTCCTTGGCCATCCGGAGCGTGATCGGCTCGAACTCGCGGATCCAGGTGGTGCAGCACAGCGGCCGCCCGCAGACGCCGACGCCGCCGTGACGCCCGGCTTCGTCGCGGACGCCGATCTGGCGGAGCTCGATCCGGGTGCGGAACACGGACGCCAGGTCCTTGACGAGTTCGCGGAAATCGACCCGGTGCTCGGCCGTGAAGTAGAAGGTGATCCGGTTGCGGTCGAACTGGTACTCCACGTCGACGAGCTTCATGTCGAGCTTGTGCTCGTGCATCTTCTTGCGGGCCACGTCCGCGCCCCGGTCTTCCTCGGCGCGGAGTTCGGCAACCCGGGCGATGTCGTCCATGGTGGCGCGGCGCAGGATCCGTCGGATGGGGCCCGACTTGCGGTCCGTCTTTTTCTGGGGGGTGTTTCCGGACAGCACGACGACGCCCATGTCCTCGCCGCGTTCGGCCTGGACGATCAGGTACTCGCCGGTTCTGTACTCGAGAAAGTCCGGATTTTCATATGTTTCCCGCCGCCGGCCCTTGAAGGACAGCTCGACGAACTGGGAATGGACTGTGGCAGCAATCACAGGGAAACCCCGGTTGATGGAACCAGGGGCGGCGCTCCGGAAGCAGACTGCGGACAACGAATTCAGGACTCCAAGGTCCAGATCCGTTCCGGGAAGCGACGGGCTTCCCGGGAGACGATCACTTCATCGGAATCTATGGCGAATCGATCTTCACTCCGCTCTGTCTGACCCCCGACCCCACCCATTTATTATCGCATCAGATCCCGTCAGCGGCGCGCCTGGGCGGTGCCGCGGGGGAGCTGTTCCAGGAGCGAATATAGCACAAGGGGCAGGTACCCGTACCCGCGGAGGGCGTCCCGGGCTTCCTCCACCCGGTCGATCGAATCGGCCAGTTCGGCGTGACCGAGCCGGCGGGACCACTCCTCCAGGTCCGCCGCGCGGTCGGCATTGGCGTATCCCTCGAGGGCGTCCGCGCCCCCGGTGGAGCAGCGGAGGAGGTCGCGGTACCAGAGCAGGAGAAGATCCAGGATCAGCTCGATACGGCTGCGGTCCTTGCCCCGGATCAGGGATTCGAGCCTTTCGTGATGCTCCGCACCCCCCTCGATCGTGGCCAGGTCGATCGCCTCGTTCCGAAGCGCCAGCACGTCCTCGTCGATGAGCGCGGCGGCCTGGGTCAGGCTGCCGCGGGCCAGCTGGACGGCCAGACGGGCCGCCGCGATGTCGGCTCCGACCCGCTCCTCAAGCAGCCCGCCGAGTTCCGCCGCGGAGAGGTCACGGAAGCGGACCAGGGAGCAGCGGCTCTTGATCGTGTCAGGCAGGTCCGTCGGGCGTTCCATCCCGAGGATGAGGATCGTGCCCGGATTCGGTTCCTCGAGGAGCTTGAGAATCCCGTTGGCCGACTCCACGTTCATCATCCCGGCCCGCTTGAGGATGAAGATTTTCCAGGGGCCGTCCACCGCGGCGCGCGAGGCCTCCTTCTTGAGCCAGCGCATGGTCCGGATGCGGTGTTCGATCGGACGGGACTGGTCGAGAACATGGATCGGGGACTTTATCATGTCGGCCATGACGCCGGACATGAAGTCCATCTGCTGCGCCTCGCCGGCCTGCGTGTCCGGCGAGGACGGCGTGGGCGGAATCAGCTTGATGTCCGGGTGATTGAAGTTGAGCGACTTGTGGCAGGACGGGCACTCCTCGCAGGGGGATCCGCCCTTCGGCTGCCGGCACTGGAGCAGCCGGGCCAGGGCCAGTGCGGTGGTCGTCTTTCCCGTGCCGCTGCGGCCGTGAAACAGGAACGCATGCGGGATGCGGTCGCGTTCGATCGTGCTCCGGATGGCGGCGATGGCGTCGGCCTGGCCGACGATCTGGGTGAAGCGCATGGCGGAAGGGTAGCGGAAACGGGGGGGCGGGGGACAGGGAGGATGCGGGAGGCTCGGGTCGGCTCGGCGCAGTTCTGTTCCGGTCCGGTGAAACCATGTATCTTCGCCCGGGCGTGGAGGACCGCTTCGTTACTCCCCGGTGACGGTCGCCGGGGGGTGGAGGGCCGCGTCGACTTCAGGGGAGGCGATGCCACCATGGCGCACTGGGATCACAGGATCGGAACACCGCGGCCGCTCTGCTCCTGGCGGTCCGCCGATCAGGGGATGATGACGCGCAGTACGCCCGTACCGACGTGGCGCGCTCCCGGGGATCCCGTCCGCTTCCTTTCCGGCGTGCTGGCCGTCCTGCTTTTCTGCCTGATGCCGAACGGCGCCCTCTGCGCCGGCCTGAGCGGACGAGTTCTCCGCGAAAACGGGACGCCCGCCGCGGGCATCGCAGTCCTGGCGCGGTCTCCCGAGGTCGGGTGGAGCCGCGCCGCCCGCACCGACGGCGAAGGACGATTCGAACTCGAGGATGTGCCGGCCGGGCCGATGGTCCTTTCGGTGCCCGGCTCCGCGGCACCCGGGAATGTGCCCTGGGCCGCCGCCGTCGACATCCCCGAAGACGGCCGCGCCGTCATCACGCTCCGCGCCGCACCGCAGGCCGGGACGTTCCAGTTCAAGCTCTACCGGGGGCGTTACTACGACAATCGCGCCGACGCGGGATCCGCGGATCCGGTGAGCGTCGCCGGAGGCGGAACGACCGGGGGGATCCATTTTTCGCTGGCCCAGGGCGGCGGCTTCATCTCCGGAAGGGTGACCGCGGACGCCGGGGGCGCCCCCATACCGGGACTCATCGTGGTGGCGCTCGGCCGGAACGACTTTGCGCTGTCGTTCGACCGCACCGATTCGGACGGCCGCTACCGGATCGGCGGCCTGCCGGCCGACAGCTACTTCGTCAGCGTCAACGCGTTCCTGCTCCTCGACGACAACGACTACGTGACGGAGTTCTACAACAACACGAGCGACATCGCCCTGGCGCTGGACGTGGTGGTGACGAACGGGGCCGAAACGCCGAACATCGACTTCGGGCTGGCCCTCGGCGGATCCGTCCGCGGGCGCGTGACGGCGGAGGCCGGCGGAGCGGGGATTCCGTTCAGCGCGGTGACGGCCCGCTCGACGGCGAACGCGGCGGTGTTCACGACCACGCTCGCCGACGAAAACGGCGACTACGCCATCCGCGGCCTCAAGCCGGGCACCTGGACCGTTTCCGCGGACGCGGAAGGCAACTTCCTGACCGAGTACTACAACAACCGGTCGACACCCGGCTCCGCCGACCCGGTGACCGTGACCTCGGGCAACGCCACGACGGGCATCCACCTGTCGCTCCCGGCCGGCGGTGCCGTTTTGGGAACGATCCGCAACCAGTCCACGCTGGCGCCGCTGTCCGGCTACCTGGTCGAAGCCACCCGCGTGTCCGACTTCTTTTCGCGCACGGCGCAGACGCAGGCGGACGGAACGTACCGGATCGAGGGGCTGCCGACCGGAACGTTCCGCGTGGGCGTGCCGCAGCTCACGAAGTGGTACAACAACCGGTCCTCGGCCCAGACCGCCGATCCGGTGAACATCACCGCGGGAATGACCGTCGCCGGCATCGACATTTCCGGCTTTCCGCCCGGCGCCTGCACGCCGGGCGTGGGGGCGGCGCTCAGCGGAACGGTGACCGGTAACGGATCCCCCCTGTTCGGCGCCTCGGTGACCCTGTGGCGAACGCTCGGCAATCAGCGGGTGCAGGTCACCGGGACGGAAACGGCGCTGGATGGTTCGTTCTCCCTCCCCTGTCTCGATGCCGGAACGTGGTTCGCGCGCGTGACGGCGCCGTTCACCCCCTTCCTTCCGCGCTGGTACGACAACGCGGATTCGGCGGCCGCCACCCCCATTGTCCTGACGAACGGCGTGCCGCGGACCGGCGTGAACGTGAACCTCTCCGCCGGCGCCTCGATCACCGGGCGGGTGACCGCGGGGGACACCGGGCTTCCGCTCCGCGCCGCCGAGGTCATGGCCATGCGGACTCCGTCGGGAACGAACGTGTCCACCGCCCTGACCGACGACAATGGAGATTACGTCCTGAACAGCTCGCCGGACGGCGGCCTGAGCGGGGGCACCTACATCGTCTGGACGAACGACGTGTCCACGACGGACGTGAGCCTGGTGCCGGTGCGGCTCGTGAGCTTTGCCGCCGAAGCGGATAGAGACGCCGTGCTCGTCCGCTGGGAGATCGCCGAAGAGGAGGCCGGGAGTGCGTTCCTGCTGGACCGCGCCGTCTCGGACGGCGGACGGTTTTCCGCACCGGCGCGCGTCACGGAACGGCCGCTCTCCGGCGGAACCGCCTTCGCTTTCCGCGATGCCGGCGTGACGTCCGGAACGCTGTACCGCTACGACCTCACCGCCGTCGATCGCGCCGGACGCACGGAGCGCCTGGGCGAGATCACCGTCCGCGCCGGGGTTTCCGGCACGCCGCGGATCCTGTCCGTGGCGCCGAACCCGCTGCGGGAGAGCACCGTCGTTCGTTTTTCCCTGCCCGAGCCCGGCCCCGTCACGCTCCGGGTCTTCGACATGAACGGCCGGCTCATCCGCACGCTCGTGGACGAAACGCGTGAAGCGGGCCAACAGGAATCGGCCTGGGACGGCCGGGACGATTCCGGGTCACGGGCGCCGGCCGGTGTGTACTTCGTGGCGTTGCGTGATGGCGTGGCGGAATCGAGGGTGCGGGTGGTGCTGGCTCGATAGTCCGTGAACCGGTGCCGGCACCGGGCGAACAGCCTCACCCCAGGTCGACCGTCTGCCCCATCTGCGGCCGGTCGACTTTCTTGTAGCCGGCTTCCTGCTCCAGCCGCTTCTCCAGCGGCTCCTGCTGATCGGGCTCCCCGTGCACGAGGAAAACGCGCTCCGGTTTCTGCTGCGTGAACGCCTTCGCGAAACCGAGCAGCTCGTCCTTGTCGGCGTGACCTGAGAAGACGTCAAGCCGGTGGACATCCGCCCTGAGCGGGTACTCGTCCCCGAAAATCTTCACGACCTCGCGCTTTTCCTGGAGCCGGCGTCCGAGCGTGTGTTCGGCCTGGAATCCGACGAGGACCACCGCGTTGTTCGGGTCACCGATGGAATTGCGCAGGTGATGGAGCACGCGCCCGGCCTCGCACATCCCCGAGGCGGAGATGATCACGCAGGGACCCTTGCGCGAGTTGAGCGCCTTCGACTCCTCCACGGAACGCACGTAGTTCAGCGTCTTGAAGCCGAACGGGTCGCCGGGGTCGGCGAGAACCTCCCGCATCTCCCGGTCGTAGCACTCCGGGTGGCGGTTGAAGATTTCGGTGACGTTGACAGCCAGCGGCGAATCGATGAACACCGGCACCTTCGGCAGCCGGCCGTCGCGGCGGAGGATGTTGAGGAGGTAGACGACCTCCTGCGTGCGGCCGACCGCGAACGCCGGAATCACGACCTTGCCGCCCCGCTCGAAGACCGGCTTCAGCGTCTTCTCCAGCTCCTCCTCCACGTTTTCCGGCCGCGGATGATTCCGGTCGCCGTACGTGCTCTCCATGATCAGGGTGTCCGCGCCGTCCACCATCACCGGGTCGCGGAGGATCGGCAGGCAGGGGCGCCCGATGTCCCCGGAAAAGACGAGGCGCCGCGTCGTTCCGTTTTCCTTGATCCTGAGCTCCACCGACGCCGAGCCGAGCATGTGGCCGGCGTCGCGGTAGAACGCCTCGATTCCGGGCGCCACCTCGAAGTACTTTCCGTACGGATGCACGACGAATCGGTCGAGGATTTCCGCGGCGTCCTCGCTCGTGTAGAGCGGCTCGCGGGCCGCCTTTCCCTTGTGATGCTCGCGCCGGTTGACGGTTTCGGCGTCCATCTCCTGGATGTGCGCGGAGTCCATGAGCATGACGCCGGAGAGGTCGGCGGTGGCCGACGTGGCGTGCACCTTCCGTGTGTAACCGGCTTTCGACAGGGCCGGCAGCGCCCCGGTGTGGTCGATGTGACCGTGCGACAGGACGACCGCGTCGATCCGCTCGGGGTCGAAGCCGAAGTGGCGGTTCTTGTGGAACGCCTCGTCGCGGCGTCCCTGGAACAGGCCGCAGTCGAGGAGCACCCGGGATCCGTTGGCCTCGACGAGGTGGCGCGACCCGGTGACCTCGCGGGCGGCGCCCCAGAAGGAGATCTTCACGTCAGCGCAGCCACCGCGCCGGATCCTGCGCCTCGCGCCCCTTCCGCACCTCGAAATGCAGGCAGGTTCCCCTGAGCGATCCGGAGTCGCCGACCGAGCCGACCGTCTGACCGACGGCCACGCGATCCCCGGCCTGGACGGAAATCGTGCCGAGGTGGGCGTAGATCGTGTAGTAGCCCTGGCCGTGATTGACGATCACGCTCTGGCCGTAGCCGGAGAGCCAGTCGGCGATCTCCACGACGCCGTCGCCGACGCAGCGCACCGCGGTGCCCTCCGGAGCGCGGATGTCCAGGCCGTTGTTGCGGACCTTCGTGCCCCACTCCGGATGCGTTTCCAGGCCGAAGCGCCCGATGACGGTGCCGGACACCGGCCAGGGCAGGCGCCCGACGTTTGCGCCGAAGTTGTTGCGGTCGAGCTCGGCGCCGATGTTGTCCTGCCCCTGCGCCAGCCGCCTCCGGCGCGCCTCCTCGAGGTCGGCCAGCAGCTTCTTCATCCGCTCCGCCGACGCCTCGATTTCACGCGCCGCCTGCTCGTACGACTTGCGCTCCCCGCGGATGCGGTTGACCTCGGCCTGCTGGTTCTTCTTCAGCGAGGCGTACTTCGTGTTTTCCCGCTCCTTCTCCCCCCGGACCGTCAGGATTTCCAGGCGGCGATCCTCCAGCGCCAGCTTTTCCGCCTCGACCTCGGCCCGCTTTTTGCGCACCGATTCGAGGATGTTCTTTTCCTCCTGCATCACCAGGGACAGGAAGTACGTCTTCTTGAGCAGGTCGGAAAAGGAAACGGAGGTGAACATCACCTCCACGTTGCGGTTGCGGCCGTGCTTGTACGCCTCGCGCATCCACGAAGCCAGGCGGCCGCGCCGCGCCTCCAGTTCCTCGCTCGCCTCGGCCAGTGCCTGTTCCTTGACGCCGATCTCGTTCTGGACGCGGGCCTCCCGGGACTCCAGTTTCGCGATGTAGCGACGGGTGGCGTTCAGGGCTTCGTCCGACTTCCTGAGCTGGCCCAGAACTCCCTTTTCCTCCCCCTGGAGTTTCTTCGCCTGGGCCCGCTTTTCCGCCGCCGCCTTCTTCAGGCGTTCCAGCTCCTCCTGGCTCTCCCTGATTTCGTCGGTGGTTTCCGCGGCCTTTTTCTTCTGCGCCTGAACGTGCGCCGGGATCAACGAACCGAACAGGGTGCCCGCGGAAAGCAGCGTGACGCACGTCCATCGAACGGCCGTCGACCGGACCCGCCCGGCAATGCCGGTGCCGGCGGCGGTGCCGCGGAGACGCATCAAAGGTGGATCTCCCTGAGGACCTGGCGGAGGGCCAGGTAGGAGCCCATCAGGCCGAGGACGATGCCGATGCCCACGAACGCCAGCGTCTCCAGCGGCGAGAGGAAGTGCACGCCGCCGAAGCGGTCCGACACCGTCACCGTGGCCGCGTAAAGGATGGCCAGCGACACCGCCGACGCACCGATCGTCTGGAGGACACCTTCGTAGAGGAACGGCATGCGGATGAACCACTCGGAGGCGCCGACCATCTTCATGATCTCGATCATGTCGCGCTTGGCGAGAACCGTGAGCTTGATCGTGTTGGCCACGACGGCCACGACGGCCAGCGCCACGGCCAGGCCCACGAAGAGATTGAGCCAGATGAGCCGCTTCGACAGGCGGTCGAGCTGCGCGATCCACCCTCCGCCGTACGACACTTCGTCGACCTCCTCCCAGCTGCCGACCTCGGAGGCGATGGCTTCGATGGCTTCCAGTTTGCGGTTTTCGGCCGCGAGCTTCAGCTCGAAGGACGGAGGGAGCGGGTTCTCGCCGACCTCCTCGAGCAGCCCCTCGGCGGCCATTTCCGCGGTGAAGCTGTCCCAGGCTTCCTCCGGGCTGATGTAGCGGACTTCGGCCACTCCGGGAATGCCCCTGAGACGCTCCTCGATGCGGAGCCGCGCTTCCTGGTCGCGGTCGGCATCCATGTACACGACGACCGCCTTCTTCCCTTCCAGCGAATCGACGACCTTGCGGACGTTGACGCTGATGATGAGGAAGACGCCGAGAACGAGCAGCGACGCGGCCATGGCCACGATGGCCGCGATGGACAGGGACGGGTGGCGGCGGACGGCGTTGAACCCTTCCGACAGGAGATAGCCCGCGGTCCGGAGTTTCATCGAACGGCGCCCTCCCCGGAACCGACCCAGTCCTCGACGATCCTTCCGCCCTGGACCCGGAGGTAGCGCTCCGTCGACTTTTCCACCATGTCCATCTTGTGGGTGGCGAACAGGACGGACGTGCCGTGCGAGTTCATCTTGCGGAGGATCGCGGTGATCTCGTCCGAGGTCTGGGGATCCAGGTTGCCGGTGGGTTCGTCCGCGATCAGGACGAACGGGCGGTTGACGATGGCCCGCGCGATGGCGACCCGCTGCTGTTCGCCGCCGGACAGCTCGCGCGGGAGCGCGTAGCGGCGGGCGTAGAGGCCGACGTCGTTCAGGGCGTTCGCGGCGCGGTCCTTGATTTCCGACTCGTTCAGTTCCCCGAGGATCCGCAGCACGAAGGCCACGTTTTCCTGGAGGTTGCGGTCACGCAGCAGCCGGAAGTCCTGGAACACCACTCCGACCTTGCGGCGCAGCTCGAGGATCTTCTTCCGGTTGATGCCGGTGGACGTGAATCCGCCGACGGTGACCGCTCCCGAGGTGGGGAGCTCCTCCATGTAGATGAGCTTGAGGAGGGTCGACTTGCCGGCACCGGACGGGCCGACGAGGAAGAGGAACTCCCCGTCCTGGATCGTGAGATTGATGTCGACCAGGGCGAAGGAGCCGCCGTTGTACGCCTTGTGGACATGGTAGAACTTGATCATTGTGCCGGTTCCGCAGGTCAGGCCCCCCTGAAATGCTCGTGGCGCGCGCATGATAGCACGATGAGCGGCCCGGGAAACCCCCCGCGGCGCAGAATAACCTCTGCGCGCCGGGCGGGACTGCCTTGCGGCCCGGGGACCGTCTCGACGGACAACGGCTCACGCCATCGGGACGGTCTGGATCTCCACGAACTCCATCATCCCCTCGGGGCCACCCTCCCGGCCGAATCCGGACTGCTTCATGCCGCCGAACGGGGCCTGGGGCGCGGGACCCGAACCGGTGTTCCACCCGACATGCCCGAAGCGGAGATTGCGGATGACCCGGCAGGCGCGGTCGGCGTCCTTCGTGAACACGTAGGCCGCGAGGCCGTACTCCGTGCCGTTTGCGAGCCGGATCGCGTCCTCCTCGGTGTCGAACTCCTGGATGGCGACGAGCGGCCCGAACGTTTCCTCGCGGGCGCAGGCCATTTCGGGGGTCACGCCGCGGAGGACCGTCGGCTTGAAGAACTGCCCCCAGTTCGGGCCTTCCGGCGCCGGAACGTCGCCGGTGAGGCTCACCGCGCCCTTTTTCAGCGCGTCCTCGAGATGGCGGCGCACCTTGTCGTGACCGGCGCGGTCGATGAGCGGCCCGATGTCCACCCCCTCCTCCATTCCGTTGCCCACCTTCAGGGCCAGGACCTTTTCCGCGACCGCGGCGGCAAACCGGTCGACCACCCCCTTCTGGACAAGGACCCGGTTCGTGCACACGCAGGTCTGCCCCCCGGCCCGGAACTTGTTCTTCATGAGATGGTCGGTGGCGGCGGCGATGTCGCAGTCGTCGAAGACGAGGAACGGGGCATTGCCCCCCAGTTCCAGGGAGAGCCGCTTGACCGACGGGGCGGAAGCCGTGATGAGGTGCCGGCCGACCGCCGTCGATCCCGTGAAGCTCACGACCCGGACGGCCTCGTGCTCCATGAGGACCCGGCCGATCTCCTTCGGCTCGCCGATCACGAGATTGACGAATCCCGGCGGCATGTCCAGGCGGTCCATGAGCCGAAACAGCGCGATCATCGACAGCGGCGTCTTTTCCGACGGCTTGACCACGGCGGGAGCGCCGGCCGCGATCGAGGCCGCCAGCTTCTTGGCCACCATGGCCAGCGGGAAGTTCCACGGCGTGATCAGCGCCACGACACCGGCCGGCCGGAAGTGGACGGTCCAGGTGTGATCGTTCGGCCGCTCATCGAGCCGGCGCGGCTTCAGGACATCCATGTTTTGCCCGGCGTACTCGAAGAAACCCGCGGCGTAGGCAGCCTCCCCTTCCCCCTGGGCCAGGGGCTTGCCGTTTTCCAGCGTGACGATGCGGCCGAGTTCGAACGCGTTGTCGCGAAGCGCCTTTGCAATGGCCATCAGCCACGCCTTCCGCTGCTCCGCCGACGGGGCCTCGGCCAGCGCCCCCTCGGCCGCCTCCACCGCACGGGTCGTTTCCGCCGCTTCCATCATCGGAACGGCACCCAGAAGGTCGCCGGTGGCCGGGTTGTGCACGTTCATGGTCCGCCCCGAATCGGCGGACACCCACTGGCCGGCTATGTACCCCTTCATGGCGGGGATCAGTTCGGACTGATACATCCTGGCTCCTTCCGTGGCGGCGCGCGGCCGCCCGTTCCATTTTCAGAACGTCGGCGGTGTGCAGACGCTTATGATTTCGCAGATTTCCGTGCCCGTGTTTCGGAAACGGTGGGGAAGGCGGCTCTCGAAATAGTAGCCCTCTCCCGGGCCGAGGCAGCGCGTGCGCGCTCCGACGGTGATCTCGATGCTGCCCCGGACGACGACCCCCGCCTCCTCCCCTTCGTGGGCCAGCAGGCGTTCACCGGTATCGCCGCCCGGCTCGTAGCGTTCGTGCAGCACCTGCAGCGACCGTCCGGGTCGCTTTTCGCCGAGCTGGCGCAGGGAAACCCGGTTGCCGCCGATCTCCACGAAATCGTCGACTCCGTAGAAAACCCTCCCGCCCGTCCCCGCCCCCTCGCCGAAGAACTCGGCCAGCGAAACCGGGAACCCGGCCAGCAGCTTCTTCAACGAGGACACCGACGGGCTGACCCGTTCCTGCTCGATCAGCGAGATCGTGGCGTTGGCGATTCCGGTCCGCCGTGCGAGTTCGCGCTGCGACAACCCGTATTTTTCGCGCAGGGAGCGAAGCCGGGCGCCCAGGTCCGGGGCGGAGCGCCCCGCGTCGCGGGGGATGTCGGCAGGATGCTGCATCTGTTGAATATATTGGTCAATCGCGGGTCGGACAAGCAAAATTATGTGACTACAAACAATAATTGCATCGGAGTGTTCAATATATTAGGATGGGGAGGATGTCGCGGGTCCCCGCACATTCCGGCGGGCCGATCCGGTTGTACCCGCAAGCATTCCTTCTCATGTGCGGGCCTGTCCCGCCACCCCGACCGAAACCAACCGTCCGCGAACCAAGTCCGCGGATCGAGCCGAAAGAGGTGTCGATGAGCACGAATTCCGACCTGACGGCCCGCCGCGAACGGGCTCTGCCTCGCGGTATCGCCAGTGCCTACCCCGTCTTCGTGGAGCGGGCCGAAAACGCCGAACTCTGGGACGTGGAAGGACGGCGCTACATTGATTTTGCGGCGGGCATCGCCGTTCTCAACACCGGCCACCGCCATCCCGCCGTCAGAGAAGCGGCAATGGCCCAGATCGGCAAGGTGACCCACTCCTCGTTCCAGGTCGTTCCATACGAACCCTATATCGAACTGGCCGAACGGCTGAATGCACTCGCGCCGGGAAACGTGCCGCGGAAAACCGTGTTCCTGTCCACGGGAGCCGAGGCGGTGGAGAACGCGGTGAAGATCGCGCGGGTCTACACGAAGCGCCCGGGGATCATCGCCTTCGGAGGCGGCTTTCACGGCCGTACGCTCCTGACGCTGGCCATGACCGGCAAGGTGAAACCGTACAAGGCGGGCTTCGGTCCGTTTCCCGCCGATGTGTACCACGTGCCCTACCCGGTGGCCTATCGGGGCGTCACCCCGGAAGTGTCGATGGCCGCCCTTCAGGACCTGTTCAGCTCCGACATCGAACCGGACCGCGTGGCCGCGGTCATCATCGAGCCGGTGCTCGGAGAGGGCGGATTCAGCGCGGCTCCCCCCGAATTCCTGGAAAGCCTCCGCGCCGTTTGCGATGAGCACGGCATCGTCTTCATCGCCGATGAAGTGCAGTCCGGTTTCGGCCGGACCGGTCGCCTGTTTGCCATGGAACACTCCGGCGTGATCCCGGATCTGATCACGGTGGCCAAGAGCCTGGCCGGGGGATACCCCCTGTCGGGCGTCATCGGAAAGAGCGAGATCATGGATGCCCCCGCCCCGGGAGGACTCGGCGGGACCTACGGAGGCAACCCGGTGGCCTGCGCGGCCGCCCTCGCCGTCCTCGACGTCATCGAGAAGGAGAACCTGCTCGAGCGGGCCATGACCATCGGCGAGGCGATGACGGACCGGCTGCGCCGCATTGCCGCCGAACCGGGCATGGAGTTCATCGGGGACGTGCGCACCCTCGGCGCGATGACGGCGATCGAACTCGTCAAGGACCGGGAATCGAAAACGCCGGATCCGGAACGAACCGCCGCGGTGAAGAGCGAGGCGATCTCCCGCGGGCTCATCCTGCTCTCGTGCGGGCCGCACGGAAACATCCTCCGCATCATCGCCCCGCTGACCACGCCCGACCGGCACCTGCAAGAAGGGCTCGACATACTTGAAGCGTCGCTGAAGGCGGCGGGAGGAGGACAATGAGAACGTTCGCCATCGCGGGAGTCCAGATGTACGTCCGCTACGGCGTGGACAACACGCCGCAGATGCAGATCCGGCTGGACGCCCTGATGATGCGGTTTCCCTGGGTCGAGATGGTCGTGTTCAGCGAGCTGTGCGCGTTCGGCCCGTCGGTGGCCCATGCGCAGGTGCTGCCGGGACCCGTGGAGGAGGCGTTCTGCGCCATGGCCGCGCGTCACAATATATGGCTGATCCCGGGTTCCGTGTTCGAGAAGGCGGGCGACCGGATCTACAACACCTGTCCGGTCATCGATCCGACGGGGAAGGTCATCCGCCGCTACCGCAAGATGTTTCCGTTCCGCCCCTACGAAGCCGGCATCACCGCCGGCACGGAGTTCGTGACGTTCGACGTTCCCGAGGTCGGCAAGTTCGGCGTGTCCATCTGCTACGACATGTGGTTTCCGGAAACGACCCGGACGCTCGCCACGAGCGGCGCCGAAGTCATCCTGCATCCCACGCTGACCGACACGATCGATCGCGACGTGGAACTGTCGATCTCGCGCGCCTCGGCCGCCACGAACCAGGTGTTCTTCTTCGACGTGAACGGGCTGGGTTCCGGGGGCAACGGGCGGAGCACGGTTCTCCGCCCGACCGGCAGCGTGATCCACACCGCCGGCAACGGCGAGGAATCCTTCCCCATCGAAATCGACGTGAACAACGCCCGGAGGGGTCGCGAAACCGGCCTGTTCGGCCTCGGCCAGGTCCTCAAGAGCTTCCGGGACCGCGACGTGGAGTTCACGGTCTACGACAGGAACGGACCGGCGCGCGAGTATCTCGAAAGCCTCGGGCCGCTCAAGACACCCGAAAGAAGAAAGCGAGGTTCCGGTGACCCGGTCGGAAGTTGAGATCCCCACGGACAGAGAAGCGATGCTCGCGCCCGGACCGTCGGCATCGTTGAGCGCCCATTTTCTCGCCTCGCGGCGACGGGCCGATACATGGAACGAAATCAAGTTCCTCGCGCTCCAGATCGCGGAAGGACGCTCCAGCGGGGAGTCCCTCCGGAACAGGCTTCTCAAGGCGCTCGACTCGATCGAGGCCATCGAAACGTACTGGTCGTTTCCGGGTCCCGACGTGGTGGCCCGGCTCAGGAAGCTGGCCACCGACGGCGACGGGAACGACCTGTCCCGGATGACCCAGCGCATCGTGCGTGCCCTCGTGAGCCAGAGTTACCGGCGCCGCTACGTGCCGCTGGCCGACGACGAGGAGTGGGACGAGGACGACGACGACATCGACGTGGTCGAGTCCGCGCCGCGCGGGGCGTTCGACAAGGCGTGGTTCGAGGTGCTCGTCGTGGACCAGATGAGCCCGCAGTCGGAGAAGGCCCTCCGGGCCGGTCTCAAGAGCCGGCGTCGCACGGAGGATCCGTTTCTCTACGACCTGGTCGTCGTTCCGAGTTTCCAGGACGCGATGATGGCCACGCTGCTGAATCCGAACATCCAGGCCGTCGTCGTGCGCTACGGCTTTCCCCTCGAGTCCGAAAAGAAGCTCGAGATCCTCGAAAACTGGCTGTCCAGCGTGGACGCTTCGCGGTATCCGGACCTGTCCCCTTCGGAACGGTCCGCGCTCCTCGCCCGCACGCTGCACGGCATCCGGCCGGAGCTCGACCTGTATCTCGTCACCGATGCCTCCGTGGAGGAATCCGCCACGTTCGAGGACTTCCGGCGCGTGTTCTACCGCCAGGAGGACTACATCGAGCAGCACCTGAGCATCCTGCGCGGCGTGCAGGCCCGGAACCGGTCGCCGTTCTTCAAGGCGCTGCGGAAGTACGCGGAGCAGCCGACGGGCGTGTTTCATGCCATGCCGATCTCGCGCGGCAAGTCGATCTTCAAGTCGCACTGGATCCAGGACATGGCCCAGTTCTACGGAACGAACATCTTCCTGGCCGAAACGTCGGCCACCTCCGGCGGGCTGGACAGCCTTCTCGACCCGCACGGCCCGATCAAGGAAGCCCAGGAACTCGCCGCGCGGGCCTTCGGGTCGCGCAAGTCCTATTTCGTCACGAACGGAACGACGGCGGCCAACAAGATCATCAGCCAGACGCTGGTGCGCCCGGGCGACATCGTCCTCGTGGATCGCGACTGCCACAAGTCGCACCACTACGCGTTGATGCTCGCCGGCGCCGACGCCCTGTACCTCGAGGCGTACCCGCTGCACGCCTACTCGATGTACGGCGCGGTGCCCCTGTCCGAGATCAAGGCCCGGCTTCTCGAGCTGAAGGCCGCGGGCAAGCTGGACCGGGTCAAGCTGCTGATCCTCACCAACTGCACGTTCGACGGCATCGTCTACAACCCGGAGCGGGTGATGGAGGAATGCCTGGCGATCAAGCCGGATCTCGTGTTCCTCTGGGACGAGGCGTGGTTCGGCTTCGCCCGGTTCTCGCCGGCGTACCGGAGGCGGACCGGAATGCACGCGGCGAAGGTCCTGTCGGAAAAGTACCGGAGCGCCGCCTACCGCGAGATGCGGGCCGCCTCCGACGATCCCGACTCCCTGCCCGACCCGGACACGGTCCGCGTGCGGGTCTACGCCACCCAGTCCACCCACAAGACGCTGACGGCGCTCCGCCAGGGATCGATGATCCACCTGTACGACCAGGATTTCCATTCCGTGGAAGGGGCGTTCAAGGACGCCTACATGACGCACACGTCCACGTCGCCGAACTACCAGATCCTCGCGAGCCTCGACGTGGGCCGGCGGCAGGCGGAACTCGAGGGGTTCGAGCTGGTCAGCCGGCAGATCGAACTGGCCCTGACGCTGCGTGAAAAGGTGGCCGACAATCCGGCCCTCCAGAAGTGGTTCCGGTTCCTGACCGTCAAGCACCTGATCCCCGCCGAGTTCCGGCCGAGCGGCGTGGAGTCGTACTACGATCCGGCCCGCGGCTGGTCGGGCATTCTCGAGTCGTGGCGGACCGACGAGTTCGTCCTCGACCCGACCCGCCTCACGCTGTACATCGGCGAAACGGGCGTGGACGGCGACACGTTCAAGAAGGATCACCTCATGGAGCGCTACGGGATCCAGGTGAACAAGACGACCCGGAACTCGGTGCTGTTCATGACCAACATCGGAACGTCGCGCAGTTCGGTGGCGCACCTCATCAACGTCCTGTCCAGCCTGGCCCGGGATTTCGAGGCCCAGCGCGAGGAGGAAGGCCCGTTCGAGCGGGAGGCCCGCGAACGGCAGATGGACACGCTCGTCCACAAGCTGCCGGCGCTGCCCGACTTCAGCCATTTCCACTCCCGGTTCCGCCGCGACGGCGAGGACTCCACGCCGGAAGGCAACCTGCGGGACGCCTACTTCCTCGGCACCGAGGAAAGGAACTGCGAGTACATGCCGATCAACGGGACGAAGATCGATGAAGCGATGGCCGCCGGGCGCGAGCTCGTGGCCGCCAGCTTCCTCACCCCCTATCCGCCCGGCTTTCCGATTCTCGTTCCCGGCCAGATCGTGAGCCGGGAGATCCTCAATTACATGCGCGCCCTCGACACAAAGGAGGTTCACGGATACCGGCCCCAGCTCGGTCTGCGGATCTTCAATGAAACGGCGCTTTCGAAAAACGGAGGCAAGCCATGAAGAAGAAACTCGTCGGCCTTTCCGACATCCGCCGGTACTTCCACCGCAACGACATGCCGATCTACTTCGTCAGCGCCACGAACTTCAACCTGCTCGGCATCGACGAATGGGTGCGCAACTTCCGCCACATCAACTACATCGACTGCTTCGACGGGCGCCATCCGAACACGCTGGTTCCGGGACCCGCCCCGCACGCGGAGTTCGAAAGCATCGAGGACATCGTCAATTACCTGCTCCAGCACAAGGACACCGTGGACTTCCTGCGCCGCCGGGCCCGCAACCGCGGCCTCGACGACGCATCGAGCCTCGGCAAGGTCGTCTTCCTGATGTTCGACGAGAAGACCGAGGAGATCTGCAGGGACCTCGGCCTCGATGTGTGGTTTCCCCCCGCCGCACTGCGCGGGAGCGTGGACAACAAGGTCGAGACGGTCCGCATCGGCGACCGGGCCGGCGTGCCGAGCGTCCCGAACGTGCTGGCAAAGGTCACGAGCTGGGACGAGTTGAAGAAGGCGTCGAAGAAGCTCGGCGATGACCTCGTCGTTCAGACCGCCTTCGGAGACTCCGGCCACACCACGTTCTTCATCTCCAGCAAGGCGGATTACGACAAGCACGCCGAGGAGATCGCCGCCGAGCCCGAAGTCAAGATCATGAAGAAGATCCGCTGCCGCGGCTCGGCCATCGAGGCCTGCACGACGAAGCAGGGAACGATCGTCGGCCCGATGATGACGGAGCTCGTCGGCTTTCCCGAGCTGACCCCGTACAAGGGGGGCTGGTGCGGCAACGAGATCTTTCCGGGTGCGTTCACGCCGGAACTGAGGAAGCAGGCGGTGGACTACACGTTCAAGTTCGGCGAGGAGCTGCGGAAGATCGGCTACCGGGGCTACTTCGAGCTCGACTTCCTGATCGACATGGACCACAACCAGCTGTACCTGGGCGAGCTGAACCCGCGGATCACCGGGGCGTCGACGATCACGAACCACGCCGCGTTCGCCCATGCCGACGCGCCGCTGTTCCTGTTCCACCTGCTGGAGTTCCTCGACGTCGATTTCGAGTTCGACGTGGAGGACCTGAATCGCCGCTGGTCGGACCCGGACAACATCGACGAGTGGAGCCAGCTCGTGATCAAGCACACCGACGATTCCGTCGACCTGATCACCGAGGCGCCGGAATCCGGCATCTGGAGACTGGACGACAAGGGAGATCTCGAGTTCGCCCGCTTCGACTACCACCGCCGGGCCGTGGAGACGGAGAACGAGGGTTTCTACCTCCGGATCAGCGGCAAGGGCGACTACCGCTACGAGGGGGCCGATCTCGGAATTCTCGTGACCCGCGGGCGGCTCATGACGCCGGACTTCGAGCTGAACAACCGGGCGAGGAACTTCATCCGCGGCTTCCGGAACCGGTACAAGGGAGCACCCCTGTCGGGAGCCCCGGAAGAGCCTCTGCTGGAAGCAGGGGCGTTCAAGATTCTCTGAGCATGGAACTGACGTTCGAATCCGTTGCGGAAGATCAGCCGGGCGACAGGCTCGCGCTGATCTTCCGGCGTTTGTGGCCGTACTTCCGCAGGTGGTACCTCTCGGAAGGCGAAGGCCCCCGCCCGCCGTACCTCGCCTGCGAGAAGGCGATCCGCGTGCACATGCCCGAGTGGCTGCCGATCTGGGAACGGATCTGCGCGCTGGCCGGCGGCGGGGATCTCGAGTCGCGGTTCCTGAGCCTGTACCGGCCGCCCGCCTACATTGCCGGCTGTTCCCAGGCCGTATGGACGCGCGGCGGCACGCGGCTGGTCCGCAACTACGACTACCATCCGGCGCTCTGCGAGAAGACCATTCTCAAGTCCCGCTGGAACGGAAAGGCGGTCATCGCGAGCACCGATTGCCTGGTCGGGGCGCTGGACGGGATGAACGAGGACGGGCTGGCCGTTTCGCTGGCGTTCGGGGGTCGGCGGGACACCGCGGACGGCTTTGCCCCGTCGCTTCTGCTCCGGGTCATGCTCGAAACCTGCAGCACCGTCCGGGAAGCCCGTGATCTCGCGGCGCGGGTGCCGGTGTACATGGCGTACAACCTGCTGCTTCTCGACCGGCGCGGAGAGTACGTGACGGTGTACCTGGAGCCGGGCCGTCCGCCGCGGTTCCTGACGATCCCGGCCTCGACGAACCACCAGGGGCGCATCGTCTGGACGCGCCATGCCCGGGCCACGGCCACGGTGGCCCGGGAAACCCGGCTCCACCGGCTCCTCGAAGACCCGGAGGTCGACGCGGAGAGCTTCCAGCGGGCGTTCCTGGCCGCCCCGCTGCACAACACCGACTTCGTCCGGGGATTCGGAACACTGTACACGGTCAGTTACGATCCGGAGCGGGGCGAGGCGGAGTTTCTCTGGCCGGGCGTGTCGCGGCGGTTCGGCATGGCGGACTTCGAGGAAGGGGAGATCCGGATCAGCGTGGCCGGCTCCGATGCGGCGAAGCGGCCCTCGAGCCTCGAAAAGCGCTAGAAGAAGATCTTCGAACCCCGTTCGTCCTGCAGGATGCGGTAGTAGGTCTGCGCCTCCACTTTCGGCACGTTCCCCTCGGGGATGACGGCCACCTCGAAGTCCAGCGGTCCCGTACCGAGATCCATGACGATCCGGTCCCCGGGAAAGACCACGTGACTGGGCTTGACCGCCGCCCCGTTCAGGAGAATCTTGCCGCGGGTGCAGGCTTCCGCCGCCATCGTCCGGCTCTTCGCGAGACAGACCTTGTTGAGGTACACGTCGATGCGCATGTACAAAGTATGGCCGTGGTTGGCGCGGGCGGCAAGAGAGATCGGACCCCGGGCGACCGGACCGTGACGATTGTGTCGTTTCCCCAGTGGTAGGGGCCGGCCGTAACCGGGCCGGTGCCGTCCGGAAGAGGGATCGAAGCCGCCGCGCCGCTCAGAACCCCTTGACGTCGACGAACGCCTTCTTGCGGATGTTCGCGATCCAGCGGTCGTACTCCTCGGCCAGCTTCCGCTGCGTCAGCATCGAGGTGAGTTCACCGCGGATCTCCTCGAGGTTGTACTCGCCTCCTCCCTGGCGCTCGATCAGCTTGAACACGTGGAGACCGGTCGGTCCCTCCAGGACCGGCGTGAGACCGCCGACGTCGAGGGTGTCCAGCGCGTCGATGTAGGCCCGGGGGAGGCGCGACAGCGGGATCATGCCGAGGTCGCCGCCCTTGTCGCGCGTGTCGGCGTCGTCGGAATAGTTGCGCACGACCTCGTTCCAGTCCTGTCCTCCAAGGACCGCCTCGCGGGCCTTCATCCCCCGGCCGATCGCGTCGGCCACGTCCTCCGGGGAAGGCTGGGTGAGGATGAGGATGTGGCGGGCGCGGTAGCGATCCTCGTTCCGGCTGACCAGTTCGATGATGTGATAGCCGAACCGCGTTTCCACGATGCCGCTGCGCATTCCGGGCTGGAGATCGCGGACGGCGGCCTCGAACCGCTCGTCGAAGTCGCCGGCCTTGACCTCGCCGAGATCGCCGCCGCCGGACGCGGTGGACGGGTCCTCGCTGAACTGGGCCGCGATCTTGTCCCAGTCGCCCCCCTTGCGGAGGCGGGCCAGGATATCCTCGGCGCGCTTGCGGGCCGACTGCTGGCGGCTCGGGTCCGGCTTGGGAACGACCAGGATGTGGGCGATGTGAACGGCATTCGGACGTCCGGGGATCTCCGCCTTGTTGTTCGCGTAGAACGTGTCCACGTCGGCCTCGGTCACCTTGACCTTGTAGCGGATCTCCTTGTCCACGATCCGCTGGGCCAGCATCTGCCGGCGGATGTCCTGGCGGTAGCGGTCGCGGAGCGTCTCCATGGACATCCCCTGGTTTTCCAGTTCGGCCAGGAACTCCTCCTCCGTTCCGATCTGCGCCTTGACCTTTTCGATCGTTTCCTCGACCTGCTGGTCGACCTGCTCGTCGGTGATGGTGATCCCCTGCTTGACGGCGTAGTCGGTGATGAGCCGCTCCTCGATCAACTGGTCGAGAATCTGGCGGCGCGCCGAGGCGGCTCTCGTGGTGTCGGAAAAGTCGATGTTCTGCGACGTTTCGAGGAGCAGCATCTGTTCCTGGATTTCCGAGGCGAGCACGATCTCGTCGTTGACGACGGCCACGATGCGGTCGATGTTCTCGGCTTCGGCGGAGGCGGGGCGGGACACCCCGGAGGTCAGAAAAAGAACGGCACACAGCACCCCGAAAGGATGCCTGAATCGACGGAAAATGCGCTGGGACAAGATCAACTCCTTGAGGCCGGGCCTCGATACTGGTGTTCTGGCTCCGGGAACGGGATTCCTACCGTTCCGGCGCCGAAAGGGTCCATGACAATACTCCGGGAGGGGGAGAAGTCAAAATGGGAGGCCCGGGCGGCCGAGGAGGTCGACAACAGTCTCCCGTTTCCGGAGCCTGTCCGGATCCGGTGGATCGGACGCGCCGGCGGTTTCCTCCCCGGCGGCCAGTTCCGCCGGCGTCCTCCCCTCCCCGTCCCGGGCGTCCGTCCGCGCCCCCTTTTCGACGAGGAGCCGGACCAGCGCCACATCGAGCAGGGACACCGCCGCGTGGATCGGCGCGTCCCCGTTTCCGTCCCGCACGTTCACGAGTTCGGGCGCGGCGTCGAGGATGGCTTTCACACGGTCCGCATCTCCGCGGAAGATCGCCTCGAACAGCGCGTCCGGCGTGGTCATCCGGCCACCGTGGTGGCGGTTTCGGCCTTCGCCCCGGGGCCGGCCAGCTCCTCCAGCAACTGGAGGGCCGTGGCCAGCGGCGCGTCGCCGGTCTTCTTGACCTTGAGCGCGAACCGGGACCCCGCCGCGAACTCCACCGGCACGGTGAGCCGGCCCATCCACGCCTTGAGCTGGTCGCGGTCGGGGGGCTGGGCGAGCTCGACCTCGATCTTCGTGGCGCGGACCTGGATCGACAGCGCGCCGACGACGCGGCCCAGGACACGCAGGCGGCGGAGGTCGATGAGCGCCTTCGCCTCCGGCGTCAGCTTGCCGAAGCGGTCGGACATTTCCGCATAGAGGACGTCCACGTCCTCCACCTCGCGCGCGTCGGCCAGGCGCTTGTACATCGCGATCTTCTCCTCGGCGTCGGTGACCAGCTCGTCCGGGAGGAACGCGGCGATGTCGGTGACGACGCGCGGTTCGACCGCCGCGTCGACCGGCAGCCCCTTGACCTCCTTGACCGCCTCGTCGAGCAGCCGGCAGTACATGTCGAAGCCGACCGCGGCCACGAAGCCGTGCTGCTCCGCGCCGAGCAGGTTTCCGGCGCCGCGGATTTCGAGGTCGCGCATGGCCAGGGCGAACCCGGAACCGAGTTCGTCGAACTCCGCGATCGCCCGCAGGCGCTTCATGGCGTTTTCGGTGAGCGACTGCCGCGACGGCACCAGGAAGTAGGCGTAGGCCTTCACGTTCGACCGGCCGACCCGCCCGCGCAGCTGGTAGAGCTGCGCCAGTCCGAACGCGTCGGCGCGGTTGACGAGCAGCGTGTTGACGGACGGAATGTCGAGGCCGTTCTCGATGATCATCGTGGACACGAGCACGTCGAGCCGCTTCTCGATGAAGTCGAGCATCACCTTTTCCAGCTGCCGCTCCCCCATCTGGCCGTGGGCCACGCCGATCCGGAGCATCGGGCAGAGCTTGTGGATGAACACCGCCATGGCGTCGATCGACTGCACGCGGTTGTGCACGAAGAAGCTCTGGCCGCCGCGGTCGGCCTCGCGGAGCAGGGCGTCCTGGATCAGGTCCGCGTCGAACTCCACGATCTCGGTGTGGATCGGCAGGCGGTCGCGCGGGGGAGTGTTGATGGCCGAGATGTCGCGCGCGCCGAGCAGCGACATGTTCAGCGTCCGCGGGATCGGCGTGGCGGTGAGCGTCAGCACGTCCACCTGGGTCCGCATCTGGCGCAGGCGCTCCTTGTGAGTGACGCCGAACCGCTGCTCCTCGTCGATGATCACGATGCCGAGATCCTTGAACTGCACCTTCTTTCCGAGCAGCGCGTGCGTGCCCACGACCACGTTCACGCTGCCGTCGGCCACCCCCTTGATGACCGCCTCCCTGTCCTTCGGCGTGCGGAAACGGGAGAGAAGCTCCACCCGGACCGGAAATTCCGCGTAGCGCTCGCTGAACGTGGAAAAATGCTGCTGCGCGAGAATCGTGGTGGGCACCAGCACGGCCGCCTGCTTGCCGTCCATGACCGCCTTGAACGCCGCGCGGACCGCCACCTCCGTCTTGCCGTAGCCCACGTCGCCGCAGACGAGGCGGTCCATCGGCGTCGGGCTCTCCATGTCGCCGTTGACGTCCTCCACGGCCTTCAGCTGGTCGGGGGTTTCGTCGAACGGGAACGTGCCCTCCAGCTCCTGCTGCCAGACCGTGTTCTTCTGGAACGCGTGGCCCGGGTGCGCTTTCCGCTTCGCGTACAGGTTGATCAGGTCGGCGGCGATCTCCTTGATGATCTTCTTCGCCTTGTCCTTCGTCTTGCCCCAGCCGGTGCCGCCGATGCGGGACAGGGACGGTTTGGCCCCCTCCTCCGACGCGAACTTCTGGACCAGGTCGAGCTGGTCGACGGGGATGTAGAGGCGGTCGCCGGCGCCGTACTCCAGCTGCAGGCAGTCCGTGGTGTGACCGTTGACCTCGATCCGCTTGATGCCGCGGTAGATGCCGATGCCGTGCTCCACGTGCACCACGTACGTGCCGGGACGGAGGCTCGATATCTCCTTGAGTCCGAAGCCCGACTTGAACCGGCGCGGCCGGCGGCGACGACGGAGCCGTCCGAAGAATTCGTGGTCGGTGAGAACGGTGACGTTGATTTCGGGGAGCCGGAATCCCTCCGACAGGACGCCGATCGGGAGACGCACCGGCACGCCGTTCTCGAGCAGCAGCTCGTCGAGGCGGTTCTTCTGCCCCGGGTTGTCGCAGAAGAGCAGGACCTGGTCGCCCTTCTCGTGAAGCCCCCTGAGATGGGTCTGCCACATCTCGAGATTCCGTCCGAAGTTTTCCGGCGGCGCGGAGCGCATTGCGACGAGCCGGGCATCGCCCGGATCCGCGGTGAGGGCCGAGATGCCGACCCGGTCGAACGGGCTCCGGTCGGCGTCGCTGTCCCCGGGCGACCGGAAGAGCTGGCCGGGGGCGGGCAGGTGCGGGTGATCGCCGTGCAGGCGGTCGTACGCGGCGGTGGCCTCGTCCCACTGGGCGCGTACGGCATCACGGATCAGCCCCGGCTCTTCCTCGACCAGGATCGTCGAGGCGGGCATGTGCGCCGGTATCGACGTCATCTCCTGGAGCAGGTACGGAGCCAGCTTTTCCACGCCCGGGGGGTACAGTTCCGTTTCGAACAGCTCGCGGAGTTCCGCGGCGAGGTCCGGCTTCGTGTCCTCGAGCATGAGCAGCGCCAGCTCGACCCGGTCCGGCGTGAGAACGACCTCGTGCGTCGGGATCAGCGCCACCTCGTCGAGCGGGCGGATCGAGCGCTGGTGCAGAACGTCGAACTCGCGCATCGAGGCGATGAAGTCCTCGTCGATCTCCACCCGGATCGGGTTGCCGTTCCCCGGCGAATAGACGTCGAGGATTCCGCCGCGGCGCGAAAAGTCGCCGACGTCCTCGACCATCGGCACGCGGCGGTAGCCGAGGTAGACGAGGCGCTGCGCGATCTCCTCCACGTCGACCGTGCCGCCGACCTTGAGCCGGACCAGCGACTCCATCAGCACGTTCAGTCCCACGGTGAGCCGGGAGAATCCGGAGGCCGACATCACGAACGCTCCGTCGGGATTCACGGCCAGGCGGACGAGCGCCTCGAGCCGGTGGGCGGTCGGTTCCGTCTTCGGGATCTGCGTGTCGTACGGCGCCTGGTCCGGATCGGCGAACAGGAACACGGAGTCGGATCCGAGCCAGTACTCGAGGTCGTCGCGCGCGGCCTCGGCGCGCTCGGAGTCCGGGGCCACGTAGAGGATCGGCCGGCCCGTCCTGGTGCGGAGCGTGGCGGCCAGCAGCGTCTTCGCCGACCCGGTGAGCTTGTGGACATGGCGGCGGATCGGCGCGGGAACTGCGTGAGCCGCGGCGGCCGGACCGCTCCGGGTCAGGTCGGCGAGAAGCCCGGCCACCGCGGGCAGGCCCGCGAGGCTTTCCGGAAGCCAGACATGCGGTGGCCGATCCACCGGTTTCGATTGCTGTGACATGGGTCGATGAGGCTATCAGTTTGCGGCGGGCCGGTCCAACCGTGCCGCCGCAGGCGAAGGAGCGTGAAAGTACGGCCAAGAATCGGCGGAGCCACGGCGTCACTGGGCACGAAGGGGCGGCGCATCGGCCGCCCGGCTCACCCGGCCGGGACGACAACCGCTCCCGGGCCGGCCTCCCCGATCACCGAAAGGAAGGTTCCATGAAGCGCGCACTGCTCGGAGTACTGGCCGCCGTCGTTCTTGTCGTGGCCACTCACGGAGTCGGCCATGCCGAATCCTGCACGGCCACCGGGAACAACATCACCGTGGCCGCATCGAACGGCTCCGGGAGCCGCAACGTGACCGTGACCGACACGAACGGCACGGTCCACAACTTCACCGTGCCCGATCCGTCCACGCTGCTGAACAAGCTCAACAACGCCGCGAGCCAGGGGGCGGGGTGCACGGTGACGATCGAGTACAACAACAACGACCAGATCACCGGGGTGAAGGGGTGCAACACGATGGCGGAACCGCGGCCGATCGGAACCTGGAAGCCGAACTTCTGAGCGATGCCGGCGGGAGGGATCCCGGCGATCCTTCCCGCCGCGAGTTCCGCCGAATGCCCGGGCGCCGGGCGGAAACGCGACCCGTCAGGCCCCGCCCTTGCGCGACAGCCAGCCTTCGAGGGCCAGCAGCGCCAGTGCCGCCACGAGGAATTCCCGCCAGAATTCGCGACCGTAGCGGGCCTGGCGGACGAGCTCGTCCACGCTGTCGTTCTTCTTCAGCAGGCGGACCTGTCGGCCGGGAAACAGCCCGGCCAGTTCCGCGTCGGGAATCGACGCCAGGTTGGACTCGCGCGTGTCCACGTTGACCGGGAGTTCGGCGAGAACCGTGCTTCCGGCCTTCAGCTTGTAGAGACCGGGAGCCGGAACGGCGTCGGAGGTGAGCACGAAACCCTGGCTGGTCTTCGCGCTGGCCACGCCGAGCACCACGTTGTCCGGACCTTCCGCAATGAGCGTGGCGCCCGTCGGAACCGCCGACTCCTCGACGACGTGCTCGAGCGGCTGGCCGACGAGAGCGCTCCCCTTCGTTTCACGCCCCCCAAGGTGGTAGACAAGCTGGTGGAGCAGCGGGAGAAACGCCCCGTGCGTGCAGAAGTTGTTCCAGCGGGCGTCGAACGAGGAGCAGAACAGGGCCCCGCCGTCCGTTTCCACCAGCGCCGGAAGACTGGTGCCGAACTCCGCGAGAATCCGCCCGCGATCTCCGACGTCCGACGCCACGACGCGCCAGAACTGGGCTCCGGACAGAGGCTCGCCGGGCGTGGCCCGGAAACCGGCGAACGCGGCGTGACCGGCCACCCGCGGCGTCAGGGTAAAGAACGTGCTGGCGCTGCGGAGGTCGCCACGGGTTTCGATGAGGCGGATGCCCGGAAGAAGGGCGGGGAGAAGCTCCTCATTATAATGTCGGAGATCGACGCGGTCGCCGAGCGCCACCATCACCCGCCCGCCCGCGTCCTGCCAGGACTTGAGCCGACCGAGCGTTTCGCGGTTCAGGCGTTCCACGTTGTTCAGGAACACGACCTGGAACGGAACGAGATCCACCGCTCCGATGTTCGGGGCCGTTTCCACCGTGGTGTCGAACTGCCCGACGCCGGCGCCGGGGGAAAGCGCCAGGCTCACGAACGGGGTCAGTTCTTCGCCGGCCCGGGCCCCCTCCACGACCAGGATCCGGAACGCGCGCCCCCCTTCGGCGGCGAAATAGCGCGTGTCGTCGGCGGCGAGACGATCGCCGGAGAGGCGGACCTGCCCCGCGGTGACATCGGCGGATTCGTCGAGCAGCGGAACGATGGCGTTGTTCGCCGAGTTCGGTTCGATCGTCACCGGGCTCTCGCCGACCGTCTTCCCCCCCATGGAAACGTTGATCGTAATCGCTTCCGCCGGGCGGGTGGAGTGGTTGGCCACGCGGACGCGGGCGCTCCGGTCCGGGCCCAGGCCGTCGATGACGACCTGCTCGATGGCCGCATTGTCGACCGGACCGTCGGACACCGGCAGAAGGTAGATGCGGGTATCCTCGCCGACGAGATCGGCGAGATAGCCGCCGGGCGACTCGGCGTATTCCCCGAGTCCGGACCGCTGGAAATCGCTGATGATGAACAACTCGCGGTTCAGCGCCTCGGACTTCCTGAGGCGCGATCCGGCGTCGCGGATCGCCTCGACGAGATCCGTGGCGCCCCAGCCGGGCTCGAGGACCTGGAGTTCGTTCTTGAGCCCGAGGCGGTCGTGGAACGGCGGCGCTTTCGATTCGAGTCCGGGCGTCGTGCCGACGAGATGGATTTCGTCGCCATCCTCCAGCGCCTCGGCCACCTCGAGAGCCCGGGCCCGGGCATCCTGGTAGAGCATGCCCCGCTCGGTCACCGCCTGCATGCTGAACGAGCGGTCGAAGATCACCGCCACCGCGCTTTCCCCCCGGGACTTGCCGAGGGCGTAATCGCCGCGAAGGGCGGGGCGGCCCAGCGCCAGGGCCACGAGGGTGATCACCAGAACCCGGAGCAGGAGGATCAGCCACTGCGTGACCTTCACCCGCTTCACCCGCCGTTTCGCGATTTCCTCGATGAACAGGAGCGACGAGAACGGCACCCGGGTCTGCTTGCGGCGGCTGAACAGGTGGATGAGGATCGGCACGGCCGCGGCCGCCAGACCGGCGAGAAACGCTGCATTGAGGAACGAAAATGGCATGTCTGCTCTTGTTTTCTCTTGAGGGTGACCGGCGCCCGGCCGGAGGTTCGGAGTTCCTGTCCCGGCACGGACGGAGGGGCCGACCGGACCGCACGGGACAAACAGGCTATCAGTTTGAGCCTCCCGGGTCCAAGCGGTGAAACGTCCGGAGGCCCGGAAACGGGACGCATGGGAGGGTAACCCGCTGGGAGGCTGGATTCTCCGGGGTTTTCAGGGGGGCGACCGTTTGGGGAAACCGCGACGGCGGTGAACCTGATATGATACGGAAAATCATCTCAGAGCCTGATGCGGCGTTGACCGCCACCCGGCCACGGGCCGGGGCCCCAAACAAAAAGCGAGGTCAAAGATGTCCGACTATTCGAACTACGACGAAGACACCCGAAGCTCCGATCGCATGACCGGCATGGCCATCGGCCTGCTGGTCGGATCGGTCATCGGCGCCGGAGTGGCGCTCCTGCTCGCCCCGAAGACCGGCGCCTACACCCGGAACCGGCTCCGCAACACGGCCCGCAGGTTCGGCGCCAACGCTTCGAGCGTCGTGGCCGACGTGCAGAACACGATGGAAGAAACGCTCCGTACCGCCGGCGACCGCGCCGGAAGCGTGGTGGACGACGTCACGCGGAACGTGAAGGACGCGATCGGAACCGCCCGCAAGCGCGGCTAGACGATCCGCCGGGATTTTCAGGAAACATCAGACCGCCGGCCGCCTCGTTTTCGGGGCGGCCGGCTCGTTTTTGTTGAAAATTTTCGTCTTTCCGATTGCCGGGCTCTCCCGGGACATATTAGAGTGAGCCCAGTCGTCCCAAGTGAACGCTCGGCAGTCGGTCCCCTCATCGCATGCCCGTGTTTCCATCCGGACCACCATCGGACACCTCCCCGTCCGTTTCTGCCGCGCACAGCCGCATGAAAAGGGGGATGTCCGTCCATGACCGCGCATTGGCCACGTCTCCTCCCAGCCCTGCTGACCGCGACCCTCCTGGTTATCCCCCTGCCGCTGCTCGCCGCCGGATCCATCAGCGGGATCGTCCGCAATGCCCGGAACCAGCCGGAACCGTATGCCAGCGTCCTGATTCACGGATCCCCGATCGGCGCGATGACCGACTCCGAGGGCCGTTTCCGGATCGGCGCCGTTCCCGCCGGCACGTACACGCTGCGCGTCCTGAAAATGGGTTTCGAAACCGTCGAAAGAAAAAATATCGAGGTGAAGGACGGAGACAGGCTGGAATTCGAATTCGAGCTCCGCGAGACGGTCGTCGGCTGGACGCGCGAAATCGTCGTCGAGGGGCAGAGAAAATTCATCCGCAAGGACGACAGCACGGCGCGGCAGGCGGTGGGGCGCTCCGACCTGGAATCGCTTCCGGTGGACACGATCACCGAGGCGATCGCCCTGAAGGCCGGTGTCGTTTCCCAGGCCGGGCAGCTCCACTTTCGCGGCGGACGGTCGAACGAGGTCCTCTATCACATCGACGGGATTCCGGTGCGCGACCCTCTCGTCGAGCGCCCGGTGGACATCTCGACGAGCGCCTTCGAGCAGACGGAGGCCCTGCTCGGCGGGTTCGACGCCGAATACGGCAACGCCCAGTCGGGAATCGTCAACATCACGACGCGCGAAGGGGGGGACATTTTTTCCGGCGAGCTGTCCTGGACGACCGACGACTTCGGCGCACCGGACAAGACGTACAACAACTACGACCGGATGGACCTGGGATTCGGCGGCCCGCTCCTCACCTCGAAGATGAACTACTACGTTTCCCTGCAGGGAACGTTCAGCGACGGCTACCTGAACACCGGTGAAACGCGGCCGCAGAGCACCCTTCTGGACTTCATCCGCACCGGCCCGCGCCAGAACAACGAGTTCCGCTTCCAGGGCAAGGTGACGTACAAGCCGGACCCGAACATGAAGCTGTCGGTCGAGCGGCTCGGAACGAGCACCGATCGCGATCAGTATTCGCACATCTGGAGCCGGCGTGGATACGTGGCGACCCGGCTCGACACCCTGGACACGACCGGCGAGATCGTGACGCGGCACGGGCGATTCTCATTCGCCCGGGAGGACTCCACGTTCGTTCCGTTCGACGGCCCCGCGCACACGCCGGACATTCACGAGTCGTTTTCTCAGTGGAAGGCGGTGTGGAACCACACGATGTCGCCGAAGTCGTTCTACTCCCTGCGCCTGTCACGACACGTGTTTGCTCGGGAGGACCGGGTCCAGGACAAGATGCCCTGGGAGTACGACGGCCTGTATCCGGGACCGTGGCGGAACGACCTGGACTTCGCGACCCACCGGTTCTTCGCGGCGAGCGGCGATGTGCCCCTGTACAGGGACCAGGAAAGCATCATCTGGACGTTCAAGGGAGACTTGACCCAGCGTATCGGGCGGCACCGGCTGAAGTCGGGATGGGAGGGGATCTACAACAATCTCCGCAGCCTGACGATCATCGAGCCCCTGGCCCTGAACCGGGAGGGGAAGTTCGGTTCCACGCGGAGCGACTACCACGTGTTCAACCGGGAGGGCTCCGCCTTCGTCCAGGATCAATGGGAACACGAAGGCATGGTGATGAACTTCGGGGTGCGCCTCGACCTGTTTTCGGTGGGGGACCAGTTCGACGAATCCGAGGTGGTGAGCCGGACGCGGCGCCAGTGGTCGCCGCGGCTCGGCTTTGCCTATCCCGTGTCGGACCGCGACGTCTTTTCCTTTCACTACGGCCGGTTCAGCCAGATCCCGGAACGTTCCTCGATCTTCGAGGACCGCGGATCCGGCGTGGCGGTGCGGGGCAACCCCAACCTCCAGACGCAGACGACGGTGTCCTACCAGTCGGGGCTTCAGCACCAGTTTGCCCAGAGCGTGTTCGGCCAGTTCTGGGTCTACTTCAAGGACATCTACGGCCTGCTCGGAACCGAGGAGGTTTCGAGCGGAGACAGCCCCGAACGGGTGGAGCAGTACGTGAACCGCGACTACGCCACCGCCCACGGCTTCGAACTGACGCTGAAGAAGAACTTCGGTCATGGGTTCGGCGGCGAGATCTCCTACGGCTGGTCGATCGCCACCGGAATCGCGTCCGATCCGGAGCAGATCCGCTCCGACGATGTCCTGTACTTCCCGATCTCCGAGCAGCCGCTCGACTGGGATCAGCGTCACACGTTTTCCATGACGGCCATGCTGGCCGAGATGGACGCATGGCAGACCACGCTCGTCTGGACGTACGGATCGGGGTTCCCGTTCACCCCGGCGAAGCGCAATGTCCGCCAGGCGGATCCTCGACTGACCAACTCGGGCCGGCTTCCCTCCTCCTCTTCGCTCGACATCCAGTTCGACCGCTTCCTGTCGATCTGGAATTACAACGTGAAGCTGTTCGTCCGCTCCAACAACCTGCTGGACGCCCGAACGGTCGACGGCCGGCTGTTCCCGGGACTCTTCCCGCTGCCACCCGGAATCCGGAGCACCGACTACGCCACCTACTACACGGAAACCGGCCGGGCCGGTGGCGCCTACATGGGCGACGACCAGGACGGGGACGGCCTCGAGGACTGGATTCCGCTGAACGATCCCCGCGTCTTCCGGGAAGGGAGGAACATCCGTGTCGGATTCGGCGTCCGGTTCTGAGGCACGAACATCCGGGGCGGCGTTCGCGGCGCCGCTCGCGTTCGCCGCCCTTCTCCTCGCCGCGCCCTGCGGGGCCCGCATGCCGCCCGGCGGCGGCGGGGATGACGGGCGCGCACCGGCGGCGATCTTCGCGAACCGGCCGCCGAACCAGTTTGCCCACAACGTGGGGCTGCTCACGCTGCAGGTCACGAACATGGGCATCATCGGAAACCCGTGGAGCGACGACCTCGTTGCCGCGTGGCGGGGCGCGGAATTTCTCTACCAGGCTTCGCTGATCGTTGCGGCGGTCACCCCCGACGGTGAACCACGCGCCAGCGTCTCGATCCGCGGCCGCTCGATCGAGTTCCGCCCCTACCAGCAGCTGGCGATCGACACGATCTACCCGTCCTACGAGGGAATCGCCGGGGGCAACCGGGCCGGTTTCTTCAGCGCCGACGACGACGGCGACGGACTGGAAGACGAAGACTTCCGGAACGGAAAGGACGACGACGGCGACGGAAAGGTCGACGAGGATTTTGCCGCGATCGGCCAGCAGATGCTGTCCTGCGAGTACCGGGACGACACTCCGGACGCCGTCACCCAGTCGCCGGGGCACCACCCGCTCGGCCTCAAGGTTCTCCAGCGCTCCTTCCAGTGGGGCGCGTCGGGCATCAACGAGTTCGTCGGCTTCGACTTCACGATCGTCAACGTCGGCGACCAGCGCCTGCGGAACATCTACCTCGGGTTCTACGTGGACGCCGACGTCGGACCGAAGTCCAGCGAGGACATGTATCTCGACGACCTTCCCGGCTTTGCCCGGATCGACACGGTCATCACCCGGACCACCCTGGACGGCTCCTGCGCCCGGCAGCCCCTGAAGATGGACATCGCCTACATGAGTGACGTGCCGGACGACGGCGAGGCCGCGCACGGCGGCGACACGCCCGGTTTCCTGGGCACGCTGTTTCTCGGTCACTCCACCGACCCGACCGGCGTGAAGGCCCCCGTCCGCGTCGGGCTTCGCACGGTCAAGTGGACGAACTCCAGCGCGCCCTACCCCCGGGGAGATCCCGACACCGACCTGGAAATGTACGACCTGCTGTCCAGCGGCTCCATCCCGCGGCGCGCTCCGGTGGAGCCCGACGACTACCGGTTCACGCTGTCCGCCGGCCCGTTCGAGCAACTCGGTCCCGGCGACCGGCTGACGTTCCAGACCGCCGTTCTCGTCGGGGACGGCTACGACGGGATGCTGGAGAACGCGATCAACGCCCAGCGCGTCTACGACGGCACGTACATCGACGCGGACCACGATGAAATGACCGGGGTCGACGGCAACGAGCGGTGCCTGGCGGTCCTCGATCCGCCCGGCCAGATTCTCTGGGACGACCCGTGCGACACGCTGACGACCACGCGGAGCTGGCGGCGCAGCGACTGCCTCTGGGTGGATGACGACTGCGATCCCTGCACCGGCGTCGAGGGGAAGGAGTTCCTGCTGCACTGGGTCGGTACGACCGGGCCGCCTCCCCCGGTCATGAACACGGACCCGGATCTTCAGAGTGAGCGGTTGCGGAACCCCGCGACCCAGGTTCATCTCCAGTCCCCCGGGCGGGATCGTCACGTGGTTCTCCAGTGGGACAACCTGTCCGAGCTGCGACCGGATCCGATCACCGGACGGAACCTGTTCGAGGGATACCGGATCTGGCGCGTCGACAACTGGCGGCGGCCGGAAGGGTCGCTGGGACCGGCGCCCGAGGAGTGGATGCTCGTGGACGAATACCGCCTGAATCCGCGCGACCGGCAGGGTGCCATTTCGCCCCGGCACCTGCGCCGGGTCGAACGGCGCGACCGCAACGAAATCGTGGAGATGACCCGCGGCGGCCCCCTGTATCCGGTCGGCCGCTACGAGTGGGCGGACTCCAGCGGCGTGATCAACGGAACGGTGCACTTCTACGCGGTCACCGCATTCGGCATCGACCGCTCGACGAACCCGGAAACCGGGGAGATCGTGGAACTGGAGATCGGATCGCTTCCGACCGCCGTGCAGCGCCAGCTCGTGGTGTCCTCGTGGGACGCCGGAACCTCCTGCGACGACGTCCGGGTCGTGCCGAACCCCTACCGCGGAGGCGCCGACTGGGATCTCAACCCGAGCGGCTGCGACGCGACGGGAACGCGCATCGCCTTCACCCGCCTCCCGGAGGGGTGGACGCAGATCGAGATCTACAGCCTTGCCGGAGATCTCGTCTTCGCGGGAGACCTGGCCGATTCGCGCGTGCTCGGCGGCTGCGAAGTGGCGCACGGCCTGCGGCGGGAGGGCACATTCTACTGGGATCTCATCACGCGCAGCGGGCAGGACCTGGTGGCGGGGATCTACCTCTACGCGATCCGGGCGCCCGGAGGGCCGTGCCGAGGGCGCTTCGTGATCATCCGCTGACCGGGTCGCCCGCGCGCGGGGCGCCCCCCGCTCCGCCGCGGGCTTCGGGGTCGACGGAGCCGGTCTTCACCGGCGTCCCGGGCCGGCGCATCAGAACGGCTTCCCCGCCTTCCTGGCCATCTCCGCGTTGAACGCGCCGGACTGCCCCCGCGCCACCGACAGCGTGGTCCAGTCTTCCGGATGAAAGTGCCGGGCCAGGAACACGATCTGTCCGGCGTGATAGGCGTAGTGCGTGAGCTGGCGGTTGATCGCCTTCACGATCGTGTGCGGTTCGCCGCGGATCGTGATCGTCCCGCCGAGGTCACCGGGGGCGATCGGCGCGAGCGCGGCGTGGACGAGTTCCCAGCCGGTGTTCCACCGCTGCATCAGTGATGCCCGCGTATCGGCGGCCGCATCGATCACGAATTCCGTGTCGCGGTTGCGGTCCGGCTTCTCGCCGTCCGTGGTGAGAAAGTCGGTCCAGCGGGAGCGCATGTTGCCGGACATGTGCTTGACGAGGATCGCGATGCTGTTCGCCTCCGGCGAGAGAACGCGGAAGAACTCCTCGTCGGACACCTGGGCCATGGCCTTTTCGGCAAGCCGGCGGGTCTTCGTGAACTCGGAAAGCGCGTCTTCGAGATACAGGGCCGCAATGTTCATGGTGACTGACACCTCCTCATGTGCGCGGCGGGTCGCACGGCACGCTTCACCGCAGCGCGATCTCCGCGGCCACGATCAGCGAGGCCACGGCGGCGACTGCCTGGGCCATGTCGAACAACCGGTCGGACCGCCGGGCGGCCCGCTGTATCGGAACGCTCAGGAGCGCACTCATCAGGAGCATCCCGGCGGTTGAGCCGAGGCCGAACAGCATCACGTAGAGAAGGCCCGTGGCCCGGTCCGCGATCGCCGCCGCCACGAGCAGCATCAGGGCGCCGCTTCCGGCCATGCCGTGAACGAGACCGACCAGGAACGGCCGGATGCCCAGTATCGTGACGGCGCTTCCCGAAGACGTCGATTCGGCATGGGGATACCGGCGGGAGTCGCCACGATCGGGGACGGCGGCGGAAACCGGAAAACCGTGATCCGCGTGCGCCGGAACGGCCGCGTGGGCGTGCGCCGCCTCGTGACCGTGCGCGTGAAAGTGGGGATGGGTGTGGATCACCGGCCCGTGGTGATGAGGGTGATTGTGCAGGCGATCGCCGCGGAACAGGCGCCACAGGAGGTTTCCGCCGAGGATCGCGAGCATCACCGCCACACCCCGCTCCGTCCAGACTTCGAAGGCCTCGGGAAGATGAATTCCGGAGAGGATCACGAAGAGCGCCACACCGAGCAGGGAAGCGGTGTGACCGAGCCCCCACAGGGCCCCGACCCGGGCCGCCGAACGGAACCGGTGGTTCCGGGCCACGATCGTGGCCACGGCGGCCAGGTGATCCGCGTCCAGGGCGTGACGGAGCCCGAGGGCGAAACCGAGAGTGAGAAGGCTGGCTGCGGAGTCCATGGACGGAGGATTGTAGCGGATTCGCGGGTTATCCGGACGCCGCATCCCCGATTTTTCGGGCCAGCCCGCGCAGGAGCCGGACCTCCCGGTCCGTGAGCGCCGCCCGGCCGAACAACCGGCGAAGCGACGCCATCGTGTCCGCGCCGCGATCCCCCTCGAGGAATCCGATCCCGGCCAGCGACTCCTCGAGTGACGCGTAAAGCGCCTCGACCTCGGCGATCGTGGCCGGGGGTTCGCCGGCCGACACAGCCCGGTCCACCCCCGTGGACCAGCCGTACGCCGTCACGGCCACCGCCTGCGCCAGGTTCAGCGACGGCGCGTCGGGGGAGGTGGGGATGTGCAGCAGCCGCCCGCAGAGAAGCGCCTCCTCCGCGCGCAGGCCGTCCGTTTCGCGACCGAAGACCAGCGCCGCCCGCGACCCCTCGGGCAGTGCCGCCAGCGTTCCGGCCAGCGCGTCCGGGGTCAGGTCGGCCGGGCGATGCTTCCCGGTGCGGCGGGTCACCGCCACCGCGAGATGGAACGGCGCCAGCGCCGAAGCCAGGTCGGGAGCGCGGCCGGCGGCGTTGAGGATCGCCCGCCCCTCCAGCCGCGCGGTCACGAAGTCGCGCGGTTCCGGCAGCGGCGTTTCCCCGGCGAGGATCAGCTCCGACAGGCCGAAGTTGGCCATGGCCCGGGCCACCGCCCCGGCGTTTCCGGCCTCGGCCGGCTCCACCAGGACGACGGCCGGCCGGATCAGCCCGCCTTCACCCACTTGACGATCTCGGGCAGGCTCGGCTTCTTGCCGTACATGAGGATGCCGATGCGGAAGATGCGCGACACGACCCAGATCACCGCGAGAATCGTCACGAACGTGAGGACCACCGACAGGAGGATCTCCCACGCCGGCGGCGTGAGCACGGAGATGCGCATCAGCATGACCATCGGCGTGAAGAACGGGATCAGCGACACGACCCGGGCCAGCATCGAGTCGGGGTTGTTGATGAAGAAGAACGTGGCGTAGATCGGAATGATCAGCATCCACATGATCGGCTGCTGGAGGCTCTGGGCTTCCTGCTCCGTGTTGACCATCGAGCCCACCGCCACGAACATCGACATGAACAGGAACACGCCGAGCAGGTAGTAGAGGAGGAAGAATCCCATCATCCCCGGCGTGAACGACGCCATGACCTGGCCGGCGAGGCCGGTCGTGTCCGAGGCGATGCCGAACAGGGACATCACGGTTCCGACGATCGCATAGGCGCCGACCTGCGTCAGCCCGACGAGACAGAAACCGACGACCTTGCCCATGAGGAGCTCGAACGGCGTCACCGAGGAGAGCAGGACTTCGATGATGCGCGACGACTTTTCCTCGAGGATGCCGCGCAGGGCGGTGACGCCGTAGGCGAGAATCGTCATCAGGAGAATCAGCGAAAACATGACCGCGGCGATGTAGGCGCCGCCGAAGTTGCGCTTGGACGCCTCCCCTTCGTCCGACACCTTGAACGTCTCGATCCGCACGTTCTTCGTGATCTCCTCCAGCCGCTCCCGGGTCATTGCGATGCTCTCGCGCTGGAGCCGGTAGCCGATGACGGAGCGGTCCACGGCGTCGTCGATCTTCTCGATGGCCGTGGCGCCGCCGACGTTTCTCGTGTGAAAACGGAACGCCTCCTTCGCGTCGACGTCCGCGTCGATCGTCAGGAAGCCGTAGAGCGACTTGTCGGCCACCCGCCGGTTGAGCTCGGCGACCTGCGCGGCCGTGTCGGCCATCGGAGACACGATCTCGACGACGAACTCCGGCTTGCCGCTCTTGAACTTCTGGTTTTCCAGGTCGGAGGCCACCGGTCCGGCCAGGCTTCCGGAGCGGTCGACGATCGCGATCGTCTTCAGCTCCTCCGGCGAGAGCTTGACCGAGAGGATCTGGATGGCGAACAGCGCGGCAAAGAACAGCGGCCCGAGGAGGAGACCGATCCAGAACGAGCGCTTGGCCACGAACTGGCGGTACTCCCGGCCGACGATAAGCCAGATTTTCGAGTTCATGAGGCGCTCCCCGCCGCGACCGGCTGCAGGCCGTCGGCGGCCGCGGTGGCGCCGGTGCCGAGGCTCCCCGGCCCGGCCAGCGTCAGGAAAATGTTGTGCAGCGTCGGCTCCACGATCTCGAACCGGCGGACCGTGAGCCGGTCGACCGCCGCCTTGAGGACCGACTGCGGATCGGTTCCGTCGGCGAGGGCCACCTCGACGTAGGCGCCGTAGTCATCCACCGTCCTGACGCCGGGGAGCGTCTTGATGAAAGTACCGTCTCCTTCGAATTCGAGGAGGACGTTGTTGCGGCCGTGCTTGCGCTTCACCTCGGCGAGCGGCCCTTCCAGCACCACGCGCCCCTTGCTGATCAGGCAGATCGACCGGCAGAGTTTTTCCGCGCTCTCCATCATGTGCGTGGAAAAGATGATCGTCGTTCCGGACCGGTTGACCTCGAGAAACAGGTCCTTCAGCTGGTTCGCGTTGACCGGATCGAGGCCGGAGAACGGTTCGTCGAGGATCAGCAGTTCCGGGCGGCTGAGCAGCGTGCTGACGAACTGAACCTTCTGGGCCATCCCCTTGGACAGCTCCTCGATCTTGCGGCCGGTCCAGCTGGTCAGGCCGAGCTTTTCCAGCCATTCCATCGACCGCTTTCGCGCCTCGTCGGGAGCCACCCCCTTCAGGGCGCCGAGGTAGATCAGGACGTCGAGGACCTTCATCTTCTTGTAGAGGCCGCGCTCTTCCGGAAGGTAGCCGACACGGTCCAGCGTGGCCGAACCCGGAGGGGACCCGAGGATGGACACCGACCCGGAGTCCGGGCGGATGATGTCCATCATCATGCGGATCGTCGTCGTCTTGCCGGCCCCGTTCGGGCCGAGCATGCCGTAGACGGTGCCTTTCTCGATTTCGAAGCTGATGTCCTCGACCGCGGTGTGCCTGTCGTACACCTTGCGGACGTGGCGGACGGATACGGCGTGGGTCACGCGCCCCCCTTGCGATGGATTTCTGACGGATTGGAACGGGCCGGAGTATACCGCAGGAGCGGAGTACGCGGGACCGGCGGGGATGTTGCGCGGGACCGGCGCCGGCTACTTCTCCACCATCACCCGGACCACCGCCTCGCGTCCGCCCGCGGCGATCCGCGCAAGGTAGAGACCGCCGGGGAGAGGGCGTCCGAAGTCGTCCCGGCCGTCGAAGACCCACTCGACGGGCCCGGAGGGTTCGAAACCGTCGCAGAGACAGCGCCGGAGCCGACCGGCGATGTCGAAAACCTCGACGCGGACGGGGCCGTCGGAATCGAGGTCCGCGGAGAGCCGGGTGACGGGGCGGGCCGGGTTCGGCGTTGCCGTGATCCGGAGCCCTTCCGTTTCGTCCTCGACGACCTCCACCGGTTCCGCGTCCGGAAACCACGGGAGCTTGAGGATCGCGTCGCCGTAGTACTTGCTTCCGACCGGCGCGAGCGCCGCGCCTTCGGAAACGAGCTGGCCGGCGATCGACTGCGGCGTGGTGGGACCGGCCAGCGACAGCTTGACCGCGGCCATGGCCGACGCGAACGCGGTGGACACCGACGTGCCCTGGAGCAGGTAGCCGAAACCGGGGGAGCCGGACGTGCCCGGCGCGGCGATGTCGGGATGCCCGTTCGTGCCGTTCGGAGCCTTGCCGTAGTTCGACCAGGGCGCCGGCGCCATGGACGCATCGTCCAGCGCGGTGGCGACGAGCGTGGTGTTCGCGGACTGCGCGACCTCGTTGAGCGCGAACGCGGCGACCTCCCCGTCGTTGCCGGCGCCGACGCAGATCACCGCCGCATGATTCGTGCCGAGCGTGCGGTAGACGGTGTCGAACAGCGACCCCCCGCAGGGATTGCCGCCGGCGGCGGACAGCGGCCCGGGCTCCCCGGGTCCGCGCGAGCGCCCGGGAGAATGGGCCGGAGGCCCGTCGGAAGCCGGGTAGATGATGTCGTGGTTCGCGATGCCGCCGTCGGTGTCGTAGGAGATGTTCACGACCACGTCGAACGTGCGGCCGAGCGCCGCTTCACTCTGGATGTGGGCCACGACGGCATCGAGCGCCTTCGTCAGCTCCTCCGTGGTGGTTTCACCGTTCGGGCCGGCCGCCACCTTGACGTCGGCAAACTGGACCGACCCGCCGCCGCTCAGCGCCTGCGCCGACTGCACCGTGAATTCCGCGAGCGACTTCAGGAACGACCCGTGCTTCATGGCCGAGGCGTCCAGGGGATCCACGGCGGCGGCGGGCGCCATCGGGTCGTCGCGGGTGACGTCGATCCCCCAGTACACGCGCTTGTCGATGCCGGAATCGATGAAGTAGACGAGGACTTCCGGCGGCACCATGACCGGCTGGATCGGCTCGTGCAACGTCCGCGGCGCGGTCGATCCCGGCGTTCCTTCCTCGGGAAAGTAGAGACCGTTGCGGAGCCGGCCGTCGTACTGCTCCCGCTCCGTGTACAGGCGGAACCGCTGGTACGAGCGGATCCCCACGACGCCGGGGATATTGAGGATCGCGTTGAGCGCCGGCGTGGCGGACGGCGGGTTGCTGAGCGCGATGCGCCGCGCGAAGACGTACGGAGAATGGGTGGCCGCATAAGACACGACGGCGGAGGGCTGCGAAGCTCCCAGCGCCGCGGCCACCTGCGTTTCCGCGGCGGACCGGCTGTAGCCGATCGGGTCGAACACGACCATCACGTCCACGGAGGTGAGGCCGGTCAGGTCGTCGAAGAAGTCGTCGATGCCGTCCTGGTTCAGGTCGCGGCAGCTCAGCTCGAAGTAGCGCGGAAACGACTGCTGGGCCGCCGGCGCCGGCGACGCCGCCAGGAGCACCGCCAGGACCGGAACCAGGGCGCCGGCCATCCGGAGCGCGGCGGGATCCGGCCGCAGTCGACGAAGGATTCGACCGCCGATCATGGCTCCACCCCCTCGACGTCCAGCGAGTAGTCCCCGTCCGGGAGATTCCGGAACACCGCCGTTCCCCCGGAGTCGGTGACCGCCTCGTGCTCGCCGGCCGCGCCGCGCATCCGCAGGCGCCGCCCTTCCGCCGGGCTGCCGCCCCGCGTGATCAGCACCGTGAGCCGGTTCGCCCCGCGCCGGAACAGCATGTCGTGATCCGCGGCGATCGCGCGCACCCGCTCGGGGGAGGCGGCTCCGGCGCCGGAACCGCCGCGTACGGCGGCGGGCGCCAGCGGCTGGATCCGCACGGAGGCGGACGCGCCGCCGAGCCAGAGGTCGCCGGAGGCGTCCGCGGCGCCCGCGGCAAGGCCCAGGGCCGCGTCCAGCGCGCCTTGACCCGCTTCGCGGAGCGCCGCGCCGATCCGGACATGAAACGCCGGGCGGGCGGCGGCGCGGGCGGCGGACACGGCGCGCCAGAGCGCTTCGGGCATGTCCCCCGCTTCGCCGCGGGCCGGGCCCCACGCCTCGACGGGGCCCGCGCTCTTCAGCGCGGCCACTTCCTCGCGGCACTCGGCGCAGCCGGCGATGTGGTGATCCACGGCGCGCATCTCGTCGGCGGTCAGGTCTCCATGACCCGCACGGACGATCCGGTCCGCGTCCGGGCAGCGGGACGATTTCATGGCGAAGCCTCCTCGAAGGGGGTCAGGGCGCGCCTCAGTTCCTTGAGCGCCCTGAGCCGGCGCCAGGTGACGGTGTTGAGCGGCATGCCGAGCTGTTCGGCGATCTCGCGATCCACCTTCGGGTCCTCGGCAAAGTAGAGCGCGACGATTTCGCGGTCGCGCGGGTCACGGAGACGGTCCACGGCGGATCGCACGGCACTGGTACGGCGGCGGTGCAGAAGCTGGTCCTCCGGCGTCGGCATGCCGGAAGCGAGGCACGCGCCCTCCCCGCCCCCCTCCTCCAGGAGTTCGTCGTAGGAACGGACGCGGCCGCTGCCGCGCTTCGCCGCGAGCCGGCGACGGTTCTCGCTGATCCGCGCGGAGTCCGCGAGCCGGAGCAGGTAGCTGCGCAGGCTGGACCGCCCCTCGAACCGCTCGAGCGCGCCGGTGGCGAGCTTCAGGAACACGACCTGGACAAGGTCCTCCACGTCGTGCTCGGGAAAGGCCCGGCGGCCGAAATGGAGACGGGCGCGCACCACGGGCGCATAGGTTGCGTAGAGCTCGTTCCACGCCGCGCGCCCGGCGGGCCGGGCCAGGCAGCGGGCCACCAGATCCGTATCGCGGTCGCACGCGGCGGCGGGCGTCGTGAGGGCCGGGTCCATGCCCCTGAGTATAGCCCCGCGGCTCACGCGACGCTCCCTTCAAATCGCCGCGGCGCCCCCACGTGCACGAAACCCGCCCAGTAGTAAGGGTGGGGGCGCACCTTGCGGACGTCGAGCTGGGCCATCCGGAGCGCCCGGGCCGGCGGCTGCATCGCGAGATGCGCGTAGAACCGCGATATCAGGTCGCGCGACGCGCGGTCCTCGACCGGCCACAGGGTTCCGATCAGCGCCCCGGCGCCCGCGTGCAGGAACGCGCGGGCCATCCCCAGGAGTTCGTCGCCCGGGCGCGACGCGCCCGCGGCGGTGTCGCACCCGGCCAGCGTCACGAGGTCCGCGGCGAGATCGAGCTCGAGAACATCGCCGAGCGTCAGGCGTCCGTCGGGCAGCTCCAGCCACGAGAGCAGCGGGTTGTCCCGGCGGAGCACGGCGTGGCCGGCAAAATGGATCGCCGGCGCGTCGCGGAGCGCGTCACGCACGCCGGGGCCGCTACCGTCCACGAGCCGCGCGCCGAGCTGCGCGGTGACCTCGCGCAGTTCGGTTTCGACCTCGGACAGCCGCCCGGACGGCCCGCCGATCACGACCGGCCGCCCTGCCGCCCTTCGCCGCCGGGGCGCGATGAGCGCGGAGGCGCTCGGCAGGAGCGTCGGCTCGTACAGGTCGACGAGCGTGCCGCGCGGCGAGATCAGCGCGGCGAACGGCGCGAGATGGAGCGCCCCGTGCGGCACGATCGCGAGCCGGCTCGCCCTCGCGAAGTGCTCCTCCACCGGCGCCAGGATCGTGTGGTACAGCGCCACGAGGATTTTTTCGGCGCGGCGGGCGAGTGCCGCGCCGAGCGAGTCGCCGGCCTCGGTCACGTCCAGGCCGACCATGTCGCCGAGGACGTCGTCCTCGAAATCGGCCAGCAGCGCCCGGGCGCGGTCCGCGGCGCCCGGCAGCCTTTCCACCCGCGGCGAGCCGCGGTACAGCGTGATGTGCAGCAGGTCCGGACCGAGTTCGTACAGGTTGAGCAGCGCCGTGTCCGGGTCGAGCCGCGCCGCGAGCCGGTCGGCCAGGTCGACGGCCACCTCGGTAACCCCCCGCCCCGGAAAGAGACTCTGCAGGCGGCGGGTGAGATCCAGGTACTCCGCCTCGAGATGCGGGACCGGGTCGCGCGGGGCCGGCTCCGCGCCGGGCATGGGATGCGGCGGCGATGCCGGGGACCCGTGGACCTCCGGGGCGGGGTCGCGCCGGCGCCGGTAGAGAACGCGGAGTTCCTCCCGCACGGCCAGGCGCCGCTCGGAGAGCACCCGGGCGGCCGGCGACACGGGCGCCCCCCCCGGCGCCGTGTCCGTGAGAACGTTGCGGCTCCCGGTGTTCCGCCCCTCTTCGAGCGCGGCGAGGTAGTCGAGGAGGATGCGCGACTTGCCGCGCTCCACGCGCCGCAGCACCTCGGCGGGTTCGACGCCGCCCGATGCATCCAGCGCCAGCTCCACGCTCTTTCGGAACACGACCTCCTTGTCCTCGAGAAACGAGGCCCGGTAGTCCTCGGCGCCGAGCGATGCCCGGGTCCGCTCGATCCACTCGAGCGCCTGGTCGAACTCGGCGCGGGCCGCGGCGCGATCTCCGCCGCGTTCGGCCAGTTCGCCGCGGCGCAGGCGGACGCGGGCGGCCAGGTCGGAAAGGTTCAGGGCTTCGGCGCGCACGAGGAGGTCGGCAAAGGCGGCGGCCGCGGCCGCATCGTCGCCGGACGCGAGCGCCGCTTCGGCCAGCGCCCAGCGCGCGTAGGTGGCGTGATGGTCGAGACGGTTTTCGTCACAGAACTGTTCCGCCGCCCGCGCGATCTTCAGCGCCTCGCGCGGATCCTCGGGAATCAGCGCGAGCGCCAGTTCGAGCCCGGCCAGCATCGTCCACACGTGGTCGCCGGACAGGAGAAGCGTGCGCCGGGCTTCGCGAAGAAGCCGCACGGCCTCGGCCCGGCGCGGGGGGCGCCCGCGCAGGAACGCCCGGGCCCGGTTGATGTCGGCCCGGGCGCGGTGGCCCGGCAGGTTGAGGCGGTCGAAGATCGCGGCGGCCTCTGCGGCCAGCGACCCGCTCTCGGCGAGGAGGTTCAGCTCGAGGCACGTCTCCGCGATGTTGTCGCAGACCATGGCCCGCTGCGCCTCCGAACCCGAGCGGGTGAACCGCGCGCGGGCGTCCTCGTACTCGCTGAGCGCGTCGCCGTAGCGACCCAGGTAATAGGAGAGCACGCCGAGGCTCGACGCGGCGATCGCCACGAAGGTCTCGTTGCGCGGCGTGCGCTCGGACGTGGCCAGGAACCAGCCCTTCCCGCGACGGAACACCGGCTCCGCCTCGCGGAAACGTCCGAGGCGCATCAGCGCGGTGGCCTGGCGGAGCTCGACTTCCGCGAGCCGCTGTTCGTCGCCGAGCTCGGCGTGCACGCGGGCCGCCGCGTCGTAGGACGCCAGCGCTTCCGCGAACCGCGACGCGGAGAGAAGGAGATGTCCGCGGGCGCTCCAGAGGAGCGCCAGGTTCGCGTCGGGGCTGTCGGTCGACCCGAGCCGGGCCTCGAGTTCGGCGGCCAGCGCCAGCCCGCCGTCGAGGTCGCCGCGGGCGCCGCTGCAGTCGATGCCCCGGAGCCGCGCCTCCACTTCCACCGGCGACCCCGGCACGGCCTGGTCCGCCGCCTCCGCGTACAGCGACGCGGCCTCGGCGTAGCGGGCGCGGCGGAACAGCAGGTGCGCCACGGCCGAAAGTGCTTCGGCGCGGTCCTCGGGATCGAGCAGCCGGGCGAGGCCGAGCGCAGCGTCGGGCACGCATCCCCCCGCGGCGGGATCCTCGCCGGATTCCAGCCGGGTCAGGAGCTTCCGGAAGCCGGTTTCCGAGCGCAGGTCGGGATGGGCTTCCAGAACGCGGAGCCGTTCGCGGTCGTCGCTGGTGCGGGCCAGAGCTTCAAAGGGGTCGGTCATGACGCTCCCGGAGAACGGGACGGAACAGAACCATCGCACCCATGATGACGCGAAACGGAACGGATTTCTTGGGGAAATTTGAAAAAATCCCGCCATGGCCGGACTGCGCCGGTATCGGGGCGTTCCGGGCCGGTCCGGAGGCGTATCCGGAGCCCACTTCCGGCGCCTGATGCGGTAAAATGGTCGCTTCCTGAAACGCCGGCGGGCCGGGGCGCACCCCTTCCCCCTCAACAGCAGCCCCGACATCACGAGGATCGCGTGTCCACCCGAAACCGCATCGTCCGCCTGGCCCCGGCTTTCCTGCTGCTGATCGCGCTCGTCGGCCTGCGTTCGTCGGCCACGGCGCTCCCCGGGCTGTTCGGTGCGGCCGCGGACACGCTGGCTCCGGTCGTCACGGTGCTGACTCCGGACGGCGGCGAAACCTGGCAGGGGGGCACGCTCCGCTCCGTCACCTGGACGGCCGTGGACGACGTCCTCGTGACCTCCGTCGACCTCTTCTACCGGGACAGCGAAACCGCCCCCTGGACGATGATCGCAAGGAGCGTGGCGAACTCCGGGACGTTCTCCTGGCCGGTGCACAACACCCCCACGGCGAGCGCCCGCGTGCGCGTCCTCGCCCGCGACTCCTCCGGAAACGTCGGCACGGACGCGAGCGACGACCTGTTCACGATCACCGCCACGCCCGGGGGCATCGTGAACACCACGCTCCGCGATTTCCACCAGCCGGGGTCGCAGCCGTTTTCGGCCGGAAACTTCCAGGGCGTGTCCGCGTGCATGAACTGCCACGGCAACTACGACCCGGCGGCCGAGCCGGGCTTCGCGTACAAGGGCACGATGATGGCGCAGGCCGCGCGCGACCCGCTGTTTTACGCCTGCCTGGCGATCGCCGAGCAGGACGCCCCCTCCTCCGGCGACCTCTGCATCCGCTGCCACTCTCCGGGCGCCTGGCTGTCCGGCCGCAGCCAGCCCACGAACGCGGCCGCCTTCACCGCCGTCGATCGTGACGGCGTGTCCTGCGACGTCTGTCACCGCGCGGTGGACTTCGACTACCGGGCCGGCGTCAGCCCGATCGAGGACGTGGTGGTCCTCGACAGCCTGGTGAGCACGCCCACCGAGTATTCCAACGGGCAGTACATCATCGACTGGGCGAACAAGCGGCGCGGCCCGTACACGGATCCCGCGTCGCCGCACAGCTTCCTCGCCTCGCCGTTCTACCGCTCCGCGAACCTCTGCGGCACCTGTCACGACGTGTCGAATCCGGTGTTCAGCCGCGTGTCCGGTCACGACTACGCCCCGGGTCCGCTCGACCAGGCGGCCCCGACGATCAGCGCGGCGACCCTGATGCCGATCGAGCGGACGTTCAGCGAGTGGAAGAACAGCGACTTCGCGGCGGGCGTGTACGCGCCGGAGTTCGCGGGGGTCAAGCCGGACGGCATCGTTTCCTCCTGCCAGGACTGCCATCTCGCCGACGTGTCGGGCAAGGGGTGCAACAGCCCCGCGGCTCCCGTCCGCGGCGACCTCGGATTCCACGACTTCACCGGGGGAAACGCCTGGATGCCCACGGTGATCGGAACGCTGTACCCGTCGGAAACGGACACGGCGGCGCTCGGCGCGGCGGTGGCGCGGGCCCGGGCGATGCTCGGCAAGTCCGCCGTGCTGGCGATCGGCGTGGAATCCGCCGGCGACAGCCTGCGGGCCGAGATCACCATCACGAACCGGACGGGACACAAACTGCCGACCGGTTATCCGGAAGGGCGGCGGATGTGGCTGCGCGTGACCGCGCGCGACGCGCTCGGGAGCGTCGTCTACGCGTCGGGCGCGTACGATGCGGCCACCGGCGTCCTGACCGAGGATCCGGACATCGCGCTGTACGAGATGAAGCTCGGGCTCTCCCCGTCCTTTGCCGCCTCGATCGGACTGCCGGCCGGCCCGGGCTTTCACTTCGTCCTGAACGACACGGTGTACAAGGACAACCGCATCCCGCCGCGGGGCTTCACCAATGCCGCGTTCGACGCGTTCGGGGGCGCGCCGGTGGACGCGTACCGCCCGGCGCCGCGCTACGCGGACGGCCAGAACTGGGACACGGCCTCGTACATGCTGCCCCCGTCCGCGCGCTCCGTTCACGCGGAGCTGCTCTACCAGACGGCGTCGAAGGAGTACATCGAGTTCCTCCGCGACGAGAACACGACGAACGCCGCCGGAACGACGCTCTACAACGCCTGGGCGGCGAGCGGAAGGAGCGCGCCGGTGACTATGGCCCGCGATTCGCTCTTCTTCGGGCAGTCGGGCGTTTCCGAAACCGTGACGGCCGCGCCGCCGCGGCTGGCGCCCGAGATGAATCCGTTCCGCGGCGCGCTCCGGCTGAGGCTCGACCTCGACCGCCCGGCGGAGGTCACGCTCCGGATTTTCGACGTGATGGGCCGGCTCGTGGAGCGCCGTGATTTCGGCAGGATCGGCGGCGGCGCGCACCGCCTCGAGTGGTCGGGCGAGGGGTCGCCGCCGGGGCTCTACTGGGCGAAGGTCCGGATCGGGTCGGAAGAGGTCGTGAGGAAGGTCGTGAAAGTCCGCTGAGGAAGCGGGTTCCTACCGCCCGCTTCTCTCCCGCACCGCCGGCGAACCCCGCGTGATGTACTTCCCGATGAAGTGCCCGAACACCGCTCCCGCCACGACGTCCGACAGGTAGTGATAGCGGTCGGACATCCGCGAGAACCCGATGGCCGTGGCCGTGCCGTAGGCCACCGGCCCCACCCAGCCGCCGAACTCGCGATCGAGAACCGTGGCCACGGCGAACGCGCCGGTCGTGTGGCCGGACGGGAACGAGTAGTCGTTGTGGCCGTTCGGCCGCGTGCGGTCCGACACGAGCTTGACGGTCGTGGCTCCGACCGTGGCTGCCGCCAGCGCGGCGGTGATCTCGGCCGAAGTCCGTGTCAGCTGCGGCTTCCCGAAAACGAGGCCCGCGGCCAGCAGCGCTCCCGTGCCTCCGACGAGGATCTTCGGATCGCCGAGGGCCTCCCCCGGCTCGGCCACGAGGGCGTCCGGCAGAAAATCGTCGTTGCGGGCAAAGCGCTGCTGGAACGTCCGGTCCAGCGACAGGGACACGCCGACGAGCGTTCCGGAGATCATCAGGGTTCGGGCCAGGGGGGAAACGGGTCGCTCCAGGGCCGCCTGTTCCTCCGCCGCGACCTGACACGGCAGGGCTGCGAGGACTATCATCGAAAGGATCCGGTACCACGAGGCTCGCATCATGAGGAAAGACCTCCATGGGTTTGCGTGAAAAGCTCAAATCGGCGGAGCGGAGTCTGCGTCGTGAACTCCGGGTGTACCGCCTGGTCTGCGCCGACCCCCGCACGCCGAAACTCGCCGGGGTGCTGCTCGGGCTCGCGATCGGCTACATGCTCCTCCCGTTCGACCTGATTCCGGACTTCATACCGATCGTGGGACACCTGGATGACGCCGTCATCGTTCCGGCGCTCGTCCTCCTGGCTCTCAGGCTCATTCCCGTCGCGGTCGTGGACGACTGCCGGCGGCGGGCGTCCGAAGCGGAATCCGGGTGACGCCGGCCGGGTGACGCTCGTCGAAATCGGCGCGGCGCCCGGCGGGAAGGCACGTCCACGGATGGTTCGCAGCTCTACGATGACTCCTGCCCCGGCACCCGGGGGCGCTTTGAGCCCGCCCCCGGGGGTGGTACCCTCTCCGCTCGCCCGATTATCCAGCCGATTCGGACGCCTCGAACCTTTTGCCCCGAACCGGGTTCAACGGGCGTCCCATCGGCTTCAAATCTCCACAACTTCATGCACAAAGCGAGGATCGCCCATGTCCGAAACCGCCGCCGGCACGCTGGCCGAGCTGGAAGCCCTGTCCGTCACCCGGAAAAAGATCCTGAACGAGCTCAGGAAGGTCATCATCGGCCAGGACCAGGTCGTGGACGAACTGCTGATCTCCCTGATGGCCAACGGCCACTGTATCCTGGTCGGGGTGCCCGGCCTGGCCAAGACGCTCCTCATCTCCACGCTCGCCCGCGCCCTCGATCTCCGGTTCAACCGCGTCCAGTTCACGCCGGACCTCATGCCTTCGGACATCACCGGAACGGAGATCATCGAGGAGGACCGGACGTCCGGAAAACGCGTGTTCAAGTTCATCCAGGGACCGATCTTCGCGAACGTGGTCCTGGCCGACGAAGTGAACCGTACGCCGCCGAAGACACAGGCCGCGCTGCTCCAGGCCATGCAGGAGCGCGAGGTGACGACCGGCGGCCAGACGTACCCGCTGAAACCCCCGTTCTTCGTCCTGGCCACCCAGAATCCGATCGAACTCGAAGGCACCTACCCGCTGCCGGAAGCCCAGCTCGACCGCTTCATGTTCATGGTCAACGTGGACTATCCGAACCAGGAAGACGAAGTGAAGATCGTGGCGTCCACGACGAGTTCGTATGAAGCGGACGTGCAGACCGTGCTCGGCGGCGAGGACGTGATCCGCTTCCAGAAGCTGGTCCGCAAGGTTCCGGTGGCCGACTACGTGGTGGAGTACGCCGTCCGCCTGGCCCGCGCCACCCGGCCGGGGCGCTCCGGTTCGCCCGACATCGACGCCGTAAGCCGCTACGTGAGCTGGGGCGCCGGACCGCGCGCCTCGCAGTACCTGATCCTCGGCGCCAAGGCGCACGCGGCGCTCTCCGGCAACCCCGCGCCCTCCGTGGACGACGTGAAGCGGGTGGCCCGGCCGGTGCTTCGCCACCGCATCATCACGAATTTCAACGCCGAGGCCGAGGGGATCAGGAGCGAAACGATCATCGATCGCCTGCTCGAAGCGGTACCGGAAGGACACAAGAAATAGAGATGGCGGCCAACCGCGACGCGCTCCGTTTTCTCGACCCGAAGGTCGTCGGCGAGCTGACGAGCCTCGACCTCATCGCCCGGCTCGTGGTGGAGGGGTTCCTCACCGGCCTTCACAAGAGCCCGTATCACGGCTTTTCGGTGGAGTTCGCGGAGCACCGCCAGTACATGCCGGGCGACTCGATCCGCCACATCGACTGGAAGATCTACGCCAAGTCCGACCGCTACTACATCAAGATGTACGAGGAGGAAACGAACCTCCGGGCCACGATCCTCGTCGACACGTCGGCGTCGATGGGCTACGCCAGCCCCGGGCAGCTCACGAAGCTCCGCTACGGCTCACTGCTGGCCGCGGCGCTTTCCTACCTGATGATCCACCAGCAGGATTCCGTGGGGCTGCTGACCTACGGGGAGAAGGTCCACCGGTTCATCCCGCCGCGGGCCGTCAAGTCGCATCTCAAGGTGATCTACTCGGAGTTGGACGCCCTGAAGCCGGAGGCGGGCACCGACACGTTCCAGTCGCTCCAGGACCTCGCCGACCGCATCCACCGCCGCGGGCTCGTGATCCTCATTTCCGACCTCATGGACGAGCCGGAGAAGGTGCTGCGCAGCCTCAAGCACTTCCGCCACCGGAAGCACGAGGTGGCCGTGTTCCATGTCCTCGACCCGTTCGAGCGCGATTTTCCGTTCATGGACGAGTCCGGCTTCGTCGACATGGAAACGCAGCAGGAAGTGATGACGCAGCCGTGGGAGATCGCGAAGGAGTACCGCCGGAAGTTCGGCGAATGGCAGGACCTGTACATGCGCCACTGTCGCGAGAACCTGATCGACTACGTGATGGTGGACACGAGCGTCCCGTTCGACCGGGCGCTGCTCAAGTACCTGGAGAAGCGGCGGAAGCTGGGGTAGGGGCCGTTTATCGAAGCAGCGTGAAACGAACCGCTGAGGCCCCCTCCGCCGATGTCAGTCGGGCGAAGTAGAGGCCGCCCGGCAGGAGAACTCCGCCGTCGTTGCGTCCGTCCCAGGAAACGGACTGGCCCCCCGGCGCCACCGCTTCCGTCAGTTGGCGGACCGGCCGACCCGCCAGGTCGAAGATCGCGAGACGGGCTCCTTCCGGCATCGACCGACCGAAACGGAGTTCCACGCGTGCCCTCGCGGGATTCGGAAATGCGGTGATCCGCGTGAGATGGTCCGGCGTGAATTCGCTGGCCGCGGAGACTCCGCCCGGTCCGTAAACCGTCCCCGACCCGGAGGTGACGACAAAGTCCGTCACCGTCTGCCCGGCGGGACCCTTCACCACGATGCCGGTGATCGCGGCCTCGAAGTCCGAATCCACGGTTGAGCTGAGAGCCGGAACGGCCTCCGTCAGGAGGCCAAGCTTGTAGTTGAAGGAGGTTCCGAAGACGATCGGTATCTGGTCGGATGTAATCACGCCGCTGCCGCTCATGGCGCCCGGTGAACGCAGAAATCCCGCCAGCCCGGTTCCGTTGCGCGAGTAAATGGACGGAAGCAGGGTGGGGGAATCCCCGTTGCAGGTGAACAGGAGATAGGTCTGGTTGTTCACCCGGTTTGCGAGCTGCACCCCGAACCGGCTGCTGCTGGTCGTCGAAAAGGCTCCGGTCACCGTGACATGAAAGGTGACTGAACCCGACTGCCCGTTCGCAAAGCTCGGCGAGGTTATGGCGAACCCGTCCTCCGCGATGCCGAAAGCATCGGAGCCCGTCACGTTGCTGTTGAAATAGGTCCCGGAAAACTGCCCATGGGAGTGCGCGGAGAGGTATCCATAGTTCGACGTGGCCTCGGCGAAACCGCTGAACGTGTTCCCGTTCGGCCAGGACGTTGCCGCTGCCGTATCGTCGGTGAGCGGACCCGTCGGTGAGAACACGTCGACGATCGACCCGGCGACACCACATGCGTCGAGCCCGGCCGTTGGAACAGCCACACCCCACCCGCCGAAAAAACCGAGAACGGGCGCCGGCTGGATAAAACCGGTGCACTCCGGATTGACGGTTCCCGATGACCTGCCGCCGGCCGAGAGCACAAAGGTCTCGAGGGACGGGGAAGCGCCGGCCGGAGTAACCGGGAATGCGCACAGGAGGACCACCACAGGAATCCATGGAACACGTTTCCATGTGGGTGCCGGCCGGCGCCCCGGACGGGCTGTTTCGGGTAGACGTGTCGTGGAAGAGAACGGGTACATCGGCATGGATCACCCCCGGAGATCGTTGCGCCTGAAAAACGTGTGGCTCGCCAGATCAGGTATGGTTCTATTGAGGTCCAGATCCAGAGGGGCCGCGGCTGTTGTGGGGATGGGATGGCAGACCCGGAGGACACTCAAGTCTACTCTTGTTCCGGTTTACGGCACCAGAATTCTTTTTGAGGGTGCCTCTGATCACTGGTTTCGAGCGCGGTTGATCAGCCTTCCCTGTCCCGCACAATCCGGAAGAACTCCTCGATCGGTTCCAGGTCGTTCAACGCCTCCACGACCCTCTCCAAGTCGATGTCGACGTAATCGTGCACCAGAACATTCCGGAATCCGGGGAGCCGTTCCAGGGAGCGGACGGCCAGCCGCTCGACGAGAGGTGTCATCGTTTCCCCAGCGCTTCCAGCTTCAGTCTGCGCATCCGTTCCAGGAACGGTTTCAAGTCCGCGGCGCGGAGTTGGATGTCACGGACGTAATCGTGATCGGCGGCCGGATCCGGGCAGTAGATTCTCTTCCCGTCGATGACGACATGCCGGCCCAGGCCGGGAGGTGCCTCGTTCAGGATGATCAGATCCACGGTGCGGCCTTCGGTGACATCTTGAAGCTGGGTCATCATGAGGAGGCGCTGATCGAAACGCGCTTTTTTCGAGGGAAACAGGTCTCGGGACAGCAGAACTCCGATATCGACATCGCTTTCGCGATGGCTCGTTCCGCGCGCATGGCTTCCGAAGAGATAGGCCGATTGCACGCCGGAAAAAGTCCTGAGCTTCCGCTGAAGCGCCATCTCAAGGTCCATGGCCACAAGTGTAACCCATCCCGGACAGCAGGCGGCAAGCTCCGGCCGGGTTCCCGGGCTCCGATCCGGCCTGTCCATGGATGGCCGCTACGGGATAAGCTCAGCGGTATCAGGCGGCACCTGCCGCCCGGGTTCAGCGAACCTGGGGTATTGAGCGCCGGCCCGGAACTCGCCATGATCATGAACTCAGGCCGGGCCACGGGAACCATTCAGTCCCCATGGGACCATCAATCCTTATCTACGGAGAACACATGTCGACACCGCGGGGCGCGTGGCTCGGTTTCATCCTGTTCACGGCACTGCTGGCCGGGTGCGGCCAGGGCGGCAACGGCGCCGGAGATGCCGCGAAGAAACCGCAGGTGCCGGCCTCCCCTCTTTCCGGCGGCATCGAACCGGCCACGTACGTCGGCGACCTCCCCTGCGCCGACTGCCCGGGCATCCGCTACACGCTGAATCTCTATCCCGACCAGTCGTTCATTCTGCGCACGGTGTACATCGGAAAGATGAACGCCTCGGGCGTGGACGAGGTCGGCCGGTGGTCGCGACCCGGCAACGCCGACCGTCTCGTCCTGCGCGACGGTCAGGACACCACGATGGTGCTGGCCATCAAGTCCGACGCCATTCTCAGAAAGCTCGACACCCGCGGTCATGAAATCGAGTCGGAGCACAACTACGACCTGACCCGCGCGGAGGCGTTCCAGCCGATTGAACCCCAGGGGATGTTCAGCGGCATGTACGAATACATGGCCGACGCCGGGGTCCTGGAAGAGTGCCGCACCGGGCTGCGCCTTCCCGTGGCCGCGGAGGGGGACAACGCCGCGCTCGAATCGGCGTACGGGGAGTCGGGCACGCCCGCCGGCACCCCGGTCCTCGTCACCGTGGAGGGGCGCATCGCCCGGCGGCCCGGACCGGACGGTGCGGAGCCCGTGTCCACGCTGATCGTGGAGCGCTTCCTGGCCGTGCGCCCCGGCGAAGTCTGCGGCATGCCGTTCCTCAACGAGGACCTGCGCGGCACCCGGTGGATGCTGGCCCGACTCGGCGACCGCGATGTGCCCGCGCCCCCCGGCGGGAAGGACCACCCGTCCCCGCGACCGGCGGACGCGCCCTGGTTCCGGCTGGCGCTGAACGACCTCACGATGACCGGCTTCACCGGCTGCAACACGCTCGGCGGCAACTATGCGCTCGACGGGGACAAGCTCCGCTTCGCGGACATCGTCCTCACGAAGAAGGCCTGCCCCGGCGCCGACAGCTACGAGCCCGATTTTCCGCGGGCGCTGGAAACCGCCTCCCACTGGAAGGTCACCGGGCGGCACCTCGAGCTGTTCGACGACCTGGGGACGATGCTGGCCCGGTTCCGGTCCGACGCGGAATAGGCCGGACAACTAAGGCAACCCGCCGGTCCCCGATCCCGTATCCTGACGGACCCGGCCTGTTGCCGGGCTCTCGTCCTGACCCCACCAGGAGGAACACGGTGCTGAACATCGAACTGCCCCGCCGGATCGACGGCGCGAACATGGCCGTCACGACGACCGGCCTGTTCAAGACCTACCAGGGGCGCCGGGCCATGGACGATGTGCACCTGACCGTGCCCGCCGGCGCCGTGTACCTGCTCGTCGGCGAAAACGGCGCCGGAAAGACGACCACGATCAAGACGCTCCTCGATCTCGTCCGCGCCGACGCCGGCAGCGCCTCGATCATGGGCCTCGACACGCGGAAGGAAGGCGCCCGGGCCCGTGCCCACGTGGGGTACGTGCCGGAAACACGGGGCACCGCCTACGGCTGGCTGTCGGTCGGCAAGCTGCTCGAACATCACGCTTCGTACTTTCCGGCCTGGGATGCCGCCTACGCCGCGGAGCTGATCCGGCGGCTCGACGTGGCGCTCGACCGGCGGTTCCGCACGCTGTCCAAGGGGGAGTCGCGCCGCGTCCAGCTCGTGACGGCGCTCGCCCACCGCCCGCCGGTCCTGCTGCTCGACGAGCCCACCGACGGCCTCGACCCGCTGGCCATGGAGCGCCTGCTGACCGTGATCCAGGATCACATCGCGGCCACCGGCTGCACGCTGATCGTCTCCACGCACCTCGTTCAGATCATGGAAAAACTCACCGATCATCTCGCGGTGATGTCGAAGGGGAGGATCGCCTGCCAGATTCCGCGGCGCGACCTGGAAGCGAAGCTGAAGCGCTACACCGCCGTGGTTCCGGACGGCTGGGCGGGGCCGACCGCCATGCCCGGCACGATCCTCCTGCAGCGGCAGGCGGGGCCCGGCGTGGAATGGCACATCTGGGGGGACGAGACCGGCGTCGTGGAACGCCTCAACTGGTCGGGGGCGCAGGTCCAGCAGGTCTCCCCGCTCACGCTCCAGGAGGCGGCGGTGTCGCTCCTGGCCGCCGAGGAGGCCGCGCGATGAGCAGCATCACCGCCCCCACGGACGTATCCACCCGCTCCGGCGACCGCGGGGCGCGCCGTCCGCCCGACCTCATGGCGCTCGGCCGCCGCCAGTTCGGCCTGCTGGCCGCGGCGCCGCACCCGGAGCTGATCCCGCTCGGCATCGCCGCGTTCTTCCTGTTTCTCGGCGGCGTGTCGTTCCAGCTGTCCATTCCCGGCGTGACGACGATCCAGTCGGGGCCGGCGCTCGCGTACCTGTTTTCGCTGGTGGTGGCGTCGAACTGGGCCGGCGCCTGCTGGCCGGGCGAAGGTCCCTCGCAGCGCGACTACTTCCTGTCGATGCCGGTGGAGCCGCGGCTGCACGGCATCACCCGGACCGTGGCCGGCGCGCTGTGGCTCCTGCTCGTTCTGCTCGGGCTCGTGATCTTCGGGGCGGTCACCGCGTACACGCGCGACCCCGGCGACACCGGCGGCTTCCTCAGGCCCCTGTTCCTCGCCCAGTTCTTCCTCGGGCCGCTCGCGGTGTACCTGATGGCTTCGGCCGCCGCGCTGGCCAGCGATCACCCGGGGCGCTGGATCACGGCCGGCTGGATGCTCGGCCTTGTGGCCTGGTTCATGGCCGCGCTCAGGCACTGGGACCCGGTCAAGACGATGATGAGCGCCCTGTTCCTCGGTCCCCTGCGCCAGTCGATCCCCGGCGGGGACGACCCGTCGCGCACCCTCGGCGCCATCGTCACGCTCTTGATCTGGGTGGGCGTGGGGAAGGTGGCGGTGTTCCTGGCGGCGGGGAAGGGGCGCGGCTGATCGGCGGAACCGTCAGCCGGTTTTCAATATCCACTCGAACGAATGCGGCGGCCGCATCTCCCAGCCTTCGCTCAATCGCACGGGCCTCTCCAGCGCATCCATCGGCGCCGCCAGTGAAACAACCGTGCATCGCGTGACGCCGAAGTCTCTCAATTGTCCGGGATCGACCAGCGCTCGCGGATCCGGATTCGACATCTTGACCTCGATCGCCTCGACTCCGTGCTCGGACTTCACGATGAAATCGACTTCCTCCCCTCCCCGCGTTCTCCAGAAATCGATTTCGCACGGGATTGCCCGGTGCGCGAAGAGCCTGTGGATCTCCGAAAAGACATGCGACTCGAAGAAATGTCCGCCCATGGGACCGTGAAAGAGCGTGTCCGCAGAGGTCCAGCCGGCGAGGTGAGCGGCCAGCCCGGTGTCCAGGAAGCAGATTTTCGGGGACTTGATCAGGCGCCTCGACGGATTCGCCGAGAGCGGCGCGACGAGCTTGATCAGGAAGCTGTCTTCAAGGAGACCGAGCCATTCCTTGGCCGTCACCGAGGAAACTCCGGCATCCCTTCCCAGGCTTTCGTAGTTGACGAGCTGGCCGATACGGAGAGCGACGAGCTTGAGAAAGAGCTCGAATTCCCGCCGCTTCTGAATGCCGAGCAGCTCACGCACATCCCTCTCGATATAGGTCTGCGTGTACGAGCTCAGATAAAGATTCCGGCTCTCTTCCGGAACGTCCGTGTACAGCGCGGGGAACGTGGATCGAAATGCGTGACCCAGATACTCCATCGGAGTCGCCGCGCCGATCCGCTTTTCGGCCGATGTGAGTCCGTACAGATTCAGGATCGCCACGCGTCCGGCCAGCGTTTCCCGCACTCCCTGGATCACGGCGAAGTTCTGCGATCCCGTGAGCCAGACAGCACCCGGGCCGGGTCTTGCATCCGCAAGCATCTTGACCGCGCTGAGCAGTTCCGGGGCGTACTGGATTTCGTCGATCGTGCAGGGCGGGGACAGGTCCCGTCCAAACAGGACGGGGTCGCGCTGGGCCCGAATCCGTGTTTCCAGATCATCCAGATTGACGTATCGGCGATCCGGGCCGCCAAGCCGCTTCATCAGCGAACTCTTGCCGGCCTGCCGGGGCCCGAGGAGGAGCCAGACCGGAAACCCCCGCAGGGGGTTCGAGGCACCCTGTTTCAGGGAAAGCAGCTGCTCTAACTCTCTGTGAATCCACATGATTGACAATTCTAAGGTCTTGTTTGGATTTGCGCAACAGGAATCTCAGGCGACCGGGAGTTCCCTCCCACGGCCGGCCGGCCCGCGGGGCTCTCGAAACCGCTTCCGGTCAGGACGATCGGTCCACGGTGACCGCCCGCGCCGCGATCCTTTCGTACTCCCCGACCCATCCGGACACCCGGGGGACCTGCGCCACGAGCGCGGCCAGGCAGATCAGGAGCAGCATCACGAACTGTCCGAATCCGATCATGCCGATGAAGCAGGCGGCCACCCCCAGAACCGCGCCGGCTTCCGCGCACGCGTCCATCAGGACCAGGCCCGTTTTGCGCCGCGCGAGATACGCGTCGGCCGACTCGCCCGAAGTCCCTTCGGCGCCCGGGACGAGGTCGGGAAGGCGGAACGAAAGCGCCGCGAGGAGCACGCAGACCCCGACGAGCGACCAGAAGACCGTGGCGGACAGGTCCGGCCGCGTCACCTCCGGGCGGACGAACCACACGACGACTCCGTAGATCACGAGCGCGTTGATGAACGCCACGTGCAGGATCCACAGTGTGGTTGCGGCGCCGGCCGCCCGAGTCGAAGGAGAGTTCATTTTCGGGTATCCTCCCTGCTTTCCGGAAGTGCACGCATTCCGAACCCGCCGGGGCGCACAGCCCTCCGGCACGACACTCGGGAAAGGTAGACCATGTCCGATCGCTACGTCCATCTCACGGCCACCGGCCACCTGATCGACTCCGGCCTCATGTCGAAGTTCCTGGACCTGATCATCGAGAACGGCGGCCAGTACGAGATCCGCCACTTCGAGATCGGCAAGACCGTGGAGGACTTTTCCCGCGTCGACTTCACGCTGACCTCCCTCGGGGGCAATCTCGACGCGATCGTGTCCGAGCTCGTTTCGCTCGGCTGCCAGATCGAGGGGGACGAACCGGTCCGCCTGAAGCCCAGCGAGGCGGACAGGACGGTGCCCGACGACTTCTACTCCACCACGAACCACCGGAGCGAAGTGCGCCTCGCCTCGGGCTGGGTGCCGGTCCGGAAACAGCGGATGGATGCCTGTCTCGTCGTGGACGAAGCGAAGGGCACCGCCCGCTGCGTGAAGCTGCGCGACATCCGGAAGGGAGACGCGATCGTCTGCGGCGGCACCGGCGTGCGGGTGTTCCCCACGTTCAAGTCCCGCTCGGCCAGCGATTTCGTGTTCATGGCCAACGACGTGTCCAGCGAGCGGCGCGTGGAACGGATGGTGGAGCAGATCGCCGAGGAGATGCGGCAGATCAAGGGGCGGGGCGGCAAGGTCGTGGTCGTGGCCGGCCCCGTCGTCGTGCACACCGGCGGCGGCGAGCACCTCGGCCGCCTGATCCGCGCCGGCTACGTGCAGGTGCTGCTGGCCGGCAACGCGGTGGCGGTGCACGACACGGAACATGCGCTGTACGGAACGTCGCTCGGCGTGGAGCTCCGGTCGGGGATCCCGGCGCACGAGGGGCACATGAACCACATGCGGGCCATCAACGCCATCAACAAGGCCGGATCGCTCGCCGCGGCGGTGGACAAGGGGGTCCTCACGAAGGGGATCATCCACGAGTGCGTGAAGGCGAAGGTGCCGTTCGTCCTGGCCGGCAGCATCCGCGACGACGGCCCGCTCCCCGACACGATCATGGATCTCATCGAGGCGCAGGAAAAGACGGGCGAGCAGATCGAGGGCGCGGAGATGGCGCTGATCCTCTCCACGATGCTGCACGGCATCGGCGTGGGCAACATGCTGCCGTCGTGGGTCAAGACGGTCTGCGTGGACATCAACCCGGCGGTGGTCACGAAGCTCGCGGACCGCGGATCGGCGCAGGCGGTGGGGATCGTCACCGACGTGGGGCTCTTCCTGAGGCTCCTGGCCGACGAACTGGCGCCGCGCTGACCGGGCCGGTATAGTGCGGGGATGAGGCATCTCCCCCTCTATGTCGTCGTCTTCATTTCGGGCGCGGCGGTTCTGACGCTCGAACTCCTCGGCACCCGGATCCTCGGGCCCTACTACGGCGTGAGCCTGTTTCTCTGGTCCGCGCTGATCAGCGTGACGCTGGCCGCGCTGTCCGTCGGGTACTTCATCGGCGGACGGATGGCCGACCGCGGCGCCACCTGGAACCGGCTGAGCACGGTGCTCGCCGCCGCCGCGGTCTGGGTGCTCCTGATCCCCTGGATCAAGGGACCGCTGCTCGTCCTCACCGACCCGCTCGGGTTGCGGACCGCGGTGCTGATCGCTTCCACGCTGCTGTTCTTTCCGCCGCTGCTCCTGCTCGGCATCGTCAGCCCCTACGCGATCCGGCTGCGCGCCGCGAGTCTCGACGAGGTGGGGCGCACCGCCGGCAATCTCTATGCCGTGTCCACGATCGCCAGCGTGGCCGGGGCGCTCGCCACCGGGTTCATCCTGATCCCCTCGATCGGCGTGAACCGGCTCATCCTCAGCGTGGGGCTCGCGCTGTTCCTCGCGGCCGGAATCGCCCGGCTGGCCGGCCGGCGTGTCGGTCCAGCGCTTCCGGTCCTGCTGCTGATTCCGGCGGCGGGCGCCGCCCTGTGGAACCCGATCGCGGAGAAACCGCGCACCGACCTCGGCATCCTGTCGATCACGCAGAGCGCCTACGCCCAGATCCGCGTGTACGAAAGGAACTCGGAGCGCTGGATGCTCATCGACGGCGGCGCCCACACCTGCGCCATCCCCGGCAGCTGGAAATCGGTGCACCGCTACGCGGTGGTCTGCGACCTCGTCAAGAACCTGTTCGACGCCCCCGGCGACCTCCTGCTCATCGGCCTCGGCGGCGGGTCGGTGGCCAAGAGCTATACCCGGGACGGCTGGGATGTGACCGTGTCCGAGATCGACCCCGAGGTGCTCAGGACGGCGCGGGAGTACTTCGGCCTGACCGACGACGACGGCCGCGTGATCCTCGAGGACGGCCGGCGCGTGCTGGCCGAGTCGGGCACAGCCTACGACGCCATTCTCTTCGACGCGTTCGGGAGCAGTTCCATTCCGTTCCACCTGGTGACGGAGGAGTGCTTTGGCCTGGCGGCGTCGCGGCTGAAGCCGGGCGGGGTCCTCGGCGTCAACGTGGAGGCGCACGGGTGGGACGATCCGATCGTCCACGCGTTCACGGCCACGCTGAAGAAGCACTTCGACCTTGTCCTGGCGCTTCCCACCTCCGAGCCGCCCACCGCGCTCGGCAACATCGTCCTCCTGGCCGCGAACCGGCCGATGGAGATTTCCGACGAGGAGCTCGGCGCGCCGTTCGACTACCTGCACGACGACTACCTGCACTGGGTCGTCGTCCAGCGGAATCACGCCTGGGACAACCGCTACGAACCAGCCACCGACGGATACCGGGCCATGACCGACGACCTGAATCCGGTGGACCTCTGGGCGGAGCGGATCAATCGCGAGGCGCGGAAGAGCCTGCACGAGATTTTCGAGAAGGAAGGGTTGAACTGGTAATCCGCGCTCTCAGCTCCCGAGCGGCCGGATGGGGTCGCTTTCCTCGACGATCACCGGGCAACCCTCCAGCGTGTCCGGGATCCGTTTCCTGAGCTCCGGCGTGACCTTCAGCACCATCACCCGGATGCAGAGCCGCAGCGGATCCTCGTCCGGATCGACGGCGCCCATGTAGACGCCGATCACGCCGGGGAGCGCCATCAGCGCTTCGTCGTGACGATCGAGAATCCCGGCGATGTCGTCCTGGTTCATCGGGGCGGTCCTTTCCGAAGGCTTCCGGTCGGGCGTGCCACATCCCGCCATGAACAGGGCCGGCAGGACCAGGGAACTCAGGAGCAAGGAAACGCCCGCCTTCCGAAGAAGGCGGGCGCAACGCTCCGTTGTTCCGTGGTTTCGTTTCAGTTTCCGACCATCGACGCGTTGAAGAACGACAGAACCTCGTTGATCGGGTTGGCGATCGCGGACGTGCTGCTTCCGGCGTACAGGAGGCCGACGGCCCGCGGGTTCGTGCTGACGTCTTCCACCATCAGGGAACCGGAATCGCCGCCGGCGAGGAACTTGCTTCCCTTGTTGTTGATGACGATCTGGCCGGTGTAGGTCTTCGTGAACGCGGAGCCTCCGGCGCACTCGTTCTCGTACGCAACGCTGATCGTGGCGTTCAGGCCGCTGACCTTGCTGCGCGAGAGTCCGGTGGTCCGGCCGCTCTTCTTCACGTTCTGATTGATGGAAGCGCCGACGGTCGACGCCGAGATCGTGCCGATCTCCAGAATCGACCCGTCCGTGGAAACCATCCCCGGGATCACCTGGGCGATGGCGGCATCCACGTTGGATCCGGGCAGGCTCGCCGCGCCGGCCAGCGTGGCCACTTCCTGCGCGTTTCCGGCGTTGCAGCCGATGTCGATCAGGCCGGGCTGAATGACCGGATCGCCGTTCTGGGCCACCCGGTTGTTGCCGCCGGACACGATGTCGGCCTTCAAGACATGGTAGTTGCTGAGGACGTACTGGGTGTTGCCGATCCGGATCAGCGAACCAAGCGTTCCGCCGCAGCAGTAGCCGTTGGCCAGATCGTAGCGCCAGCCGCCGGAAGTGCCGAGTTCGATCGGCGGAGTCTGGATGGCCGTGTGGCTGACTCCGCCACCGCCTCCACCACCGCCGCCTCCTCCACCGGGAGGACCTTTCAGCGGGCGGATGATGCCGGTGACTTCCGTCTCGACCTGGATGCCGTCCAGGGCCACCGGGTAGAGGGTGCGCTCCGCCGCCTTGGCGAGATACACCTTGATGACGACATCGCCGGCGTCGTTCACGCCGGTGGCCGTGCCGACAACGTTCGGATCAGCCATGATCTCCGGGGTGTGCCGGTCCTGAACCGCCATGACGGCGCGGACCTGCGGATGGTTCATGGTCAGCGATGTGGCGATCTCCGAGCGTCCCGGTGCGGTAACCGGGTTGTCGCTGCCGTCCTGTCCGCAGCCGGTCCAGTAGAGGGCCGACACGGCCAGAAGGGCGGCAAGGAGAATCACGTAACGGGGGGGAGAGCGACGGAGCAGTTTCCTCATACCAGCCTCCATTGAGGTGAGGGGAGGGACCCGGAACCCGGGAACAACGGATTCTGAGTGTACTCCTGGAGTGGGATCCGTCAAAACGTTTTGTTTACAAATTTGTGGTGGAGCGACGCAGGGGAGGCGATCTACCGCGGCGCCCCCGAATCCCAGTAGAGCGCCGGCTCCCCCTCCGCCACCCACCAGGCGCCCGTTTCGCGCCGTTCCGCCGGGGTCGAAAAGCGGTATGTCCGGATCACCGCCCGGACCCGTGCCGGGGGCGCCTCCGGAAACGGGTTCACCGCAAGGAGATCGAGCACCTCCGGCGACCCCTCCGCGAGACGCCCGGCGAGCGCGACCAGCCACGGGTTTCTCCGGACGTCGCCGAGTGCCGCGAACCACATCTGCCAGTCGAGCCGGGGCTGGTGGGGCGCCACGAAGGCCGGCCGCCGGAGTGGATCTCCCGGTTTCCAGCGGAACGGGTACGTCCGCCAGGTGACGCCGTCACGGCTTCCCTCGATGGAAATTTCGCGCCGTTCGGTCGTCATCACCGCGAACAGGCCGTAGGCGTTGAGGCTCCGGAACGGAAAGACCGCGCCGTAGACGCGACGCACCGGAGCCGGCCAGGACACCGGCTTGCGAAACGCGGCGGTCAGCGGGATGAAGCTCAGGAGCAACAGGACCGCGAGGAGCGGCCGCGCGGCGACCGGTGTCCGGCCGGGTCTTCGTTCCGCGCCGGCCGCCCGCCGCAGCCACTCCGGCCACATCGCGTCGTCGATCAGCAGCAGGCAGAGAACGATCGTCAGCAGGTTGAAGAACGTGTAGTTGCCGGTGAGCATCGTCAGTATCTGCAGCACCACGAAGCCGCCGCACGCCGTCATCCGGAGCTTTCGCGGAAGGAAGATGAGGAACGGGAGAACGAGTTCCACGCCGAACATCGCGAGGGCCGACAGCTTCTGGAACCACATGGGGAGCTGGTGCGCGTACCACGCCACCCAGGTCGGCAGGCACTGCGTTTCGTAGTGATACGAGAGCGCCGTGAGGTTTCGCCACGCGGGGTCGCCGCTGGTCAGCTTGACCACGCCCGAGGCGAACATCAGGCGGAACAGCAGCCAGCGGAGGAGGAACAGGCCGAACGGCGCCGACGGGATCGAGGCGAACCGGACGCGGAACCGGAACGGCGTGATGAACAGCGCCAGGAATCCCGCCTCGAGCAGGAGGTTGTCCCACTGGAAGCCGAGGAACTCCTGGCCGGCCACGGCCAGCGACAGGTAGAACGCCCAGGCGATCAGCAGCGCGGGGAACGCGGCCAGTCGCAGAAACGCCAGCGCCCCGCACAACGCACCTCCATAACAGAGAAACAGAAGAAACGGATCGGACGCGTTGAACCACGCGAGCGTGGGGAGTTGCATCCAGGCGACCGCGCCGAAGTGGGTGCGGGCCATCTCCATCAGGTCTGCGGCGGGGAGAATGCCGCGCGCGCCGATCAGCCCCCGGACCTGCACGGCCAGCGACAGGAACGCGATCAGGTAGACAAGGCCGAGCCCGCGCAGGAACAGGTCCGCGGCGATCCGGTACGCGGGGCGGCGGACGTCGCGCCCCCAGAGCATCAGGGTGATGCGGTCGGTGGTCGGGCGGTGATCGGCCACCCGGCGGTACGCCGCTTCGGAGATCGCGCGGGCGCCGGGCAGATGGCGGTAGAGGAAGAGCGGCACGCTCTTGAGCGGCGAAACGGCGAGCGCCAGGAATACCGCCTCCGCGCCGCGATGAATTTTTCCGCGCGCGTCCACGAAGTGCACCGCGTGGCGGAACGCTTCGACCGGAACCTCCGGAAAACGCGCGGCCACCTCCTGGTACGGCGCGTAGTCGACGGCATCGCCGGTCTCCTCCCGCCAGCGATCGATCCAGCGCCGGCAGAAACCGCAATCTCCATCGAAAATGACGAGGGGGCGGAAATCCGGAGGCATGTGATGTGGTTGATTCATAGTGTGTTACGGCATCTTAAGGCCGGCGGGAGCCCCGCGCCACGAAATCTTGCTTGTGATTTTGGCCATCCCGTGGTGAACTGCGCGACCTGTCCCGAAATTCGGAGGGTCCAGATGTCGAACGGTCCGCCGCCGGCAGACTTTGAACCGGAAGATTTCATCGCCGACCTGGGCCATCGCCCGGGCGTTTTCCGCAAGGGTGTGCAGACCCCCCTGGTGCCCGGCATCAACGCACTCCATCCCGGGGCACGATCCGAATCGCGCCGCCCGACCCCGTCGAGCACACCCCATGAATTGCCCCTCGACCTGTTCCCGCGAAACCTCCTGGAGGACGGCCACGACACCTCCGTCCTGATGGACCAGGTCCTCGACCGCTGGGGGCTTGCCGATCTGCCGGCCGACGCGGCCACGCTGTCGCGGCTGCACTCCGCCTGGCTGATGAACGTGCCGTTCGAAAACGCCACGAAGCTGATCCGGATGGCGGAAACGGGTCACGCCGATGCCGCCCGCCGCCTGCCGGACCGGTTCTGGCGCGAACACCTGGAGTCGGGCACCGGGGGAACCTGCTACGCCGCGTCGAGCGCGTTCAGGGCGCTGCTCGAACACGCCGGGTACGCGTGCCGCTACGTGTTCTGCCGGATGCCGCGCGAGAAACAGCGCGCGCACGTGGCGATCCTCGTCGAGACGGCGGAGGGCCGGCACCTCGTGGACGTGGGGTATGCGCTTCCGGCTCCGGTACCGCTGCCGAACAGTTTCGCCGCGCGCCGGAAGACACCCTACTACGACGCCGAGATCCGCCGCGGGCCGGACGGCGGCTACCTGGTCCTGTCCACGGACGACCGGGGCACGCGCTTCCGCTACGGGTTCAACCTGGAATGCGTGTCCGAAGACGCGTTCGTTGCGGCGTGGAACGCCACGTTCGACCCGCGCGCGCCGTACATGCGGAGGCTGGCGCTCGGGCGTTTCACCGGGGACAGCCGCTACATCTACAAGCCGCCGGACCGCCTGTACCTGATCGGACGCGCCCGCCAGCGTTCCGTACGCTTCGACCCGCCCGGACTCTCGCTGCTCTCCGCGGTCTTCCGCATTCCGGTGGACATCCTCGCCGCGGCGGAGGAGTCGCTGGAAACGGTGCGGCGGCGCGCGGGGGGTTCGTAGAACTCTCGGGCGGAGCTGTACCGGACTTCCACTACGTTCGAGTCAGTCGCACAACGCTTCTATGTGATGAAATCCCGGCCTCGATGTAGTACACGCCCGACGGAACGGGGCGGCCGCTTTCGTCCCGGCCGTCCCACTCGAGAACGTTCTTGCCCACCGCAACGCCGGCCGAAACCGTGCGCAGGCGCGCTCCGCGCACGTTGAAAACATCCACCACGACCGTTCCCGATACCGGGGAGTCGATCTCCATCCGCACCGGGTCCGTCGTGCTGCCGGAACTCAACAGGCGAACTTCCAGCCGTTGCGGAGCCACGGGAACGGCGGTTCTCACCACGTCGGATTCCCGGGCACGGCCGTTCGCCAGGATCATGTCGACGCGGTACTCGTAGTCCGCGCCGGAATGAGCCGTTTCGTCCATGAACTCATACCGATCCCTCCCCGGATCGGAGGCACGGGCAACGGTCCCGAGGGACGCAAACTCTCCTCCCGGGGAACGCCGGTACACCTCGAACTTCCAGAGCACCTCCGGCTCCTGGACCCGCCACGACAGCCGAACGTTTCCGATCGAGGCGGCCGCCGCAAGGTCCCGAACCGCCGCTTCCGTCGGCAGATCCGCCCGCCGCGCCAGGATGTCGTGTTCGTTCCGCCCTCGCTCCCACCGGTTCGTGATGTAGGTCCACGCCGCAACGATCCCCTCCTCCGTTCCGGCGAGACCCATCCGCACCCCCAGGCGCGTCTTCTCGAGAGGATCGACCACCCCCTGCGATGCGCTGAGCCGCTGCGACGGCTCGAACGTCCGGCCCCCGTCCGACGAGTGTGCCCAGTACACGTGGTAGCTGAGGCCGTTCGGATCGTCCCTCCGGTCGTACCAGGTCACGTGAACGCGGCCGAGGCCGTCCACCGCCACTTCCGGTATCGCGTTGTCGAACCGGGGAGGATCGTCGTTCAGCCGCTTCTTCGGCGTCCAGGTGAGCCCTCCGTCCGACGACGACGTGAACACGATGTCGCGATGGTCGCGGGCCACCGACTCCGGCGTCGGGTTCATCCGTTGCAGGCGGTAACGGTACGCCAGTGCCGGGCCACGAGAGGAGACAGCGAAGCTCGTGTAGTACTTGCCGTCCGCGGGAAGCGTTGCGATGAGTGGGAAAGTCGATCTCTGTCCGGGCACCGCGAAAGACGATGTTCCCCAAATGGAATAGTTGTGAGCTGACAGGTACAGGTACGTGGTGCAGAATGGCGATCCGATCGTGCCGGTCAGGTAGACCGTCTCTCCGGCGCGACCATTGAAACAGAAAAGATCTGCATCCGTGCCCACGCCTTCGATGTACCGGCTCGCTCCCGTGAACTCCAGGCCGTAGTCGACCTGCGTGGCCGTCTCGAAGCTGTCGTTGGGCTCCTGCTCCGCAACACTTCCGATCACCGGTTCAAGCTCTCCGATCATCGACTCCGACCAGACGGCGTACAGGGATCCGCGATGGGGGCCATTGCTCGTATCGACCGCCACGGAAGGCAGGGTGAGAGACAACGATATGCAGTAGAGATTGCTGGCGTAGTTGTATGAGGGGTGGTAATTCGGCGGGTACGTAAAGTTGGCTTCGACGGGGCTGACGACGATCGGTTCCCCGAACGACACTCCCAGATCCGTCGACCGCCGGCAGATGATCTGACGGGTGGCCAGATCATGCCAGAAGACGAGGACATTGCCGTCCTCATCGACAACGATCTTCGACCCCTGGACCGAGTCTCCGCTCAGTATCCGGGGCTCGCTCCAGACTCCATCGGTGCGATGGAAGAACCAGACGTCGTCGTACTGGTACGCATCGCCAGCGCCGTATTCGGATCGCACGGCGGCAACATACAGGCGGTTGTTCCTGACATCGAAGGCAACCGATGGAAGCAGATATTTTCGCGTGAACAAGGGTGATCTGAAGGACTCGATCGGAAAAGAGGGACCCGTCCACTGAATGTCCTCCCCTTCGGCACGGCCTTCATACAGGGCAATGCTGTATCCAATGTCCGCGAACCGGGTTGCCGCGATGAACTGGCCTTCGCCGGACACGCATATGTCGGGCACCCCAACATTCAATGACGCGGGTTCCAGGCGTCTGAGGGTTCCTCCTGGCTGCCATGTCAGCCCACCATCAGAGGATACCTTCCACTGTGTCTTGGTTGCTCCATCGTCCAGCCCCCACGTGACCACGGCGTCGTTTCCGGAAACGGCAACTCGGGGCGAGTCGTCAAGATGTGGAAGAGGAAATGGGTGCGGAGTTCCCTGGCTTACGTTTGTTTCCGGGCCGAATATCGGGACTGGGGAGGACTCAATGGGCCGGACGGTCCAGATAGTCGACATGAATGAACAGGCAAGACTCATTGCGAGATGAGTCCGCGAAATCCGAAAGTCTGGGAGCAGTCGACTCCCGCGCTTCCGAAGCCAGTCAGAAACGTGATATCGTACCGATGCGCCGTCGCTCATACCGTGATTCTCCAATCATCGAACCGGCCAAGTTGGAACGGATCGCCCTCTCATACTCAATTCCTGCGAAGGCAGTGGACCTCCAAACGAGCATGGATCAACCGGCTTTCCAGCACCTGGGTCGAAACACGGGAAGAGGCGATCGCCAGACCGTTGTTCGTGAGCGCACCGGACGCCCATCCACGCACGAGGGCCGTCACGTCGAACCGGACTCGGCCCGTCGGATCGCGTTCGAGTTCATCCGGATTCATCTTCCACACACCGGATGGGACTTCTACGATGTCTTCATCCCGGATCGTGCTTGCGGAGCCGTCGCTCCAGTCCTTTTTCATCTCCAGAATCTCGAATTGAAAAGAGTCCTGGCCGAGATTCGGGACTTCGAATTCAATGATTGCTCGTTCGATGGCCTTTCCGGAGAGACTCGACACGTCGAATCGAAAGGCGGTGCAGTTTCCCGTTCGCCGCTCGATGTCCGAGGGGCTGCCGTTCACGGATAGCTCGATCACTTCCGCGGACGAGAGTCGGGTCAGACCCAGCAGGATCATTATCGCTTGCATGGACAGCCGGCAGGAACGAGAAAGATTCTATGTCACGATGAGAAGGGAAGAGATGTTGCGTCGAGCGTCCGTAGAAAGAACGTTTCCGTGTCTGGTACGGGGAGAGCCAAGCATCGCTTAAATATCTGTTTTGGATTATCACGATAATCAAAAGTACAACCTTGAATAGAGTCAAACCATTACAATAAAACACGTTACGCCGTGTCCGCACCTGTTCTACATTCCCGAACCCCGCCGGACCCGGTGATGTAAGATCGCCGCCATGAAACAGGTGGCCATCGTCCGGCACGGAAAACCCGATATCGGACTCCGACTCGAAGAGCGCCCGACCCCGGCCCCGGGACCGGGCCAGATCCTGGTGGCCGTCGAGGCGATCGGCGTGAACTTTTCCGACATCCTCTCCCGGCGCGGCCTGAACCCCGAAGCGCCGCCGCTTCCTTACGTTCCCGGCTACGAGGCCGCGGGACGCGTGGCCGCGGTCGGGCGGAACGTGACGTCCGTCAAGGCCGGCGATGCCGTGACGACGCTGCTCACCCGCGGCGGTTACGCGGATCACGTCCTGGCCGGCGAGGAATCCGTGTTCCACCGCCCCCACGGAATGAGCGCGGAGATCGGCGCGGCGCTCCCGGTCCAGGCGCTCACCGCCTGGTTCGCGCTGTTCGAAACCGGAACCGTGCGCCCCGGCGATCGCGTCCTCGTCCACGCCGCCGCCGGCGGCGTCGGGAGCCTCGCCGTGCAGATGGCCCTGAACGCCGGCGCCACCGTGTTCGGAACGGCCGGTTCGGCGGAGAAAATCCAGCACCTCGCGGCGGCGGGCGTGCAGCACCCGATCCACTACGCGGAGCGGGACTACGCGGACGAAGTCCGCCGGATCACGAACGGCGAGGGTGTGGACATCGTGCTCGACAGCCTCGGCGGCAGCCACATCGCAAGAGGGATGAAGCTCCTCCGCACCGGCGGGCGTCTCGCCACGTTCGGCTACGCGGCCCAGACTTCGGGCCGCCTCGGGATGATCCTCGGATTCCTCTCGATGAAGATGCTCAGCTCCGCGCTGCTGCTGCGCGATTCGCACGGCATCACCGGGATCAACATGCTGAAGCTCGGCGGCGACCCCCGGAAAATCCGCACGCGGATGGAGGATGTCTTCGACCTCTGGAGCGAAGACGTCCTGAAGCCGCACGTCGGCGCCCGGTTCCCGCTTGAAGACGCCGCGCGCGCGCACGAAGCGGTGGAAGGCCGCGCGGTCACCGGCAAGGTTCTGCTGACGACGCACTGATCGCCGGCCGGCCGGTGCGCTGCGCTGCCGGTTGGACGCGAACACGGAGTTCGTCGCGCCGTTGTTCATCGCGGGACTTTTTCCTCCAAGACGACTCGACATCTCCGCGTCTTACAGGACATCGACGCGGTGTGCCCGCGGCGACACATCACGAGGACGGACCCGCGACATCACGTGTGCCCCGCGGTCCTCCACGGCCCACTCCGTGTGCCGGAGTGCCGGCCCAACCGACTCTTCAGAACGAAAGAGGTGTGCCATGTTCAGGAGAATTCTGTCCGCCGCCGTCGTGTCCGGTCTGCTGTCGTTCGCACCGGGAACCCTTCATGCCCAGGGAACCGGCGTCGGTGACGCCGCCGCGGTGGCCGGCGTCGTCGTATCGGTGATCGGCGGCCTGTCCACCTGGATCGGCGGCATCCAGGACGAATGCGCCGCCGCCGGCCTCGGCGCCGCGTGGGGCAAGGACTGCGGATTGAAGCAGGAGGAGTGCACGGACACCGGGATCTTCTACGCGGACTGCAGCGCCACGGCCTCCAACGGCTGCGGCTGGGCCCTCGGTGGCGGTCATGCCTGGGAAGGACTGTACGGAATGTGGAGTGGTTACGGTATTTCTCCCTGGGCCTACGCCATTGCGATGCCTCTCCACGGCGAGTGCGACACGCACAGCGCCAAGGCCTGGGGCAAGGCTTCCGTGGACGGAACTTCGCGCGCCTCCACGGTGGACACGACCGGCGCGCCGGTCGTCCACGGCTTTTCGCCGTCGTCCGGGCCGCGCCCCGCTCCGGTGTGGCCCCCGGGCACCGTGCTCGTCACGGCGAAGATCGACACGCTGAAGCTGACGCGGTCGCCGGGGAACCCGGGCGGCAGCGACTTCAAGGGAAGCCTCCGGGTCAACGGGAACCTCGTCTGGTCGGTCACGGCGCGCATCAACGCCTCCGGCACGGTGACAACGACCGGGCCGCTGTCCGCGGCGCAGTTTTCCGTCGGGCAGAACGGTTCGGGCGACTGGGTGGCGATGCTCACCGGCTACAACTTCGAGTATCCGGTGGACACGCTGTACGTGCCCGGCGCCCCGGGGTCGCTGCGGCCCCTGTCCGCGGGCGGCGAGACGAGCACCGACGTCAGCGTGAGCATGGAGACGGAAACGAGCGCCGACGCGAGCGAGGGAAGCTCCGGCGTGTGCACCGGACCGACGCTCACGCAGTGCAGCGACTGCTACCTGACGAACGCCGACGGCAGCTACGTGTACGACGGCGCCACGGTCACGTTCGCCCAGCCGCTGACGATCCTTGCCTCGAGCCTCTCGACGCAGTACCTGGACACCTACCTCCGCGACGCCTCGGGCACCGTGCGGATCCTCGATCCGTTCCAGGGACCGGGCGCGTGGACGGCCGGGGACAGGGTCCAGGTCCGCGGGGAGCTGACGCTGTTCGAGGGAGAGCCCGTCCTGACCCGGGTCACACTGACGAAGGCCGGCGTGGAGCCGGTGCCGGTGCCGAAGCCGATCACCACCCGCGACCTGTTCGACAATCTGTCCGGCTACCAGGGGCAGCTCGTGACGGTGGGCGGCGTGACGGTCCTCGATCCGGAAAACTGGCCGAAGGCGGGACAGTCGGGCGCGGTGAAACTGACGGACGGCCGCCGGATGCTCGCCCTCGAGATCAGCGGGGCCACCGACGCGGCCGGGTCGGACGCGCCGGCCGGTTTCGTCAACGCCACCGGGATTCTCGAGGCCGGCCGGCAGGATGCCGTGCCTGTCGGTGAAACGGCCACCACCTCCCCCGCGCCGCGACTCCGGCTGCGGAGCCGGGCCGACCTGGCCGCGGGCCGCGAGGTGATCGTCGTGGCCGGTCCGCCCGCCGACGGCGCGAAACTCCGGCTCAGCCAGAACGAGCCGAACCCGTTCAACCCGGTCACGGCGATCTCCTTCGGCCTGGAACAGGCCGGACCGGTGACGCTGCGGATCTTCTCGGTGAGCGGACGGCTGGTCCGGACGCTCGCGGACGCGCCGATGGCGGCCGGCACCCACGAGTTCCTGTGGGATGGAGCCGACGACGCGGGCGCGCCGCTCCCGTCGGGGATCTATCTCTACCGGATCGACCACGGGGGCGAGCACCGGACACGCAAGATGATCATGTCCAAGTAGACGCTTGAGGAGGGCGCGGACGAGCGCGCCCGGAACACGGAGGGGCGACGGTCCCTCCCGGGAGGCCCGGAGAGGAGGCACACTCTCTTCCGGGCCTCCGCTTTTTTTTGCCGGGAAGCCGGTGGCCGCCCCCGGCGCGCGCCTGTTCACCGCCGCCGTCGTGTCAGGCATGATCCATCGCCGATGTAACCACAACGGACCCTTCAACCTGCGGATGAACCTGATCGTTCCGATTTGTTGACATCACAAAAGGCAGGTGCTACTTTGCAGCGTCCTGACTCGAGACCCGACATTATATAGTCGAACAGCGGGAAACCATGAAGGACACGTCGGTTTCCCGACTCCGGAAACTCTGATCCGCGGGAGTTCCCCGGGACGCGTAGACCCTGAAGTTCAAGATTCATGAACCCTGGAGGAATGCGCCCGTGCACGTGACCGATACGAAAGCGCACCACGGGAGCGCCCACCACGCTTCCGAGCATCACGAGCAGAGTTTCATCTCCAAGTACGTATTTTCCCTCGATCACAAGTGGATCGGCATCCAGTACGGCGTCACCTCCCTGATCTTCCTCTTCTTCGGCTTCTGCCTCATGATGATGATGCGCTGGCAGCTGGCCTATCCCGGCAAGCCGATGCCGCTCATCGGCGGGCTCTTCGGCGATGCGATGATGCCGGGCGGAATCATGCTCCCCGAGTTCTACAATTCGCTCGGGGCCATGCACGGAACGATCATGGTCTTCCTCGGCGTCGTTCCCCTGGCGGTCGGCGCCTTCGGCAACTACGTGGTGCCGCTGCAGATCGGCGCTCCGGACATGGCCTACCCGCGGCTCAACATGATGAGCTACTGGTTCTACTTCGTGGGCGGCGTCCTCATGGTGGCCAGCTTCTTCGTCCCCGGCGGCGCCGCGAACTCCGGCTGGACCTCGTATCCTCCCCTGTCCAACATCGCCACCCAGGGGCAGACCTGGTGGCTGTTCGGAATGGTCTTCCTGATCACCTCGTCGCTGCTCGGCTCGGTCAACTTCATCGTCACCATCTTCCAGCTGCGCGCCCCCGGCCTCACGATGATGCGCCTTCCGTTCTTCGTCTGGGCCCAGCTCGTCACGTCGTTCCTGCTGCTCCTGGCCTTCCCGCCGCTCGAAGCGGCCGGCATCCTCCAGCTCATGGACCGGCTGGCCGGAACCTCGTTCTTCATGCCGAGCGGCCTCGTCGTCGGCGGCAAGATCCTCGAAGTGTCCGGAGGCGGCAGCCCGCTGCTCTGGCAGCACCTGTTCTGGTTCCTCGCCCACCCCGAAGTGTACGTGCTGATCCTGCCGGCCATGGGCATCGTGGGCGAAATCCTCGCCAACAACACCCGGAAACCGCTGTTCGGCTACAAGTCGCTCGTGTACGCCACGATCTTCCTCGGCTTCATGTCGTTCATCGTCTGGGCCCACCACATGTTCCTGACCGGAATGGGCACGGCCATCAGCACGTTCTTCCAGACGACGACGATGATCATCTCGATTCCGTCGGTGATCATCCTGACCGCGTTCTTCCTGTCGCTGTGGGGCGGCTCGATCCGCTTCACCACGCCGATGCTGTTCGCGCTCGCGTTCCTGCCGATGTTCGGCATCGGCGGGCTGACCGGCCTGCCGCTGGGGCTGGCCCCCACGGACATCCATCTCCACGACACGTACTACGTGATCGGCCACTTCCACTACGTGGTGGCTCCGGGCACGATCCTCGCCCTGTTCGGGGGCATCTACTACTGGTTTCCCAAGGCGACGGGTCGAAAACTGAACGACACCCTCGGGAAGATCCACTTCTGGGGCACGCTGATCGCCATGAACGGCGTGTTCATGCCGATGTTCATCCAGGGGCTGGCCGGCGTGTCGCGGCGCCTCTGGGACGGCGGTCAGCAGTACGCCCACGCCCAGGGCGTTCTGGAGTGGAACGTGTTCATGTCGATGTCGGCGTGGACGCTCGGGCTGGCGCAGATTCCGTTCTTCATCAATTTCTTCGCGAGCATCTTCGGCGGCAAGAAGGTCGACGACAACCCGTGGGAGGCCACGACGCTGGAATGGGCGGCGCCGTCGCCCCCGCCGCACGGCAATTTCCCGAACGGCATCAGCGTTCACCGCGGGCCGTACGAGTACAGCGTCCCGGGCCAGGACAAGGACTTCCAGCCCCAGCACGTATCCTAGGAGGCGAGCGATTCAATGGATGCCATCCCCTACGCGGTAGAGCCCCGGCCCGACACCGGCCTGAACAACGGCAAGATGGGTGTCTGGCTGTTCCTGGCCTCCGAAGTCATGCTGTTCGGCGCGCTGTTTTCCAGCTACATCCTGCTGCGCATCGGTTCCGACCACTGGCCGAGCCACGAGCTGAACGTGCCGCTGGCCACGATCAACACGATGGTCCTGATCACCTCCAGCGTGACGATGGTCATGGCCTGGGCCAGCCTCCTCGAGAAGAGCCTGTCGCGGTGCCGGATGTACCTGGGCGCCACGATCCTGCTCTCGTTCGTCTTTCTCGTGATCAAGTATTTCGAGTACAGCTACAAGTTCGCGCACAACCATTTTCCGAGTTCGAGCACGTTCTACGGCATCTACTTCACGATGACCGGCCTGCACGGCCTGCACATCGTGGGCGGCATCGTGGTCATGCTCTGGCTCCTCGGCCCGGGAGCGAAGCTGTACCACACGGCTCCCGAGCGCTACACGAACCGTATTGAAGGAACCGGCCTCTACTGGCACTTCGTCGACCTGGTCTGGATTTTCCTGTTCCCGGTCCTCTACCTCCTGTAGGAGAGCTTTCCATGAGCGATTCGCACAGCCCGGAAGAAGTCAGGAAACACGTCCGGATCTACATCACGGTATTCGTCAGCCTGGCCGTTCTCACGGTGGTCACGGTGGGCGCCAGCTATCTGAAGCTGCCGATGGCCGGCGCCATCGTCCTCGCCCTGTTCATCGCGTCGATCAAGGGAACGCTGGTGGGCGGCTTCTTCATGCACCTCTTTTCGGAAAAAAAGGCGATTCACTGGGTCCTGATCCTCACCGCGGCATTTTTCGTCGTTCTCATGACGGTCCCGCTGTTCACCGTGCTCGACCAGGTGCATGAGCCGCGGACTCATGCGCCTCAAGCTCACGCGCCGGTGGAGCACGGGCACTGATGTCGCTCAAGGCGTTCCATATCTTCTTCATCGTCTGCTCCGCGCTGCTGGCCGCCGGCATCGGCGTCTGGCAGATCATGGATTTCGCGGCGACCGGCCGGCCTGTGACGGCGATCCTCGGCGGCGCATCGATCCTCGCCGGGGTCGGGCTCGTGGTCTACGGCGTGTCGTTTCTGAAAAAGCTGAAGCACGTGGGGTACCTGTGATGCGCGCCGCGGTTGTCGTCCGCAGGCTGGGTACGGCCCTCGTTGCGGCTGTGCTGTTCTGCCTGCCGGCGGCGGCACAAGCCTGTCCGGTCTGCTACGGCGACCCGAACTCCCCGGCCGCGAAGGGGATGCAGGCCGCGGTCCTGTTTCTGCTCGGCCTGACCGGCCTCGTCCTGGCCGGTTTCGCCGGAATGTTCTTCTACTTCTGGAATCGCAGCCGCAAGGTGTCGGCTGAAAACAGTGTGATCGTCCAGAGCATGATGGAGGCCTCCAAGAGATGAGCGGCTTTCCCTGGTTACCGCCCAATCAGTCCGCGCACGGCCCGCAGCTCGACCAGATGCTGGGGTGGGTTCACTGGCTCATGCTCGCCCTCTTCATCGGCTGGGGCGCCTTCTTCCTGTTCACGCTGTTCCGGTTCCGCAAGGGGGCCAACCCGAAGGCGAGCTACACCGGCTATCACAATCACAAGTTTTCGCTGTTTCACGAGACGGCGGTGGCCCTCGTCGAAATCGTGCTGCTCGTCGGGTTCGCGTTTCCGCTCTGGGCCAAGACGAAGTCGGAACCCCCGCCCGAGGCCGGCACGATCCAGGTGCATGTGGGCGCCGAGCAGTTCGCCTGGAACGTGCACTATCCCGGCCCTGACGGAAAGTTCGGCCGGCGCGACATCAAGCTGGTCAACGCGAACAATCCGCTCGGACTGGACCGCACCGACCAGGACGCCAAGGATGACGTGACGACCATCAACCAGCTTCACCTGCCGGTCAACAAGATGGCGTTCATCCGGCTTTCCTCCAAGGACGTGATCCACAGCTTCGCGCTGCCGAACATGCGGGTCAAGCAGGACGCGATCCCCGGCATGGACATTCCGGTCTGGTTCGAGCCGGTCGTGGCGGGCCAGTCGGAGATCGCCTGCGCCCAGCTCTGCGGTCTCGGTCACTACCGGATGCGCGGTTACCTGACGGTTCATGAACCGGGCGGATACGAGGCGTGGATGGCCGAGCAGCTGGCCGAGCTCCAGCCGGAGGAGGAGGAAGCGGCGCCGGTCGAAAGCGCCCCCGCCGACAGCGCCGGGACCGGCGAGGCGGGCGGTACGGAATCCTCCGGGCACTGAGAGGGTTCCGGTGACGGAATCGGCGCGGCTGGCCGCCCAGCTGGATCGAGCTCTCGAGGGAGAAGCCTGGCACGGGCCGGCCTGGGCCGAGCTACTGGAAGACGTGTCCTGCCGCCGGGCCGCAAGCCGTCCGATCGAAAGCGCGCACACGATCGCGGAGATCGTGCTTCACAGCATCACCTGGCACAAGATCGTGAGACGGCGGCTCCTCGGAGAAACGCCCCGCGTTTCCGCCGCCCAGGACTGGCCGGACGACGTTCCCGGTGACGAAGCGGCGTGGCAGGCTCTCGTTCAGGAACTGCTGGAATCGGGACGGACCCTGAGCGCCACGGTGGCGGCGTTTCCGGCGAAGCGCCTGCGGGAACCGCGACCCGCGATGGACGAAACCTGGTACGACCTCATTTCCGGCCAGCTGCAGCACATGCTGTATCACGCGGGGCAGGTGGCGCTGCTGAAGAAGGCCGGCGGGACGCGACGGCGTTAGGAATCGCCCGGCCGGATCAGGGACGCCAGCGCACCAGGTTTCCCGCCGCGCGCCCGCCCGCGGCGGTGATCTCCCCTCCGGCGACGAGATCGCCGTCGAACACGGCCAGCGCGAACACCTCGCCCGTCACGCCGCTCCCCGGCGACCTCCAGCCGTCCGTCTGGTTCCAGTACGCGAGGCTCGAGGCGGGCAGTCCGCCGGCCGCGGTGAACGCCCCGCCCACGTAAAGATCGCGACCGAGCACGGCAAGCGCCGAAACCGACGTGAAGAGGTCGCCGGAAACGCCGGACCCGAGGCTGCTCCAGGCCAGCCCGTTCCAGCGGGCCACGGCCTGGATGTCCAGGCCGTTGACGGTGGCGAAATTGCCTCCGGCGATCAGCCGGCCGTCATGAACCACGAGCGCCATCACCGTTCCGTCCACGCCGTTGTCGAGCGCGGCCCACGTGTCTCCGTTCCAGCGGGCGATGCGGTTCACGGGAAGGTCGCCGGCCCGGGTGAACGCGCCCGCGGCCACGATCGTCCGGCCGAACTCCGTGACCGCCCGCACGGTTCCGTCGAACCCGGGACCCACCGGTTGCCAGGCGCCGTCGCGCAGGACGGCGATCCGGTTCGCCGGCACGCCTCCCGCCTCCTGGAATCCGCCCCCCGCCACGAGCTCGCCGTTCACGACGGCGAGCGCGTAGACGATGCCGTCGATGCCGCCGGCCTCTTCCGTCCAGCGGCCCCCGTCCCAGCGGGCCACGTGCCGGGCCGGAATCCCCCCCATGTAGGTGAACGCCCCGCCAACCACGAGGTCGCCATTGGGAAGGACAGCCAGGGCATGCACGCTGCCGTTCGGCTCGGGGTCGATGTCGAACCAGCGGTTCTGAAAGCTCGCGAGATGGTGCACCTCGCGGGCATCCCCGTAGGTGTCGACCCGGGTGAAGTCGCCGCCGACGAGGAGAACGGAGTTGCGGACCGCCAGCGCGTGAACGGCATCGTTGGTGCCCGGCATGGCGATCCAGCCCGACTCGGGATCGTTGCAGTCGAACGTGCCCGCCGCCAGGACGGGGATCGCGAGAAGCCAGAGCAGGGAAGACCGTTTGCGGAGCACGCGGGGCCGACCTCCTGAAACCGCATCGCCCGCCCGGGTCAGCCGTTCAGCGACTCCGGCGGGCGACATGCAGGGAACGAGCCTAACGGTTTCGCGGAAGGGGGATCAAGCCCGCAGTGATACACTACCGCCGGCTCCGAAGGAGAAGCGATGAACAGTACGGCATGGCAACGCGACACGTTCACCATCAGCACCGATCCGGACCGGCTTCAGCCGGAGGTGGTTCACGCCTACCTGACGCGCTCCTACTGGGCGAAGGGACGTTCCCGGGAGACGATGGACAAGGCTCTCCGGAACTCGTTCTGCTTCGGCCTCTACGACGGCGACCGCCAGATCGGCCTGGCGCGGGTGGTCACGGATTTCACGATCTTCGCCTACCTCTGCGATGTCTACGTGCTCGAGGAGTACCGGGGAAAGGGGCTCGGAAAGTGGTTGATGTCCACCGTGGTGTCCTGCGGGGAGCTGAGCAGCGTGTACCGCTGGGTCCTCGTGACCCGCGACGCCCACGAGCTGTACCGCCCGCTCGGATTCCACGAGCTGAAGACGCCGGAAATCTGGATGGAGATCTTCCGCGCGCCGGAAGTGAAAAAACCGTGAGCAGCCGAAGCCGCCCACGGTTTTTGGAAAACGAAATCCCGGAGTTTCCTAGAACAGCGGCGTCATCCCCGCCAGCAGCGGCGCCAGCACGAGGCTGATCACCGAAACGAGCTTGATGAGGATGTTCAGCGCCGGGCCGGCCGTGTCCTTGAACGGATCGCCGACCGTGTCGCCGACCACCGCCGCCTTGTGCGCGTCGGAGCCCTTTCCGCCGTGATGTCCCTGCTCGATGTACTTCTTGGCGTTGTCCCAGGCGCCCCCGGCGTTGGACATGAAGATCGCCAGGAGCACGCCGGACACGGTAACGCCCGCCAGAACGCCGGCGAGCATTTCCTTGTCGCGGAGAACAAGGCCGAAGAAGACCGGGGTCAGGATGCCGAGAAGACTCGGGACGACCATCTCCTTGATCGCGGCGGTGGTGGAAATGTCCACGCACTTCGCGTAGTCGGCGCGCGCCTTCCCCTCGAGCAGGCCGGGGATCTCGCGGAACTGGCGGCGAACCTCCTCGATCATGTCGAACGCGGCGCGCCCCACCGCCTTCATGCAGAACGCGGAAAACAGGTACGGGAGCATGCCGCCGATGAGCAGGCCGGCCATGACCCGGGGCTTGGACACGTCGATCGTGGCCACGCCGGCCAGGTGCTGGTAAGAGGAAAAGAGGGCCAGCGCGGTCAGCGCGGCGGAAGCGATCGCGAATCCCTTGCCGATGGCCGCGGTCGTGTTGCCCACGGCGTCGAGCTTGTCGGTGCGCTCGCGGACTTCCTTCGGCAGTTCGGCCATTTCCGCGCAGCCTCCGGCGTTGTCGGCGATCGGGCCGTACGCGTCCACGGCCAGCTGGATGCCGGTGGTGGCCAGCATGCCGAGAGCCGCGATGGCGATGCCGTAGAGACCGGCAAGGCTGAACGAAACGACGATGGCCACGGAGATGACGATCACCGGGAACGCCGTGGAGATCATGCCGACGCCGAGTCCGGCGATGATGTTCGTGGCGCTGCCGGTCGTGGAGGCGGATGCGATGCTCTGGGCCGGGCCCTTCGACTCGGCGGTGTAGTACTCGGTCAGGACGCCGACCATGATGCCGCCGATGAGGCCGGCCACCGTGGCGGCAAACACGCCCAAGGCGCCCGGGCCTTCCGTCTGGCCGCCGACCACCGCCTGGATGACGAACCAGGACGCGATGATCATGGCGAACCCGGCTCCGAACGTGCCGGTGTTGAGCGCGGTCTGCGGGTTGCCCCCTTCACGGGTGCGGACGAAGAATGTGCCGATGATCGAAACGACGATCCCCACGCCGGCCAGGACCAGCGGGAGCACCGCGTAGGACTGGCTGGCCGCCCCGAAACTCGTGGCCAGGACCATCGCCCCGATGATCGAGCCGACGTAGCTCTCGAACAGGTCGGCGCCCATGCCCGCCACGTCGCCGACGTTGTCGCCGACGTTGTCCGCGATCGTGGCCGGGTTGCGCGGATCGTCCTCGGGGATGCCGGCTTCCACCTTGCCGACCAGATCCGCGCCGACGTCCGCGGCCTTCGTGAAGATGCCGCCGCCGACGCGCGCGAACAGCGCGATCGACGAGGCGCCGAGGCTGAACCCGGAAACGAGCTGGATGACCTGGATGAGCTCGTTGCCGGAGGCGGACGGACCACCGTAGAGAATGTAGAGAACGGACACGCCGATCACGCCGAGGCCGACGACGCCCATCCCCATCACCGTGCCGCCGGAGAACGCCACCATCAGCGCGGAATTCAGGCTCGTGCGGGCGGCTTCCGTCGTCCGGTTGTTCGCGGCCGTGGCCACGCGCATGCCGATGAATCCGGCGGTGCCGGAACAGAGGGCGCCGACGATGAAGGACACCGCGATCATCCCGGATCCGGAGGACATGTACATCAGGAAGAGAAGGGCGGCCACGATCCCCACGAACACCGCGAGGACCTTGTACTCGCGGGCCAGGAACGCCATGGCGCCCTCGCGGACCGCGTTGCCGATCTCCACCATCTTTTCATTTCCCGGGCTCTGGCGATTGATCCACTGGGCCTTCGTGAACGCGAAGACCAGGGCCAGGACGCCGGAAGCCGGAATCAGCCATTCACTCAATGGAAAACCCTCCCTGTTACGTGACGTTTTACGCGAACTGCGAGCCCCGGTGCCGGACTGGATTCCGACCGCTGATCGATCCCCCAACGTGTTGCATGTCATTGACTTGAGTTGGGATTCCGTCCGGCTCCGATTCTGCGGAGCTGACACCGTGGGAAACGCTGTCGAACCGGGGGGCCGGATGGGACTCTGAAAGAGGCGGGGAGGATACCTGAGGGGCCCGGGCGAAGCAAGCCCGCGGGGGGGAGCCCCCGGTCCGGGAGACCGCGGGGGTGGGCGGCTGCCGGGGTGGCCGCGGGCCGTCCAAAATTCTTGTTGTTGCTGAGTGACCGTTTGGGCTAGCCTCCCCGCGCTTCGGTCTCCATCCCGTCACCAGAGTCGACAGGGTGCCCGGCGTTGCCAACCGGCCGCGCCGCGGGTGCATGGCGCATCGGCCCGAAGTCCAGCCCTCCCAGGAGTGTTCTCCCGATGAAAACACACGACTTGCTTGGACCCGTGCGTCGAATGCAGTCCGTTGCGGCGTTGCTGTTCCTTTTCCTGATGAACCTCGTGCCGGCCGCGGCCCGGGCCGGCGAACTCGACCTCAGGATTCCGGCACTCGACACGACATACCGGCTCTTCGGGCAGCCGGTGTCCGGTGTCCTGCTCATGTACGCCGGGCTCGCCATCTGCATTCTCGGCATGCTGTTCGGCCTGATGATGTTCCAGCAGGTAAAGCGGCTCCCGGCCCACAAGTCGATGCTCGACGTTTCGGAAATCATCTACGAAACCTGCAAGACGTACATGATCCAGCAGGGGCGCCTGCTGTGCGTCCTCGAGCTGTTCATCGCCGTATGCATCGTCTACTACTTCGGGTTCCTCCAGCACCTCGGCATGGGAACCGTACTGCTCATCCTCATGTGGTCGGTCATCGGGATCCTCGGCTCCTACGCGGTGGCGTGGTTCGGCATCCGGATGAACACGTACGCGAACAGCCGGACGGCCTTCGCCTCCCTCAAGGGAAAGCCGATCCCCGTCTACGAGATCCCGCTCAAGGCGGGCATGTCCATCGGCGTGCTCCTGATCTGCGTCGAGCTCCTGATGATGCTCATCATCCTGCTCTTCGTCCCCCGCGAATCGGCCGGCGCCTCGTTCCTGGGCTTCGCCATCGGCGAGTCGCTCGGCGCCTCGGCGCTGCGCATCGCCGGCGGCATCTTCACGAAGATCGCCGACATCGGCTCCGATCTCATGAAGGTCGTGTTCGGCATCAAGGAGGATGATCCCCGGAACCCAGGCGTGATCGCGGACTGCACCGGCGACAACGCGGGCGATTCCGTGGGGCCGACCGCGGACGGCTTCGAAACCTACGGGGTCACCGGCGTGGCGCTCATCTCGTTCATCGCGCTGGCCGTTTTTCCGGACAACCAGGCGCATTTCCTCATCTGGATATTCGTGATGCGCGCCCTGATGATCCTCACGTCGATCGGGGCCTATTCCCTCAACGGGATGCTCGCCCGCGGCGCGAACCAGGGTAAGGATCGCATCGACTTCGAGGCGCCCATGACCAGCCTCGTGTGGCTCACGTCGATCCTCTCCATCGTCGTCACCTACGTCGTTTCGGCCTGGATGCTGTCGGATCTCGGCTCCGGCCTCTGGTGGAAGCTCTCCACGATCATCTCCTGCGGCACGCTTGCCGCGGCGCTGATCCCGGAAATGACGAAAGCGTTCACCAGCAGCGGTTCGAAGCACGTAAAGGAAATCGTGGCCGCGAGCCGTGAAGGCGGCGCCTCGTTGACGATCCTCTCCGGCCTCGTGGCCGGCAACTTCTCGGTCTTCTGGAAGGCGCTGACGCTGGCCGCGCTGCTGCTCGTGTCCTACTTGATCGCCGGCATGGGACTCGACCAGTTCATGGGTTACGAGGCGGTGTTCGCGTTCGGCCTCGTGGCGTTCGGCCTGCTTGGCATGGGCCCGGTGACGATCGCGGTGGACTCCTACGGCCCGGTCACCGACAACGCGCAGTCGATCTTCGAGCTGTCGCAGATCGAGACGGTCCCGGGCGGCGCCGCCGAAGTGGAAAAGCAGTTCGGCTTCAAGCCCGACTTCGCCAAGGGCAAATTCTACCTCGAGGACAACGACGGCGCCGGCAACACGTTCAAGGCCACGGCCAAGCCGGTGCTGATCGCCACCGCGGTGGCCGGCGCCACGACCATGATTTTCTCGATCATCCTGCTGCTCCAGCAACACATGGGCGAAGCGTTCACGCTGTCCCTGCTCGAACCGCGGGTCCTGTTCGGCCTGATCATGGGCGGCGCCACGGTGTACTGGTTCACCGGCGCGTCGATGCAGGCGGTGACGACCGGCGCGTACCGCGCGGTGGCCTACATCAAGCAGAACATCCGGATCGACTCCGCGGAAAAGGCGTCCATCAAGGATTCGAAGAAGGTCGTCCAGATCTGCACGGAGTACGCACAGAAGGGGATGTTCAACATCTTCATGGTGATCTTCTGCCTGACGCTGGCTTACGCGTTCTTCGACCCCATCTACTTCGTGTCGTACCTCGTGTCGATCGCAGTCGTGGGGCTGTTCCAGGCCGTGTACATGGCCAACGCCGGCGGCGCCTGGGACAACGCCAAGAAGGTGGTCGAGGTGGAACTCGGCGAGAAGGGCACCGAGCTTCACGCCGCCACCGTCGTCGGCGACACGGTCGGGGATCCCTACAAGGACACCTCCTCCGTGGCCCTGAACCCGATCATCAAGTTCACCACGCTGTTCGGACTGCTCGCCGTGGAAATCGGCATCGCGAACCCCGGCGCGTCGCGGATTCTGGGCGTGGTTCTGGCCCTCGTGGCGCTCTACTTCGTCCACCGGTCCTTCTACGGCATGCGGATCGGCGACGTCGAGGGCGGCGAACGGACCCCGGAAGGCGCCGGCACGAAAAAGCCAGCTCCGGCCACGGCCGTCTAGCGAAAGGGAAGGGGTTGCCGGCGGCTTGTCGGGACGGCCGAAATTCCCCGGCCCGGCGAGCCGATGCCGACCTGCCTCAATCCTCGGTCCCGGCGGGTCGATGCGACCTAATGATCAACTGCACAACGCGTTATGTGTCACCAATGACGTTTCGGCCACCCGGCGACCGGTCCCGGAAACCACCGGTCGTCGAGGTGGCCGCTGGTCACTCTCTCACCCGGAGGACCGGTTCACGGGCAGGTGGGCGGCGAGAGACAAATTGACCCGGATGGATCGTCTGATCTAGATTTTGTCCATGAAAACGCACGCTCTAGAGGAGCCCACCGTGAATACGACGTCCTTCGGACCTACATTGAAGTTCATGCGGCTGCTCTGGGCCGTGGACCATGAACTTCAATCCGCATCAAAGAGAATGAAGAAGACCCTGGGAGTCACCGGGCCTCAGCGCCTCGTGCTTCGAGTGCTCGGGCGCAATCCGGGCACCACACCCGGCGAAGTGGCGCGGACCCTCCACATCGACCCGAGCACATTGACCGGCGTCCTCAAGCGGCTCGAGGAAAAGAACCTGATTCAGCGCAAGGTGGACCCCACGGACGGGCGGCGTGCGTTCCTGAACCTGTCCGCCCGGGGGCGGGCCATCGATGCGAAGACAAGCGGCACCGTTGAAGTGGCCATCCGGAAAGCGCTGGCCCAGTCATCGGAACGCGATGTCGAGGCGGCGCGCCGCGTGCTCCTGCTGATCGACGAGGAATTGCGCCGCAACGTGTAGGGTTCGGGCCGGGCCGGGCGCAGGCACGGCTCAGACCGCGCAAGGATCCCAGGCGCGGCGGCGACGCGGCCTCAGGCCGCGCACCAGCGATCCCACTCCCAGTTCGCGTTGAGGAACACGACGGGGTTTCTGCGGGCCGGAATGCGCCCTCCCCAGACCGGCTGGTCCGCGTCTTTCCTGATCCGCCTCAGCTCCTCCTGGTAGAAGAACTCCTTTTCGCCGAGCGCCGGTTTCAGCTGGTCGAGCCAGGCCGCCTTCTCGTCGAACTTCGCGAAGAACGGCCGCCGCACCCAGTCGGGATTGCGTCCCTGCAGCAGCGTGAGCACGAAGACCTTCTCGCCGTGGATGACGGCGGTGCCCTCGACCATCACCTTGCCCGGCGTGGCGCTCATGGACGGGCCGCGCACCGTGCGACCAAGCCCGGAAACGCGCCGGTACGCGGTCCGGAAGATCTCGTCGGCCGTGGCCAGCGGAACCTCGAAATAGTTGCGCGGCCCGGTGTCCCGCTCCACGAACATGTAGTACGGGATGGCCCCCAGCCGCAGCTGGAGCCGCCACATGTCCGCCCACGCCGAGGCCGAATCGTTGACGTGACGGATCAGCGGGGCCTGGCAGCGCACGACGGCACCGGTGGACTGGATCCGCTGGACGGCCGCCTGGGCCGCCGCGGTTTCCAGTTCACGCGGGTGGCTGTAGTGGGACATGAGCGCGAGGTGCCGGCCGGCCCGGCGCACTTCGTCGAACAGGCGCATCAGGTCGTCGGAATCGTCGTCGGTGACGAATCGATACGGCCAGTAGGCCGGAGCCTTCGTCCCGAGCCGGATCGACACGATGTGGTTCAGGTCGCGGCTGAGCAGCGGCTCGATGTACCGCCGCAGCACCTTCGTCTTCATGATCAGCGGGTCGCCACCGGTGATGAGAACGCTGTTCACTTCCGGGTGGCCCTTCAGATACTCCACCAGGCTGTCGGCCTCCCGGCTGGCGAACTTGAGCCCTTCGAGACCGACGAACTGCGGCCAGCGGAAGCAATAGGAACAGTAGGCATGGCAGGTCTGCCCCTGGCTCGGAAAGAAGAGCACCGTCTCCCGGTACTTGTGCTGAATGCCCGCGAGGCGCTCCCCGTTTTCCTGCGGCACGTTCATTTCCATCTGCCCCGCGGGGTGCGGGTTCAGGTCCAGCTGGATTTCGCGGGCGGCCTTCAGGACCTCCGCCTCGGGAGCTCCCGAGGAAACCAGCGCCATCATCCGCTCGAGGTCGCTCTCGTCGAGCATGCCCCGCTGCGGGAACGTCAGCTGGAACATCGGATCCGCGGGGATATCGTCCCAGTTGATGAGTTCTTCCATGACGTAGTTGTTCACGCGAAACGGCAGGACGGCGGAAACCGCCTTCATGGCCAGCCGGTCCTCCGCGGGAAGGTGCTGAATCTGCGGGATCGCGTCGATATCCTTGCGATGAAACGTCCGGAAGGGACGATGCCTGATTTTGTGTCGTCTGATCATTTCTGTTCTTGTTCCTCTCTTTATCTGGTTTCAACTCACCAGTTTAGCACGTTTTTGGTTTGTGGTCAAATGACGGGTCCCGGGGCGGACGCCCGCGCGGCACGCGGGGTCCCCAAAGGCTATGGGCGTCGCTCAGCCGGGCCGCGCCCTCGGTGAAACCGCGCCGGGGTTATGAATCCCAGGAGTTCAGGCCGTGCGGACGGGGGTGGACGTTCTCCGGCAGGTGGGGAGAGTCGAACTCCAGGGGCGGAATCGACAGGGTGAAACCGGGAATGAGCGTGTTGAGCACCGTATAGACGATCAACCCGCCGAAGATGGTGGGGTCGATCTCGTAGCGGTCGCGGAGTATTTCGGCGAGCACCAGGGTGAAAACGAGCGTCGGCAGCATCGCGGTGGCCACCCGGGTGGAACTCCGGACGGGTTCGCCCGATGCGAACCTGCGGTGCAGCGCCACCAGGAGAAACTGGGCCGGCACGCCGAGCGCCAGGAAGATCCCGCCGATCATGAAAGCGCCCGGTGAAAAGTCCGCCGTGGAAATGTGAAGCCCCGCATGAAAGAAATAGAAAGGCGCGAAAAACGAGGCGAAAACTTCCACCGCGAACAACGTTCGCTCCGACCCCATGGTGGGCAACCGCGGCTTGAACCTCTGGGCCACGACGCCCACGAGAAACGCGCCGAGCAGGTAGTACACGCCCAGGCTTCGGGTGGCAAAGGCGCAGACGACCGCGGCCATGAGCAGAAAGGCGAACTCCGAGTTCGGCGCATGCGGAACGATGAAGCGCGCGAAGAACCAGAAAACCAGGGGCAGCGCCACGATGAGCGCCGCCAGCGCCCCGAGCGACGTCACCATCTCGCGGGTCGTGCCGGATCGCAGGATCAGGAACAGCAGAAGCAGGGCCAGGACTTCGCTCCCGATGGCCTTGGACTTGACCCAGAACCTTTCGTCCTCGTTCAGCCCGAACCGGTCCAGCGAGCCGAGGATGAAACCGGTGGAGGGGGTCAGCAGCGCCAGCGCGATCAGCGACGCCGGGCGAAAGCCCAGGTCGAAGACGTACACCAGCCCCACCGAGGCCAGGGCGAGAACAACGAGACGGATGATCAGGTGCTGGCTGAGCATGCCGGCGCCCCGGCGCAGCTCCTTCGGATCCACCTCGAGCCCGGCAAACAGGAAGATGCCGACGATGCCGAACGTGGACAGCAGATTGATCGTGTTGTCTTCGATGAACGCGTGAAACAGCAGTCCGGAAACGGCGCCGAGGAAAAAACTGGTGATCGCCGTCGGCAGCCGGAACCGCTGGAGCAGGCGCGGAAGAAAAAACAGGGCGAACAGCAGCCCCACGTAGTGGAGTTCCTGGGGCACGCGCTCGAGGAGCGTTGCCGGGAGGGTCGCCAGGTCGGCGAAGTCGGGCATCATCGGGAACCCCGGATCTCCAGGATGTCGCGCGCAGCCCGGTCGTCGGGGAGGAGGCCGGGCTTGACGAGCCGGGGAACGAGGCGCCTCCAGTCATCTCCCCCTGGGGAGGCGAAGACCGCGGAGAACAGCTCCGTGGCCCGGGCGCGGTCGCCGGCCACCCACAATGTGGCCGCCTGCCAGAACTTGAGCTCCACGTTTCCGGGGTCGAGCCGGCCGGCGGCCGCATAAGCCGCGGCCGCGTCTTCGACCCTGCCCTCCGCCATGTACTTATCTCCTTCGTCCGTAAGGCGATACGCTCTCTGGAGACGGACCAGCCGCCGCAGTTCGACCAGGGGCTCCGGGTGATCCTCGACCCGGAGGTCGAACAGGCGGTCGGTCCACGGTTCCGCGGACGGCTCGGCCCGGACCACCAGGAGCGCCGCGGACTGCTTCCCGCGCAGGTCGCCCCCCTCCCGCTCCGCCGCATCGAGGGCGACGAGAAGGTGATCGGCGAGGTCGCCGGCGCCGGAGGCCACCGCCTCCTCGTAGGCCCGTGACATGGCTCCCCAGACGGTCGTCGAGTCCATGATGTTGGCCTGGACGGAATACCCGGGCCCGGTGACGTGACCGGCGGCATCAATGCACTTGAGACCGGTGTGACCCGCCGCCCGCCCCGCCGCATCGACCATGCCCACCTGGCGGACGTCCCGCCCGGCGTCGGCGGCCACGAGCCGGGCCAGCGCTTCCGGAGCGGACAGCCCCTCCTTCATGAGGCCGAGCGCCCGGGGGCCGTATGCGGGCTCCGCAAACGACTGCGTGGCCACGGCTCCGACACCGGATTCGGCCCACGGCACCACGCCGCCCACGGAAAAATAGTGCGACTGAACGGCGACACCGAGGTTTCCGGTGGCCGGATCCCGGGCCACGATGGAATAGGTGTGCACGGGCCGCGCCGGGGCCGGACGGGCCGCGGGGGCAGGCGCGGCCAGGGCCAGCGCGGTGTGCAGAAAAATCCACGGCACGGAATTCTCCTTCGTCAGAAGCTCCGAAAAAGTCTGCCCCGGCCGGGCACGGGGCCCGGTCGGGGCCTGGGCTCCCCGCAACGGGAGACATGACATGAGTCAGGCCGGTCGATGTCCGGTAACCCGCTCATCGTGGCGGTTCGTGGACAACTGTGCAAGAGGTTTCCCGGGGAAAAAGCGACCGGGGCCGGGGGGGGCATCGGCCCATGGGCGGGCCCGCGCATAAAGGGTTGAAAAATGGGGGGGGCTCCCCTACCCTCCCGTGTTGGTCTGTCCACCATCCGTTGTACACGTCTGCAAACGGCTGTCCCCTTAACCTGAAGAGGGTCTGATGAATTCCAAACTGTCTCTGTGCACGGCTGCCCTGTTTTTCCTCACCGTCGGATGCGGCGGTGGCGGCGGAGATTCGCATACCGCGGACAAGCCCGCGGACAACGCGGCCGCTTCGCACGACGCCGCCCCGGCCGCCGTCGACCCGGCCACCGCGGCCACGGTTTCCGGCACCATCTCCTTCGAGGGTGATGTGCCGAAGGCGGAAAAGATCAACATGTCCGCCGATCCGACCTGCGCCGCGATGCACTCCGAGCCGATGTACACCCAGTCCACCGTCGTCAACGACGGCAAGCTGCAGTGGGTGTTCGTCTACGTGAAGAGCGGTCTCGAAGGGAAGAGCTTCCCCACGCCGAGCACCCCCGCGGTCATGGACCAGCACGGCTGCAAGTACGAGCCGCACGTCCTCGGAGTCATGGTCAACCAGCCGCTCGAAATCCTCAACTCCGACGAAACGCTGCACAACATCCACGCGATGCCGACGGCCAACAAGGCGTTCAACATCGGCATGCCGCTCAAGGACATGAAGCAGCAGAAGACGTTCGACCAGCCCGAGGTGATGATCCCGGTGAAGTGCGACGTCCACTCGTGGATGATTTCGTACATCGGCGTCCTCCCGCACCCCTGCTTCGCGGTGAGCAGCGCCACCGGCTCCTACACGATTTCCGGCCTCCCGCCCGGCACGTACACGCTGGAAGCCTGGCACGAAACGCTCGGGGCCCAGACCATGGAAGTCACGGTCGGACCGAGCGAGACGAAGACGGCCGACTTCACCTTCAAGGCCACCTCCTAGTTTCCTGAATTCTGCCCGCCCGGCGCCCGGCGCGCCGGGCGGGATTTCGGAGTCTTCTTGAACGCATCCCGCCCGACACCCCGCAGTTCATCCGCACCGGAACCGACCGGCGGCGTCTGGCTCGGCCGGTACGCCCGCCTGGTGGCCGTCTGCACGCTCATCCTGATCTTCGCCGGCGGGCTCGTCACGAGCACGGGATCCGGCCTCGCCGTGCCGGACTGGCCGCTGTCCTACGGGATGCTCTTTCCCCCCATGGTCGGCGGCATCCTGTACGAGCATGGACACCGGATGGTGGCGGCCACGGTGGCCGCCATGATGGCGATACTCTGCATCTGGATCTGGCGGACGGAACGGCGGTCCTGGGTGCGTAGACTGGGCTTCATCGCCATGGGCACGGTGCTGGCCCAGGCGCTGCTCGGCGGCATCACCGTCCTGCTCCTTCTTCCGGACGCCGTGTCCATCAGTCACGCCGCGCTTGCCGAGATCTTCTTCTGCCTGACGGTCACGATTGCCGTCGTGACCTCCCGCGGCTGGAAAAGCGCGCCGGAACGCGGGACCTCCGACGGCGCGTCCTCGGTTCCGCTGCTGGCCGCGATCACGACCGGGCTCATCTACGTGCAGATCATCCTCGGCGCGGTGATGCGCCACACCGGCGCCGGGCTCGCGATCCCTGACTTTCCGCTGTCGTACGGGCAGATCGTGCCGCCTTCGCTGGCCGGAGGCGTGGCCATCCATTATGCGCACCGGGTGGGCGCGGTCGTCGTCACGCTGGCCATCGTTGCCCTGGCCACGGTGGTCATGAAGCGCCATGCCGCCGATTCCTGGATCGTGGGCCCCGCGCGGCTGCTCGTGCTGCTGGTCGTGGTTCAGATCGGCCTCGGCGGCCTGACGATCTGGACGATGAAGGCGGTCCTGCCGACGACGGCCCACGTTGCGGTGGGGGCCTCGATCCTCGCCACCAGCCTCGTTCTCACGCTGCGCTCCTTCCGCCTGTACCGCCTTCCCGAAGAACGTCCCGAACCGGCGGTGATGCCGCGGCGCGAGGTCACGGCGTGAGCGTCGGCGGCGTCAAGGTCGGCGAACCGGCCGCCGCGCGCACGCCCGCGCCGACGCTCGGCGCGCCCGCGATCGGCGCCCCGGGATCGTTGAACCCGGCGGTGGACGCGGGGCGCGAAACCGCCCGGTCCTCGTCCCGCTTCGCGGACTACATGGAACTCACGAAGCCGCGGATCACGTTTCTCGTCCTCGTCACCACGTTCATCGGGTTCTTCATGGGGGCCCGGGGCGCGATGGATCTTCCGCTGCTCTTCCACACCCTGTTCGGCACGGCGCTCGTGGCCGGCGGCGCCAGCGCACTGAACCAGGTCCTCGAGCACGCGCTGGACGCCCGGATGAAGCGCACCCGGAACCGCCCGCTTCCGGCGCGGCGCCTGTCCGTTCACGAGGCGCAGCTGTTCGGCGTGACCCTCTGCGCGGTCGGCGTCCTCTACCTCACGTTTGCCGCGAACCTCCTGACCGGCGCCCTCGCGGCCGCCACCGTGGCGTCGTACGTGTTTCTCTACACCCCGCTCAAGACGGTGACGCCGCTGTCCACGATGATCGGGGCGGTGCCGGGGGCCCTGCCGCCGGTCGGCGGTTGGGCGGCGGCCACGAACCAGGTGACCCCGGGGGCGTGGATACTTTTCGGCATCGTTTTCGCGTGGCAGCTGCCGCACTTCCTGGCCATCGCCTGGATCTACCGGGACGATTACGATCGCGCCGGCTATCCGATGCTGCCGGTTCTCGACCGGGTGGGACTCGCCACCGGACGTCACATGGTGGTCTGGAGCCTGGCCCTGATACCGATCAGCCTGATGCCCACGCTCCTGTTCATGACCGGAACCCTCTACTTCTTCGGCGCTCTTCTTCTCGGGCTCGTGTTCCTCGCCTACAGCGTGCTGTTCACGATCTTCCGCACCGACCGCTGCGCGCGCCATCTCTTCCTGGTTTCGATCCTGTACCTTCCGCTGCTCTGGGGATTGATGATCCTCGACAAGTCGACCCTCTGAAGTCCCCCATCGTGATGACGGAAACTCCCGTCCCTTCTCCGCAGCAGACCCCCGCGGTCGATGTGGCCGGGCTCTCCCACTCCTACGGATCCCGGACGGCCCTGGACTCGGTGGGGTTCCAGGTGGCGCGGGGGGAATTCTTCGGCGTCCTCGGGCCGAACGGAGGCGGCAAGACGACGCTGTTCCGGATCCTCGCCACGCTGTTTCCTCCCGCCTCCGGAACGGCGCGGATTCTCGGCCTCGACATCCGCGGCGATTCCGCGGCGTTGCGCCGCCGGCTCGGCGTGGTGTTCCAGTCGCCGGCGCTCGATGCGCAGCTCACCGTTGCCGAGAACCTCAGGCACCAGGGGCGCCTGCACGGGTTTTCCGGGCGGAACCTCGGGGAGCGGATCGAGGGCGCGGTGGAACGCTTCGGCCTCGGCGACCGCCGGAAGGACCTCGTCCGGAACCTGTCCGGCGGGCTCAAGCGCCGGGTCGAACTGGCCCGCGCCCTGCTGACCGATCCCGAGGTGCTGCTCCTCGACGAGCCGACCACCGGCCTCGACCCGGTGGCGCGGCGCGAGTTCTGGAGCTACCTGACGGAACTGCGCCGGAACGCCGGCCTGACGATCCTTCTCACCACCCATCTTCTCGACGAGGCCGATCCGTGCGACCGCGTCGGCATCCTCGACCGGGGAAAGCTCGTGGCGCTGGACCGGCCGGACGCGATCAAGTCGGGCGTCGGCGGCGACGTCGTCTCCGTCACCGGGAACGATCCGGACCGGCTCCTCGCCGACATCCGGACCCGCTTCGGCGCGGACGCGCGCCTGGTGGACGGTGTCGTGCGGATCGAGCGCGAGAAGGGGCACGCGTTCGTGCCCGAGCTCGTCGAGGCCTTTTCCGGGCGGATCCTGTCGGTGACCGTGGCCCGGCCGACGCTCGAGGACGCGTTCATCCGCCTGACGGGACGGGGGTTCGCATGACCGGCCTGTTCACCCTCGTCGAACGGGAGATCGTCCGGTTTCTCCGGCAGCGGAGCCGCGTCATCGGGGCCCTGCTCACGCCGCTTTTGTTCTGGCTGCTGATCGGCTCGGGGATCGGCAGCTCGTTTTCCGGCAGCGGCGGGGAGACCATGAACTTCCGGGAGTACTTCTTCCCGGGAACGCTGGTCCTGATCGTGTTCTTCACCGCGATCTTTTCCACGATCTCGGTGATCGAAGACCGGAAGGAGGGCTTTCTCCAGTCGGTGCTGGTGTCGCCGGTGCCGCGGTCGGCGCTCGCCGCGGGCAAGATCCTCGGGGGATCGATCCTCGCGGTGGCCCAGGGAACCCTGTTCCTGGCCCTCGCACCGTTCGCCGGAATTCCCCTCACGGTGACCGCGGCGCTGACGACCGTGGCCACGCTGGCGCTCGTGGCGGTCGGCCTGACCGGGCTCGGGTTCGTGATCGCCTGGCGGATGGACTCGACGCAGGGTTTTCACGCCATCATGAACGTGTTCCTGATTCCGCTGTGGCTGCTTTCCGGCGCCGCGTTTCCGGCGGCCGGCGCCTCGGGGTGGCTCAAGGTCGCCATGGCGCTGAACCCGGTGTCCTACGGTGTGGCGGCGGTGCGGCGTGCCCTCTACGCGGGAGGACCGGCCGAGGTCACCGGGGTCCCCTCGTTCGCCGCGGCGCTGATCGTGTCGGCGGGGTTCGCGCTGTTCATGCTCGCCGCCTCGACCTGGGTCGTGGGGCGGCGGACCGCGGTGCACGGCTAGTCCCGGAGCCGTTCCTCACTGCTCCCCCCGCGGCCAGATGAGGAACGCGCTGATCAGCAACGCCAGTCCGACGGCCGCCGGAATGATCCCGACCGCCCACGCTTCCCCGTGATCCTCCATGATCGAGAGAAAGATGCTGACCGCGACACCGGCGAAGAGCGTGACGATCCCGCCGATCAGCAACCCCTGGGCGCGCTGCTTCGGTGTACGGGACCAGCTGCTCTCTTCGTCGTCCTCCAGACCGGCGAGCGGAGGAAGTTTCGAGGGGTCGAGTCCGCGCTCGATGGCCGCGATCCTCTCCCGCTGGGCCAGCTCGATGAGGCGCTGGCGTCCCATCGTCTTGAGGATTCCGGCGGTGATCCCTCCGATCACCGCAATGATCGGGATGGTCAGCACCATGAGCGGTATGAACTCCCGGGCATCGAATTCGAACAAGGGCATTGTCATCTCCTCTCTTATAACCTATTGTTATTAAATGGATTGTAGGATTCTGTCCGCCGCGCGGCCGTGACGGCCGCTGCGTCGATCCGTCCGGCGGTGACCGGCGTCGCCGGCCGTGTTTGCCGCCTTCATTCCCTCTGACCGGTCGTTGAGGCCACGCGGTTTCAGAAAAATGACGTCGTCAGCCGGGCGCAGCCGGAGTGCGCATCACGATGAAACACGCCGCACGGACGCGTGACGGAGTTCCGCGGCACGGACCGGAGAATCAGGTGAAACCGCACCCGCCCATCCCCCCGTCCAACCCGGTGATGCACGACAAGCCGGCACAGACAACCGGTTCCCGCCACGGGCCGGACGACGAGGCTGCGTGGATCAGGGCCGCCCGCGCCGGAGATGCCGGCGCATTCCGGAATCTGGTGGAGCGGCACCAGGGTTCGGCGGTGAACCTGGCGTTCCGCATGCTCCGCTCGCGGACCGACGCCGAGGAGGTGGCGCAGGATGCGTTCGTCCGGGCATGGAGGGCCTTGCCGGAGTTCCGGGGCGAGTCCCGCTTCGGCACCTGGCTGCACCGCATCGTCGTGCGGCGGGCCCTGGATCGCGCCGAGCGCCTCAAGGTCCGATCGAGGCGGGAAGCGCCGCTCGACGACTCGATCGACCGGATCGCGGATCCGCAATCGGACGGACCGGACCTGCCGGAGCTCCGCCGCCGGCTGGATGCGGCCATGGAAATTCTCGACGAACGGGAGCGCCTGGCCATCACGCTGTATTATCATGAGGACCGTTCCGTCGAGAGCGTGTCGGCGGTGATGGACCTGCCCGACGGCACCGTCAAGACGCTGCTCCACCGGGCCCGCGCCAGACTGAGAACCCGCCTCGCGGGGAAGGATCACGGAAAGACATGAACTGCGGACGCTTCGAAACATGGCTCGATACCGGCCGACCGGCCGGCGCGGATGACGCGGCACGGCGGCACGCGGCGGAGTGCCCCGCCTGCGGGGATGCCCTGGAAGCCTCGGTCGAACTCGACCGGCTGTTCGAGGATCCGGGCCTTGCCGTATCCGGCACGTTTGCCGACCGGGTCATGGCCCGGGTGATGCTGGAACCGCGCGCCGCGGCACGGCCGGCACTGCGTGCGGAAACGCCATGGTGGATCGAAACCTGGGCGGAACCGACCGCCGCGCTGGCGCTCACGGCGCTCGCGCTTCTGGCCTGGCAGTGGGCGGCCGTGCTGTCCGGAATCGCCGACAGTGTGAACGCCGCGGGCTGGGTCGCCGGCCTGGCCGCGGACCTGGCCGCCCGCCCGTTCGCGACGATCACCGGCGCGCTGCCGGTGGCCATGCTCACGCTGGTCTTCGGCGCGCTTCTCGGCTGGGGGTCGCTGGCCCTCTACCGCGGCGTGGAAGAGTGGATGTCCGGAAACCCGGGAGGCGTCGTGCCGATACCGGCCGGAGCGCCGTCACCGCTTGTCCGCCGGGAATCCGGTGCCCGGTCCGCGCCGCGGAGGCCCCGATGAGCACTTCGTCGACAGCCGGAAGCCGCATCCTCTGGGGTGCCCTGATCCTGATCCTCGCCGGAACGGCCGGGGCGTTCCTCGGAACCCGCTACCTCTGGCCCGATCTCGTGCCGCAGAGGGCCGGATCGACGCAGCTGCCGGAGTACGGATCCGTGGCCGACTTCACGCTGACGAACCAGAAGGGGCAGTCGGTCCGCCGCGCCGACCTCGACGGCCGGCCGTGGGTGGCGGATTTCATTTTCACGCGCTGCTCCGGACCGTGCCCGCTGCTCACTTCGCAGATGGCGGCGGTGGCCGACAGCCTCGGCGCGGAATCGCCCGTGCGCTTCGTTTCCTTTTCCGTGGATCCCGAGCGGGACACTCCGGAAACGCTGTCCGCCTACGCGGAGAACTACGGCGCGGACTCTTCGCGCTGGCACTTCCTGACCGGACCGCGGCGGACGATCGCGGAGCTGGCCACGAGCTCTTTCCACCTGGGCATGGGCGACCCCGCCCCCCTGGCGGACGGCAGCGACGCCGAGGAGTTCTACGACATCCCCCACAGCCTGCGCTTCACGCTCGTGGACGGCCGCGGGGTCATCCGCGGCTACTATGACGGCACCGATCCCGAGGCGATCGCGAAGCTGTACGCGGATCTCGCGCTCCTGAACGGCGGCTCGAGACTTTGATCGAACAGCTGCCGGCCGTGAACGCGGTTCTCAACAGCACCAGCGCGCTGTTTCTGACCGCCGGCTATGTCTTGATCCGCCGGAGGAACGTGCCCGGGCACCGCTTCTGCATGATCGCCGCGGTCGTCGTGTCCGCGCTGTTTCTCGTCTCGTATCTCACGTATCACTTCCATGCCGGATCGACGCGCTTCGCCGGCACGGGGTGGACCCGGCCCGTCTACTTTTCGATCCTGCTGACGCACACGGTCCTGGCCGCGGCCGTTCCGTTCCTGGCGCTGATCACGCTCGTGCACGCGCTGCGCGACCGCATCGACCGGCACCGGCGCATCGCCCGCTGGACGCTGCCGATCTGGCTCTACGTCAGCGTGACCGGCGTGCTCATCTACCTGATGCTGTACCGGATCTGGCCGAACCGGTAGGAACGCGGGGGGGGAAAAACTGGAAGAGGCGCCTCCCGGGGGGGCGGTGATCTTCGCTGCAACGGCGCGCTCTTCCAGCAGGGCAAACGTCAGGGGGTGTTCGTCTCCGGTTTTCCGTCCGGCACCGCGGCGTGCGTGGCTTCCGACAGGGGAACGCGCTTCAGAATGGACACGACGACCCGGCGTTCCTTCGCGTTGTCGTCGCTCATCCCGGAGCGTCTTTCCTCGCCGTAGCTGACCGCGGCAAAGCGGCTGAGCTGGCCGGGGGCCCGGTCGGCAAGGTAGCGCAGGACGCGCATGGCCCGGCGCTGGCCGAGCTCGTAGTTGTAGCGATCGGGTCCGACCCGGTCGGTGAATCCGTAAATGTCCACGATCGACTCCGGCTGGTTCTGGATTTCCCGGGCGGCCTGGTCCAGCACGCCCTTCGCCTCGCCGGTCAGGTTGTCGCTGTCGAACGCAAAGTGGACCGTGTGGGTGGCCGTCTCCTTCAGTCCGACTTTTCCGAGCGCGATGTCGCGCGCTTCGGACGCGGATCCGACCGCGGATTCCGCGCGGGCCAGAGCGTCCGCCGTGGAGTTCCTGAGATCGGCGGTGGTCCGGTTCAGCTCGTCGATGCGCGCCTCCTGCGCGGACACCCGCTCGTCGATCCGGCTGTTCACGTACCCCTTCGTGGCGCATCCCGACAGGATCAGGAGTGCGGACACGGCGGGCACGAGAAAATTGCGACTGGTCATGACTGTCCTTTCCGCCTTATCCCAGGCTCATGTTCGTCAGGACAAGAACCTGGGTGCTCGCATTGAGCTCCACGGCCGTCTGCCCGACAAGAATGGTTTCCGCGATGTTCCGGGTCTCGGTGAAGAACGTCGAGTAGGCTCCGACCAGCGCGGTTGTCGATGCCGCTTCCTCGACGTTCTTCAACAAGGTGTCACGGGGACCGTTGGCTCCATTGATCGAGAGATCCGCCGCGGCGATCAACGCCGCGTGCGCGTCCAGGACCCCCTTGAACTCGGCGATGGCCGCGTCGTGATAAGCGACGAAGGCGGATTCGATCGCACCGGCGGTCAGGGCCGCCCGGATCGACGCGACGAGGCTTGCGCCGCGGCTCTCTATGAGCGCCTTCTGCGATGCGCTCGCTCCGACCGTCACCCACTGGGCCGCCACGGCCCGCGCAATCAGTTCGGCACGGATCAGGGCCGATCCCCGGATCGCCGCGAGTTTTCCGGCGGCGGGCCATTCGGCTGCGGCCATGACGAAGGCCCGGGCCGAGGCCTCGCGAATCCGTGCGAGGGCCGCCACGTCCACACCGGCCTCCTCGTACACGGCGACGACGGCGGAAACATGATGCCGGGCCGCGGCAGCCAGCGCGGCTTCGTTGCCGTTGGCGACCAGCATCTCGGCGTCGAATGCCGCCCTCGCCTCGGCCCGGCCCGCCGCGATCGCGGACAGGCCGGCGCCGGTCACGTTGAGGGGGGGATCGCCGAGCAGCGTGATCCGGATCGTGGCTTCCGATTCGAGGGCCGCCGCGACCCGCGCCGGCGTGACCGCGCCCGTTACGACGGACGCGGCGAGCTCGGCGGAAACGTATTCCGCGACGTCCGCGAACGTCACGATCCCCTGTGTTCCCCGGGCGACGATCTCGATGTACACGTCCGCCTCGGCGGTGGTTTCCACGTTCATCGGCGGTGACTGAACGGTGGTGCCGTGATTCACTTCGGCACTGACCACCGCCTTGAGGATCAGCGGGTCGGTGGCGGCCACCAGCACCAGGTTCCTGGTGCGGTTCTGTGTCGTTTCGATCGTGAACTCACCGGAAGCGCCGGCCTGGACCGATTTCAGCGAAACGACTTCCAGGGTTCCGCCCGCGGCAATGCGGTTCAGGGTGACGGTTTCGGCCCCGAAGGTGGACGGCGCCGGAATCCCGGCGGATGCCGTTCCTCCGGCGTCCACGCGGCCACGAACCCATGACGTGTCTTCCGGCTTCGTCGCATCATTTCCGCAGCCGGCCACGAACAGGCCCGCCGCCAGGAGTACGAGGTGAGGTATGCGGCTTGCAGCGGTTCGTTTTCCCGCAGGCATCGGCAGATCCTCCGTTTCCAAAGTTCAGCGCCGCTTCAGGATTCCGAGATGACCCAGATTTCCACGCGACGTTCCTGTTCCATCATCACCGGCTCCGTGGATTCCGCCCTGGAAAACAGGGAGCCGAAGCTCGACATTTCAAAGACATCCGGAGAGAGGCCGTGCCCGACCAGGCAGTCACGGACCTTGCGGGCCCGCTCGAGGCCGAGAGTTTCGGCTTCTCCGCGATGGGTGTAACCGACGAGGAGGACGCGATCGGCGCCCCTCGACGCGAGCACGGCCGCCGCATCCCGGCAGACGCCGCTCCCTTCGCGGCCGAACGAGGTGCTTCCCTCCAGGAACGTCACTTCGTTCAGCCGGTATTTCGGTGTCCGCGACGGGGCCGGAACCGGCTGGGCGGAGTGATTCCAGCTGTTTTCCCGCGGCGACAGGAGCGTCGAGCCCTCCGGTTGCGGCGTATTCGCCGTCGTCTGCGACATCGGACTACGCGTTCCGGACGTGCAGGCCACGAGAGCCAGCAGGAACAGAACGGCGATACATTTCAGATAGGCATGCGATGAGTTCATGGTGCGTCTCCCTTGCCCTGAGCCCTGCGGGGAACCTCCATTCCATGGGCGATTTCCCTCGCGCGGAACGCCGGTCCGCCCGGAGCCGGCGGCGGAGCGATCAGAAAACGATGGCCAGCCCGAGTGACGTCGTCCAGTAGTCGGGATCCAGGTGGTCGAGATCCCCGAACTCGGTTTCGATGTCTCCCATGAAGACGTAGCGGCCGTTGAGATCCACTCCGACTTTCGGGCTGACCGGCACGGTGAGCCCGCCGCCGAGATGCACGCCGAAATCCTGGGACGTTTCGTTGTCGATTCCGAGCGCGTCGTTGTAGTCCAGGGTCGTGTTGTACCAGCCGACGCCGCCACCGGCGTAAAGAACGGGAACGGGCGCCAGCCACAGCGAGGCGGTGATCGGCCACTGCCGGACGTCGAGGTTGCCGTTCAGCCGCTCCTCGTTCCGGTAGGACACGCCGATTTCCGACTTCAGGAACGGGGCGAGATTGCCGCGCAGCGCGAGCCCGCCGAACAGTTTCGCGTCATGGTTCCCCTCGGTCGGCTTCGTCAGTCCGAGCTGGGGAACGACCTCTCCGGCCGAAGACGGCGGAACGGTCAGGCAGGAGAACAGTGCGACGGCGGTAACGGCAATTATCAAAAAGGCGCACCTCGGCGCCTGAAGAATCCGTGACATGATCCATACCTCCCGATGAGCGCCCCAACCGGAGCCGGAGGATTTCCGCGGCGGAGAATTCCTGAAGAAAAAAGGACCTCGCGGACCGAACTCCTGCGGAGAGCAGAAAACCCCAGGCGTTGATTGAGACAGGTGCCCGGTGCCGCGATGGCCCTGGTGGGGCTGTGTCGTTAGTTTCAGGAAAAAACCCCAGACCGGGCCGGCCGTTACAGTCTGGCCGCTTAGACGTTCCAACCGACCCGAATCTGGGCTGTCCGTCGGGAGGCTTTTGCAAGACGGATGCCAGATGCCGGAACGCGATTTTCCGGGCCCCGGGGCGTTGCTGCGGGGTGGAAGTCGGTAATAATTACCCTGTTCAGGGCAGAATGATCGGGTAATAATGTCGCGGTGGACAAAACGTCCCTGTGGATGACGCTTCCGCCATCTTCTTGCCGCCTAACCGTTTCGGCCATCAGGCCGGTCTCAGGCACGGATCTGGCGTTGGCTCGGGGGCGTGGTTCACCGCGAAACAGCGACCCGTCCCGATCGGGAGCGGGTCCTCGACCATAACAAGGAGGGTGACTGATGAAGGCCATGAAGACCATGGGAACGGTGATGTTCCTTGCCGCCACGCTCTGGGCCGGTACGGCGGCCGCGCATGTTCCGCCGGCCAGCACCGAACTGAACTGGAGGCTGGGAATTCTCGACTACGACTCGGGAAGCAGCGAGCTGCTGCTCGGTGTGGACGTGGCCCGCAATCTGAAGCAGGGCAACTGGGGTGTAGAGGGGAGTTTCGGCCTGGCGCTCGGCGACAATTTCAAGGGCTACCTGGTCCACGGCAACGGTGTCTACAACTTCGAGGTGGCTTCCTGGGAGAAGGTCGTGCCGTTCCTCACGGCCGGCGTCGGCATCCACTCCTTTTCCCCCGATGCCGGCGACGGGACCACGGACCTGGCCATCAACTTCGGCGGCGGCGCCAAGATCTTCATGACGGAGCGCCTCGCTCTCCGCGGCGACGTCCGGGACAACGTGATCTTCTTCGACAACAACACGACCCACAACCTGTCCCTTTCCGGGGGCCTGACCTGGTTCTTCCGTTCCGATATGTAGGTGACGCGCCGTCCCGGCTAACGTACCGGGACGGCGGTTGCTCGCCGGCCGTCGGGCCGGGTCTGGAGAGTTCGTCTTGAGTCCCAAGGCTGTGTCGCAATCGGATCGTTCGGCGTACCGTGTTCTCGTCGTCGATGACGAGGAGCACACGGCCGCCGGACTCTGCGAACTCATCCAGCGCTGGGGATACCAGTGCCGGTCCGCGTCCGGCGTGGCCGCGGCCCTGGAGATGTGCGGGGCGTACACCCCGCACATTTTTTTGTCCGACCTGATGATGCCCGGCCAGGACGGGATGGAGTTCATGCGGATCGTCCGGGAGAAGTACCCGAACGCCGAGTTCATCCTGCTCACCGGTCACGGCACGATCGAGAACGCGATCGAGGCCATGCGTGAGGGGGCCTACGACTACCTCACGAAACCCTACAACCTGGAAAAGTTGCGCGTGGTCCTCGAGCGGGTCGTGGAGCGGGTATCCGACCGCGAGGAGATGCACCGCCTCACCTGGGACCTCGCCGAGCAGGGGCGGTTCGGGCGGCTCATCGGGCGCGCCCCCGTCATGCAGGACATCTACCGGGTTCTCGGACAGGCCGCGCCGAGCACCGCCTCCGTTCTGATCACCGGGGAGAGCGGCACGGGCAAGGAAGTGGTGGCCCGGACTCTCCACGACAAGAGCCACCGGCGGAACCGTCCGTTCGTGGCCGTGAACTGCGCGGCCATTCCCCACTCGCTCCTCGAAAGCGAGATCTTCGGCCACGAGCGGGGTTCGTTCACCGGGGCCACGAACGCCCGGGAGGGGTGTTTCGAACAGGCGCACACCGGAACGCTTCTGCTCGACGAAATCGGCGAGATGACGCCGGAGCTTCAGGCAAAGCTGCTCCGCGTTCTCGAGGAACGGGTCGTCCGGCGGGTTGGAGGCAAGCAGGAGATTCCGGTGGACGTGCGGTTGATCTCCTCCACGAACGTCAACGTGGAAAGGGCCATCGCGGAGGGGAAATTCCGCGAGGATCTCTTCTACCGGCTCAACGTGCTGACCGTGCACCTTCCCCCGCTTCGCGAACGCCGCGAGGACATCCCGCTGCTCGCCCGGCATTTCCTGGCCGACCTGACGAAGGCGGGCGGCAACTCGACGCTCAGGGACTTCACTCCCGCCGCCCTGGGGGTCCTGCAGGCCCACGCCTGGCCGGGCAACGTGCGGGAGCTGAGGAACGTCGTGGAGCGGGCCACCATCGTGGCCGCCGGACCGGCCGTGGACATCGGCGACCTCCAGGGACTCGGCCGCGCCGGCACGGATTCCGCAACCCCGGCCGTCGCCACGCCAGGAAGCCAGCCCGGCGACGAACCCTCCGCGTTGAACGTCACGGTTTCCGTCGGGACAACCGTCGAGGAGGCGGAGCGAAAACTGATCGAGGAAACCCTGAAGAGCACGCGGGACAACAAGACGCGCGCCGCGGAGATCCTCGGCATCAGCACGAAGACGCTGCACAACAAGCTCAAGAAGTACCTGCGGGACCGGGACAGGTGAAGACCAGCATCCGGCTGCGGCTCATCCTGGCGTTGCTCCTGTTCGTGCTCGTCGTCGGCATCCTCTCGTCGCTGTACGAGATCGCCTCCATCACCCGGATCGAACTGCGCGCCACGTACCGGGGCGCCGAGGTGGCGGCCCAGATCGTGACCAGCCAGCTCCGCATCACGCTGATGAACGCCGGCTCCGGCGACCTCGTCGAAGCCGTGCGCCGCGACGCCCGGCTGGCGACGATCCTCAGGGATGCCCGGCAGATCACGCCGGCGGTGACCTACGTGGCCATTTCCGACTCCCTGCAGCGGGCGATCGTCCACTCCGATTCGCTGCAGACGGGCCGGGTGATGGTGGCCCAGCCCAGCATCGAACCGCTCCCCGGAATCCTCATCCTCCGGCAGGCGGCGGCGATCCTCCGGGAGCCGGGCGCCTACGAAGTGTCCGTGCCGCTGCTGGCGGACGGCCGGGACTTCGCCACCGTCCGCCTCGGTCTCGGTGCGGAGATCCTGCGCGCCGACCTCGAGTCGATCGTGAGGTCGCACATCTGGAGGCTGCTCGCCCAGCTGCTCATGGCCGTCCTGCTCGGCGCCACGATCTCCTGGCTGCTGATCCACCGCCCCCTGCGGAGGATCGAGCAGGGGCTCATGCAGCTCCAGGGCGGCGATCTCGGTTTCCGGTTTCCCACGGAGGCCCGCAACGAGCTGTCGAGCCTGATGGGCCACATCAATGCGCTGAGCGAACACCTGGCCACGGAGCGCGGCGCCCTGCTGAGCCGGCAGGAGCACCTGGCCAGCGAAGGGGATGCCATCCGCCAGGCCGTGGACGCGCTGGACGACGGCATGCTCACGCTGGACGGAGAGGCCCGCGTGGTCATGGCCAACCGCCCCGCCTGCCGCATCCTCGGCGCGACGCTCCAGGAAGTGACCGGGCATACGCTCGCCGCGATCTGCGGGCGGAACCATCCCCTGACCCGGGTCGCCGAACGGTCGTTCGCCGGAACGCTCAAGTCGGAATCCGTCCAGGTCGAGATGGACACGGAGGAAGGGCCGCGGGTGTTCATCACGACCTGTCAGCTCGTCGGGGACAGCTCCGCGCCGGAAGGGGCCCTGTTGACCCTCCGCGACTACGGGCGCGTGCGGAGGCTGCAGGAGCTGGTCGATCACGCCCACGTGCTGTCCCGCCTGGGGCGCATGGCGGCCGGGGTGGCCCACGAGGTCCGCAATCCGCTCAACGCGATGAACATCCACCTCGAACTGCTGAAGCAGGACGTGGCGGACAACGGCTCGCCGAAGGCCGGCGAGAGAATCGAAACGGTGCAGCGCGAGATCGCACGGATGGAGCGGGTCATTTTCGGTTTCCTGAAGCTGACCCGGCTCAAGGAGCTGAGCCTGGGGCGGGTGAAACTGGAACCGCTGGTTCGCGACCTGGTTCTCCTCGTGGAACCGGAAGCCCGGATGGCGGGCGTGGAATTCGAGTTCGACGCGACCGCCGAAGTACCGGATATTTATGGAGATGAAGAGGTTCTTCGCCAGGCGCTCCTGAATGTCTTCCGAAACGCAATCCAGGCTTCACGCCCCGGTTCGCTTCCTGTTAAGGTTTCCCTCCGATCCGAGGAGGGAGGAGCGTGCCTTCAGGTTCAGGATCACGGGCAGGGAATCGCCGCCGAACTGCACTCCCGGATCTTCGATCTCTATTTCACGACGAAGAAGGACGGTACCGGAGTTGGACTGGCCCTCGTTCAGCAGGCCGTCGAAATGCACGGCGGCACCATCACGGTACGGAGCGAACCCGACCGGGGAGCGCTCTTCACGATCTGCTTTCCCGCGCTCATCCCCGCCTGAGGTGATCGCTTCGGCCGCGCGCGCCCACCGAACCGATCCGCCCCCGCCGTTCGCCGCCCGGCGTTCTTCTTTCCTGCTGATCGGCGCCGTCGCCGCCACGTTCCTCAGCGGGTGCTCGCTGTTCCGGAGCTCCCCGCCCACCGAACCGACCGCCGTCACGGGATCTTCCTCCGGCGCGGACAGCGCGGCGGCCCGCAAACCGGCCGCCCCGGCGCAGAGGAAACCGGCACCAACGACCGGAAGCGCGGCGGTCGCGGACACGACGAAACCGGCCGCCACGACGTCCCCGGCGCCCGAGCCGGCCGGCGGTCCGACGATCAGCGTCCGCATGACGCCCGAGGAAACGGCGGAACGAAAGAAATTCTTCTCGGCCGAGGCGCTCCGGGCCACCCGCGCGCTGGAGGCGATCCGGAACAAACCGTTGACGCAGCTGCAGCAGGAGCAGATGGCCTCCGCCGACCGCTTCCTGGCCGAGGCGCGGAGTGCCCTGGACCAGGATCTGTACAGGGCCTGCACGCTCGCCGAAAAGGCGCGGATCATCGCCGAGGAGCTGGAGAAAAAGGTCCGCTGACCCTACGCCCCCTCGTAGTCCGACAGGATCCGCGGCGGAACCGCGGCTCGCAGGGCATTCACCACCGCGAAGACGTCGATGATCTCCTGGGTGACCGCTCCCGCCACCGGAGGCAGCAGGCCGAACGCCGCCAGGATCATCCCGGCCACGCTCAGGGCCATCCCCCCCACGGCGCTCTGCAGCGCGATCGTCCGGAGGTTCGTGCCGATGTGCATGAGCTCGTCCACGTGGTGCAGCGAGCTGTCGAGGATCACCGCGCCGGCCGCCTCGGCGGTGATGTCGCTTCCCTTGCCGAACGCGATCCCCACCGTGGCGGCGGTCAGGGCGGGCGCGTCGTTGATGCCGTCCCCCACGAAGACGGTGTCGGCCCGGGCGGTCTCGGCGCGGACGAGGGCCAGTTTCTGCTCCGGGGTCTGCTCGGCGTGCACCTCGGTGATCCCCACCCGCTCCGCGAGATAACGGACTTCCGACTCGCGGTCGCCGGACACGATGAGGACGCGGTCGAAGCCGTGACGGGGGCTCAGATGCCGGATGAACGAGCCCCCCTCCTTCCTGGGTTCGTCGCGGAACCGCCCCGCGGCGGCGGGGCGGCCGTCCACCATCACGATGCACTCCATGCCCGAAACCGCGGGCGGCAGGCCGTCCAGCGCCTCCGGTGCCGCCGCCGCCAGTTTTTTACGGCTGGTGATGCGGACGTCGCGGCCGTTCACCCGACCGCTGAGCCCCTCCCCGGGGAGTTCGCTGACCGCGGAAGCCTCGGGGAGGCGGAGCTTTCTCTCGCGGGCCGCGCGCACCACGGACGCGGCCAGCGGGTGCCGCGAATACTGCTCGAGGCCGGCCATGAGCGACAGGATCTCGTCCGCCGAAAATCCGGGAACCGGCACGACCTCGGTGAGGACCGGCTCGCCGTAGGTCAGCGTTCCGGTCTTGTCGAACATCGCCGTGCGGCAGGTGCCGATCCGCTCGAGGATTCCCGGATCCTTGATGATGATGCCGCGCCGCGCCGCCAGCGAGATCGACCCGATCAGCGCCACCGGGATCGCGATGAGGAGCGGACAGGGGGTGGCCACGACGAGCACGGCAAGGAACCGGATCGGTTCGCCGGACAGGATCCAGGCCAGCAGCGCCACGGCGATCGCCACCGGCGTGTACACGGCGCCGAGTTGATCGCCGAGACGGCGGATGCGGGGCCGGCGCTGTTCCGATTCCTTCATCACCGCCATGATCCGCGCGTAGCGCGAGTCGATGGCCTGGCGGTCCGCCCGGATCGTCAGCGCCGTGACGGCGTTGATCGCCCCGGAGAGCACCGGCGATCCGGGCGCCTTCGACATCACGTAGGGTTCCCCGGTCAGGTAGGACTCGTCCATGGACCCGTGCCCTTCGAGGACGGTGCCGTCGACGGGGCAGATCTCGTGGGGGAGGATCACGAGCGTGTCCCCCACGTTCACCTCCTCCAGGGGCAGGTCGACGATTTCCCCGTCGGTCCGGCGGTGCGCCAGCGACGGCATGCGCCGGGCCAGCGCGTCGAGAACGGACGAAGCGCTCCGGACCGCGTAGCTTTCCAGCGCCTGGCCACCAGTCAGCATGAGGACGACCAGCGTGCCGGCCAGGTACTCCCCCATCAGGATGGAAGCGAGGATGGAGAGGCCGGCCAGCAGGTCGGAGGAGAACTCGCGGCGCAGGAGGTTCCGGAGAAGCCCGAGAACCAGGGGCGCCCCGCCCAGGACGAGGACGGCCACGAGCGGAAGGTCGGCCGCATCCAGCCCCTGGACCTCACCGGTGACCCGGAGCGCGTAGCGAAGAAACAGGTGAAGGAAAATGCCCAGAATGGCCAGGATCGCGATCCGGGTCTCGCGCGTTCGGAAATCGATGATCTCCGTGAGGGAAAATCGCATCGTGCCGATGACTCTAGCAGACCCGCGGCATGGCCGGGTTGGACCCCGCGGCGGTTGTGATACAATGCCTCCTCGTCCTCCGGCCTTGCCGGAAGTAACCCGTTTCGAGGACCGAATCATGTCCGACGAAGACAACGACGCACCGGAAGAGACCGCGGAAGCAGCGGAAGCCGGTACCGCCACGGCCAAACCGAAACCGGCAGCCAAGGCGCCCAAGCCGAAGCGGAAACCGAAGAACCTGGCCGTCATCGACCAGCGCGGCTGCACGGGGTGCGAGTGGTGCATCCCGATCTGCCCGGTCGACGCCATCAACCTGGTCCCCGGCGACGAGCACCCGCTCCTGAACAAGCTCGTGGAGATCGACTACGACATCTGCATCGGCTGCGTGCTCTGTTCGGAAATCTGCCCGTGGGACACGATCGTCCGCATCCCGTACGACGAGGCCCTGGCCCTGGCGCCGAGCGTCACGACACGGCGATTCCAGGACGTCCCGGTGGAAAACCGCATCGAAGGAAAGAAGTGGTAGACTGGCCGGCCTGACGGGCCCGGACATCACATTATAAAGGGGTCCCTTCGGGCCCCTTTTTTCTTGGTCGGAGGAGCGGCATGCGCGCGATCGTCTTCAACGAGCATGGTGACGAATCGGTCCTGAAACAGGCCGACCTTCCCGAACCCGCCGCGGCACGCGGGCGGGTCGTGGTGGCGCTGGAGGCCGCGGGGCTGAACCGCCTGGACCTGGCCATCCGCAAGGGACTTCCGGGGATACGGGTGTCCCTCCCCCACACGCTCGGCACCGAAGGGTACGGACGCGTCCACGCCGTCGGGCCGGACGTGACCCACCTGAAACCGGGCGACCCGGTGGTCGTGACCCCCGGTTCCTCCTGCGGCGCCTGCGAGGCCTGCGCCGCCGGACAGGACACGCTCTGCCGCGGCTACCGGATGCTCGGCTACCAGGAGCCGGGCTGCTACGCGGAGATGGTCGACGCCCCCGCCACGTCCGTGTACCCGGCCGGCCCGGCGCTGACACCGGTCGAGTGGGCCGCCGCGCCGCTCGTCTACCTGACCGTCTGGCGGATGCTCATGACGCTTGCCGAACTCCGCCAGGGGGAAACCGTCCTCGTCCAGGCGGCGGGGAGCGGCGTCGGCATGGCGGCCGTCCAGATCGCCGGCCTGATGAACGCCGAGATCATCGCCACAGCCGGGTCGGACGAAAAACTCGCGAAGGCCCGCGAACTCGGAGCGCACCGGATCATCAACTACACGACGCAGGACGTGGCGCAGCAGGTCCGGGTGATGACGGACGGGCGCGGCGTCGACGTGGTCGTGGAGCATACCGGCGGCGCCACCTGGGAAGGCAGCCTCAGGAGCCTCGCCCGGGGAGGGCGGCTCGTCACCTGCGGGGCCACGACGGAACCGGTGATCACGATGGACCTGCGCCACCTGTTCGCGAAACAGTTCCGGCTGCTCGGATCGTACATGGGGAGCCGCGGCGAACTCGTCGAGGTCCTGAAGCTCCTGAACCGCGGGATCCTGAAGCCGGTCGTGGACCGCGCGTTCCCACTGGCCGAAGCGGCGGAGGCTCATCGTTATCTCGACAGCCGGGCGCAGTTCGGAAAAGTGGTGCTGACCCGCGGATGAGCGCCTCTCCCGAACCGCGGACGATCACGCCGGCGCTGTTCCGCGAGGCGCTGTCCCCCGCCGAGGCCGCTTTCGAGGAAAGGCGGAAATCGGCGGGGCTGGTCATGGCCCCGGCGCTGTTTCTCCTTGTCTGGTTCCTGCCGTTCTCCGGGCTGTCCACCGAAGCGCACCGGCTCGCCGCGATCCTCTCCGGCGTCATCGCGCTCTGGATGACCGAGGCGATTCCGCTCCCGGTCACCGGGATGCTCGGCGTGGCGCTGGCCGTGATCTGCGGCGTCGACTCCGCGCGGGAAACGCTGGAGCCGTTCTCCAATCACCTTGTTTTCCTGATGATCGGCGGCTTCATTCTGGCCGAGGCGATCTTCGTTCACGGCCTGAACCGGCGGTTCGCGTTCGCGGTCCTGTCGCTGCCGTGGGTCGGGGCGCGGCCGGGGCGGATTCTCGTGGCGTACGCGGTGGTCACCGCGTTCCTGTCGATGTGGGTGTCGAACACGGCCTCGACCGCGCTGATGATGCCGATCGGGATGTCGCTGCTGTCGTTTCTCTACCTGAAGCGGACCGACGCTTCCGGCCGGGAGATGCCGGTGCCGAACCGGGATTTCGCCACCGCGCTGATGCTCACCACCGCGTTCGCGGCGTCGCTCGGCGGCCTGATGACGCCGGTCGGCACGCCGACGAACCTGATCGGCATGGGGTTCATCCGCGAGCAGCTCGACATCCGGATCAACTTCTTCCAGTGGGTGTTCCTGGCGGCGCCGATCGTCGGCATCCTTCTCGCCTGGACGGTGTTCACGCTGCACCGCGGCGCGCCGGCCGGGATCCGGGAAATCCCCGGCGGGCGTCACTACATCATCGCCGAGCGGCGTCACCTCGGACCACTCTCCTACGGAGAGCGCAACGTTCTCGTGATCTTCGCCATCACGATTTTCCTGTGGATCCTTCCGGGCGCGCTCGGCCTCATCTACGGCACCGGCGCCGGCACGATCACGCAGGCGGTCGGCGAGCGCCTGCCCGAGGGGATCGTGGCGCTGCTCGGCGCCTCGGTCCTGTTCATCCTGCCGCTCTCCACCACCGACCGCCGGCCCACGCTGGCCTGGTCGGACGCCGTGAAGATCGACTGGGGCACGGTGCTGCTCCTCGGCACCGGCATGGCGCTGGGGCGGCTCACCGACCGCTCCGGCCTCGCGGCGTCGATCGGCGAGGGGCTGGCCACCGCGCTTCCGAACGGGTCGATGCTCGCCCTCCTGGTCGCGGCCACGTTCGCGGCGGTCCTGATCAGCGAAACGACCTCGAACATGGCGTCGGTGACCATGCTCGTTCCGCTGGTGATCCCGATCGCCCGGGGCGCCGGCGTGGACCCGCTGCTTCCGGCGCTCGGAGCCACGATCGGCGGAAGCCTCGGGTTCATGCTCCCGGTGTCGACGCCGCCGAACGCGCTCGTGTACGGATCGGGTTACGTTCCGATCGCGAAGATGGTGCGCTACGGCGTGTTCCTGGATTTGATGGGGGTCGTGGCGGTGGTGGCGGTGCTGTATTTTCTGGGACCGGTGGTGCTGGGGTAGGACCCTTCCCCCCCTTCTTTCCCGACTGGCAAGACGCCTGCCGAGGGTTTAAACTGGTCCCCGGGCCTCGACGTCACTTTCGCCAAGGGGCAGGACGACATGCACGCACAGGACCTGACAACCCTCGTCAACCACCGCGCCCGCACCGCCGTGCGCCGGGCGGAACTGGCGCCGGGCGACCGGCTCCTGGTTCAGACCCGGAATTCCTGGTACACGATTCTGCCGCTGGGGCGCGATCTCTACGACGTTTCCGGAGGCTGGTTCGACCGCCAGGAGCGGAAACCCGAACCCACCACGATCTCCGGCTGCACGTTCGGCGGCCGGGCCATCGACACCCGGGTCGTGGCCGGCCAGGGGCTCTTTCTCGAGTTCGGCAACAAGGTCACGACCACCCGGATTCAGCACGTCTGCCTGATCCGCTCCGCGGAACGGCTGACATCCCGCACTCGCTGACGCCGACCACCAGGGGGTTCTTTGGAAATCGTCCACGTTGACGACCGGGAAGGTCTGTATGTTGCCTCGGAAATCGACGACTGGGATCTCGTCCGGAAACTCGATATCCGGGTGATCATCGACCTCGAGGGAGGTCTCGATCACGGCGTGCCCACGGTTCCCGACACCATTCTCTACATCTACCTGCCGATGGAAGATCACCTGCAGCTGCCGAACCTCGTGAAGCTCCATGCCGTGGCGTCGATGTCCGCGGATCTCTACAGCCAGGGACTGCGCGTCCTCTCCCACTGCGGGATGGGGCTGAACCGGTCGCCGCTGATGGCCGGAGTCATCATGAGGAAGCTGGGATGGAACGGGCCCGACATCGTGTCGCGGCTCCAGGAGCGCCGGCCGGGAGCACTCTACAATGATGTCTTCTGCGACTTTGTCCGCGGCCTGAGGTGATTTCATGAAGAGTCCGTTCCGCATCGCGACCCTGCTCCCGGTCGCGCGCGCCGCCCGCCGTGCCTGTGTCCCGCCGGCGCGCCGCGTGATGTGTCCGACCGCGGCCGTCGCGCTGCTGCTCCTCGCCCTGTCCGGGTGCGGGAGCGACGCCACGAAACCCGAACCCCGCACCGTGGCCGACTACTTTTCCGGCATCGAACTGGACGGCGGCACGTCCGTCCGGAAGACCGGTTCGTCGCCCGCGGCCAACGGCGGCCCAACCGTGACCGCCTCCGGCAACACGATCGTCATCAACGGAGGAACGTCGCGGGTGACCGTGGCCTCCCCCGCGGCCATGGCGAAACTCCTGATCGGGGTGGACGGGATCGACGGCTACTACGAGGTCACGCTCGCGGCGCCGTCCACGTCGCTGGAGTTCCTGATCAACGTGGCCCAGGGCGTTCCCGGCACGAGCTTCGATATCCTCATCCAGGCGGCCGGTGCGGACGGGCGGTTCGGCCCCACCGACAACCTGCCGACGAGCATCACCCGGGTGGGCACGGGGGATGTGCAGGTCAGCCTCTCGTGGGACGCCGATTCCGACGTGGATCTCCATGTCGTGGATCCGAAGGGGGAGGAGGTCTACTGGAAGGAACGGACCGTTTCGAGCGGGGGCCAGCTCGACCTCGACTCCAACGCGGCCTGCTCCATCGACGGACTGCGCAACGAGAACGTCACCTGGCCGACCGGAACGGCGCCGCGCGGCACGTACACCGTGCGCGTCGACTACTTCCTGAACTGCGGCGTGGACACCACGCGGTACGTAGTCACGGTGAGGAAGAACGGCATGGTGGACACGTTCACCGGTGTTCTCACCGGCGAGGGGGATGCCGGCAGCGCGGGGAGCGGGGAACTGGTGACGACGTTCACGTATTGAGGGGGACGTCTCCGCTCACCCAGTCCCCCCCTACTTCCCCTCGAACTTCGGCGCCCTTTTCTCCAGGAACGCGTTGATCCCCTCGTCCTTGTCCGCGGTTTCGAACAGGACGGACTGGGCGAGGATCTCGAACTGGAAACCGGCGTCCATCGGGGCCTGGGTGGCCATGTTCAGCGACATCTTGGCCAGCTTGAGCGCCACCGGGCCTCGGGTCAGGAGCTTGTCGACCACCGCCTGGACCGCCGCGGAAAACTCCGCCCGGGGCGCGATCCGGTTGACCACGCCGAGCCGGTGCGCCTCCTCGGCGGTGATGAGGTCGCCGGTGAGGATCATCTCCTTGGCCCTTCCGATGCCTATGAGGCGCGGCAGCCGCTGCGTGCCGCCGGCGCCCGGCATGATGCCGAGGCCGACTTCCGGAAAACCGAACCGCGCGTCGTCCACCGCGATCCGGAGGTCGCAGGCGAGCGCCAGTTCAAGGCCGCCGCCGAGCGCGTGACCGTTGATCGCCGCCACGACCGGGCGGTCGAGGTTCTCCACGGCCTGGAACAGCGCGTTGTTGCACCCTTCGAGTCCGCTCCGGTACGTGCGCGTCTTCAGATCCTTGATGTCGGCGCCGGACACGAACACCTTGTCGCCGCCGCCGGTGATCACGACCACGCCGACCGATTCGTCCTTCCGGATCTCCGCGAGCGCCGCCTGGAGCTCGTCGGCGGTGGTGCGGTCGATGGCGTTCCGCACGTCGGGGCGGTCGATGGTGATCCGGGCCGTGCGGTCGGCGATCTCCAGTCGGATATGCGCGTAGCTCATCGGGTCCCTCCGGGGCCTACTTTTCGGTGTAGTCGTACACGCCGCGCCCGGTCTTCCGTCCGAGGCGGCCGGCCTTTACATACTTGACCATCAGCGGGCACGGCTTGAACTTTTCGCCGAGCGTGGCATGCAGATGTTCGAGGATCGCCAGGCGCACGTCGAGCCCCACGAGGTCGACCATCTCGAACGGCCCCATCGGGTGATTGAGGCCGAGCTTCAGCGCCTTGTCGATCTCGCGGGCACTGGCCACCCCTTCCTGGAGCATCGTGAACGCCTCGTTGCCGATCAGCGCGTTGATCCGGGTGGTGATGAAACCCGGCGACTCGTTGACAACCACGACTTCCTTGCCCATGGCTTCCCCCACCGCGCGGCACGCCTCGACGGTGGCGTCGGACGTTTCCAGTCCGCGGACGATCTCGAGGAGCTTCATCCGGGGCACCGGGTTGAAGAAGTGCATGCCGATGACCGAGTACGGGCGGCCGGTGGCCGCGGCCATCTCGGTGACCGACAGGGCCGACGTGTTCGTGGCGAAGATCGTGCCGCCCGGGCAGCGCGGTTCGAGTTTCCGGAACAGCTCGATCTTGAGCGCCATGTTCTCCGGCACCGCCTCGATGATCAGGTCGCTCTCGCGGCCGGCCTGCTCCAGGACGGAGCACGGAACGATCCGCGCGATCGCCTCGTCGGCCCTTCCCCGCTCCACGATCGATTTTTCCACGGCCTTGTCGAAGTCTTTCCGGATCGTGGCCATGGCGGCCTCGAGGGCCTTCGCGTCCGTGTCGAACAGGAACGTCCGGTGACCTCCGAGAGCCGATACGTACGCGATGCCGCGCCCCATCGTGCCGGCGCCGATCACGCCGATGGTGCTGATGCTCATTGAATCTTCCCCAATCAAGTCATGATGCGGCGCCGCGGAAGACCGCCCGCCCCGCCCCGGGTTCCGGGCGATGCCCGTATCCGGTCGGTCCCCGCGGTCCTGGCCCTTGCGGGCACTCCGCGGCGCCGCGAAACGTCCTACTTTCCGGTGAACTTCGGCTGGCGCTTCTCCACGTAGGCGGCGATCCCTTCCTTCGCGTCGTCGCTCTGGAACAGCTGCTGCTGGAGTTCGCGCTCGAGGGCCAGCGAGTCCTGGAACGGCAGCTCGAGGCCGGTCTGGACGGAGCGCTTGATGAGGCCCACGGCCTTCGAGGCCTTGTTCGGCGGGCAGAACTGCTTCGCGTAGATGAGCACGTTCTCCCAGAAGCCGTCGCGGTCGTAGAGCTCGTTGACGAGGCCCATGTCCAGCGCCTCCTCGAACGTGAACGTGCGGCCGGTGGCCATCAGCTCGATCGCGCGCCCCTTGCCGACGATGCGGGCCATGCGCTGCGTTCCGCCGGTGCCCGGCAGCACGCCGAGGTTCACTTCCGGCAGGCCGATCTTGCCGCCGTCCTTCTTGGCGATCCGGATGTCCGCCGCCATCGCGATCTCGAGGCCGCCGCCGACGCAGTGGCCGTTCAGTGCCGCGATCACCAGCTTCGGCGTCTGCTCGAGTCGGTTCAGAGTTTCGTTGGCGTGCAGGCAGAAGAAGAACTTGAAGCGGGGCGTCACCGAGTTGAGCATGGAGATGTTGGCGCCGGCCGAGAAGAACTTGTCGCCGTCGCCGCGGATCACGATCACGTGAACGCTGTCGTCCATGCGCGCCTGGCAGACCGCGGTGTCGAGCTGCTGCATCATTTCATAGGTGTAGGTGTTGGCCGGGGGATCGACCAGCGTGATGACGCCGACGCCGTCCTGGGCCGCAAAGGTAACGAGTGTCTTGTCGGACATGGGTGGTGCTCCTTTCGAATCCTTCGATCGTTGGTGTTGGTGTGAAGTTTTCAGCCCTTCCCGGTGAACCGGGCGGGTCGTTTCTCGAGAAAAGCGTTGATCCCCTCCGCGGAGTCGGGCGAGTCCCAGCAGGCCCGCTGCGCGAACATCTCCATCTGGAACAGCTGGTTCAGGTCCGCCCCCCCGGCCGCGTGCACCGTCTTCTTCGCCGCGGCGACCGCCGCCGGCGGCGCCTTCGCGAGGCCCGCCGCCAGCTCGCGCACGGCGTCGAGGAACGTTTCCGGCGGGTGCACTTCGTCGCACAACCCGATGCGCAGTGCCTCCGACGCCGGAACGGTTCGGCCGGTCCAGATCATTTTCAGCGCCTGCGATGTTCCGACGAGCCGCGGCAGGAGCCAGCTGCCGCCCCAGTCCGGGTGCAGGCCGATCTTGACGAACGTGGCCCCGAAAGACGCCGCCTCCGACGCGATGCGCAGGTCGCAGGCCAGCGCCAGGTTCAACCCGGCGCCCGCGGCCGGCCCGTTCACGGCGGCGATCACCGGGCGGTCGAGATCCCGGAGCGCCTCCACCACGGCCCGGCCCGATTCCATCAGCCGGCCGATCCCGTCAAACGGGGCGTTCGCCTTCTTCATCTCCGCCATCACCGCGATGTCGCCGCCGGCGCAGAAACCGCGGCCGGCCCCGGTGATGACCAGCACCCGCGAGGACGCGTCGGCCGCCACGGTCTTGACGGCCGCCAGCAGGTCGTCACGCATCGTGCCGGCCAGCGCGTTCAGCTTGTCCGGCCGGTTCAGCGTGACCGTGGCCACGCCGTCCGTCCGGTCGAGAAGGATCGAATCGCTCATCGGTGCCGTTTCAGGACAGGTCGACCCAGACGGTCTTGACCTGCGTGTACTCGGACAGGGCCGCCTGGCCGAGCTCGCGGCCGAAACCGCTCTGCTTGTAGCCTCCGAACGGCGCCGCCGGGTCGTAGAAGTTGTAGTTGTTGACCCACACCGTGCCGGCCTGGAGACGGGCCGCCATCGTGTGCGCGCGCTTCAGGTCCTTCGTCCAGACCCCGGCGGCCAGGCCGAACATCGAGTCGTTGGCCAGGGCCACCGCCTCGTCGTCCGACCGGAACGGGATCACCGCCACAACCGGGCCGAAGATCTCCTCGCGGGCGATCGTCATCGCGTTCGTCACCTGGTCGAAAATCGTCGGCTTCACGAAGTAGCCGTTGCCGATCACGTTCCGCTCGCCGCCGGTGACCAGGCGGGCGCCGCCCTTCTTTCCGGCGTCGATGTAGCCGAGGATCGAGTTCATGTGCGCCTCGGACACCTGGGGCCCCACGCGGGTCTTGGAGTCGAACGGATCCCCCTGCTTGAGCGCCTCGGTCTTGGCCTTCAGCATCTCCACGAACTGGTCATGAATCGAGGCGTCCACGAGCAGCCGCGAGCCGGCCGTGCAGATCTCCCCCTTGCCGTAGAACACGCCGTTGATGGCGCCGCGGACGGCCATGTCGAGGTTCGCGTCGGCAAAGACGATGTTCGCCGACTTGCCGCCGAGCTCCAGCGACAGCCGCTTCAGCGTGCCGGCGCCCGAGCGCATGATCTCCTGCCCCACCGGCGTGCTCCCGGTGAACGCGATCTTGTCCACGCCCGGATGATTCACGAGGGCGTTGCCGATCACCGAACCCTTTCCGGTGATGACGTTCAGGACGCCGGGCGGGAGCCCCGCTTCGAGGCCGAGTTCGCCGAGGCGGAGGCAGGACAGCGGCGTGATCTCCGCCGGCTTCAGGATGACCGTGTTCCCGGTGACGAGCGCCGCGGCCACCTTGTACACGGAGAGCAGCAGCGGAAAATTCCAGGGGGTGATGGCCGCCACCACGCCGAGCGGCTCGTGGCGCGTGTAGGTGTGGAATGGTCCGCGGACCGGCAGCGTTTCGCCGTGCATCTTGTTGGCCCAGCCGGCGTAGTAGCGGATCGCCTCGACGGCCAGCGGCACGTCGATCTTTCGGGACTCGAAGAACGGCTTGCCGTTGTCCAGGGTTTCCAGCGTGGCGATCGAATCCGCGCTCTGCTCGAGCAGGTCGGCCAGCTTGAACAGGATGCGTCCGCGGTCTCCGGCGGCCATGCCGGGCCAGGGACCTTCGTCGAAGGCCTTGCGCGCGGCGGCGACGGCGCGGTCGGCGTCGTCGGCGGTGGCCTGGGCCACCTGCGTCAGGGTTTCGGCCGTGGCCGGGTTGATCGTGTCGACGGCGGCGCCGTTTTTCGCGTCGCTCCACTCGCCGCCGATCAGGAGCTTCGTGTTCGGAAACGCAACTGTGGCCGGGGTACTCATCGGTTTTTCTCCAGGAGTCAAAGGCTCTTGGGCCTGATTCGGAATATGGGGTTGAGTTCAGGGCGGACGCGCCGGGGGTCGAGTCAGGCGGTCCGTCAAAAAGCAAGTAACCCTACCAGCGGCAGGGGGATACGTCAACGGGGCCGGGACGGGATCCGGCCGCGGACGGCCACAAGAAAAGGCGGGACGGCTCTTGCGAACCGTCCCGCCTGAGGAGGCTTCCGGTGCGGGCCTCTCCGGTTCTCGCTGGAACCCCCGCACCCTCCGCCCTCATCCCCCGTTGTCTTGTTGAGTTCGTGTCGTTGTCGTGTGCGCCGGGCCGGATCAGTCGTCCAGCTCGGGCCGGTCGTCGGTCCGGCCGCCCGCGTTGCCGCCCTGGGCGTTGATGACCACCGCGGCCTGGGCGTGACGGCTCGACTGGTTCCCCTTCACGAAGCAGATGTCGTAGGTGTGGGTGCCGGCCGGCTTTCCGAGATTGTCGACATAGATTCCGGTGTCGGCGGACATCTCGATGAGGGTCTGGCCGTTCACCTGGAGAATGGCCGTGAGTCCCGACTCCACCGGGCTGTCCCAGGTCAGGCGCACCGGGTTGCCGCCCAGCGCTTCGGCCTGGAAGTTCCGGGGCGCCTCGAGACGCGCGTCCTTCGTCGGGCGGATGACTTCGCCCGGCTCGTCCTGGGTCGCCGCGCCGGTGATCATCGGTGCGGTGGACAGGTCACTCCCGCACCCCACCAGGCTGAGACTTCCCGCAGCAATCACAACCACCAGAGACTTCACAAATCCGTTTCCCGCATTCATCGAGTTCCGTGTCATGGCACACCGCCTTCCTTGAGCGTTTCGGAAAGCCGTCCCCCAGGATCTCCTGAGCTTCTCTTTCCGTCCTCCCGTCATCCCTGACAGGTTCGTTTCCTTGTCTTTGCATGGGGCGTGCCAGATCCTGGCAATGGGAATGTTCGGTCGCCAACATCAAGTGTTGCATTGATTTATGGGAAAAGCGGAGGGCGTTGCAAAGAGGGGTATTGTGTATTGAAATATTAACGTTCGGTGGGGGCACAGCGGTGCCCTGAAGATGCAGCCGTGTCCAAGTTGTTTAATGTTATAGTTTTATAAGATTTGTTAACCTGGTGCAGCGCTTTCGTTCACCGGGCAACATGGCGCGGGGGGCTCCGACCGCGACTCTCCTAGAGAAACTCCGCGAACTGGGACAGGTCGATCCCGTGCTTTTTCATGGCGTCCTTCATCTGGTCCTTCATGTGCGCCGGCGTCGCCTTGATCAGTCCGATCACCATCGTCGGGATATCCACCTGGCTCACGCCGCGCGATGCCGCCACCTTGCCGATTTCGTTCTTCCCCATCTGTTCCGCCATGGGGCGAAGGAACACCGGGATCTCGCCGAGCAGGGTCTTGAACTTTTCCGTCGCTTCCGCGCTCCACTCCATTTTGTGCCGTCTCCTTTTTTCAGGTGTGCCCCGCCGCCGGCGGGGATCGTGTTGATTCTGTGTACGTGGCGGCGCCCGCTCATCCCCCGGCGCCGGCGGCGCGCATGGCCCGGGCCGCAATGCCGTTCCGCGGATCGAACCCCAGCGCTTCGTTCAGCCACATCCGGCTGTTCGTCCTGTCCCCGCGGACCAGGTACAGCAACCCGACCGCCGTGCAGTAGACGCTCTTGCCCGGATCGTCCATGGCGGCAAACCGGTCGCCGGCCACCTTGAGATGCGGTTCGGCCTTCTGCGCATCGAGCTCCCGGAGCGCCGAAACCGCCAGCCCCAGCCGGGCGCGCCAGGCCAGGGAGTCCTGCGCCGCCGCGGACGCAAACGCGGCGTCGGCCTCCGAGCGCCGACCGGATGCCGACCGCGTCCAGCCGAGCAGCGCCGTCAACTCTCCGTTTCCGGTCTTCGGTACCGTTTCGTCGAGCACCTCCTCGAGCCGTGCTTCCGGCAGCCGCATCCGCGCTCCGCTCTCGAGGCTCGCGGATTCCAGCCGGTACACGGTGAACAGTTCCTCGGCAAAGGACAGCTGGTTCGGGTACCGCGCGAGCAGCGCCCGGTAGAGCCCCGCCGCTCCGTCCACGTCACCGAAGATCAGCGCCAGGCGGGCCTGTTCGCGGCGGACGACCGGATATCGGCCCGGCTCGAGATCCTCGCAGCGGTTCAGGTTCGCCGCGGCGTACTTGAGATCCGCGAGCTTCTGCTCCCCCCGCTCCCGCGCCAGCACCCAGAGTGCCAGGGCGAGCGAGTCCGCCGGCACGTCCTGGTTGCGGAAGAGAAGGCTCCGCGCCGCGATCGGAAGCAGGATCTGGCCGGTGACCACCGTTCCGAGCAGGCCGTACGCCTCGGCGTACGTCGTGTCCCGGTTGGCGGCCTCCGCGAGCATGCGGCGCGTGGTGGGCGCGACGACCCGGGCCAGCAGGGAAAACACGGAATCGATGCCGGCGCCGCTCCACACGTCCGGGCGCGCCATCCGGTCCGCGTAGAACTCCACGAGCGACTGCTCGATCCGGAAGCGCGCCCCTTCCACGAGATGGCGCGCCGCGAGGATCGAATCGGCGGGGGCCGGCCTGTCGAACCAGGCGAGCCCCGCGGACCGGATGGACCGGAACGGACCGAGCTTCATCGAGTCCGGCGCCGACGAGAACACGAGCAGCTCCGCGTGGGCCGCCCGCGCGAAAACCCGGGCGGGGGGACGGGGGCCGTTCATGGCCCGCCGGAACAGGACCGCCGCGGAATCCGGCCGGCCCGACAGCAGGAAAAGATCGCCGAGATCGGTCAGGAACTCCCCCTGCTCCGGCTCTCCGGCGAGAAGTTTCCGGTAGCCCGCGATGGCGGTTCGCAGCCGTTCGTCGCGTCCCGCCGGATCCCAGGGCACGGCGGGCATTCCGGTCCGGTAGTCGGGGTGTGCGGGGTCGCCGAGCCGCGCCGCCGCGTCGTTCAGGAACGCCAGCTCGAAATTCAGCCGGGCCCGGGCCACCGCGGGCAGATCCGACCGGCCCAGTTCCCTGAGCCGCCAGCCGAAGTCGTACTCGATCGGGTGCGTGAGCGGGTTGAACGCGGCCGGCTCCCAGTCCCAGCGGAGCAGCGGTTCGAGCGACGGCTGCTCCAGCTCCCTGAGGAGCGCGACCGCCTCCGGGGGCGCCGTGCGGATCGGCTCGGGCGGCTGACCGTGCGCGGGGGAAGGGCCCGCAATCCGGAAACAGGCCAGCAGGACCGGCAGCAGCAACAGCAGCGACCACTCGCGGGGTCGCACCGCGGCGGCGGGAGCGAACCTCCTCCTCTCGACTCCCCCGGGGAGACGCTCCGGGGTATCGGCGGCTCTATTCATCGAAGATGACCGTCGGTTCGGGGTAGGCGCGGATCTTCTTGTTCCGGACCTTGGCCGCGATCCACGCGTCGAGTTTCCGGTTCCGTTCCTTCATGTCCATGCGACCGCGGAGAATCCGCAGCGGCAGGTTGACCTTCAGCGCGCGGTTCGGAATGAAGTGCTTGGTGATCCCCGGCGGGAGCTTCTCGTTTTCCTTGAGCGCGAAGCGGACGATGTCCTTCTTGCGAAAACCGGGAAACAGGATGACCGCGGTGACGTTGTCGTGCGTCTTGTCGGTCAGGAGATCGATCTGCTCGTCGGCGATCCGGTAGATGCGGGTCTTCCGCTTGTAGATGTCGGTGACCCCGCGCAGGACCCGGGCGGCGCTGACGCCCGGGTCGGGCTTCAGCAGGTAGTGATCTCCGCGGGTCATCCGGATCAGGCAGGCATTGCGGCCGCGGACGGACGCCTCGGTGGCGTGATCCACCTCCGCGACGGTGGCCCCCTCGATCCGGTGCAGGGCCTCCACGAGATGGTCGGCGTCGAAGTTGATCAGCAGGTGGTGCCAGCGGGTCAGGCGGATTTCCGGATTCCCGTAGTCCACGACCTGCACCATGAACGCGGGAAACTTCATCGCCATGGCTCCGCTGACCCGATTCGCTCCGTCGAGGACGATCAGCCGGCGCGTGCCCGGCACCTCCCCCACCACCGGGGGGTTCCCCAGGACCCCGTCGCTGCCGAGGCGCTCCACGATCCCCGAAACCCGGGTCGGATCGAACTCCTCGTGCAGGATCAAGCGGTTCAGGGGAACGATGCGCAGGTCCGGCAGCTTGATTTCCATCGGAAAACGTCCTCAGCTTCGAAAAGGGATGCGGACGACCCGGGCTTCGACTGGCCCGGACTCCGTTTGAACCGTGACTTCCACCTCGCCGGACTCCTCCGGCACTTCGTCGTTCCGAACGTATCCGAGCCCGATCCAGCCGTCTTCGCGCCAGGAGCGGGCCGTCGACGTGACGCGCCCGGCGTTCGCCGAGCCCTTCGATACCTCGAGGGCCTCCCCTTCCGCCGGCGCGGACACCTCGCGCGCCAGCCGGAAACCGCACAACCGGCGCTTGATGGACTTGTAGGTGATCATCCGGGCGATCACTTCCTGCCCGGGATAGCATCCCTTCTCGAAGCCGATCGACGCGCGGAGTCCGGCTTCCAGCGGGTTCGCCGCCTCGGTCAGCTCCCGACCGACGGCGGGAATCCCCTCCTCCAGCCGATACGCTTCCGCCGCTTCCCGGCCGGCCGGGGTGACACCCTGCTCCGTCACCAGTCGTTCCACGATCGTCAGGACGCGCGCCGCGGGAATCACGAGGAGAAACGTGTCGGATCCGGTGCGGGCCGCGGTCAACGCCGCCGATCCGGAGCCGTCCGACACGTGGCCGCCCGGCTCGATCCCTCCGGCGCCCGGGAGGACGGCCTCGATCGCTCCGGCCGCCCGCGGTCCGGCGACCGTCATGATCTCGGACTCGCCCGACGCGTCGTGGACCTGGACGTCGTCCATGATCGTCATCCGGTCGACCCAGGCGGCGTCCGCCGCCGCCCGTCCCGGCCCCGTCCGCAGGAGAATCCGCTCCGGGAACACGAGAACGTCGACATGGTCCAGAATGCGCGCCGTCTCCGTCTGGATCACCGTGCCCGCCAGGCGCCCCGGCGCGAGGTCCTTGAGCTCGCCGGTCGTCGTCCGCTGGAGGAGATCCAGCCTGTCCGCGCCGGTCAGGACCAGGCAGCCGTCCCGGGGGTGATCGATCAGGGCGGCTCCCTGCCGGATCGATTCGTATTCCGCGCGCGGATTTCCGAAGTGGTCGGGGCCGGGATGGTGCGGGCCGGGTTCCCGGCCGCCGGTCGCGGCGTCCGGGCCCATGACGCCGCCGTGTTCCCGAAACCAGGCATCGAGTGGATCATGCATAGGCCGGACATTGTCGGGGCTTTAAATCCGGGGGGTCAAGGGGTACGATTCTCGCCCCGATGAAAGCGTTCCGGTATTTCTTCTCTCTCGTGATGATACTGCTCGCCGCCGGCACGACTCCCGCCGGCGCGGCGGGCGGCACCCCCGCGCCCCTCGATCCGTTCGAGCTCTTCCTGAACGACCAGCGCGGAGAGATCGCGCGCGAATGCGATTTTTCCGGAAAGAGCCGCGCGGTGGTCCACGAGGCGGCCTGGGCGCGGTTCAAGGGCGTCGTGGAGCGGCGTCTCCGCCGCGAGGGTTCCGAGGATCTCCGGGCCCGCTGGGCGCTTCTCGCCGCCATGGCCCCCTCCGAACTCTCCAGGACCCCCGAGTTTTCCGGCCTGCTCAGGAGTTATGCGTCCGCCCGCTACTCCTCCGACCTGGTGCGGATCGTCACGGAACTCGTGCGCTGCCGGACGATCGAAAACGGCGTGGTCCCGGTTTCCGAGAACCCGGCGTTCCGGCGGTGCACGGCCATCGTCGACTCGCTGGCGCGGGAGCACGAGTTCGAGTTTTCCGTTCTCGCCGACGGCCTGGCTCTCGAGCTGGCGTTCGGGTCCGGGCCGGACACGCTGGGGATCTGGAGCCACCTCGACGTGGTGCCCGCCGACAGCGCGGGGTGGAGCGTGGATCCGTGGGTCGGCGCGGTGAAGGACGGCAGGATCGAGGCGCGGGGCGTGGAGGACGACAAGGGACCGTTCGCGGCCTCGCTCCTGGCGCTGCGCGCCTTCCGCGACACCGGGGTTCCGCTGGTGCGCCGGGTGATGCTGTTTGCGGGATACGCCGAGGAAACGACGTTCGCGGACATCGACGGGTATCTCAAGGTGCGGCCGGCCCCGTCGATGAACGTGGTGGTGGACGGAGCCTTCCCGGTGATCGTCGCCGAGAAGGGAATGACCACGATCACCGTGGCCTCGAGTTTCAGCCGGGCGCCGATGCGTCTCTGCCGCACGGGCTACATCATCCGCGGGCTGAAGGGGGGCACGGTTTCGAACCAGGTTCCCGATCACGCGGAGATCCGCCTGTACAGCGCCGACAAGGGCGCCGTGGCCGCGTTTCACCAGGTGAGCCGCCGGGTCAGCGAGTTCAACCAGAACAATTCGCGGGCCCGGCTGACCGCACGGCGGGACGGGGACGATGTCGTCGTGACGGCGGAAGGAAAAGCCGCCCACGGATCGACGCCGGAGTCGGGTCACAACGCCATCGTCGACATCGCCCAGTTCGTGTCCGACAACGGAATGACCTGCCCGAATCCGCCCCACTGGATCCTGATGTTCATCCAGGAGTTCGTCGGCGAGGACCATGCCGGCCGGGGGCTGGGGATCGCGGCGAAGGATTCCGTGATGGGCCCGACGACCGTCAACGTCGGTTTCCTCAGTCTCGAAATGGATTCCGTGTACGTCAAGCTGGACATACGGTTTCCGGTCGGCCAGACCCCGGACACCATTCTCGAAACGATCCGGGAGCGCATCAGGGACTACGACACGCAGTTCAAGGCCGGCCTTGCCGTGACCCGGCGCGGCACCGGACTCCTTCCGATCCGCGTCGACGAGAACGGCGCGCTGGTCCGGACCCTCCTGGAGAGCTACGAGGAGGTCTACCGCAACGAGGGTCGCCCGGCTTCGATCGCCGGAACGACCTATGCCAAGTGCATTCCGAACGCCGTGTCCTTCGGTCCGGCGCTGCCGGGCGAGGTCCGGGCTCATACGTCGGGTGAATTCATGACGGTGACCGAGCTCGACGATCTTCTCCGCGTGTACACGACCGCGTTCTTCCGGCTCGCGTCGAGATAGGACGTACTTCACGGGACGCGCGGAGGGTGGCGGCGCGCCGGATCGGGATCCACGAACCACCCCGCCCGATGGTGCCGCTCCCGTTTTCGCCCAAAAAAATTGAGCCGTCAACCTGCCGGATCCTGTGGCCGCTCAGGATTACCGACGTGTCAACGGCTCGGTGTTCAGGGGGTACTGATTTTGAGAGCCTGTCGCTCTCTGTCGAACGCCTATTGGACACTCGATCCCGGTCGAGGTTTCAGGAAAAACGCGGCGGGATGATCAGCCGCGCGGAAATCCGCCCTCGTCGTACGATTCTGGCGTATCGAAATCCTCGAGGACGGACGCATCGGGCGCCGCCACATCGCATCGGCGATCCCGAAAATTTTTCACGACATCGAACGCCGTGGCATCCGGCCCCAGGTCCAGCAGCGGCGCAAACACTTCGCGGGAAACGAGAAACGGGTGACCACCCCGCCCCTGCCAAACGGGACGGACGATCGGCGCCCGGCTCCTCCGGAACGCCTCGATCAGCAGGCGCGTCACCCGGGCCGGTACATGGGGCTGGTCCACGAGGGCGATGATCGCCGCCGCCGCGTCCGCGGGAAGGCTCCGGACACCCGCCTGGAGCGAGGACAGCTGCCCCTGTTCGAAATTTTCGTTGACGATCACCCGCACGTCGGGGAGCCGTGCCGTGGATCGGACGGTTTCCGCTCCCGCTCCCAGCACGACATGGATCGGGTGCGCTCCTCCCGCCTCGAGACGGGCCACGGTTTCCTCGATGAACAGGGTACGGGACGAAAAGGGGAGCAGAGCCTTCGGGCGGCCCATCCGTGAGGACGTTCCGGCCGCCAGCAGAACGCCGGCCACGGAAGGGGATTCCGTTTCCGGCGGAACGGTCATGACGAGGGCGGAGGGGCGGCCTGGGCCGGAGCCGCGGATTTTTCCTTCGGCGTTTCCATGGCGGACTTCAGGTTGCGGAGCATCTGCTCCATCTGCCCCTTGAGGGCGGGCCCGAAGAGAACCTTCTGGATCCCGGACATCTCGCACTCCATGGAGATCTCGAGAATGCAGGTCTGGTCGTCGGCCTGGATCTTGATCCAGCGCTTGTAGGGAAACGGCGACCCCGCGGTCGGCTCCTCGCAGATCCGGCTGCCGACCATGCGTTCCGTGATGGATGTTTCGAGCTTGAGCTTGTTCAGGCCCAGGCGGCAGCTGTAGCGCGCGGTGTTCTTGTCGCCGGACCAGTCGGAGGCCCCCGGAATGATCTGCCGGTGGTTGTCCATGTTCTCGATGAACTTGTAGGTATGGGTGGGGTGCGCCTTGATCGGAAGGCGCGACGAGACTATGCGACAGTTCATTCCTGCGAATCTCCGATCGGGAACATGACGTGCGACATCACCTGCGGCTCAGGGCGTCAATTATAGAGTATTTCGGCACGGCCCGGGCTTCCGGGAACAAAAAAAAGCGGCCGCCACCCGACTCGAGGTCGGGGGCGACCGCCGCAACTCAGGCAGGAGCCTTCGTTTCTAGTGCTCGTCGGACATCGTGGTTCCCGGGCCCGAATTGTCCTGGCGGGGGAGAACTCCGACCACGAACGTTTCCGGGCCGAGCTGCGTGCCGCGACCGAAGCAGACGGAATAGCTGTACTCCACGACGCCGGGGGCGCGCACGGGCAGCGTGTCGCTGAAGCTGCCGTCCCTGGCGGACACCCGGCCCACTTCGGCGCCGTTGCGCAGGATGATGGCCTCGTACCCTTCGTGCGGGGCGGCCCAGGTCACGACCATCGTACCGGGGGCGGAATACTCCGCGGACAGGTTCCGGGGAGCGGAGATCGCCGACCCGGCGTCCGGAAGGACCAGTTCGCCGACTTCGGAGTCCACCGAGTTCGGGCTCAGCACCACCGGTCCGGTCGTCACATCGGTACCGCAGCCGGCAAGAAACGCCGCGGCCAGGAGAAGAACCGGAACATATCCTCGGGTCGTCCCCTTCGTTTTCGAGTCGATCGCTGCGTTCATGTTCACATCCGCCTTTCGGGAAATCAGTGCCCTGGAAAAAGAGGTTGCCCTCGGTTACGCGATGAATGCCGTGCGCAGGAGGCTATTGCAGGCGATATGCCAACCGACCCGGCGCCGGGGCGATCCCGGGAAAAAGAACCGTGAACCTCGTGTTTCCAGTAGAGATAGGGGTGGCGGGTGCTTTGGCCCGGGCGTTGAGCGGAAAAGCCGCGGGCTGTTTTCGGGGGCGTGTGCGTGGCTATTTGGAGGGTGCGCTTCTCACTTTGCAACGGAAGCGGGCCGATCGTGCAGTTTTCAGCGCGTCCGTTCTCGCGATGCATACCTCAGCTTGATTTGACCCCATGTCGCGGGCTCGACCGGCGTCACGCAGTCGACGTCGGCCGTCAGCGTCCACGCACCCGACGACAGGTTGCCGAAGGAGTCGAGAACCACATAATAGGTGGCGGAGTCCGGAAACGTGTACGTCAGCGTTTCGGGTACGCCGGTGCCGTTCCTGTCGGCGCCGGCCACGCAGAAGTCGGGTGCGGACGCGCAGCTCCTGAGGATGTAGATGGATCCGTCCACGCTGCTCCGGTACGTCAGGGTGATTCCGTTCCCAGGGGCGGCGTCGACCCGGTACACCACATCCTGCCCGGCCGCGGAAAACTGCGTGCAGCTCGTCGCGGGCCCCATCGGGTTGTACTCGTTTCCGGTGCAGTCGGTGGTTCCGGCCAGGTCGCTCTTGCCGCACTCGAGGACCGCGGCGGTGGCGCAGGTGGCGTTCGTCGCGCCGGCTTCCGCGCACTTGACGAACAGCCGGTACCCGCCGGTGCCGGACGGAAGAAAGTGGCGCACCCGGATGACGTAGCTGCCGGCGGCGGGAACACGGAACTCCGTGACGAGGGAGAACGAACCCGGGCCGTTGTCGTCGTCCGACGCCAGCACGGTCGAGCATCCGGCGTCGAGAATCTCGATCACCGTGTCCGCGACCGGCTGCAGGCTGTCCGCCACCGTTCCGACGGTCAGGCAGGTACCCTCGTCCACGGTGATCACGTAGTGGTCGCGATCCCCGGGCTCGTCGATCCGCGCGGGAGCGACGAGGTCCTCGCAGGCCACGGTCTGGCCGGGGCAATCGTCGTTGGACCCCTCGTCCTCCGGGAGCGTGGCCAGAAGCCCCGGGCCGGGCGCGTCCTTTTCGAAGTCCTCGGCGAGAAAACCCTTCGAGAACGGAACGACACCGAACGACGCGGCGGCCCCGGCCGTCAGGGCCGTGAGGATCACCAGCAGCGTGGCCATTCGCAGTCGGAACGTCCAGTGCATCAGATGGAAACTCCCGCTGGGCGTGGAAATGAGTGGCTTGTCCGGGCCGGAAAGCGGTTATGCTACAGCAGTTCTTGAACATCCGACACTGCTTTCTGCTCCGGATTTCAACGGGTGCCACGGAGACGACTTTCATGACACGACCCCTGCCGAGAATCCGCCTGAACCTCGAGATCATGCCGTCGCCGATCGAGGATCGCCCGGGCCTCCTGATCCGGGACCCGCTCCGCTATTCGGACGTGACCGCGGTCATCCCCCCGCCGATCCTTCCCTGCCTGCAATGTTTCGACGGCGAGAAGACGGAGGCCGACTTGAAGGCGCTGCTGGTGCGGATTACCGGCAACGCGGATGTGGACGAGCTGGCCCGCCATCTCGTGGAATCGCTGTCCGAGTCGGGATTCCTGATCGACGACCGGTACGCCGCGCTCCGGGACGAAAGTCATGGCGCGTTCGCCCGGGCGGCAACACGGACCGCCGTTCACGCCGGCGCCGCGTATCCCGGCGACGCTGCGGAACTGACGAGCGTCCTCGACGGCTACCTCGCCGGGGGCAACGGATCGGCGGAACCGCTGATCGGGATCGCCGCACCGCATGTCAGCCCGCACGGCGGGGCCCGGTCCTATGCCGCCGCATACGGCGCGCTCGATCCTTCCCTGCGCGACCGCACGTTCGTGATCCTCGGCACGTCCCATTACGGCGAACCGGAGCGGTTCGGCATCACCCGGAAGCCGTTCGAAACGCCGTACGGCCGGACCGTCACCGACGCGGCACTGGCGGAGCGCCTGATCCGCGAAGGGGGCGCAGCCGTTTCCGCGGAGGACTATTGTCACTCGATCGAGCACTCCATCGAGTTCCAGGTGATCTTCCTCCAGAAACTGTACGGCCCGGACGTGAAGATCCTGCCGATTCTCTGCGGACCGCTGGTGGAAAGCCTCTACGAAGGGGGCCCGCCGGAGGCCGACGACGGCGTGAAGCGGTTTTTCGGGGCTCTCGGGGACATGGCGGCCCGTGAAGCCGGCCGCCTGATCTGGGTTCTCGGCATCGACATGGCGCACATGGGGCGGCGCTACGGCGACGGATTCACCGCCCGCGCCGACCGCGACGAGATGGCGCAGGTGGCCGGACGCGACCGGGACCGGATCGACCGCGTCAATGCCGGGGACGCGGCGGGTTTCTGGGCGCTCGTCCAGGAAAACCGGGACGACCTGAAGTGGTGCGGATCGTCGCCCCTGTACACGTTTCTCAAGGCGGTACCCGCCGCCCGCGGATCGCTCCTCAACTACGAGCAGTGGAACATCGACGAGGAAAGCGTGGTGACGTTTGCGGGGATGGCGTTCACGAGCCGGTAGTCGTGAGGCTCGCGACGCGCTCGAGCTCGTCTACGTTCCGATTCCGTTCCCGTCATCGACCTCGCTCCTCCTGTGGTGGTATGATCGGTCGTTTCGCCCCTCAGGCCACTCGAAGGGGCCCATGTTACGGCGCGGTCGCTTTCACGGGCCGCCCGGAATCGGAACGGAAGGACACTTCTCGTGACCTCCACTGGAGTCAACACACTCGCCGCACGCTGTACCGCCGCGTTCTCCGACGCCGCGAAGCTGCGAGGATCGAACTACGCCAACTCCGGTCGGGTCACGATGATTCCGGACGTTGCCCACGGCATCCGGTCGGTGGTTCTCGGAAGTTCCGGCCGCTCCTATGTCGTGGCCCTGGAAAGCAGCTGGGCCCAGTTCCGCGGCGTGCTCTGGGTGTCCTGCTCCTGCCCGAACTTTTTCGACGGCTATCTCTGCAAGCATCTCTGGGCCACGATCACCATGGCCGACCGCGAGGGGCTGGCCGCGAAAATACCCGGCCAGGGACCGCTCGAATTGATCCCGGAAAACCCGGAAGACGAGTCCGATGCCGAGGGCACGGAAAACGGAAGCGGCGGCGAGCCCGCCCCCGATGTCCCGGTCCGCGTCAAGAAGGAAGCGCCTCTCGACTGGCGGCGCATCCTCGAACCCGTCAAGCGCAAGCCGCTCCACGACAGGCTGCCCGGAGCGGGGTCGCCGGCGGAAATCCACTACCTGGCCAACTTCTACGAGATGTCGCGACATGGTCATCTCGTGCTGGACTTCCACGAGGGAACGCTCCGCGAGGACGGAACGCTGTCCGTGCGCCCTCACGCGCTTTCGCTGGATGTGCTGCGCCACCGGTCGGAGGGGCCGGAGCGCGATGTTCTGGCCCTGTTGCTGGGATCGCAGCCCGAGCCCGAGAGCGCGGCGGCTTTCGTGCCGGTCAACGGCCGGCGTTTTTCGCGAAGCGTCGTTCTGCCGCCGCTCTACGACCTGGTCGTGCCGCGGCTGTGCGAAACCGGGCGCTTTGCCTGGTCGCGGAGCGAGGCCGGACGCCTCCCGGTGCTCCAGCCCCTCGCCTGGGATTCCGGACCGGCCTGGACGTTCGGCGTGCGCGCCACAGAGGACACGGAGGCTCGGGCCTATCGTTTCGAGGGATACCTCACGCGCGGGGAGGAAACCCTCAAGCTCCTCACCCCGGTGATGTTCCTCCGGGACGGTCTCGTGTTCTTCGAGGATCGGGTGGCCCGCTTCGACGACCGCGGCGCGTTCGACTGGCTGACGACGCTCCGCCGCAACGGCGTCATCACGATTCCGTATGACGACCAGGACGACCTGATCCGCCACCTCGCGGAAGCGCCGCTGGAGGCCGTCGAGCTTCCCGAGGCGCTCCGGCTCACGACGGTCCACGCGGAACCGGTGCCCCGCATTGCGCTGCGGCGACCCAACGGGGATCCCGAGGCGCGCGCGCTCGAGGCGACCATCTCCTTCGACTACGGCGGCTGGGTGGTTCCGCTGTCGAGCTCCGCTCCCTCTCATGTCGATCCGCCGACGCGCCGCATCTTCGTCCGCGACCCGACGTTCGAAACCCGGGCGCTGACCCGCCTCGAACCGGTCGGTTTCCGGGCGCCGAACCCCCAGGAGGACCGCGCGATCGACGCCGTCATCCCCGCCGCGCAGCTGCCGAACGCGGCGCGCGAGCTGTTCCGGGCCGGGTGGCAGGTCGAGGCGGAGGGGCACGTTCTCAAGGCGATGTCCGAGAGCCGGTTCAAGGTGTCGTCGGGGGTCGACTGGTTCGAGGTCACCGGGCGGTTCGACTTCGGCGACTCGTCGGCCACGCTGCCGGAGCTGCTGGCCGCCGCGCAGAGCAAGGACGGTTTCGTTCGACTCGGCGACGGATCATACGGTGTCCTCCCCGAAGACTGGCTGGCCCGCCATCTCCCGTTTGCGGAATTCGGCCGGGCGGAGGACGACGGTTTCCGCTTCGTGATGTCCCAGTCGGCGCTGCTCGATGCGCTGCTGGACGGCGAAGCGAATGTGGACCGCGACGCCTTCTTCATGGAGATGCAGGCGAAGCTGCGCGCGTTCCAGGGCGTCGAGCCGCGCCGGGCGCCCGCCGGGTTCACGGGCACGCTGCGCACGTATCAGGAGGAAGGGCTCGGGTGGCTCAACTTTCTCCGCGACTTCCGTTTCGGAGGCTGCCTGGCCGACGACATGGGTCTCGGAAAGACGGTGCAGGTCCTGGCCCTGCTCGAGGAACGACGCGCTTCCGGCGAGACGCCCCGGCTCCCGTCGCTCGTGGTGGCGCCGCGCTCCGTGCTCCGCAACTGGGTCGAGGAGGCGGAGCGGTTCACGCCGAAGCTTCGGGTCCTCGACTACAGCGGCCTGCAGCGGAAGGACAACGTCGGGAGTTTCAGCGACTACGACGTCGTCGTGACAACCTACGGAACGCTCCGCCGCGACGTCCTGGCGCTCAAGGATCTCGAGTTCGATTACGTGATCCTCGACGAGGCGCAGGCCGTCAAGAATCCGCGGTCGCTGGCGTCGCGCGCCTGCCGGCTGATGAAGGCGCGGCACCACCTGGCCCTGTCCGGCACGCCGATCGAGAACCATCTCGGGGAACTTTGGGCGCTGTTCGAGTTCCTGAACCCGGGCCTGCTCGGCGGATCCTCCCGATTCAAGTCGCTGGCCGCCGGGCGCGGTGCTCCGGAAACCGCGGAACTCCTCGGGCGGGCGCTCCGTCCGTTCATCCTCCGGAGGACCAAGGAGCAGGTGCTCAGGGAACTGCCGGTCAAGAGCGAGCAGACGCTCCACTGCGAGCTCAAGGGAAAGCAGCTCGCGGCCTACAACGAGCTGCGCGATCACTACCGCGCCTCGCTGGGGAAGAAAATCGACAAGGACGGGATCGAGCGCTCCCGCTTCCAGGTGCTGGAAGCCCTGCTCCGTCTGCGCCAGGCCGCCTGTCATCCCGGGTTGATCGACAAGAGCCGGATCAACGAAAAGAGCGCCAAGCTCGAGGTCCTCTGGGAGCAGATCCAGGAGGTCCTTGACGAGGGGCACAAGGCGCTCGTGTTTTCGCAGTTCACGAGCCTGCTGGCCATCGTCCGCCGGAAGCTCGACCGCGAAAAGGTCGTGTACGAATACCTCGACGGCCGCACCGTGAAGCGCTCGGAGCGGGTGGCCCGGTTCCAGACCGATCCCGACTGCGGACTGTTCCTGATCAGCCTCAAGGCCGGCGGACTGGGCTTGAATCTCACCGCGGCGGACTACGTGTTCATTCTCGATCCGTGGTGGAACCCGGCCGTGGAGGCGCAGGCCATCGATCGCGCCCACCGGATCGGCCAGACGCGACCCGTTTTCGCCTACCGGCTGATCGCGCGGGGCACGGTCGAGGAAAAGATCGTGGAGCTGCAGGGCACGAAGCGCCATCTCGCCGAAGCGATCATCACCGCGGACAAGAGCCTGGCGGGAAGCCTCACGATCGAGGATGTCGGTCTGCTGTTGAGTTGATCCGCGGCCCGCTCGTTTCCGGTCGGCACGGCGGGCGCGGCCCGTCCGGCGCCTTCCGGGCGGACCGCGGCGCCGATCGCCGATAGCTATCAGCCGCCGGGGTCCCGGCGGATCTCCACCCCGTGAAACTCGAGCCGCCCGGAAAACGGGCGACCCCGCAACTGGATCCGGAATTCCACTTCGCCCGTGCCGCCGCCGTGCCGGAACGGAAGGGACACCGCCCGGACACATCCGCGCAGCGCGTTGAGCTCCGCGGCGCCCAGGGTGCCCTCTTGGAGGACGCGACCTCCCGCGGCGGCCACGTCCAGGAGCACACCGGCTTCCATCCCGGTGGCGTCGCCACGGAGGACCAGTTGAAACTGCGCAGTATAGTTTCCCGCCGGAAGCTTCGTATAGGGTCCATATATGAAGTAGCAGTCCGTCCGTTCCGGGTCGCTGACCAGGTACCCCTCGTTCCGAACGCCCCCCTGCGTCTGGAACTGCCAGGCAGCGAAGCGCAGAACGCCCGAGTCGCGATCGTCCACGGGAAGCCGGCTGAACGGAAGCAGGTTCGTTACCATGTCCTCGGTGATCGAGTCCCGATCCCGCGGCGGAGATGCCGGCGCGATGCCGCCGGCCGGAGACTTGCCGGCCACGACGATCCACTGTGTTCCGGAGATCCCCTGATCGATGCGCCCGCCCCGGTCCTGGCCGAGGAGGCGGCGGAACTCCACGCCGGGCAGGCCGTCGAGCAGCCGGTTCAGGCTCGTTTCCGAGTAGTGCCGGATGTGGAACGGGTGACCCGCGATCGGATACCCGTCCTGGTCCGGAACGGAAAACAGGAGCGTGCCCCCCGGTCGAAGCATCCCCCACATCCTGTCGAGAAACGCACGGTCGTTCGGCACGTGCTCCACGATCTCGAACGACACCACGAGATCGAACCCGGCGTCCGCCGGCTCGAAACCCGCCGACGATGCCTCCACGTACTCGATGTTCGGAGCGCTCCAGTGCTGGCGCGCGTAGGCGATCGCCCCGCGCGATGCGTCCACCCCGGTCACCCGGCTGTCCGGGGTCCGGGCCAGGACGGACGTTCCGTAGCCGATGCCGCAGCCGAAGTCGAGAATCCGCCCGCCGGGTCGCGCCAGCGCCGCCGCGAAACCGTAGCGGAGGAGATGGTCCGGCGCCACGAGTTCGAGTAACGGCGCCACCTGCCGCTCGCCGCTGCCGAGTTCGCCTGCGTCCGTTTCGGCCTCCGGCACCGCGAACCCCCGCTCCCGGGCGTCCGGCCCGACCCGCTCCAGGATCTCCCGGTGATCGTGATTCCGGTCGGCCAGCGCGTTGTAGCGGCGCGCCAGCTCCAGCCAGTCCGCGAGGCGCGCCGACCCGTGACCCGACCAGGGCGCCCGCCGCTCCGCTTCGGAGAGCGGGACGGCCGGCGGTCCGGCCGGTGCGGCGCCGGTCGCGCCGAGGTCCGCGGGCCGTGTTTCGATCGTCCCGGGCCGCCCCGCCTCGGCGACCCGCGCCATCACCGCGGGCGTATCGTTCGGATCGAGGAGATACTCGAAGAGCACGTGATGGAGAAACCGTTCGCGGAGCGGTCCGTCCAACGTGAAGTCGAGGCTTTTCCGGATCAGCTCCGGCAATCGGTCGGCCGCGTCGAGATCGAGCGTCAGCCCCTTGCCCCCGTAGTGCGGGCGGCCGCAGGTGATCACCGGCTTGCCGAGGAACAGCGCTTCCAGCCCCACGTTCGAGGAGAAGACGAGAACGGTCCGGGCCAGGTCGAACAGCCGGTGGATGCTCACGTTCCGGGTCACGAAGAGGTTCGGCGCCACGGCCCCGATCGCTTCATCGGCGGCTTCCGGGTTCTTCGGGTGGATCTTCCGCACCATCGCCCAGTCGTCGGGGAGCGCGCGCTCGACCGCTTCGAACATCGCGGCGAGCGACGGAAACAGGGCAAGACCGTTCAGCACGTTGGCGTCGAAGCGGATCTGGTCGGGGGCGAACAGGATGTTCTTCCTTCCGGAAACGAACCGGTCGAGCGCCTCGACCTCGGCGGCCGACTCCTTCTGGGCGTACTTGGACGTTCCGTCCTTGCGCCAGGCATCCAGGCAGGCATTCAACCGCTCCCGCTCCTCCGTCGTGATCGCCCGCCCGCGCACGTCCGGCCACATCCGGTCGATCCGGTTCTGCCCCGGAAAGAAGTGCATGCCGCACGGGTCGAGGAGGATCCGGCCGGGGAAGAAGCTCGTCTCCATCACCAGGAACGGGATGCCGAGCTTTGCGCTTTTGGCGGCCACGAACTTCGAGATCGGTTCGCTCCCCTGCTGGAGCAGGACGGCGTCCGGCGCGACCGCGCGGAGCAGCGCCTCGATCCGGAGCGCCATGCCGTGGAAGCGCTGGTGATGCGCCGAGTCCTGGAACAGGTGATCGCGGGTGAGCGGATAGTCCTCCGCCATGATCGAGTGACCCTGGCAGCGGTGGAAGTCGATGTCGTCGCCGCAGAGGTCGCGGTACTGGCGGAGCGACAGGCGGGGGATCGAGTCGAACGCATGGTCGGAGATCGTGAGGAAGGACACGCCGGGGTCGCCGAGGTCGTCGACCGGAAAGCCGTCGCGGCTCCAGTACTGGATCAGCACGACCTCCGCACCCGCGCGGCGGAGCGCCGCGATGACCGGCCGGGCCATCCGGACGCTGTCCGGCGTGTTCATGAGGAAAAGGGCTGTTTTTATGGTGACGGCTCCCTGCAAAGGGTCGACGACGTTCCACCCGAACTGTACGGGGCTCTGTTCAGTCCTTCGGATCCGCCACCGGGGATTTCTCCTTCCCTTTCGCGCTCTTTCCCCGGCGCGGCGTCAAACGGCGGTCCGCAAACGCGGCCACTTCCACAAGCTGTTCCAGCGGCTCGGCCAGGCGGGCGTCGTTGTGGCTCTGCTGGACGATCTCCTTGCCGAACAGCATCGCCAGGTAGCGAAGCTTGAGGGCCGGCTGATCGATGATCTCCCGGAAGTCCCGGTGCGCGGTGTTGACCTGCCAGCGCCCCTCCTGCATCCGCGATCGCCACGGCGCCCCGGGCTCGTCCACGAACTCCGGTTTCGGGATCCCCTCCTCGCCCCCCTTTCCGGGGAGTTCGTGGAGAACTTCGAGCGCCGCCTCGGCCTGCGCTTCGCGGTCCGCCGACCGGGCGAGGACGCGAAGGACGCCCGCTCCGAGTTCGCCGACGGACTGAACGCTCACCCGATCCACCGCATCCCCCTCGCGCCCTTCGTGGCCGAGGATCCGGGCTTCGACGTCGCGGATGCTCCACTGGAACGTCACCGGAGTCTCGATCCGGCGGCCGTTGTCGTCCACGGCTTCAGCCCGGATCTTCCGCACCTGGTCCCGTTCCATTTTCAGCGCGGCGGGAGACAGGCGGACCGCGTGCAGGGGTCCCGGCGGGAGCAGGGGGAGCGGCGCATTCACGGCTTCGGTCGAATCCAGGTCGTCGATGTCCTCGACGGCGGCCGGCTCGCCGGCACCGCCGGCCGCGCGCGTGCCGTCGGGTGCGGCCGTGGCCACATCCCTTTCGTCCCGGACCGGGAGCATCGCGTAGCGGGGGCGGCGCTTGTGAAAATCCCGGAACGCCTTCTGGAGATCCTTGATCAGCGTCCGATCCTGTTGCGCCAGCCGCTGCTGTTCGAGGGACTCGAGAATCTTGTTCAGCGCCGGTTCGATCGTCCGGAGCGCTGTGGCGAAGGCCGTGGCCGCCTCGTCCGGAAGGACGCCGCGGCGGCTCCCGGGCGCCACCCTGAAATCGGGAAAGTCGACGATCCCGGTCAGGCGGGCATCGGTCCACGGCGCGCGATCGAGGCCGAGCGAGGCGAGATCCTGGAAACTCTCCGCCACCAGCGTCCCCACCGAGTAGACGCCGAGGCCCCGGTCACCGTCGGGTCCGTCGGGCGCCGCGCGGAGATACACATCGAGCCGGATCGGCGCGTGGCCGGGCACCTCGAGCGGCCCCAACCCCTCCAGCCTCTCTCCGAGAAACTGCGGCGGTCGCACCAGAACCTGCTTGCGGGCGCGGCCGCGGGAGATCCGGTCGATCACCCGCACTTCAACGTCGCGGGCCAGGAGCTGACCGCGGAGCTCCGCCGCGAGGTAGTCGGCCGCCCGGCCGGCCGAGAGCGCGGACTGGGCCTCCCGGTTCAGGTTCAGCACGACGATCTCGGTCCAGCGTTCCTCGAGGGGCAGCCGGCCGCGCATTCCCTCGATCACGAAGTCGGGCCGGTCCCGGTGGAGAACGCGCTTGTGCGCCTTCTGACCGGCCACCGCGGTCCGCATCTCGAGTGTTTCACCGAGGCTCCAGAACCCGAGCAGGCCGATCCCGTACTGCCCCTGCGTCATCAGCTTGAGCCGTTCCTGGGGCGAGAGCGACCGCTTCCGGCTGTGACCGATGTTCGTGGCGATGAAGTGCAGGGCGTCCCGCCGCTCCATCTCCGGGATCACGCCGACGCCGTCATCATGAATGCGGAGACAGGCCACACCCTTTTCCCGGACCCGCTGAATCGTGATCTTCCTGGCACCGGCGTCCAGGCTGTTCTGGACCAGCTCGGCCAGCGCCTTCCGGGGGTCGGGCTGGCTCAGGGCCAGCCAGCGGATCAGCTCGAAAGGATCGTGGGCCTTGACCTTGCCGCGGATGGAAGCGGATTCACGTTTGGGTCTGGCTCCGGACTTGGGCCTGGGCTTGTCCTTCATTGTCCGTCCCCGTCACTCGATCGTTCCTTCTGAATCAGATCGCGTAACATCTCCCTGGCCGCGGTGAATTTTTCGACCGGCAGAACAAGTATGGCTTGAAAAGCGTCGTACCGGTCCCATCTGCATTCCACGACCAGATAATATTGAAAGTCGATCCGGTACGACTCCATCGGGCGGAGGGCGGCCTGGCAGATTTTCAGCATTTTCCGGACATCCGCGCCGTCAAGAACTATTGCTCTCTGACCCTCCCGAACGATGTAAATGTCTGAACTGTCGGCCTCCAGGTGGATCCCATCGCTCGAAAACTCGGATGGAAACGCGTAACGGATGCGATGCTCCGCAAGGTATCCGACCAGATCAACGTCTGAGCGTTCCCGCTCAAGACTGGTCATCCGCTGCCCGTCAAGGTTCGCGGATGTGTCCGCCACGGTGGTGGCTCTCAGAAAGGTCCTCTCCAGTTCCCGTCCGCTGACCGGGTCATGGCGACACACGAAAAGGGAATCTTCATCCCTGTAATAGGACCCGGGGTTCGTTCTCTCGATCAGGAGTGAGTACAGCCCCTCGTCGCCCGACCCGAGGAGGATACGGCGCTGGATCAGACCGATATCGGGCGTTCCAGCGACCGGGGAGGCGCATTGAAGCAGGACGGCCACGGTGGCGATGAAATAGGCCGGCGCTCTCACGGCTGAATGCATCTCCCTCACGCCCGTCTCACCACCTCGGCGATCTCCCCCCGAGCCGCGTTCAGCGCCGGAAAGAAGCCGCCGACCAGCCCCATCACCAGGGCAAAGACCATTCCCCCCGCGAACATCTGCGGCTCGATGCGGATCCGGAACGCCACTTCGCTGAACGTGGTCCAGTTCGTGGTGCCGGTGGACACGCCGTTGACGGGAAGGGAGAGCAGGCAGCCGAGCGCGCCCCCCACCGCCGCCAGCAGCAGCGATTCCAGAACGAAGGAGAGCAGCACGCTCCGGCGGGAAAAGCCGAGGGTCAGCAGCGTGCCGATTTCGCGCCGGCGCGCGCCGACGGCGGCGTACATCGTGTTCAGGGCTCCGAAGATCGCGCCGAACGCCATGACAACGGTGACGAACGTGCCGAGGATCCGGATCGTGGTGGCCAGCTGCACCGACTGGTCCGCGTAGTAGTCCTTCTCCCGTTTCACCACGACCTGCATCCGCTTGTCCTCCTCCAGCCGCTTCTTGACGGCGTCGAGGTAGGCGGGGTCGGCCAGCCGGAACGTGACCGACTGGTACTCGGTGCGGTCGAACGCCGGACCCATGACCTCGGCGTCGCCCCAGACTTCGGACTCGAACGACGTGCCGCCGGCATTGAACACGCCGACCACGTTCCACGTCCGGCCGCCGAAGGTCACCCGATCACCGAGCGCGCAGCCGCGGAAGCGCTGGGTGAGGATCCGCCCGACCACGACTTCATCGGTTCCCGGCGTGAACATCCGCCCTTCGGCGATCCGGACCTTTGGCCGGAGGGAGAGGGCCGCGGTTCCGGTGCCGCGGGTGACGATGTTGGAAATGCCGCCGGTGCTCTTTCTCTCCAGGTTGATGACCACCACCTGTTCCGTGATGTACAGAGGCCGGCCCGCCGTGTCCTTCGCGATCTCCGGCTGCGTGGCGATGATGCCGGCCCACTCGCGCGAGATCGAGCTCGACAGCTCGTCGTTCCCCGGCACGCGGAGAACCACCGCGTTGTTCTCCAGACCGTTGTCGGCCAGCGCCACCTGGAACCCGTTGGCCAGCGCGAGCACCGCCACGAAGACGGCCACCACCAGCGCGATGCCGATGACCGTGATCGACGTGGACAGCCGCCGCACGAACAGGTTCCGGATGTTGTATGCGACCGGAATCGCCATCAGGCCACCTGCCGGAACGCTTCGACGATCCGGAGCCGCGACGCCTGCACCGCGGGGATCACCCCGGACAGGACGCCCATCGCGATCGACACGGCGAGGCCGAGACCCAGCGTCTGAAGCTTCACGTAGAAGTTAGGGATGATGCCGCCGCCCGTGAAGTTGATCACCGAGAACAGCGCCCACGCGCCGCCGCAGCCGAGAACGCCGCCGGCCAGCGCGATCAGGGTCGCCTCCGTCACGATGAGGCCGAGGATGAGCGTGTCGGTGAAGCCGAGCGTCTTCATCACCGCGATCTCCCCGTTCCGCTCGCGCGCCGCCATCATCATCGTGTTGAACGTCACCAGGAAGATGGCGAAGAGGACGGCGGAGCCGATGGCCATGACCAGGAACGACACGTTCCCCATCATCGAGATGAAGCCCATCTGGAACGCCTCCTCCGTTTCCGTCTTCGTTTCCGCGGGGCTGTTCGCGAACCGGTCGTCCACGGCCCGGGCCACGACGGGGGCGAGCGACGCGTCGGCAAGCTTGATGACGTAGATGCCGACGAGCGCGGGATCGCCCATCGTCTGGTTCAGGTAGTCCCAGTGGAAGTACATCGTGTTCGCGTCCACGTCCGGCGTCTTCGGCTTGTAGATCGCCCGGACGTTGAACCGCCACTCCTCGCCGCCGGGGAACATGTAGATCGTGCCGGTCAGGGGGACCGTGTCGCCGAGCTTCCAGCCGAATTTCTTCGCCAGCCCCTCGCCGATGACGCAGGCCGTGCGCTCGTTCTGGAACGCGGCCATCTGGTCGGGCGGGATCACGAGCTCGGGGTAGAGGTTGAAGTAGGTCTTCGAATCCACCGCGAACTGGGCGAAGAAGTTCTTCGGGTCCTGGTACTCGCCGCCGAACCAGTTCGCGTAGGACACGCCGGTCACCCCGTCGAGGGCCGCGATCCGGTCGCGGTAGGCCAGCGGCAGCGGGAAGACGAGCGACGTGCTCCGCCGGACGATCAGCCGCGAGGCATCGGCCACGTCCACGGCGGCGTCGAACGCGGTGATCACCGAGCGCAGCGTGCAGAACAGGAACAGCGCCACGGTGATCGACCCGATCGTGAGAAACGTGCGCCGGCGGCTGTGCAGCATGTTCCGCCAGATGAGCCCGAGGAACTTCATGCCGTGGCCGGCTCCTCGGCGCCGAGCACCCCCTTGTCGAGATGGCGGACGAGGTGGGAGCGGGCCGCGGCGTTCGGGTCGTGCGTCACCATGACGATCGTCTTGCCGAACTCCCCGTTCAGGCGTTCCATGAGCGTCAGGATTTCATCGGCGGACTTAGCGTCGAGGTCGCCGGTGGGCTCGTCGGCCACGAGGAGCGTCGGGTCGGTCACCACCGCCCGGGCGATGGCCACCCGCTGTTCCTGGCCGCCGGACAGCTGGCGCGGATAGTGCTTCACACGGTCCTCGAGGCCCACGAGCCTGAGTGCGGTCATCACGTGCGCCTCGCGCTCCTTCTTGTTCAGCGGCGTGAGGAGCAGCGGGAGCTCCACGTTCTGGAACGCGTTCAGGACCGGAATCAGGTTGTAGAACTGGAAGATGAAGCCGACATGCCGGGCCCGCCACTTCGAGAGCGCGCCCGAGGAGAGCTTCGTGATGTCCTCCCCCTCGACGAGGATCTCCCCCTTCGTCGGGGCGTCGATGCCGGCGATCAGGTTCAGGAGCGTCGTCTTGCCGGATCCCGACGGCCCCATGAGCGTCAGGAATTCCCCCTTCGCCACATCGAAGCTGATGCCGTTCAGGACCGGGATGTCGATCCGGTCGCGCTGATAGACCTTGCTCACGTTGCGCACGCGGACCAGCGGTTCAGCCATCCGTTCCTCCCTCCACCTTGACCCGGTCGCCGTCCTTGAGCGTCTCGGGACCTTCGATGACGACCCGTTCACCGCCGGCCAGGCCGGCGCTGATGCGCACTTTCTCTCCGACGGGGCCGGCCGGCTCCACCGGCTGAAGTCGCGCCTTCTCACCTACTATAATGTAGACGACGGACCGCCCGTTCGCCTGGCGGACGGCACCGCTCGGCACGAGCACCGCCGTTCCCGGCCCGGCCGAGCCCGTTGCCGCCGCTCCGCCGTCGAGAAAGTAGACCTTTCCCCCCATTTCGGGAAGGATCCGCGGGTCCGGCGCGTCGAACGCCACCTTCACCTGCACGGTGGCCTTCTGGCGATCCGCCGTCGGCACGACCTGCCGCACATGCGCGGGGAAGCGCACGCCGGCGTAGGCGTCCAGCTCGACCTCCGCCTTCTGGCCCGAAACGACCCGGGTGATGTATCCCTCGTTCACGTCCACCTCCATCTCGCTCGATTCGAGGTCGGCCATCGTGACGATGGCGCCGCGGGTGAGCCCGCCGCTCGAGGGGATCGGCGTGACGATCTCGCCGACCTCGGCTTCCTTCCTGAGGACGGTGCCGGTGAACGGGGCCCGGATGTAGGTCTTTTCGAGATTCTCGGCGGCGACAGTGAGCTGCGCCTCGGCGGCGGCGATGTCCGCCGTGGCGGACTTGAGTCCGGCCTCGCTCACGTTCAACGTGGCCTGGGCGATGTCGAACGCCGCCTGCGAAACGAGCTTCTGCGCCAGCATCTCCTTCTGTCGTTCGAATTCCTGGCGGGCCAGGTCCAGCGTGGCTCTTGCCGCGGCTTCCCCTGCCTTCCGCGCGTTCAGATCCGCGCGCGCCGCCGCCACCTGCGCCTTCTGGTCGTCGTTCCGGAGCATGCCGAGGACGGTTCCCGCCGATGCCGTGTCTCCCTCCTCCACGTAGAGCGCCGCGAGCCGGCCGCCGACCTCCGAGGACACGGAGGCCTTGCGGCGCGGCACGACGTAGCCGTTTGCGGTCAGGATTTCGACGCTTCGGACCGTGCCGTCGCCCGAGGCGACCTTTTCCGCCATGGCCACCCGGACGGCCACCGGCGCGTTGAAGATCACGCCGCGGAGGAAGAACAGTCCCGCGCCGAGGGCGGCGATGAACAGGACAACGGGCAGGAACGGTCCGCCGCCGCCGGAACGCTTGCGGTCCCGGTCGATCCGGAGGCTGGAGAGGTCTGCCGAGGAGGTGGTCACCAGCGAACCTCCACGATCTGCTCCATCGGAATCAGCTGCTCCCCGCCGCGACCGTCCGCGAGCAGGACGCCGAGATCGTCGACGCCGCGCGGCACGGCGCGGCGGAGTTCCGCCGGGCCGCCGGGGCGTTTCGTGATCACGCTGATTTCGCGCCGCGCCTTCACGGCGCTCCGGATCAGGACTTTCATGACATCTCCATGCTGTGGTTCCGAGCCGTTCCGGGCCCCGGACTGATAGGCGTTCACGGCGCGGCGGCGCGTGGACTCCTCGGCGCCCTCCGCCGGCGGACCCTTCTGATACGGAAGCCCCTTCGCGGGTTTCGGATAAACCGAGGCGTCGGGAACATAGCCCGGAAACTCGTCGAGGCGCTGCGATTCGCCGAGGATCGCCGCAAACTCGATCAGGACGCCGGCCGTGAGCTGCGCGTCGCCGAGCGCCCGATGGAGATGATCCCCGGCGACGCCGAGCCGGCCGGCCACCTCGCCGAGCGTGTTCTCCCCGCGCCCCCAGGCCGCGCGCGCGGCGGAGAGCGTGTCGATGGCCGGGCGGTCGACGGGGGCCAGTCCGAGCGCCTTCAACCGCGTCTGGAGGATCCTGAGATCGAAGTGGACGTTGTGCCCTGCGATCGCGTCGGCCTGGTTCAGCCGTGCCGCAAGACCGACCGCCACGTCGGCGAGTTTCGGCGCGGCGCGGAGTTCGTCCATGGAAAGGCCCAGCGCGTCGAGGGTTCGCGCCGGCACCGGGCAGCCGGGGTTGATCAGCGTCGTCCAGGAATCGACGACCGTCAGGCGGTCGACCTCCACGAGGCCGATCTCCAGGATGCGTTCGTTCGGCGCCGGCAGGCCGGCGGTTTCCAGGTCGATGACGGCCAGACGGGCCCCGGCCAGAAGGTCTGTGGACATGGCGGGATAATGGCACAGACCGGGGGATTTCTCATGGGGGTGCGGGCGGGGTCACGCCGGACAACCCGGGTGAAGCGCTCCGGTCCCGTCACCGGCACCCCGCCACCGGCGGAGCGCAGAAGACACCGGTCCTGAGCCTTTTCTGTTTCGGGATCTTTCGCGGTGGAGGGCCGTGCTGGAAATTCTTTCACGTTGATATTGGAATGCCCGCTGATATCATCTTCCTTTCCCTTGGGCCAATCCGGCCCCGTCACCTCACCGGCTGCAGCACACCTCGGGGGTTTCCATCATGGGCCTGACATCGGCGAAACGCAGAATCCGCACCGGACTTCCGATCCTGACCCTTCTCGCCCTTGCCGGACCCGCCTTTTCCAGCGGCGGCGACAGGGTCTTTGCACCGGGTCACGACGACGCCCTCAACGCGCTCTGCGGACAGGGGCGCACGGGCCGGACCTGGACGCTGGACTCCGCGGAACCGGCGGGGGCCGGAACTCCCGGAGCGATGACGGAAACCGTGGTTCCCGCCGCGGGGCGGACGGACATCGTACGGATCATGCCCGGCGCCATCATCCCCTGTATCCTGGTCATCGTGGCCACGGACGCGCGGGGGATCACCCTGTACGACCTGGCCGTGGATGCGGCCAATGTGAACCGCGACTTCGTGATCACCGACATCCACACCGGTGATGTGCTGAGTTTCTGCCCCAGGGTTCGGAGCGACGGAGTGGCGATGCGGAGCTTTGCGGCGGACGCATCCCCCGGCGGGATCAACCGGGGCCATGTGACCGGGCTCAATGCCATCACCGGCAACGGGCGCTCCGGACGCAGCTGGACCCTGGATGGAACCGGCCTGTCGGAGACCATCGTACCGGCTCTCGGCAGGACGGACGTCGTCCGCATCATGCCGGGCGCCATCGTGCCCTGCGTGCGGGTCCGGGTGGCCACGGACGACGGGGGGCACACGCGGTACGAACTGGCCGTCGATGCCGAAAACGTGAACCGCGAGTTCCGGATCACGGACATCCATTCGGGCGACTGGCTGCAGTTGTGCGGGGCCGCCCGGTAACACCCGGGGGCCCCTCTTTTCGATCACGACGAACGGTCCGGGAAAGCGCTCGACCGGGAGGTTATTCGCAGAAAATGCGGATGACCTCCCCGTCCTCCGTGTCCACGTCGATACTCAGCTCCCGCAGCGCCTCCATGAGCTCGTCGCCGTCGAGGTTGTTGAACCGCGACAGGTCGATCCCGTGTTCGTTCAGGTACAGGCTGGCCTGGTGCGGGACCAGGGTCGACAGCTTGATTCCGGTCCGGATGAACGCGATCGGAACCCGGATGTTGACCTGGTCGGTGCCGTCGATGACGACGATGCGAAGATGTTTCAGGGGACCCGGTTTCGGGTCGCTCTTCCGGGCTTCGGGGCCGTCGAGCGTTGCCGTGGCGGCTCCGGGGGAGTCGAGGCGAGCCATCAGCCTTTCGGCGTCCTCGGGGGTGATGGTGCCGTCAGCGACCATCTTCAGAATCTTCGCTCGTTCACGCATCGTGCACCTCCTCGTGTCCTGCCTGAATGTCCCCGCCTTTCGAGCGGGCCGTCATCGGTTCAATCTCTCCAGAGCTTCGTCCACCGTGATCTCGCCCCGGGCCAGCTGATCCAGGACCCGCTCGTTCGGCGTCGGCGCGTTGAACGCCTCATCGAGTTCGCGGGTGATGGCATTGAGACGGTTCTTCACGGTCGGGTAGCTCACGTCGAACAGGCTCTCCATCTTCTTGATGGAACCGTGGTTGCGAAGGAATGCGACCACGAACGCCTGATCCTCGAGCGACAGCCGGGCCAGCGCCGGGATCTCGAAATCCCCCTCCAGGCGGACGTCGCACTGCGGGCAGACCATCTTCGAGACCGTCATCGGGCGGCTGCATTCGGCACAGCGGGCTTTGGAAATGTCCATTCGAGGGTTCCTTTCTGGACTTATTATCGCCAAGATAATCAATTAAATCAAGTACAAACTTGAAAATATTGATGTTTTGCGCTGGACCCGGTTGTGACACACCCCCCGGGCAGACCGCCGCCACGGATGTTTGGCCGGGGAACCGGGATCGCCGCCCCGGTCGCCGTTCATCGCCCCGTTCCGCCCCTCATCCCATTCCTCCATCCGCCCGTCGCATACCGCTGGCCGTGCCTTCACCGCGATTCCACACTGAAGCCGCAGCAGGAAACCGACATTCGTGGAGGGTCGTGGCATGGCAAACAGCACTCGAGCACTCGCGGTCCCGGCGGACTCGGCGTTCGTCCGGGACCGGAAAGTACCGGCCGGGCCGGTACGAGGCCGCCCGGGGTGGCAGCGAACCGCGACGACTCTGCCCGTCGCCACCGAGTTGCACACGTCCCTGAACGAGGTCGACCCCGCCGAGTGGGACGCCATCGTTCCGTCCCGGCGGCTGTTTCAGCGCCACGCGTACCACAAGGCGATCCACGAAGCCGGTATCAACGACTGCGAGTACCGCTACTTCGTGGCCCGCGGCGTAAACGGGGAGATGCGGGCGCACGCTTCGTTCTATTCCATGTCGACACCGCTCGACCTGTTCCTTCCCAGGCAGAGCGGCCTGGCGCGCCTGCTGGGTGGTTTGCGGACGGTGTATCCGCGGTTTCTCGATTTCCGCCTCGTCGAGTGCGGCAGCCCCACCACGCTCGGACACCCGATCGCGTTCGCGCCCGGTCTGTCCGGCTTCGAGAAGACCGCGATCGTCGCCGCCCTTGTGGGTCACATGGAAAACCTTGCCCGGGAGAAGAAGGCCGACCTGCTCGTGCTGCGCGATCTTCGCGACGAGGAAGGGGAGGAACTGGGCCGCCTCCTCGACACGGGCTTCGAATCGGTTCCCAATCTCGAGGACACCCGGCTCGACATCTCATGGAAGAGTTTCGAACAGTACCTCGCATCGCTCAAGTCGCACTATCGGCGGCAGGTGCGCCTCAACCTGGTGAAAGCGCGGCAGGCCGGCCTCGAAGCCGAACGGGTGACCGACTTTTCACCGTACGCGGAGGATCTCGTCCGACTCTGGAATCGGACCAGTGAGCGTTCGAAGGAGTACCAGCGCGAGCAGCTGCGCACCGCCTACTTCCGGTCCCTGGCCCGGAACCTGAACGGAGAGGCGTTCGCCACGCTCTTCCGGCTCGACGGCCGGCTGGTCGGCTTCACGCTCTACCTTGCGAACGACGATGAGCTCGTGCCCAGCTATATCGGGATCGACTACGAGAGAAACGCCGAGGCGGCGCTCGTCTTCAACGCCTACTACGACTGGATCCGCACCGGCATCGAGCTCGGCTTCCGGTCGATCGAGCTCGGCATCACCACCTACGAACCGAAACGAAGACTGGGCGCCGGGCTGGAGCGCCTGAATGTGCTGATGCGCCACCGGAGGCCGGCTCTCACGCCGATGGTGGCGGCGCTCTACCGGGCCATGACGCCCCGGCAGAAAGTGATGAGCCGGAATGTCTTCAAGGCATCGGGGGTCTGACGGGTCGCGCGACACGCCTCCGGATTTCTCCGCGGATACGCGACGGTGCGAACAACCGCCTTCGTCCGTCTTGCCGACTGCGGCGAAGACATTCCGGTCCGGCGGTATCCCGTTTTACTCCGGCTCCTCGCGCATCCGCGTCCACACCCATTCCGTGCTTCGGGGCTTCCCCCCGACATCTCCTTCGATCCGGGCGTGCAGGTTGCCGTCTGCGTCGAGCCAGTAGAGGATCCTCTGCGGAAAGTCGTGATCCCTGTTTTCGAAGACGACCCGATCGCCCTCAAGCTCCACGGCGCAGAACGCGGTCGGAGGTCCGCCGTTCGGACTCGCGAAGTAACAAAGCCGGCCGGAACCGTCGGCATGAATACGGAAGAACTCGAACGATACCATCCGGTCGCCCTTCACGTCCTTGTGCAGGCCGACGAGCCCGCCCCCGGCCGGTGATGTCCAGTATTCCTCCATGACGACTCCACGTTCCGTCGTCCCGCTCCACCGCCCTTCGAGAAATGCCAGCCCGGCGATCTCCGACGGTTTGATCTCCGCCGCCGCGGCCGGCAGGGACAGCAACACCCCCAGGGTGACGGAAAGAACTCTCTTCGACATGTCCGCTCCTCCGCTGTTGATTCCTTTGGCCTCTTGCCGTCCGGAAGATAGCATCTGAGGGGTGTTTACGGGGCGCATCGCGCCCCGTTGAAATCCCCACCCCGTACCCTGAAAATGCCCTCCACAGCCCCGTCCCTGTCCGTGTCTCCTGGAGGGTTCCCCATGATCTCCGCCCGTTTCGGGTTCTTTCTGTCGGTTGTTGTCCTGTTCGCCGGCGCCGGGCCTGCCGCTTCCGCCGCCCCCGCCATCGACGTTTCCAACTGGCCCGCGCTCGAATACCGCGAGATCGGACCCTACCGCGGAGGTCGCTGCGCAGCCGTGACCGGCGTGACCGGTTACCCGGACCTCTACTACATGGGCACCACCGGCGGCGGTGTCTGGAAGACGGAGGATGCCGGCCGCTCCTGGCGGAACGTGTCGGACGGCTACTTCGGCGGGTCGATCGGCGCCGTGGCCGTTTCGGAGTGGGATCCGAACGTCGTCTACGTGGGGGGCGGCGAAAAAACGGTGCGCGGGAACGTGTCGCACGGGGACGGCCTCTACAAGTCCACCGATGCCGGGCGCTCCTGGAAGAAGATGGGCCTCGAGGACTCGCGGCACATCACCCGGATCCGGATCCATCCGAAGAACGCCGACATTTTGTGGGTGGCGGCGCTCGGACACCTGTTCGGGCCGAACCCGCAGCGGGGCGTGTACAAGAGTAGCGACGGCGGCGCGTCCTTCAAGCGGGTCCTGAGCGTGAGCGACAGCGTCGGCGCCGTGGATCTCGTCCTCGATCCCACGAACCCGCGGATCCTCTATGCCACGATGTGGCGGGTCCTCCGCACCCCCTACAGCCTGGAGAGCGGCGGTCCCGGTTCCGGCCTCTGGAAGTCCGCCGACGGCGGCGACACCTGGACGGAACTGACCGGCAACCCGGGACTGCCGAAACCGCCGATCGGGATCTGCGGCATCACGGTATCGCCGACGAACCCGGACAACCTCTACGCGATCGTCGAGGCGGAGATGGGCGGCGTCTTCCGCTCGCGCGATGCCGGGAAGACCTGGACGAACACGAACTCCGACCGCGATCTCCGCCAGCGGGCCTGGTACTACTCGCGCATCTACGCCGATCCGGGAGACGAGGAGTCGGTGTACGTGCTGAACGTGCAGTTCCATCGCTCCACGAACGGCGGCAAGTCGTTCGGAACGATCGGCGTGCCGCATGTCGACAATCACGATCTCTGGATCGCGCCCGAGGATCCGCAGCGGATGATCGAGAGCAACGACGGCGGCGCCAACGTGAGCTTCGACGGCGGAAAGACCTGGTCGACCCAGGGCAACCAGCCGACCGCCCAGATGTACCGGGTGTCCACCGACAACGCGTATCCGTACCGGCTCCTCGGCGGACAACAAGACAACTCGGCCATCCGGATCCGCTCCCGATCGCTCACCTCCTCCGCGATCGGCGACCGGGACTGGGAAGCCACCGCCGGCGGCGAGAGCGGCCACATCGTGGCGAAGCCGGACGATCCCGACGTGGTGTTCGGCGGCTCCTATGGCGGCTACCTGACCCGTTACGATCACCGTACCGGCGAGGAACGCACCGTCAACGTGTGGCCGGACAATCCGATGGGCTGGGGCGCGGCCGACCTCAAGTACCGTTTCCAGTGGAACTACCCGATCTTCTTCTCGCCCCACGATCCGAACGTGATGTACGCCGCCGGAAACGTCCTCTTCCGTTCGCGGGACGAAGGCCTGACCTGGGATCCGGTGAGCCCGGACCTGACCCGCAACGACAAGACGAAGCAGGCGCCCTCCGGCGGTCCGATCACGAAGGACAACACGAGCGTGGAGTACTACTGCACGATCTTCGCGGCGCTGGAATCGCCGCACGAGCCGGGCGTGCTCTGGACCGGTTCCGACGACGGCCTCGTGCAGGTGTCGCGCGACAACGGCGCCACCTGGAAGAACGTCACGCCGAAGGGATTGCCGGAGTGGGCGATGATCAACAGCGTGGACGCGCACCCGTTCGAAAAGGGGGGGCTCTACCTGGCGGCCACCCGCTACAAGCTGGACGACTTTACCCCCTACCTGTTCAAGACCACCGACTACGGCGCCAGCTGGACCCGGATCGACGCCGGCATCGACCGGACCCACTTTACCCGCGTTCTCCGCGCCGACCCGGACCGGCGGGGGCTCCTGTATGCCGGAACGGAGCGGGGCGTGCACGTGAGCTTCGACGACGGCGCCTCGTGGGGATCGCTCCAGCGGAACCTGCCGATCGTCCCGATCACCGACCTGGCCGTGAAGGAAAGGGATCTCGTGGTGGCCACCCAGGGGCGCGGCTACTGGATCCTCGACGACCTGTCGCCGCTCCACCAGGCCACGCCGGAGGTCGCGAAGGCGGTGGCGGCGGACCCGAAGGCGAAGGCGGCACATCACTTTTTCGCTCCCCGGCCGACCGTGCGGAGCTTCGTGAACCGGAGCGAGAACCCGGGCAACCGCGGAACGAACCCCCGCCCCGGCGTGACGTTCCTCTATGCGCTCGCCGACTCCGTTCCGGGGGATGTGGCGGTGCGACTCCAGATCTTCGATTCCGCCGGCGACTCCGTGCACACGTTCACGCGGAAACCGGTGGAGGGGGGCGACGGCGCGAAGAAGGACGACGAGAAGAAGGACGAGGACGAGAACGTGGACAAGGTCCTCCATGCCGCCCGGGGCATGAACCGCTACACCTGGGATCTCCGCCACTCCGACGCCGAGCGGTTCGACGGCATGGTCCTGTGGAGCGGCGGCCTGTCCGGACCGCGGGCGCTCCCCGGCAGGTACACGGCCCGGCTGACCGTCGGCGACTGGTCCGCCGAGGTGCCGTTCGAGATCGTCCTGCCCCGGACCTCGGCGGCCTCCGCGGCCCAGGTCGAGGAACAGTTCCGGTTCCTGCTGGCCGCGCGCGACAAGCTGACGGAAACGCACCGGGCCATCGGGAAGATCCGCGACGTCCGCGACCAGCTGAACGCCGTCGAAAAACGGCTGAAGGAGCGCGAGAGCGACGAGGCGGTGAAGCCGCTTCTCGAGGCCACGAAAGCGCTCCGCGATTCGATCACCGCCGTGGAGTCGGCGCTCTACCAGACGAAGAACAAGAGCCGGCAGGATCCGCTCAACTTTCCGATCAAGCTCAACGACAAGCTGGCGGGTCTCAAGGACTTTGCCGAGTCGGGCGACGGGCTTCTGCCGCGGCAGGCTCATGCGGTCCGCGATGAACTCGTGACGGCGATCGATGCCGAGCTGGCAAAGCTCAACCGGGCGCTCACGGTCGACCTGCCGAAGGTCAACCGGATGGCCCGGGACGCGGATGTGCCGCTGGTGTATGTGGAGCCGGAGAAGCCCTCGTCCCACTGATTCAGCCACCGGTTGCGTGATACGATGTTCGGTCGAGTCCCCTCACTTGCCAGACAGGAGGCCACCATGCCCCGTGCCCTATCGTGGTTTCTCCGCCGGTCGCTTCCGGCCGTTGCGGTGTTCGTCGTGGCCTCCGCGTCGCTCGCGGGAGCCGGAGAAACCTACCGTCTTCCCCCGCCGCCGATCGTCGACATCCTCGACGCGCCGGAAACGCCCGCGGTCAGCGTCGATCCGCGCGGCGCGCTGTTGCTTCTGACCGAACGGGGCGATCTCCCGCCGATTTCCGACCTGGCTCAGCCGATGCTCCGGCTCGGCGGGTACCGGTTGAATCCGGCCACGAACGGCAACTTCACGACGTCGTTCAACAAGGGATTCACGCTTCAGCGAATCGACACCGGGGCCACAACGGCCGTCGACACGCCGCCCGGAGCCCGGCTCGGCGGCGCATCCTGGGCCCCGGATGGATCGATGTTCGCGTTCACGATCACGCGGGACAACGGCATCGAGCTGTGGGTGGCCGATGCCACCGGCGGGCCGGCACGAAAGCTTACCGGGGCGGTGATCAACGACTGCGGCGACGCGCCCGGCTTCCGCTGGATGCCGGACAGCCGGTTTCTCCTGGCCCGCGTGGTCCCTGACGGTCGCGGCACAATGCCGGAGGCGCCGCGGGTGCCGGCCGGGCCGATCGTCCAGGAGAACACGGGACGCCCGGCTCCGGTCCGGACCTACCAGGATCTTCTCGAGAGTCCGCACGACGAGGCGGTGTTCGACTACCTCATGACGGCGCAGGTGGTCCTGGTCGATGCCCGGAAAGGAACGAGCCGGGCCATCGGTTCGCCGGGGGTCTACCTGGGCCTCGATCCCTCGCCGAACGGAAAGTTTCTCCTCGTCACCCGGCTCAGGAGGCCCTACTCCTTCATGGTTCCCGCCGACGACTTTCCGGCGTCCGTGGAAATTTGGACCGCTTCCGGCGACCTCGTCCATACGGTGGCCGAGCTGCCGCTGCGCGACGACACCCCGATCGAAGGGGTGCCGGTCGGGCCCCGAAACCACCAGTGGCTCGACACCGAGGATTCGGCCACGCTGCTCTGGATGGAGGCGCTCGACGGCGGCGATCCGAAGCGGAAGGTGGACCACCGCGACCGGGTTCTGACGGTCGGCGCGCCGTTCAACGGGGAACCGATGGAGATCGCGCGGACCGAGCACCGCTGCTTCGGCCTGTCCACGATCCACCTCAGCTCGTTCGGCATGATGTACGAATACGACCGGAACCGCCGCTGGACCCGGACCTGGATCGTGTCGCTGACCGGCGCCGAGGCGCCGCGGCTCGTGTGGGACCGGAGCGTCAATGACCGCTACGGCGATCCGGGCCGGCCGCAGACGGTGAAGAACCGGAACGGCCGCACCGAGATCCGGGTGAGCGACGGTTTCCTCTTCCTCGCCGGAAACGGCGCGAGCCCCGAAGGCGAACGTCCGTTTCTCGACCGGATGAACACGCTGACGCTGGAGACGACCCGCATCTGGCAGTGCGCGATCGGCGCGTACGAGTCCGTCGTTGATGTCCAGCCGGAAAAAAACCGGTTCCTGACCCGCCGTGAAACGCCGGAGGATCCCCCGAACTACTTTGCCCGGAGCCTGGATACCACCGCCCCGCGCACGCTGACCGACTTCCCCGATCCGGCTCCCCAGCTCAAGGGGATCACGAAGCAGCTGCTGTCGTACACACGCAAGGACGGCGTTGCGCTCTCGGCCACGCTGTATCTGCCGGCCGGTTACACGCCGGGCACCCGGCTTCCGCTGATCGTGTGGGCCTACCCGCGCGAGTTCAACGATGCGGGCACGGCGGGGCAGGTGTCCGGATCTCAGTACCGGTTCACCCGGATCCGCGGAACTTCGCACCTGTTCCTGCTGACCCAGGGGTACGCGATCCTGGACGGCGCCTCGATGCCGATCGTCGGGGATCCGGAAACGATGAACGATACGTTCGTCGAGCAGGTCGTGGAGAGCGCCCGCGCCGCCATCGACACGGCGGCCATGATGGGCGTGGCCGACCCGGCCCGGGTCGGTGTCGGAGGCCACAGTTACGGCGCGTTCATGACCGCCAACCTCCTCGCCCACTGCGACCTGTTCAGGGCCGGTGTGGCCCGGAGCGGCGCCTACAACCGCACGCTGACGCCGTTCGGTTTCCAGGGGGAGCGCCGCACGCTCTGGGAGGCCAAGGAGGCCTACTCCACGATCTCGCCGTTCATGTTCGCGGACAGGATCAACGAGCCGCTGCTCCTGATTCATGGCGAGATCGACAACAACTCCGGCACGTTCCCGATGCAGTCGGAGCGGTTGTATCACGCGATCAAGGGGCACGGCGGCACGGTCCGCTACGTGGTCCTTCCGTACGAGAGTCACGGGTACCTGGCCAGGGAATCGGTGCTGCACACGCTCGCGGAGATGGTCGACTGGTTCGACCGCTACGTGAAGAATGCGAACGTCGCGGGATCGGGTGGCGGCGGCGGCCCGGCGGGCGGTGCCCGGGGCGGGGACTGATCGGCCCGCATCCTCGCCGTGCTACAATCCGCCCATGTTCGAGGTCACGAAAAAAGCCGGCTTCTGTGCCGCCCATTTCCTGCGCGATTACGACGGTCCCTGCTCCCGTCTCCATGGTCACAACTGGACCGTGGAGGTCGTGATCCGGGCGGAGAAGGTGGACAGGATGGGAATGGTCGTCGACTTCATGGACCTGGGAAGCGCCCTCGACGAGCTGATCGAGATGGTGGACCACAAGAACCTGAACGAGATGGCGCCGTTCACCGAGGTCAACCCCACGTCGGAGAACCTGGCCGCCTGGTTCCACCAGGAGCTGTCGCGACGCCTGGCGCCGCACGGGATCGCGCCGCATGTGGTCCGGATCTGGGAGCTGCCCGACTGCTCCGCGGCCTACTGGAAAGAGTGACCCGTTCGGTGTCCCGCCGGTCATGAAGATCAACGAAATCTTCCACAGCATCCAGGGCGAATCCACGCATGCCGGCCGCCGCTGCGTGTTCGTGCGCACCACCGGCTGCGCGCTCCGCTGCGTCTGGTGCGACACGAAGTACGCGTATCACGAGGGCACGGAGATGCCGCTCGACGACGTGATCGCGCGGGTCGAGTCGTTCGGCTGTCCGCTCGTGGAGATCACCGGCGGCGACCCGCTCGAAGCCGCCGAAACGCCGGAACTGGTGCGGCGGCTGCTCGAGTCCGGCCATGAGGTGCTGATCGAGACCGGCGGCCACGTGGACATCTCGATCGTGGACCCGCGGGCAAAAATCATCCTCGACGTGAAGTGCCCCGAAAGCGGCATGGCCGAGGCGATGGACTGGAAGAACCTGGCGCGGCTCCGCCCCGGCTCCGAGGTCAAGTTCGTCCTCGCCAACCGCGCCGACTACGACTACGCGCGGGGCGTGGTGACCGAGCACGACCTGCGCCGTTTCCCGCTGCTCTACTCGCCGGTCCACGACGTGCTGAACCCGCGCGACCTCGCCGGCTGGATGCTGGCCGACCGGGAGACCGCGCGGTTGCAGCTGCAGGTTCACAAGTTCATCTGGGATCCGGAGACAAGGGGGGTTTAGGGAAAGCCACTATCTTTGGCGGGGGCTCCTGCGGAACCATGTCCTCCGCTCCACGGCTCTTTCTCAATTCCTGCTCCTTGACCGCCCGCTCCACGGCCAGTCGAAACACGACCGCCCAGCATTCTTCCTGGGACAGGATGGGCTCCTCGAGCGGTGGTACTTCCATGAGCCGTGGCCGCCTTCGCGCCCCGGCCTCCCGGAACCGAAGCGCCAGCGATGTCCCCGGCTCGGCGGCGATTTCCGCCAGGCGCTC
>CAZQVN010000002.1:132-17987 GCA_964596775.1 uncultured bacterium
CGGGGCTCGCTAAGGAGCGCCGGCTTGCGCCGATCCACCGGGGCTCGCTAAGGAGCGCCGGCTTGCGCCGATCCACCGGGGCTCGCTAAGGAGTGCCGGCTTGCGCAAACATCTCCACGATCCGTGCCGTGTGACGAATGCCCTTTTCGAAGAGGTCGAGGACGAGGTTTTCGTTCGGCGAGTGGACCCGGCTTTCGGGATAGCCGACGCCGACCATCACGATGGGGACCTTGAGTTCCTCCAGGAACACGTGGTTCGGTCCGGAGCCGCCGATCATCGGAGAGATGATCGGATCCATGCCGTACACGTCACGCCCGGCGGCCTGTGTCAACAGGACGAACGGATCGTCGGGATTGGTGGCGCCGGGCTTTTCGCCTCCGTGGCTCAGGATTTCGATGTCGGAAAATCCCTGCGCATCGAGGTGAGCACGCAGCTTCTTCAGGATGTCGGCCGGATCCTGGTCCGGAACGAGGCGAAAGTCGATCTTGGCCGTGGCGGTGGCGGGGAGCACGGTCTTGGATCCGGGTCCCTGATAGCCGGAGTCGAGCCCGCAGATCGTGCAGGTGGGGCGGTACACCTCTTCCTCGCGCATTTGCGGGCCACCGGTCATTCCCTTCAGAAATCCGGAAATATTGTAGAACGACCTCATCGCCTCCGACGTGTCGGGAAGCGCGGCGATCAGTTCCCGTGCGCGGGCGGACGGTTCGCGGACGTCGTCATGGAACCCGGGGATGAGGATCGATTCATCCGGTCCCTTGAGCGTGTTCAGCGCCCAGACGAGCCGCCAGGCGGCGTTCGGGAAGATCGACCCGCCGATGCCGGAGTGGGCGTCCATGTTCATCGTCCGGACGCGGAGCTCCACGTACGTCATGCCGCGAAGGCCAAGGTAGATCAGGGGCTGTCCCGCTTCGTTCACGCCGCCGAACTCCCAGACGCAGGCATCCGCGGCCAGCCGCGTCGCATTGTCGCGGACGAACGGCACGAGATTCCGGCTTCCGACTTCCTCCTCCCCCTCGATGATGAACTTGATCCGGCACGGGTAGGAACCACGGACGGCCTTGATGGCATCGAGAGCGGCCAGACGGCACTGGATGTGACCCTTGTCGTCCGAGGCCCCGCGCGCGTAGAACTTGCCGTCGCGGATCTCCGGTTCGAACGGGGGAGAGTCCCACAACTCCAGCGGTTCGGGAGGCTGCACATCGTAGTGGTTGTAGAAGAGGAGAGTCCGGTCCGAATCGCCGGGAGCCTCGCCGTAGACGACGGGGTGCCCTTCCGTCTCGATGACTTCGACGGTGAAGCCGCGCCGGCGGAGCATGGCGGCGGTCAGTTCCGCGCACTCGCGGATACCGGTGCCCTGGGCCGAAATGCTGGGCTGGGCGCAGAGACGCTTCAGCTCCTCGATCGTGTCGTTCATCTGTTCCGTGATTTTTCCGTCGATCGCGGAAAATGACGTCATGGGACGCTCCTTCCGGGCGTGAAGTGTGCCGGCGATTCTAGCCCGGAGGCGGGCTTCCTGAAAGGCGATATTCCCCGGAACACCACCGGCGGCGGGTGACAGGACTCGAGGAGTGGCGCCGCGACCCCCTGCCGGTGAAGGCTCACGACGGATCGATCGAACATCCCGGGTCCGGAGACAGGCGCCCCTGCGTCACCGGGGCCGTTTTCCTGCCGGCGCGGCAAGAAAAAGTTTGAAGCCTGCCGCCGGAAGGGGGATACTTGTTGGAGATCGGCGCCCTCGACGCGTGATTCCGTTTCTCCATCCGCGAGGCGACCCCATGAAGTCTGCGTTCCTCATCCCGCCGCGTTCCGCCGCATTCTCCGCACTGGTCTGTGCACTCTTCCTGGCGGCCGTGTCCGATGTCCGTCCGGCGGCCGCCCAGTGCGGTCCGGACGAACCTCCTGTCCAGCGCTACACGGGCGGGATCAGCAGCGTCTGTCCCTGCTTCGTTCCGGGAGAGGAAGCCGGCACGACGTTTCTCGTCCCCGCGGCACACTTTCCGATCGAGGTTCTCCGCGTCGGGATCGGCTGGGCATCGCAGTTCGGCGGCGGCGGCCAGCAACTGGAGCAGGCGATCCACATCTACGGGGCCGGCCTCCCGAACCCGGGACCCCGCCTGCACACGCTCGGCGGCCCGGTGCTGACCGACGGAGCGATCAACGTCTTCGATCTCCAGGCCCAGCTCGGCAGCGTCCTCGTGAACAACGGTCCGGTCACGGTGACGCTGGAGTTCCTGAACTCCTCGAGTCCTCCGTTCGGTCCGGGCCTCGGATTCGACAGCGGCTGCACGCCGGGCGCCAACGTCGTGAAGGCCAATCCGGGCGGGTGGTCCGATGCCTGCAATCTCGGCGTCACCGGCGACTGGGTGTTCTTCATGGTCTACCGCAAGGCCTGCCAGTCCGGATCCGGGGAGATCACCGTGTCCAACGCCCCGGCGATCCTCGCCAATCCGCGTCCGAATCCGTTCATCGACCGCACCGAGATCGAATTCGTCCTCGCCGCCGGCGGACAGGCCGAGGTGGCCGTCTTCGACATCCAGGGGCGCCGGGTGGCCGCGCTGGCCGCGGGCGAATTCCAGGCCGGCCGTCACTCGCTGTCGTGGAACGGCCGCGGCGACGGAGGCTCATGGCTGAATCCGGGGCTCTACTTCGTGCGCCTGGTCACGAACGGCAGGGAGAGCGTGCGGAAGATCGTCCTGTCCGAATAGGCGGAAAACGCGCATCCGTCGATGCCGGCGCGGCGCCGGCGACGGGGAGCACTGCTCCCGCCGTCAGGGCGACCCCACCGACGCCCGTCCCGCTTTCCCGGCACCCGGCGCGGGCCTCCGCCGCGTTTCGATCCGTCCCGACGCGGAGTCGAACACGTCGGCTTCGAACTCGCAGTAACGCCCGGCCCAGCTCGCGGCCCCGGCGACCCGCCAGACGCCATGGATTTCCGTCATTGCGGCGATTTCAACCGGCTCGGTGTCCGCGATGCTTTCGAAGAGCAGGACCCGGGCGGCCCTGGCCTCGGGGGCCGGGAAGGCAATCGTCGGGATCCCGTCTTCCCAGGTCACTCCGCCCTCCGCCCCGCCGAGAGTCACTTCCTCGAGAACTCCGGAAATGTCGATGCCCGAGGCGTCCTGGACGCGGCCGTCCCTTCCGATGACGGAGATGGCCAGTTGCCCCTTCAGGCGGCGCTCCATGGCCGCTCCGGCCTGGTCGGGCAGCCGCAGCAGGTGGTGATGGCGCAATTCCGGAAACCGTTCGGCCAGATCCGGAGGCAGCCCGTCGGAAACCGGCGTCAGCAGTTCCGTGTCCGCGCCCGTGATGCCGCGGGCCTCGACGCGCAGTCCCCCGTCGGCGGCGGCCGACAGGAGAAAGATGCAGCGGTCGCTCGGAGGAACGTCCCAGGCAATCAGGTTCCGGGTGATCCAGAATGCCGTCTTCTTCGTGAGGTCGCCGGGAACGGAAGCCGCGATGTCCGGCGCGGTCCCGTGGATTTCATCGCTCCCGGAGACGACCCAGACTTCGGAACCATGCGCGCTGATGTCGAGGTCCATGTCCGGCCGCGGATCCGCCACGCCCTCGCGCCGGATCGTGAAGCGCAGGGAAGAGGCGCCGTCCAGGGGGATGTTCCAGTAGGGTCCGAAGTAATCGCGCCCGGAGGGCGCGGCGGGGCCCGGGTTTCCGGACGCGGAGGCTTCCAGGAAGACCGTGTCGTACCGTTCTCGCGGATCGTGATAGTGAATGCGCGCGTACCCCGGCATCATGTGCGGGGCCGCTTCCAGGCTCCTGCGGCCGGCGCCACCGCTCCGGTTCTCCACGGGAGGCGCGGGTTTCCCGGCGAGGTGGCCGGTGTAGTGCAGGACCGCATCACCGTTCCCGCGAACGGCATAGACGTTGAGCACGGCGCCGCCCCCGCGCAGCACGTCCACGCGCATGAAGCCGGCGTCGCTGGAGGCGAACTCCGTGGCGTCGATGGATGCGACATGGGTCCCGTGACCGAACCGGCCGCTGCCGCTCACGAGATACCAGGAAGCGGACCGTCCCCGCAGGACCTGCAGGGTGTGCTCGTGGCCGGAGACGTAGGCCAGGGGAGGAGTTTCGGCCATGGTGGTCTCGATCGCGTCGCGCATTCTCCGGTTCGCCGCGGCGGACATGTCCTGGCGGGAATAGCCGAGATTCCGGGCGGCGGGATAGAGGGATCCGACGACCGGGAGCGGCACCCACAGCCAGGGGGCGGCCACCCGCAGCGGAAACAGGTGATCCATCCAGGTGAAGTGCCCGCCATGTTCCCCGCCGGACAGGAGAGGATGGTGCCCGGCCACGATCACGGCCCGTCCGCCGGCTCCGGAGAGGGCGGACTCGAGCGCGGCGGTGACCTCGCCGGGTGTGGCCGCATCACACCCGGAATCTGGACCCGACGGCTTCGGGCCCTGGTGAAGCCACCACTGCGTGTCGAGCAGCACGAGCCGGAGGCCCTGCAGGTCGACGATCTCCGGGCCCGGGCATCCGCCGGAGGGGAGGAGACCGAGCCGCTCCGAGGCCCCGTCCACGAGGACCCCCTGGCGGCGGATCGCGTTCCATCCGTCGTCGCCATGATGGGCCCAGTCGTGATTTCCCGGGATGAAGATCCCCCGGCAGCCGGCGCTCCGCACGGCCTCGATCTGGGCATTGAGGCGGCGGGCCGCCTCGGGAAACGCGAGGCTCGTGGAATCGGGGATCCCGGCCGGGTAGACGTTGTCGCCGAGAAAGAGGATCACGGAACGGTCCGGATGGCGGGAGGCCATCCGGGACAGGGCCACCAGGACCGGCTCGCCGTCTTCCGCGGGGCTTCCGGCATCGCCGATCAGGAACAGCGACGTTGCCACCGACGCGTCCGGGATGTCCGGAGACTCCACGATCGCGGGAGCGGGGGCGGTCGCGGCGCAGCCCGACAGAAGCAGCAGAATGAGGAACAGGAATGACGTCACAGGGCGGGAATGCTGGCAGGCCGGCGGGGCGGCGTCAAGGCCGCCCCGCCGTGGATCAGAGCGCGAACCAGTACGTCACTTTGGCCATCAGCACGTTTTCCGGCTCGTTCGAGAACAGGCTGCCGGCCCCGATGCCGTTCTGGAACGGCCGGCCGGGGGCGTGCCGGCGCTGGTCGAAGCGGGCGCGGCTGTGCGCCCAGACGAGATAGATCGTGCTGCCCGGGCGGTACTCCCAGCGGTACACCGCGTTCAGGTTCGCCGACACGAACCGGAAGTCGAAATCCTCCGCCCGGTAGCCCGGTTCCGCGTAGGCCACCAGGTCGTACGAATCCGGCGTGCGGAGCTCGCGGGCGTTCGTGTAGTCGCCGGTCGTGATGAACGGCTGCATGTAGAGCTCCAGCGACTTGTTGCGGCTGAACAGCAGGTTCGTCCGCAGCGTGAGGTCCAGCGTCTGCTGATGGATCTTTCCGAAGACGTAGCTCCGCCCGCCGATGCCGATGCCGCCGGGACGCTCCGCCAGGTTCACCGTCTCCAGGTACTGCGTGTCGTCGATCCGGTTGCGGAAGGAGATTTGCGCTTCATGGTTGACGGCGCTCGTCTGGTTCCAGCGGGCCCCAAGGGAGGCGTTCGTCGAGTGGTTCAGCTCCACGTCGCGGTAGTGATTTCCGTCGATCGACAGCACCAGCGTCCGTCGCGAGTCCGTCTGGCCGCCGATCCAGGAGCCGAACGTGGCCGGTTCGCTGATCAGCGGACCGCCCCTGGTTTCGTAGCGCTGGGAGCCTTCCGGATAGTACTCGATCCCCATCCAGCTCTCCTGGAACCCCCGCCACTGCATCCAGCCGTTGACGTTCGTGCCCGCCCCCTGGCGGTGCCCCGGGCCGTAGGACCAGACGAGATCGCCGGTGACGGCGTCGTATCCGCTGCGGCCGGCGTAGAGCCAGTTCTTCCACAGGTTGAAGTTGAACTCCCCGCGATTGATGACGCGGTCCTCCCCCTTCGGGTTCGGCCGGTACGAGAGCCAGGCGCTCGAAGAGATCTCGTCGGGCGCCGAGAGGAAACCGATGTCGTTGATGTCGAGGCGGTCTCCCTCCCAGCGACCGCTGATGCCGCCGCGTATCCGGCCGCCGAGCTTGCGGATGTCGAGCGCTCCGCCGGTGCCGTATTTCTTCTCTCCGGCGCGCGGGTTTCCGTCCACCGGTTCCGGGTCGACGATCGAACCGACGAAGGAACCCTGCACGTTGTAGACGCGATCGTGAAAGTTCAGGTCGAAGTCCAGCCCGGTCGTGTAGGCCTCGCGGGACAGGAAGTTTCCGTAGACCGCGCGGTCCCCGGAATTGAGCACCGCCGTCTGCATCACGTTGATCCGGTTCTTTCCCCCGGAGAACTCCTTGCCGAACCGGCCGACCAGGTAGCGGGAGGATCGCTGCCCGCTCTTGAACAGGTTGTGGGCCTGCCCGTCCCCGGTGAGGTCGGTGGCCGCCGCCAGCGCCGCCACCGACACGCCGCCGACGGTCTTGCCGGTCAGCTTCGAAGCGAAGCGGATCCGGGTGTTCTGGTCGCCCGTTCCGATCCGCCGCGAGTAGAACAGGTTGAAGTCGGGATGCTGGAAGAAGCGGCTCCCCTCGATGAAAAACGGCCGCTTTTCGGAGAAGAAGGTTTCGAACGGCGAGAGGTTCAGCGTGGCCGGGTCCGCCTCCACCTGGCCGAAATCGGGCTGGATCGTGGCGTTCAGCGTGAGATCCGGGGTGATGCCGTATTTCAGGTCGGCCCCGATGTTCTCGAAGTTGTGGATCCTGTCCTGGTTTTCGCCGTCGGCCCCGTCCGGCTCGATGGACGGATCCATCGACCGCTGCACGAAGTACGGGGCGATCTCGATCTGGCGCGGGGCGGGTACGCCGCTCAGCCCCCGCAGTTCCCCGAAGCGGCTGATGAAGCCGCGCGTGTCGCGGTCCCAGGTGACCCACGCCGTATCCTCGCCCCGGCCGTGCATGTAGCGGTAGACCTGCAGACCCCAGGTCATCGAGTCCGCCTTGCGGTAGCGGATGGAGGAGAACGGAATGCGGAACTCCGCGTACCAGCCCTTCTCGTCCCGGTACGTTTCCGCCTGCCAGACGGCATCCCAGTCCTGGTCGCGGTCGCCGTCGTTGAACATGTAGCTGTCTTCCTGGACCCCGAGCGGATTGACCTTGAAGTTGTAGCCGGTGGTCTTGTCGTTATACGGATCCACGTAGATGCTGACGATGTCGGAATTGGAAAAGCGGTCGCGGCGGGAGAGCTTGGCGGTGATCTTCGAGGGGTCCTTTTCCAGGCAGGCCACTCCGAAGTAGATCGCGTCCTCGTCGTAGACGACCTTGAAGACCGTCTCCTCGCTCGGCAGGGCGCCGCGGTCCGGATCCCACATCGTGAAACCGGTTCCCGGAGCCGCGTCGCGCCACCCCTCGTCGTCGAGCTTGCCGTCGATCCGGATCGACGCGTCACCGAGCGCCAGGGCATCGATGCTCGGAACCGGTGTTTCGCGGCCGTTGGAGGACGCGTTGCTCATTCCGTCGGCGCCGGTGATCTCGAATCCGTGGAAAGCGGAGGCCGCGGGGACGGCGGCAACAAGTCCGGCGGCCAGCAGCAATCCGGTCCATGAGCGCTTCTGCATTCTGATCTCCTTGATGACCCCGGGAAGGTCCGTATCGTGGTCCTGAAATGCAGGGGTGAAATGCGTGTCGGGCGGGTCTGCACATACCGAAATCCGCCGCTCGATTGTGTAGACGCAGGGCGGTCGTCGTCCGTTCAATTCATTTTACGGTATGACGCGTTTCGGGGTTGCGAAGGGAAGGTAAAAAATTGTTTACGTTTCCGGCCCCGGCTCTGCCGGGGCCGGCGTCCATTATTCCGCCCCGGTGATGCCGCCCTCGGTCATCGGGCGGGGGTCGAGGTAGCGATCCAGCTCCGCGTCCGTGAGGTCCGTCATCTCGCGGGCCACGTCCTTGAGCGACCGCCCCTCGGCGTAGGCCGTCTTGGCGATCTTCGCTCCGAGGTCGTAGCCGATCCGGGCGTTGAGCGCGGTGATGAGGATCGGGTTCTTGTCCACGAGGCCGGCGATCCGCTCCCGGTTCACGGTAAACCCGGCGACGGCGCGGTCCGCGAGCAGCCGGGCCACGTTACCGGACAGCGTGATGCTTTCGAGCAGATTCCGGGCGATGACCGGCAGCATCACGTTGAGCTGGAAGTTGCCGCGGCTGCCGGCGATCCCGATCGTGACGTCGTTCCCCATGACCTGCGCGGCCACCATCATCGTGGCCTCGGCGATCACCGGGTTGACCTTGCCCGGCATGATCGACGATCCGGGCTGGAGCGACGGCAGCGCGATCTCGCCGAGGCCGGCGATCGGGCCGGAGTTCATCCAGCGCAGGTCGTCGGCGATCTTCATCAGCGCCGCGGCCAGCGCCTTCATCTGGCCGCTCATTTCCACGGCCGAGTCCATCGACCCCTGGGCGGCGAAGTGGTTGCGGGACTCGCGGAACGATCCGCCGCTCTCCTTCGAGAGGATGGCGCAGAGCTTTCCGGCGAACTCCGGGTGCGCGTTGATGCCGGACCCGACGGCGGTCCCGCCGATGGCCAGCTCGCCGAGCCGGGGGAGCGAGCTCTCGATCCGCTCGCGGGACAGCATCACCTGCGCGGCCCAGGCGCCGACTTCCTGGGACACCCGCACCGGCATCGCGTCCATGAGGTGCGTGCGTCCGGTCTTCGTGACGTCGTCACAGGCCCGGGCCTTGTCGTTCAGTGTCTTCTCGAGATGCGCGAGCGACGGGATCAGCAGGTCCTTCGCTTCGAGATACGCCGCCACGTGGATCGCGGTGGGGATCACGTCGTTCGACGACTGTCCCATGTTGACGTGATCGTTCGGGTGCACGGGAGCCCCGAGAATCTGCGAGGCGCGCGTGGCCAGGACCTCGTTGGCGTTCATGTTCGTCGACGTGCCGGAGCCGGTCTGGAAGACGTCGATCGGGAACTGGTCGTCGTGCCGGCCGTCGGCCACTTCCGCGGCGGCGGCCCGGATCGCCTTGGCGATCTCCGGGGAGAGGAGGCCGAGGTCGCGGTTCGCCTCGGCGGCGGCGCTCTTGATCAGGCCGAGCGCCCGGATGAACGGCCGGCCGAACGGAATGCCGGACACCGGGAAATTTTCGACGGCGCGCTGGGTCTGGGCGGCGTACAACGCGGACTCGGGGACCTTCACTTCGCCCATCGAGTCCTTTTCGATCCGGAATTTTCCGGAAGATTTCGAGTCGCTCATCTGTTCTCCTTGTGACGGATCATCGCGAAGCAAGTATACATCGTGTCCCTTCAGCGCGGGGCGAGCCGCGCCCCCTCCTCCCGCAGGCGCTCGATGACGCCGGCCACATCCGCTTCCTCCGTCGTGCGGGCCATGATGCACATCCGGAGCGTGTAGCGGCCGGCGAGGCGCGTCGAGGACAGGAACGCGTAGCCGCTGTCGTTGACGGCGGCCTGCGCGGCGTCGTTCCACTCTTCGAGGACCGCCTCGGACAGGCCGGGGCGGGTGAGACGGAAGCAGACGATCCCGAGCCGCGCCGGGGAGAGGATCTCGAAATCCCCGCAGTGCCGGAGCCTTTCCTCGGCGAAGACCGCAAGGGACAGCATCCGGTCGACGACCTTGCGGAATTCCGCGACGCCGTGGTGTTTCAGCGACAGCCAGACCTTGACCGCCCGGGACGTGCGGCTCAGCTGGTATCCGTAGTCGGCGAAGTTCACCCGTTCGCCGCCGCGGTCCACATCGAGCATGTAGTCCGGGCGGACCCGGAACGCGGCGCGGAGATCTTCCGGCCGGGCCACCATCACCGACCCGCACTCGATCCCCTGGTACAGCCACTTGTGCGGATCGAGGACCCAGGAGTCGCCGCGGTCGATCCCCCGAAGCGCCTCCCGGCCGCGGTCGGTGAGCGTGGCGAAGCCGCCGTACGCGGCGTCGATGTGCAGCCAGAGGTTTTCGCGCCGGCAGAAGTCGGCGATCGCGGAAAGCGGATCCACGCTCCCGGTGTTCGTCGTTCCGGCGTTGGCGGTGACGGCGAACGGGCGGAGGCCGGCGGCGCGATCGCGGGTCACCGCCGCTTCGAGCGCCGCCATGTCCATGCGGAAGCCGGCGTCCGCGGTGATCTTCCGGTAGTGGGGGATCGCCGCGATCTTCGCCGCCCTTTCCACGCAGGCGTGCGTCTGGTCGGCGGCGTAGAGGACGCCGCCGGAAGCGTCGCTCCCGAGTTTCGCTTCGCGCGCGGCCGTCAGGGCGATCAGCGTGGCCGCCGAGCCGCCGCTGGTCAGGAGGCCTCCGGCCCCTTCGGGAAGGCCGACCATTTCACGGAACCAGTCCATCACGACGAGTTCCAGCATCGACGGGCCGGATCCGCCGAGCCAGGTGCCGACGAACGGGTTGAATCCGGCGGTGAGGATGTCGCCGAGCATCGACACATACGTGGGCGACCCGGGAACGAAGGCGAAGAATCTCCGGTGGGCCACGCGGGCGCGGTGTCCGAACACGTCGCGGTCGACGCGCTCCATCAGCGCATCGAGAGGCGTGCCCGTCTCGGGAAGCGGTTCCCGCAGGAGCGCTTCCCCGTCCTCGCGGCTGATCATCGACCAGGCGGGCCCGGCGTCCTGCCGCCGGAATTCGGCCACGATGCGGTCCACGGCGGCATAGCCGAGTCGGCGCATCTCCTCGGGATCGATCTCGAGGTTGTCGCTCATCGGGAACCTATCTCCGGCGGGATTTTTTCGAACGGCGGCCGAACGTCGTGGGTGTTTCGGGGATCGTGGCACCGGCCGGATCGGCGGGCGCGGGCGACCGGGACGGTGCGGGTGCCGGGGGCGCGGCCTGTGTGCGTGCCGGTGAGGCCGGAGCCGGTGCGTTTCCGCCGCGGGGCGGCCGCTTTCCTTCCGCGGCCGGTGGACGGCCGCCGCGCCGGCGGGCCGGGCGATCTCCGCCGCCCTTCTGTCCATCGCTGCGCCGCCGCGCATCGCCGCCGCGTTGTCCATCGCCGGAGCCGCCGCCGGAAGACGACCTGCGGGGACGTCCGGATCCTTCCGATGAGGGGCCGCTTCTGCGGCCGCCCCGCGCCGGGCGCCGGATCGGGCCGTGGTCCGGCGAGAGCGCGGGAAGCGTGATCCCCTCCACTTCCTTGCGCGGAATGCCGCGTCCGATGAACTTTTCCAGTTCCTTGAGGGCCGGCAGGTCGTCGAACGTGGCGAAGCTCAGGGCATCGCCGATGGCCTGGGCGCGGCCGGTCCGTCCGATCCGGTGCACGTAGTCCTCGGGATGGTTCGGGAAGTCGTAGTTGACGACATGGGAAATGCCGTCCACGTCGATGCCGCGCGCCGCGATGTCCGTGGCCACGAGGACCCGGTAGTGCCCCCCCTTGAAACCCTTGAGTGCGGCCAGACGCTCCCCCTGGCTCCGGTTGGAATGGAGCGTGGCGGTGGGAATGCCCTCCTTGTACAGGCCGCGCGCCAGGCGGTCCGCGCCGATCTTCGTCCTGGTGAAGACGAGCACGCAGTCGAGATCCTCGTCCTTGAGAATGTGCGCGAGCAGGTCCAGCTTCCGGTTCATGGGCACTTCGTAGACGAACTGGGCCACGGAATCAGTGGGAGTGGCCCGCTGGCCGATCTCCACGGTTTCCGGCTCGCGGAGAAACTCCCGGGAGAGTTTCTCCACCTCGGCCGGGAACGTGGCCGAGAAGAGCAGGCTCTGCCGGTCGTAGGGGAGCGCACGGATGATCCTTCGTATGTCCGGGATGAATCCCATGTCCAGCATCCGGTCCGCTTCATCGAGGACCAGGAGTTCGATCTCCCGCACGTTCGCGGACAGCGTGGACATCAGGTCGAGGAGGCGCCCTGGCGTGGCCACGATGATGTCCACTCCCTGGCGCAGCGTGTTGATCTGCGGCTTTTCGCTGACGCCGCCGAAGACCGCGGCACAGCGCAGCGGCAGGTACTTGGAATAGGCCCGGACGTTTTCGTCGACCTGGAGGGCGAGTTCGCGGGTGGGGGCCAGCACCAGGGCGCGGGGCGTGCGGTTGCCGCGCGTGTCCTGTCGTGCCGTGCCCTGAATGAGTTTTTCCAGAATGGGGAGGACGAACGCGGCGGTCTTGCCGGTTCCGGTCTGGGCGATTCCGATCGTGTCCTTGCCCGAGAGAATGACCGGTATGGCCTTCGACTGGATGGGTGTGGGCTCTGCATAGCCCGCGTCGGCGATCGCCTTCCGGATGTCCTCACTGAGTCCTAGTGCTTCAAATGGCATATAGTCAAGACATTAGCGGATCTGTGTTCATTTTGCCAGAGGCAATTCCACTCCCTCAGTATCCGTAGTGGAGATGAATCAGCCGGGGCGGTCCGTCCGCGTCGATCATGTCCTCCTCCAGAGGGTTCGTGAAGTCGCGGGGATCATGCCCGTATGGATTCCGAATCGCAATGCATGCGATAATCGCACATGCATCGAACCCTCGTTCTCCTGCTCCTCTGCCTGGTGACGCCCGCCTGCGTCCGGGCTGCCGATCCTCCTTCCGCCTCCGTACGCACCGCGGACCCGTCCGCAATCGGCGCCCTGCGGTCCGCCCTGTCGGTGGAAGCCCGTTACGCCGACGACCCGTGGGCCCTGTCCCACGCGCTGCTCGCATTCGGCCCCGACTTCCCCCTCGAGTCGAAGACCACGCTGCTCGAGCGGCTCGAGTCGCTGGCCATTCCGGACTCCGTGGACGGGGCTCGCTACGAACTGTTCGGGGCGGATGGAAGGATGGGCGAAATGCACCCCCATCTCGTCTTCAAGACGCTGGCCGGCGCGGGGCTCGCGCCGGACCTGTGCGCCCGGCTCGGGCACGCCGTCCACGAGAAGGCCTGGACGCCGGCCTCGACGGAGGAGTGGAACGACACCGCCTGGCTGATCGAGGCCCTGGCGCGCTCCGCCCCGGCGGACGCTGCGGAGGACGCGAAACGCCGGCAACTGGCCGGTGGAATTCTCGCCCGGGTCGAGGCGGCCGACCGGGTGACGGCCGGACTGTTCGACGCGTCGGGAACGCTGACGCGGCCGAAGGGGGGCGGGGATCCCTCCGAAAGCGGAATCTGGGCCTACACCTGCGGCGGACAGCATCTCCTGCAGGGGCTCCTGGTGGCCGCCGGGAAGGGGCTTCTGGCCAAGGAGGACCGCCCCCGCATCGAGGCGTCGATGGCCCTGTTTCTCCGCCGGGTGAAGGGGGAGGCCGCGTTCCGCGACGCGGAGAAGGAGGAAGCGATCGCCGCCGGCGTCAACCGTCTCCTCGCCGAACACAACGGGATGGTCCAGGTCCTGAAGCTGGAAGGACACGCTCTCGAAACGCTGGCCCGGGCGCGTGATGCCGGCATCGGCGATCCCGTGGAGCTCCGCCGCGCCGCGACCGGGATCCGCGACGACATGGAAACCCGCCTTGCGGCGTTCCGCTCGGTGCTCGACCTCGGAAAGCTGTTGCCGTCGGTCCGCGCCGGCGATCCCGGCACGTGGCGGAAGTGGTTCGGCGACGGCTGTCACGCGCTGCACGGCCTGTCGCTGTGGCCGGACCTCCCGCCGATGAAGGCGGAGCGCTAGTCGTTCACCCGGCCGACCTATCCGGGTCCCATCGAACGCAGCAGCTGCTCCGAGCGACCGAGGTGGTTTCGCCACTGATCCCTCCGCTGCACGAACTGCGGCGCGCTCGAGATCGCGATCGCCTCGTCGAGCATCCGGATCATCGTCCGCTGCCGGGCGATCGCGTCGCGCAGCAGGTCCCGGTCCCGGACGGCCGGATCGTTGGCCCGGTCGATCGCGATCTGCACGTAGGCACCGAGATCCGCCTCGCGGGCCGGCTTTTCGTCGAGCAGTTTCCGGCGCACCCTGATCTCCTCCGCGAAGCTGTAGGTGTCCGGGTCCGAGCGCACGAGCGCGGCGAGGCTCGTCAGCGCCTCGGCGTTCGTGGAGTCGGCGGCCACCGCCGCCCGGGCGAGGGCCACGAGCTTGCGGATCAGCGGCGCCGGCCCGTCGAAAGCGCCGTAGTCGACCAGGCCGTCGGCAATCACCCGGTGCAGGTGTTCGACCCGCACGCCGGTCACCGCAGCCGCATTCGCGCCGGATATGGAGAGTGCCTGGTTGAACCAGGTGCCGGCTTCGGGACCGGGATCGAGGGACACGGTTCCGTTGGCCAGGTCGCCCGCGATGTCGATGGTGCCGCCGAGAAAGGAGAGCGCCCGGGTGTAGACGGCCCGCTCGCCGGCTTCCCAGGAGCGCTCCGGATAGTGCCGGTGCGCCGCATCGAGCGTCCAGTCCCGGCCGATCGCCGCGAACTCGCGGGCCTGGTCCGCCAGCGGGGGCACCTGCGCCTTCGGATACACCCTCCACCAGAATCCGCGCGGCGCGATGCGGTAGTCGACGTTCCAGGTGGCGTCCTGGAACGTCACCGCCACGACCGGGCGTCCCGAACCGTCGGGCTTCAGGTTGAGATCGAGCCATGCCTTGCTCTGCGTGGCGGGATCGTTCGAGTAGGCCGTCATCTCCCCGGGAAGCCGGAACGCGCCGGCCCGCTTCAGGACGTTCACGTACCAGGGATAGGACAGCTTCTGCAGGTCGACGAACAGGAGGTCCGGCCTCCTGCCCAGGCAGGCCTGCTGGTACGCGAACGCGTTGTGATAGAGGTCCCCTTCCGACAGGACGACGGCGTTCTCGGGAATGCCGGCCAGGAAGTTCGCCCCGAAGTCGCGGGTGAACGTGTTCGTCCGCTGGTCCACGTGGGCGTAGTTCACCACGAGCGCGACCCCCGCCGTCCCGGCGGTGAGCAGGATCGCGGCGGCGGCCATGGCGGCCCGCCCGGCCCTGCGCAGCGTTTCGAGCAGCCACGCCGCGCCGAGTCCGGCGAGCAGCGCCACGAGCGTGTTCGGCAGGATGTAGAACCGCTCGGTGACGCCGAGGTACAGGGGAAGTATCGGGGAGTTCACCCGGGCGAAGAAGATCGCGAAGAAGACGGCGGCGACGCCGGCCAGGAGCAGAACGAATCGCGCCCGGAGTGCCGCCCGGACAAGGCCCGTGATCGCGAGCAGCGGGAGGACCCAGCCGAAGTTCCGCGGGATCTCGGACAGGTAGCGGAGATAATGACTCCGCCCGATTGGGCTCGTGTCGAGACCGTTCTCCAGGACGGTCGTGGCCACCGCCCACGGGCTCATCAGCGTGCCCGATCCGAAATCCTCACGCTTCAGCAGGTGGAGGAGTCCGGGCAGGTCGACCGGGTTGCCCCAGTTCAGGAATGGGTTGGCCCGGGCCGCAAGCGGCAGGTAGACGAGCGGGAGGAGGCCCGTGAGCCCGCAGGCGATCGACAGGGCGATCGCGTTGCCGATCCTCCGGTGCGACAGCCCGCGCTTCGGCGCGCCGGGAAGCAGGGCGGCGAACGTCACCAGGACCGGAATGCCGACGAGGGCCAGGGTCAGGTGATGCGTGATCGCCGTCGACAGGACGACCGCCGCGGCGGGGAGCGGCCAGGTCACCGGTTTGCGGTCGTTCAGCCCTTCCATGAAGCGGGCGAGAAGGAAGAACAGGAGCGTCGCGCCGAGCGAGTTCAGGGAGAACACCTCGACGACCAGCGCATACTCCCAGTACACGCGCGACGTGCCGAGCGCCAGGCCGGCGACGATGCCGGCAGGGGCGCTGCCGGTGAGCGCCGTGACGGCGAGAACGAGAACACCCGCGGCCAGCGCGCCGAAGAAGCCGGAAAGCAGGTTCAGCAGGAACGCCGGTTCGCCGGGAAACGGAACCGCGGAGACGATGTTCCCGATCAGCGAGAGCAGCGGATAGCCCGGCGCGTGGGCCACCCCCCAGGTCGTCATCACCGCCGTGAGTTCGCCGGAATCGCCGGGGCCGACGGTCCGGCAGGCCGTGGCCACGTAGAGGGCCTGGACCACAAGGAAGACGAGACCGGCCGCCTGGAACCGCCGGTCCGGATTGTGAAAGGGGAGGGGCGTCATGGCGGGCATGGTAGTGGGGGGGGACACCGCGGGCAAGCGGCGCGGGCCGGCCCCCCTCCGCTATTTCTCCTGCCGGCCCCCCGCCGCTATTTCCCCTGCCGTCCCCCCGCTTCCATGAACGGCTTGAACCGCCCGGTCAGAAAGTGGTGCCACACCCGGTCCACCACGTCGGGCCAGGTTGCCTCCATCTGGCCGGCCGCATTCAGCGTCAGGGTGATGCGCGTCGAGTCCGCGCCGGCCGGTGCGAGTGCGTACGTGGTGACGATCTGCACGGCGTTGCCCGAGAGTCCGAGCGGTCCGTCCATCCGGAGCAGCTTGCCGCGCTCCGCGTAGATCACGGTGGCGTGCCTCACGCCGTTCGTTCCGGACGCGTCGAAGTACTCCCAGAAGCCGCCGCCCGGCTTCGCCTCGATGAAGAACCGCGCGGGCGCGTCCGAGAAGGCGTGATCCCACCAGGGGGAGATGTCGCCGGTGAGCGCGTCGTACACGACGTCCGGATTTCCCGGGACGATCACTTCCTGGTGGACGCCGAACGCCCCGGTCTCGAGCGGGCGCTGTTCGGCACCGGCCGGCAGGGAAGGGAAAAGCAGGAACAGGAGAAGAAACAGTCGGGCAGGTTTCATCGGATTCTCTCCGTGGGTTTGAAGTCAACGAACCAGGGGTCTCCTATCCGCGCCCGTGTCGTCCATGAAGGAGCCGCCAAGCGATCCGCGCCGACCGCGCGAACCACCGCGGCCACGGACCACGCCACGATGCTCGGCAGTCCCGCGGGCGACCCGCCATGGCGTCAGTCCTCCCGGGCGGGTTTCCTTTTCTCCTTCGGTTCCCGCCCGGCGTCCCTGAGCATCCGCCTGAGCAGGAACTCGATCTGGCCGTTCAGGCTCCGGAAATCGTCCTCGGCCCACTTCGCCAGCGCCGCGAGGACGGCCGGGTCGAGCCGGAGCAGGAACGGTTTCCGCGGAGCCATGCGCGATCCTAGTTGTGCAGCGTTCCGGTGTTGACCACCGGCTGCGTGTGGCGATCGCTGCAGAGCACCACAAGCAGGTTCGACACCATGGCCGCCTTCCGCTCTTCGTCCAGTTCGATCACGTTCTTCTTGCTCAGTTCGTCCAGAGCCATTTCCACCATCCCCACGGCGCCCTCGACGATCTTCGTCCTGGCCGCCACGATGGCGCTGGCCTGCTGCCGCTGAAGCATGGCGCTGGCGATCTCCGGCGAGTAGGCGAGGTGGCTGATCCGGGACTCGAGGACCCGGACGCCGGCCTTTTCCAGCCGCTCCTGGATTTCGTTCTTCAGCTGGTCGGCGACCTCGATGGTGTGGCTCCGCAGCGACATCTGGTCGTCCTGGTGCGCATCGTACGGGAAGGACGTGGCCAGGTTGCGCAACGCCGATTCGCTCTGGACGTGAACGAAGTTGACGTAGTCGTCCACCTCGAACATCGCCTCGGCGGTATCGATGACCTTCCACACGATGACGGCGCCGATCTCGATCGGGTTGCCGTCATGGTCGTTGACCTTCAGCTTTCCGCTTTCGAAGTTGCGGATCCGGAGGGAGATCTTCTTCCGGACGCTGAACGGGTTGACCCACCAGAACCCCTGCTTCGTGATGGACCCGATGTAGCTGCCGAACAGGACGACGACGACCGCCTCGTTCGGGTTGACGACGGTGAGTCCGGCCAGGCAGATCATCGCCGCCACGGCCGCGAACAGGAACCCGACCCCGACGAGATCCGCGTCCTGCTGCACGGCTCCGATGAAGTTGTAGCCGAAGAACAGGATGAAGATGATCAGAACCAGGAGCATGAACCCTCCGGGAAGCGTCCCGGCACTTTTCTCGCGGATCATCGAACCCTCCTTTGGTGACATTGAAATGATATCATATTGATACCG
>CAZQVN010000002.1:18087-54268 GCA_964596775.1 uncultured bacterium
GATGAACGTGTCCACGAGCGGCGAGAGCGTACGCCCCTTCCGGGTGATCACGGCGATCTCCCGCGCGGGCGGGGACTCCTCGATCCTGATGTAGGTCACCCGGGGATCCTGGTTGTTCTCGGCGAACATCCGCGGGATCAGGCAGATGCCGAGCCCGAGACCGACGAGACTGTGCGCCGTGGACAGCTGGATCGCGTTGCAGACGATGCTCGGCTGGATCCGCATCGCCCGGCAGTAGTCCTGGACCTGCTGGCCGAGACAGTGCACCTGGTCGAGGAAAACGGTGGGCTGGGACTCGAGATCCTTGACGGTCAGCTGTTTCCGACCGTCGAGCGGGCTGTTGGCCGGCACGGCCACCAGCAGTGGCTCCCGGTAGAGGACGCGCACGTCCACCGACTCGTGACGGATCGGCGTGCTCGTGACCGCGATGTCGATCCGGGACTCCACGACCGCATCTACCAGGCGTTCCGTCAGATCCTCGTGAATGGTGAGCCTGGCCTTCGGCCAGGAGCGCTTGAATGCGCCGATGGCCGCGGGGAGCAGGTACGGCGCCATCGTGGGTATGGCGCCCACCGTGACAGCACCCCGCTCGGGGTCGACCTCGCCGGCGAGTTTCTCGGAGATCTCCCGGACTGCCCCGAGGATGAGCCGCGCCCGGGGCAGAAGCGCCGAGCCGGCGGCCGTCAGGGCGATCGATCGTCCGAGGCGGTCGAACAGCCGGTGGCCGAGTTCCTCCTCCAGCTTCAGGATCTGCTGCGACAGGGAGGGCTGGGCCACGTGACAGCGCCGGGCCGCACCGCCGAAGCTTCCGACTTCGGCGACGGCAACGAAATATCGCAGCTGGTGCAGTTCCATCCGCTCTCCGGGAGATCGCGTGCGGCCGCGTCCGACCAGGGGAATTCCCGCCGCGGCAGGCCGGGGAACAGCATACACCAGACCCCCGCGGGCCCGCAGTCCCCGCGCCGGTTGCCCGTCGTCGTTCCGGGGCCCGGACGGGGTCGAACTCGCGGCGGAACCGGAGCGGCGATTCCCGGCCGCCGCCCTTTCGACCGGGCGGGTCCCGGTGCGATACTGCCGGGCATGACTTCCGAAACCTGGGTTCTGGCCGGTGAGCGGATCGTGTTTCCGGACGGCGTCCGCGCCGGTCGGGTGACCGTGTCCGCCGGACGGATCGTTTCCGTGGACACGCCCGGTCCCGCCCCCGCCGGCTCCCGGGTGGTGGATGCCGGCGATGCCGTCGTTCTTCCCGGACTCATCGACGTGCACGTCCACGTCAATGAACCCGGAAGGACGGAATGGGAGGGTTTCGATTCGGCCACCCGCGCCGCGGCCGCCGGCGGCGTGACCACGATCGTCGACATGCCGCTCAACAGCATTCCGGCGGTGACGACGGTGGACGCGCTCGAGGCCAAGCGCGCGGCAGCCGCCGGGAAGGTCCACGTCGACACCGGATTCTGGGGCGGCGTCGTGCCCGGCAATGCCCGCGAACTCGAACCGCTCCATGCCGCCGGAGTCCTCGGGTTCAAGTGCTTTCTCGTCGACTCCGGCGTTCCGGAATTCCGGAACGTGACGGAAGCCGATCTGCGCGAGGCGCTGCCGATCCTGTCGCGGCTCGGCGCGGTGCTCCTCGTTCACGCCGAATTGCCCGGACCGATCGAGCGGGCCCGCCCCGGCCCCGGCAGCGACCCGCGCCGCTACACGGAATACCTGGCCTCGCGCCCCGGTGCGGCGGAACGGGAGGCGGTCGACCTGATGATCGCGCTGTCCCGGGAGCACGACGTCCACGTGCACATCGTGCACCTGTCCTGCGCCGGAGCGCTGGCCGCGCTGCGGGCGGCTCGCGCCGCGGGAGTGCGCGTCAGCGTGGAAACCTGCCCGCAGTATCTCTGCGCCGCCGCGGAGGAGATCGCCGACGGCGCGACGGCGTTCAAGTGCGCCCCGCCGATCCGCAGCGCGGCGAACCGCGAGCTCCTCTGGGAGGCGCTGCTGGCCGGGGAGATCGACCTCGTGGCCACGGATCACTCCCCGAGCCCGCCGGAGATGAAGCATGCGGACAGCGGCGACTTCATGAAGGCGTGGGGCGGGATCGCCTCGCTGCAGCTCCTCCTGCCCCTGGTCTGGACGGAAGCCCGGGCGCGCGGCGCCGGCTATCCCTTTCTGGCGCGGCGGCTGGCCGAGGAGCCGGCGCGCCTGGCCGGCCTGACCCGCAAGGGGAGGATCGCCGCCGGTTGCGATGCCGACCTGGTCCTCTGGGACCCCGACGGTTCGTGGACCGTCGATCCGCGCCGGTTGCACCACCGCCATCGGCTGACTCCCTGGACGGGGCGGAAACTGCGCGGGATCGTCCGCGACGTGTATAGTCGCGGGAGGAGGGTGTTCGGATCGGAGGGCCTGGCGTCCGCACCCGCGGGAGCACTGCTTTCCGGAAGGGATCGATGAGCACCTTTACCGAACTGACGGACCTGGCCGCCGAGCGCCTCGGCGGCGTTGCCCTCGGCGCGAACGACGAGTTCTTCGCCGAGAAGGAAAACCTGCTCAAGGCCTCGAAGCCGATCTTCATCGAGGACAAGTACACGGACCGCGGCAAGTGGATGGACGGCTGGGAAACGCGGCGCCGCCGCGAACCGGGCCATGACTGGTGCCTGGTCCGTCTCGGGCTGCCGGGGATCATCCGCGGCGTGGACATCGACACGAGTTTTTTCCGCGGCAACTACCCTGAGCAGGCGTCCGTCGACGCGTGTTCCGCCCCGGCCGATGCCACCGCGGCGGACCTGCTGGCGGAGTCGACGGTCTGGACCCCGATCCTGGCCAGGTCGCCGCTCAAGGGGGATTCCCAAAACCTGTTTCCGGTCGAGTGCGGGAGCCGCTTCACCCATGTCCGTCTGAACATCTTTCCCGACGGCGGGGTGGCCCGCTTTCGCGTTCACGGCGACGTGGTGCCGGACCGGCCGCAGGATTCCGGCACCGACGAAATCGTCGATCTCGTTTCCGTGGAGAACGGCGGCCTGATCATCGGCTGCAGCGACATGTTCTTCAGCAACCGCAACAACCTCACGCTTCCCGGTCCCGGGCGGAACATGGGGGACGGCTGGGAGACGAAGCGCCGGCGGGGCCCCGGCCATGACTGGGTCATCGCCCGGCTGGGCACGGAAGGAACGCTCCGGCGGATCGTCGTGGACACGACGCATTTCAAGGGAAACGCCCCGGGAAGCTGCTCGCTGGAGGGACTCGCCGCGGAGGCGGCCACGCTCGAGGACCTTGTGGCCGGGGAGTACTCCTGGATTCCGATCCTTCCGCTAACGCCGCTCAAGCCGCATACCGTCCACACGTTCGAGTCGGAAATCCAGGATGCGGGACCGGTCACGCACGTGCGGCTGAACATCTTTCCCGACGGGGGCGTGATGCGCCTGCGGCTGTTCGGCCTGCGCAGCCGCCGCGGCAGGCTGAAGCAGGTCTTCCGCTGGCTGAACACGATGCCCGAGGCCGAGGCCGAAAGGCAGTTTCGGGCGTGCTGCGGACATGAAAAGTGGGCGCGCCGGATGGCCGAAGGTCGCCCCCATGCCGATCTCGATGCGGTGAAGGCGGCCGCCGATGCCGCGTTTCACGAACTCGGCCCGGAGGACTGGCGGGCGGCGTTCGGCAGTCATCCGAAGATCGGCGCCACCGGTCCGATTTCGGACTGGTCCAGGGCCGAACAGTCCGGAGCGGGCGCGGCTCCCGGGGAAACACGGGCGGAACTGGCCCGCCTGAACGAGGCGTACCTGGAAAAGTTCGGCTTCATCTACATCGTCTGCGCGTCGGGCCTGTCCGGCGACGAGATGGTTGCGAATCTGAAGTCCCGCCTGCAGAATGACCCGAAGACGGAAATGGGGATCGCCGAACAGGAGCTGATCCGCATCACCCACCTGAGGCTGGAGAAGCTGCTGAACTCATGAGCGCGATCACGACGCACGTGCTGAACACCGCCACCGGACGTCCGGGAGAGGGCATCTCCGTGGTTCTCGAGGAGAAGGCCGGCGACGACTGGCGCCTCCTGGCGGCCGGGCGGACGAACGCCGACGGCCGTCTCGGCGACCTCCTGGCCGGGGATCATCGCCTGACGCCGGGAGAATATCGTCTGACGTTCGACACGAAACTCTACTTCGAGCGGCAGGGCACCGAATCCTTCTATCCCGAGGTGCGGATCGCGTTCCGGGTGCAGGATCCGCAGGAGCACTACCACGTTCCGCTGCTGATCGCGCCGTTCGGATTTTCCACGTACAGGGGAAGCTGACCTTGTCACCGCAGCTCGGCAGCGATTGCTACGGCAAGTCCGGGGTCCGTGTGGTCAAGGTGTCGCGAAAGGACGGTCGTCATTCCGTCAAGGATCTCTCGGTCAGCGTTTCGCTGGAAGGGGAGTTCGAAGCCGCGCACACCGAGGGGGACAACAGCCGCGTCGTCCCGACCGACACGATGAAGAACACGGTCTACGTTCTGGCGAAGGAACACCCGCTCGACCACGTCGAGGGGTTTGCCGCGCACCTGGCCGGGCACTTCACGAAGACCTACCCGCAGGTCCGCGCGGCGACGGTCCGCGTTGACGAGGATCCGTGGACCCGCATGGAGGTCGGCGGCGCCGCCCATCCGCACGCGTTCGTGGCCGGATGCGGCGAGCGCTGGGGAGCCCGGGCCCGGGCGGGGCAGGATGGAACGCTGACCGCGAGCCTGGACAATCTCCTGGTGATGAAGACAACGGAGTCCGGCTTCAGCGGGTTTCACCGGGACCGCCTCACGACGCTCAGGGAAACGGACGACCGGATCTTCAAGACGATCCTGTCGGCGGAGTGGACGTTCGGCCGGGAGGCTCCCGATTTCAACGCCGTCCGGGCGACCGTGCGGAAAACGCTGCTCGAGACGTTCGCCGTGCAGCACAGCCTCTCGGTCCAGCAGACGCTGTACGCGATGGGGGAGAACATCCTCGCCGCCGCCGCTGACGTGGCCCGGATCCGTCTCGTCCTGCCGAACCGGCACTGCCTGCTCGTCGACCTGTCGCCGTTCGGGATGGCGAACGAGAACGAGATCTTCCACCCGGTCGACGAGCCGTACGGCCTGATCGAGGCGACGATCAGCCGCTGACCGGGGGGCGCGGGATGCGGCTCCGTCAGCCCCGGCGGTTGTTCAGGATCTTCACGAAGCTCCGTCCCCGCAGTTCCTCCAGCGTGACGCCGGACATGTCCGCGGCTTCGTCCTCGCTGATCGCCCCGCAGTTGACGGCCCGGAGAAAGTAGTTCAGCAGCCCCTGCCCGGTTGCGGCGTCGTCGAACACCTCGCCGACGAGGGTGGCCTGCGCGGCCTTTCCCACGAAATTGCTCAGGCGCTCCGCGGCCGGCGCGAGCCCTTCCATGAAGAAGGAATAGACGGCGGCGTAGCGCGTCGGCAACTGGGCCGGATGGAGATCCCATCCCTGGTAGAACGCGTGCTCCAGCGAGTGCCGGACGTGGGCGTAGTGCAGCGCCCACGCGGCGTGAACGACACGGCGGTTTTCCGCGGCGTCGGAGGCGGACAGCGAGCCGCCGTCGGCCGCGCGATGGGGCGCCACCGGAAGGATGTTCGTGGCCCCGTCCGACAGCCACACGCCGGTGCCGGCCAGCGCCACCTGCATCATGTGACGCGCGAAGTCGCAGGCGTGGTGCGCCATGTGCTGGTGCGCGGCGGTGATCTGGCAGGACGCGGTGTAGTCGTAGGTTCCGAAGTGGGCCGCGATCACCCGGCCGCCTCCCGCGCGAACCTGTTTCTGCAGCCCGGAGGCGCCGTGCTCGTCGAGGATCGACTGCGTCGTTTCGATCATCAACTCGAACTCTAGCCGGCCGGGCGCAAGTTCAAGCGCCGTCTCCAGGGAGCCCAGGATGTCGGCGAGGACCGCCGACTGCTCCGGCGTCGTCACCTTGGAAAGCGTGATCACGAAACCGTCGGGGATCCCTCCCCCTTCCCGGACGAGCGTGGTCAGGAACAGGTCGAGCGTCCGCAGGCTGCGGCTCTTGAGTTCCTCGGTCAGCGGCTTGATGCGGATGCCGAGAAACGGGGGGAGCGTGTTCGCCTTCATTCCCGCCGCGACCTCGAGCGCCGCCGACCGCGCGTGACCGTCCTCCTCGGCATCGGAGCGGTTGCCGTACCCGTCCTCGAAGTCGATCCGGAAGTCTTCGACCGGTTCCACGAGCAGTTTCCGGGTCACCCGGTCGTACACGGACACGGCGTGGGCCTGGTCTCCGGACAGGCCGCAGGCCCTGGCGAACGCCCCGGCGTCGCCGGCGTACTCCTCGAGCACGGCCAGGGCCGTTTTCCCGAGGCGCGGGGCCGTGTCGGAGCGGAACAGGTGGGCGCCGCCGTACACGGTGTGCACGGGCTGCCGCCGTTCCGACTCCCCGGGGTACAGGGCGGCGATGGCGGCATTCGCCGCGGCCAGGCGGGACTCGGCCCGTTTCAGGACGTCGGCAGGCAGGGAAGGCTTCATGGTTTTATCTCCAGTCTGGACGGCGATGTTCAGGACGTTCCGGTCGGCGGCATGCCTGATCCGCGGGGCGAAGCCGCGGACCGCGAGTCTTGCCGAAAGAGGCGCGCCGTTTCAAGGCCGCGGCTCATGCGCCGTGGAGAAGGTGCTCCCGGAATGCATCGAAGTCCGCCGCGATCCGGATGCTGTGCGGCGTCCGCTCGAGCGCAGCGGCGAGCGGCGGGGGGAGCACCACCGGCCGGCCGGTGGCCCGTTCGACGACGTCGCCGAACTTGGCCGGGTGGGCGGTGGCGGCGACGACCAGCGGCACGGTGTCGCCCGCCGCGACCCGGCGCCGGGCCGAGCGGACGCCCACCGCGGTGTGCGGGTCGAGCAGCGTGCCCGTGGACTCGAACGTCCGGCGGATTTCGTCCAGCGTTTCCGCGTCGCTGACGGCATCGGCGGGGATGTCCGCCGCGAGGCGATCGAGATCGCCGGCGTAGAGCGCGGTCAGCCGGGCCAGGTTGCTCGGGTCGCCGACGTCCATGGCGTTCGAGGCGGTCGGCACCGAGGCCCGGGGCCGGTACACGCCGGTCCGGAAGTACTCCGGCACCACGTCGTTCGAGTTCGTGGCCGCGGCAAGACCGGCCAGCGGAATTCCCATGGCCCGGGCGTACGCCGCGGCGGTCAGGTTGCCGAAGTTGCCGCTCGGGACGATCATCCGCGGCGGAACGCCCGGCGCGGCGAACGCGGCGGCGGCCCACCCGTAGTACGCCGCCTGCGGCAGCAGGCGCCCGATGTTGATGGAATTGGCGGTGGTCAGCGTCCTCCGCGCGCGGATTCCGGGGTCGTTGAGCGCACCCTTCACGAGACGCTGGCAATCGTCGAACGTCCCCGCGACCTCGAGCGCCGTGATGTTGCCGCCGAGCGTGGTCATCTGGCGTTCCTGAACCGGGCTGATCTTTCCCGAGGGGTAGAGGACGAAGACCGTCACGCGGGGAACGCCGAAGAAACCGTGGGCCACCGCGCTGCCGGTGTCGCCGGACGTGGCCACGAGGATCGTCACGTCGAGAGCGTCCCGTTCGAGGTACCAGGAGAGAATGCGGGCCATGAACCGGGCGCCGACATCCTTGAACGCCAGGGTCGGGCCGTGGAACAGCTCGAGGAGATGGATGCGTCCGTCCAGGCGCGTCAGCGGCAGCGGAAAATTCCAGGCGTCGGCGAGGATCGCGTCGAGGTCGTCGCGGGGGATGTCGGCGAGGAACGGGTGGAGCATCTCCGCGCCGATTTCGCCGAGCGACCGCCCGGCAAGCGAGTCGAGAAATGCTTCGGGGAGCCGGGGCATCCGTTCCGGTACGAACAGGCCCCCGTCGGCGGCCTGGCCGGTCAGGAGGGCCTCGCGGAACGTCACGCCGATCCCGGGATCGCTGACGGAGCGGTAGATCACGAGCGGGCCGTGATCCGGGCGCCGCGCCGGTTGATCCGCGAGAGCGTCACGTCGGCGTCGAGGCCCGCGGACGACCGGAACGCGAGGGCCATCGCCCGTCCGGCCCGCTCCGCCAGTTTTCGCGTGGCGGCCACCGCGAACAGCGACGGCCCCGATCCGGAGATGGAACATCCGACGGCGCCGGAGGCCAGCGCCGCGCTCCGGACCGCCGCGAAGCCCGGGATCAGCGCGGCGCGGACCGGCTCCGCCACAAGGTCGGAGAGCGAGCGGCCCACGAGTGCGATGTCGCCGGAGGCCAGCCCCGCCGCGAGCCCGGCCGTGTGGGCCCACTGGTGCACCGCGGTGGCCAGCGGGAGCGACCGCGGCAGGAGCCGCCGCGCCGTCTTCGTCTCGAGGACCACGTGGGGGTGCACGACGATCCAGTGAAACGTGTTCCGGAACGGGAGCGCCGCCACGTCCGGGGGGTCGGGCCGGAGTATCAGCTGCACCCCGCCGAGCAGGCAGGGGGCGGCATTGTCCGCGTGCGGCGATCCGCTGGCCATCCGCTCCCCCTCGACGGCGAAACGGAGGAGGTCGCGCTTCGGCAGCGGCTTCGGCAGGAGCGCGTTGACCGCCACGAGCGCCGCGACGCCGCTGGCCGCGGAGCTGCCGAGACCCGACCCGATCGGCATCCGCTTGTCCAGGGTCAGGCGGACGCCGAACTTCGGCTTCGTTTCCTCGAGCAGCAGCCGGGCGACCCGGGCGGCGATGTTCCTGGCCGGATCGTGGAGCCGCGCTTCGTCCGCCGGTGCCGGGGTGTCCGCGCCGGGGCGCCCGCCGGCCGGTCGGCGCGCCGGCGCGCGACCCCGCCCCGTCCGCCGCTCCGTTGCCGGGCGGACCATCGAAAAGGAGAGGCCCGGCTCGCCCGTGCGTTCGGCAACGGCGAAGTCGCCGGGGGATTCGAGGGCCAGCCCCAGCGCGTCGAACCCCGGGCCGAGGTTCGCGATCGTGGCCGGCGCGAACGCCCTGGCGCGGCGCGGCGTCATCAGTAGGGGAGGGAGTGCAGGAGTTTGAGAATGTCGGAGAACACGCCCATGGCCGTCACCTCGGCTCCGGCGCCCGGCCCCTGGATCACCAGCGGCGTCCGGGAGTAGCGGGCGGTCGTGAACGCGATGATGTTGTCGCTCCCCTGCGTTCCGGCGAACGGATGGGTGGTGGGCACCTCCGTGAGGCCGGCCGCGCCCTTGCCGCCGGCCAGCGTGCCCACGTAGCGCAGGACCGCACCGCGCCGGCGCGCCTGCTCGATCCGCGACCGCCACGCGGCGTCGCGCCGGGCCAGCTGCCCGTAGAATTTCGGGCCGAACGCGCCGCGGCGCAGCGCCGGCGGCACGAGGTTTTCGGCGCGGCTGTCGGCCAGCGACATCTCCCAGCCGAGCTGCCGCCCGAGGATCAGGAGTTTCCGGGCCACGTCCTGTCCGGACAGGTCGTCGCGCGGGTCCGGTTCGGTGAAGCCGAGATCGTGGGCCTCGCGGACGCACTCGCTGAACGGTTTCGATCCGTCGAACGAGTTGAACAGCCAGGACAGCGTACCGGACAGGATCCCTTCCACCTTGCGCACGGAATCCCCGGAGGCCACCAGATCCTTGAGCGTGGAGATGATCGGGAGCCCGGCCCCGACGTTCGCCTCGCAGAGAAAGTGCTTGGACCGCGCATCGAGAATGTCCATGAGCGCCCGGTATCGGCGCGGCGGCAGGACGTTCGCCTTCTTGTTCGGCGTGATGATGTGCAGGTCCGCCCGCACGTAGTCCGGGTAGTCGGCGACGATCTCCGAACTGGCGGTGCAGTCCACGAGGGCCACGTTGATGAACGGCGCCCCCGGCAGCCTCCGGGCGATCTCGGCCGGCGACAGCGGAGTCTGCGATCGGTCGAGGGCCGTCCGCCACGACTTCGCGTCGAACCCCCCGGCGTCGAACGCCAGCTTCCGGCTGTTGGCCACGCCGCAGACGCGCACGTCGAACCCCTGTTTCAGGAGATACTCGCGGCGGGTGAAGATCTGGTCGAGCAGCGTCCGCCCGATGTTGCCCACCCCGGCCACGACCAGCGCCAGGCGCTTCCGGTTCTCGAAGAACGCCTCGTGGATCACGTTCAGCGTGCGGCCGGCCTCCCGCGAGTTCACGACCATGGAGATGTTGTGCTCGGAAGCTCCCTGGGCGATCGCGCTGATCGAGATGCCGTGGCGGCCGATCCCGTCGAACACCTTGCCGGCCACGCCGGGCGTGCCGCGCATCCCCTCGCCGACGATGGCCACGATCGTCTGGTCCCTTTTCGCGTCGAGGAACGTCCACTTCGACGCGATCTCGTGGGCGAACTCGCGCTCGAGAGCCTTCCGGGCCCGGTCGGCGTCGTCGTCGGAGACGGCAAAGCAGATCGTGTGTTCCGAGGAGGCCTGCGAGATGAGGATCACGTTGACCCGGGCCGCGGCCAGCGCGCGAAACAGGCGCTCGGAGGTGCCCGGCACGCCGACCATGGCCAGCCCCTTGAGGGTCAGCAGCGTGATCCGGTCCACCGAGCTGATGCCGCGGGCCACCTCGGTGCTCGTCGTCCGGCGCGCGGAAACCCGGGTGCCGGGCGCATCGGGGTTCAGCGTGTTCTTGATGACGATCGGGATCTTCTTCGACACGGCGGGGGCGATCGTGGCCGAGTGCAGGACCCGCGCGCCGAAGTAGGACAGCTCCATCGCCTCCTCGTACGACAGGTGCGGCACGACGAACGCCCCGGGCACGGCGGCGGGATCCGCGGAGAGGATCCCGTCCACGTCGGTCCAGATTTCCACGGCCGCGGCTCCGAGCGCCGCTCCGATCAGCGACGCGGTGTAGTCCGAGCCGTTGCGTCCGATCGTCGTCGTCCGCCCGTCCTCGGTCCGGGCGATGAAGCCGGTGACGACGGCGATCACGTTGCGTCCGTGGTCGGCCTTGAGCTTCCGGTAGCCCGCCCGCGCCGCCCGGGCGGTCGGAACGGCCTGGACGACCGCCTGCGTGAACGTGTCGTCGGTGACGATCCACTCGCGGGCGTCCACCGCCCGGGCCGGATGGCGGCGGTCGAGGAACGCGGCGAGTATCGGAGCGCTGAGGCGCTCGCCGAAGGAGGCCGCCATGTCGCGGGCGCGGGGGTGCGCGTCGCGGAGGAGGTGGATCCCCCTGAGAACGTCGGCCAGTTCGCCGGTCAGGAGCGCGATGTCCCTGAGGACCTTCCGGGATCCGCTTCGCCCGAGCAGCGCCGTGGCCGCGCTCCGGTGCCGGCGCACCAGCGCGTCGAGGATCTCCTCGTGGGAGCGGTCGCCGGCCTCCGCCCGCCGGGCGGCTTCGAGGAGCTGATTCGTCACTCCCTGGAAGGCGGAAACGACAACGACCACGTTGTCCCGCGCAGCGCGTTCGAGAACGATGTCCGCCACGGACCGCAGGCGCTCGGGCGTGGACAGGGACGACCCGCCGAATTTCAGTATTTTCATGGGACGGGGATATTAGCCGCGATCAGTCCGCAGGCCAAGACTCGTGGGGGGCGTTGTTCAGGACCTCGCGGATCTTTCTGGACAGGCCGTCCAGGGAGAACGGCTTCTGGATGAACGCGGCGTTGGCGTCGAGGATGCCGTGACGGACGATGGCATCATCGGGGTAGCCGGACATGTACAGAACGCGGATTCCCGGCCGCATTTCCGTGAGGGCGTTGGCCAGCTTTCCGCCCCCCATTCCCGGCATGACCACGTCGGTGAGCAGGAGGTCGATGTGTCCCGCGTGGGCCCGGGCCACCTCGATGGCCGCTTCACCCGAGTCGGCTTCGAGCACCGTGTACCCGTTCATTTCGAGGATGTCCTTCGCCAGGGACCGGACCTGTTCCTCGTCTTCGGTGAGCAGGACCGTTTCCGAGCCGGCTGCCGATTTCGCCGCCGTTTCCCGGCAGTCGTTTTCGAGGACGGTGTCCGGAACTCGGGGGAGGTAGACGCGGAACGTGGACCCGTGTCCCGGTTCGGAGTAGACGTGGATGTCTCCCCCGGCCTGGCGGGCGATCCCGTAGATGATCGAGAGACCGAGGCCGGTGCCCTTGCCGCGGGCCTTCGTGGTGAAGAACGGCTCGAACAGCCGCTCGCAGGTCGCCGCGTCCATGCCGACGCCGTTGTCGGTGACCGCCAGAACCACGTAGGACCCGGGCATCAGGTCCAGACGCTTGCGGGCGTAGGCTTCGTCCACCTCGGCCCGGGAGACTTCGAACGTCAGGTTGCCCCCCACGGGCATCGCGTCCCGCGCGTTGACGGCGAGGTTCATGATGACCTGCTCGAGCTGGCCCTTGTCCGCCAGCACCAGGGCGGGGTCGCTGCCGACGCTGACGGTCAGCGTGATGTCCTCGCCGATCAGGCGGCGGATCATCTCGTCGACGCCGGACAGCACCGCGTTCATGTCGTGAACGCGGGATTCGACGACGTCCTTGCGGCTGAACGCCAGCAGCTGTCCGGCCAGCAGGCTCCCGCGGATTCCCGCCTGGTTGATGGAGCGGGCCTCCCTGTAGTCGGGCGACCCCCTTTCGGCGCGGTTCATCATCAGCTCGGCGTGCCCGATGATCACGGTCAGCAGGTTGTTGAAATCGTGGGCCACCCCGCCGGCGAGCCGGCCGACCGCCTCCATCTTCTGGGCATGGCGCAGCTGTTCCTCGAGTTGCTTTGCGTCGGTGACGTCGTTGGCCACCCCGATGAAGCCATCCGGTTCGCCCGCCGCGTTGCGGAGCGGCGTGAACCAGGTTTCGAACGCAAGGTCCCCGATCGGGATGATCTCGGTGAACTCTTCGCCGGCGAGGGCACGGTCGATGCTTTCCAGGACGCGCGGATGATCCTTGTAGGCCTCGTGAACGGACTGCCCCACGACGGCTCCCGGCGTGAGCGCCAGCCGCTCGAGGCCCCGCCCTTCCGAGAGGGTGAACGTGCCGTCGCGGTCGATGGCGAAGAGAACGATGGGGGCGTTGTCGATGACGCGCTTGAGCCGTTCCTCCGCCCGGACGAGAGCCAGTTCGGCCCTCCTTCGCTCGGTGAGGTCGCGGAACTCGATCATGGTCAACCGCCGCCCCTCGTCCTCGAAGCGGGATCCGAACACTTCGGCGATCTTCTCCTCGCCCTGTCGCGTCTTGAGGCGGCACTCCTGGCCGAGCAGGCCGCGTTCGATGGAAATGTCCCGGTAGTGGTTCTCGAGCCTCTTCCATTCGGGCTCCGGATGGAGGTCCTCCAGCGACAGCTGGAGCAGCTCGGACATGGAGTAGTCGAGCATCCGCCGGGCCATCGCGTTGGCCATGACGATCCGGCGGTCCTCCGGGTCGATCATGACGATGGCGCTCGAGCTCCGCTCGAAGAGAATCCGGTACCGGGCCTCCGACTTGCGGAGGACCTCGAGATCCGAGAGATCCTGGATCATGACGATCGCTTCGTGCGGCCGCCCGTCCGGTCCCTTGATCGGTAATGCCGTCAGGTACAGGTTGCGCACCGACCCATTTCGGGATCTGCGGATTTCCTGGTGGGCGGCCTGGTTCGTGGCCATGGCCTTCTTGACCGGGCACAATTCGAGATGTTCGCCGCAGTGCCGGCTGTCCAGTCCCTCGCAGATGCTCCGGCAGGGAAGGCCGAGCCATTCCGTTTCGTCGTCGTCGGGGTCGAAGCGGGTCGACATCGCCTTGTTCGTCCACTTGATGGACCCGTTTTCGTCCGTCACGGCCACGTACGTGTCCGTCTGGCTGACCACCGCGGTGAACTTCTGGCGCTCGCGATCCAGGACGCGCAGCTGGTCGTCGAGCCGCTTGAACCATCTCTCGTACTGGTGAAGCTGGACCCGGGCCTGTCCGGTGCGGACGAGGTCGTGGACTTTTTCCGCGAGGATCCGGGTCATCCGGGCTACTCCGGTCGCGGCGGCCTCGAAGCCCCGGGGCGGCGTGGAATCCGGCCAGGTCAGGCATCCCGCTCCGAGGACGATGTCCCCGGCGGCGATCGGAAACATCCGGACGCATGTTTCGCCGACGGACGCGGACGCGTCGGCGGCGGGACGGCGATTCTCCGCGATGTCGCGGGCAAACTGTTCGAGGAGCGGCTTGATGACCGCCCTGGATTCGGGCTCCACGCCCTCCCAGGCCTCCCCGGGAACGTCCGTGACGTTCAGTACCAGCAGTCCGGCGCCGGCAGCCCCCGCTTCGGCGGCCAGAACCCGGCCGCCCGCCGCGAGCGCGTCGTCGACGGTGCGGCAGGCCAGGATGGAGGTCACCCCGTCCAGCGGGGGATCCGAGTCGAGGGGAGAGGGGGAGGCCTGCGACATGTGGCTTATGAGGCCGCCCGCATGGAGCGCCGGCTCTGGTACAGGGCGGCCAGGCGGTCGGCCAGTTTCTGGACCATGTCCACGGACACGTCGTCGAACGCCGCCACTTCGTGACTGTCGATGTCCACCTGGGCGTAGATGATGTCGTCCTTCTGGATCAGGACGACGAGTTCCGACTTCGTCTCGGTGCTGCACGCCAGGTAGTTCGCCTCGTTGCGGACATCGGGGATGTTCTTGTTCCGCCGCTCGGCAACCGCCGATCCGCAGACGCCCTGGCCGACCCCGATGAACACGTGGTCCGTGGGGGCTCCGACGAACGGGCCGAGCCGGAGCACCTGGTCCGGGAAGAGTTCGTAGATGCCCGTCCAGTGGAAACGCGGATTCATCTCGTGCAGACCCTGCACCGCGGCGTCGAGGATGGCTTCGAGGTCCGCCCCTTCGCGATCCATGCGGTCCAGTCTCTCCAGCAGTCTTTCCATGGTCGTGACCCCTCCCGATGCAGGGCGGCACACGGCAATCCCTTCCGTTCGGAGCGGATCCCGGCGCGGGACTTTGAGCTGTAACGTAAGGATCGGCAGGAGGCTGCCGGGACTTTACCGGGGAGACGGGGCGGGGAGGGCGGGTCGCCGGACGGAACTGTCCCGCTATCGTGTTGGAACTACTGCTCTTGGCGACTGCGCCGTCGCTCCCCGCTGTCTCCGGCCAGCGCGGCATAGCGATGCCCGATGCCGAGAGCGACGAGGAACCAGGCGGCGGCAAGGCCCATGTTCACCATCGCGAACTCCCGCGTTCCGAACGACAACCAGGCCGTTCCGGCGAACACGACCCCCGCGGACAGCACGTCCCCGGCCCGGACGAAGAAGGTATCGATGGCCTGCTTCGCCGTGTATTTCTCCTCCCGGGTCGTGGGAAGAAACAGGGCCTGGCGCACCGTGTTCTGCAGCGAGTAGTCCGTGGCGTTCTCGACCGTCTTGGCCCAGCGGATCACGCCGAGTATCGGCACGAACGCGAGGAGCGCATAACTCCCGAGGGCGATCACCGGCAACACGGCGAGCGCGGCGCGGACACCGGCATACTTGATGATCCGGGACACCAGGAACAGCTGAATCAGCAACCCGGCCACGTTCACCACTCCGAAGAAGTCGGAGTAGAATTTGCCGATGAACTCCCTTTCGTCGAGGCCTCCCGCGATCCCGGCGGCCACCGCATCCCGCGCGGCGGCGGACACGGTCTTTCCGAGGATGTACTCGCCGGTCGTGTTGACCCAGTTGAGGAGGAGCATGAGGACGGCGATCAACAGCAGGTAGCGGTTTGCGAACAGGACGGCCAGCGCGCCTTTCCGCCCGACGGGCTGGTCTTCCGCGCCGGTCGCGGAACCGGCCGAACGCCTGTGCCGTTCCCGTCCGTCCACATGATTCGTGATGAGCAGCGAGAGGACGAGCAGTCCCGCCGCCACGAGCATGAGCTGGTACAGGCCCAGCGGAGCGATCAGCCACCCGGTGATCACGCTGCCGAGCACCGCACCCGCCGAGGCTCCGAAGGCCACGATCGCGAACAGCCGCTTTCCCTCCTCGACGGAGTACACATCGTTCGCGAACGCCCAGAACTGGGCGGGAACCATCAGGTTGAATATGCCGACCCAGAGAAAGAACACGACCCCGAGCGGCACCCCCAGCCGCGCCAGAAAATAGAACAGGACGAGGCACCCGGCGAAGAACAGCGTGACCGCGTTGATGAGGGGACGGCGTGGCAGGCGCCCGGCCAGCCATCCGTAGAACGGCACCGCCACGCCGATCAACAGGACCGCCTGGCCGGCGGACAGGTAGCTCTTGAGCTCGGCGCCGCCGCCGGCGAGAATCAGCGCCTCGCGGACCGGCTTGATGATGTAGTAGGACGTGAGAATCAGGAAGATGTTGAAGGTCATGAGCAGGGCGGTCATCCCTTCGCCGGCACGCACTTCGGTGAAGAGGCCGAGAAGGCGCTCCATGCCGCTTCGCGGGCGGGCGGCCGCGCCGTTGCTCATCGTCTAGCGATCCACCGCGACGACGCGACCCGACGTCCGCGTCACCCACGCCGTCACCGGGGCGCCGAATCCGTTCCCGCGGTCCACCTGGAGCTCGAAGCCGAGGAACGGCGCATCGGAAGCCGGCGCCTCCGCCGCGACCTCCCGGAGCGGGGGCGCGTTCGTGTCGACGAGCGTTGCCGCCAGGGTGATCCACCCGGAAGCGGCCGCCGCATCCCTGTCGCGCGCGGCCGCCTTCAGGCGGACCCTGTACACGGGAGTCGAGTCCGGGTAGAGCCCCTTTTCCGCGCCAAGATCATGAAACGCGAGCCGGCCGTCCGCGAACGTGAAATGGTCGAGGGGCGTGACGCGGTCGAACCACCAGCGCGCGATGATGTCCCGCCTTTCCCCGAGGACGCGGGCGATGTAGCCCGCCGCCGCGGGGTTCTCGTATTGTCCGGTTTCCGCGGCGGCGGCGAGCAGGTCGTCGTCGAAGGCCGCGATGATCTTGGCGGCCCAGTAGCCGTCGCGGTCGGTGAGGTTCGCGAACGCCGAGTTCGGGTTCAGCGGTTTCCACTCGATCGGGTCGAACAGGTCCGCCGAAAAATAGCCGACTTCATCGAGCCCGGCGGGGCGCTCCTTCCTCCGCCAGGCGTCTTCATGGAGCCCGAGGGAGAGAAGCCGGCCGCCGATCGCCGGGAAGTCCACCGAGTATTCGTGGTTGTACTGGGGCCAGGGCCCGCTCGCACCGGCGCCGAGCGTGCTGGCGAAATCGATCAGGTGATGTTTCACGAACGAAGCGCCGTTTTCCTCGACGTACATGTCCAGCGTGTTCCCCTGTTTCATGTCGAAGTGATCGAGCCAGGCGCAGAACATCCGCAGCCCGCGGAGCTCCCGGCGGTCCTCGTGAGGAACGGCATCGTTCGGATCGTCCTTCCGCCGCCCCTTGTAGTCGAAGGGCCCGAGCGGTGTCCCGGCGAGAAAGCGGCTGGAGATGGCCAGGTACCGCCCGTCCTTGAGGGGGTCGACGCGGGAGAGAATCCCGTCCAGATCCTCCTCGGTCATCGTGCGCTTCGTGCCGTCGGCCAGCCTGATCCGGACGCCGTCGCCGACCTTCACGTCGGCGCGGCGGAACCTCACGACGTCGTCGAGGGGTACGTTGTAGCCGATCGCATGGAGCAGCCGCCCGGTGATCGCGTTGGCTCCCCCGGTCATGCCCGGGAAACCCGGCGGGTCGAACTTGATCAGGTAGAGATCCCCCCGCGCGTCCCGGATGTTGAAACCCGGCGTGACCCCTTCGGTCTTGGCGCTGATCACCGTCCATGGAGGAGAGGGTGCGGAACCGTCCCCCCCGGCCGGCCCCCGGGCCACGTCGGCGGGAGTCCAGCCGCCGAAACCGACCCGGTTCGTGAACCAGGAGGAGTTCGGCACCTCGTCGAGCGTGTTGACGTTGACCGCCGGGGGAACGTGATCGCCGCCGAACAGGACGCCGACACGGCGCAGGAACCGGCCCGGGTGGGTCAGCCGGGCCACCGGTCTCCCGAACGTCTCGTTGACGCCGTCCCAGAGCAGGTTCGGGTCGCGTTCCGCGGGCTCGGGAATGGTTCTCCGGTCGTCTTCGTGCCAGACGACCGGCCGGTCCTCGAGCGGCGGACGGGCAGCGACCGGCGCGGCGCCCGGCAGAAGCGCGGCGGCGATCACCAGGCAGCGGAGGGCCTGGCGCGGCAGGTCAGCGTTCGGGTACGGGATTCCGGCCATGAAAGAGTCCTGACTTGGAAAACTGGAAGTCCTGGCTCGCGGCCAGGCGCACCACCGATTCATCACCGCTTCGGGCATACTCGACCCGGAACAGGAACGACTTCGTGCTCAGGAACCTCACCCCGCCGCCGTAACTCGCGGTGAGATGATCGAGGGACACGTCCCGGAAGTCCCCGAACACCTGCCCCCAGTCGGCCAGGAGATAGGCGTCGAGCCCGGCGCCGGTGGCGGATTTGACCACCCACAGGGGCCAGCGGTACTCCGCGCTGGCCAGGACCAGCCCGCGATCGTGCCAGCGGAAGTCGCGAAAGCCGCGCAACTGGTCCGGGTCGTCGTTCGTCATGAGGCGCTGGAAGGGAACGGGGCCTCCCCCGGCCGGATCGATCCAGGACAGGACGCCGCGGAGCGCCAGCGCGCGTCGCGAGTTCCAGAGAGGAATGAACTGCTGGAGTTCGCCGCGGTAGGTCCAGAATGCGGCCGAGCCGTCTCCGGTTTCGGCAAAGTAGACGGCGCGGGCCCGCCGCAGTCCGCCGTGCTCCGGCCGCCCCGTTTCGACGAAATTCTCGTGATGAATCTCGACGCCCGCGGAGTATCCGTCGGAGCGCCGACCGAAGCCAGCGGGAAGCCGGTCGGCAAACCTGTCGGCGAGACCCGGAGTGTTCTGCTCGCGCGGCCCGCGCGCGCCGGCCGCGGAGTAGAGACCGGTGACCGCCACGTCGAGCCCGGCCGCGGGCCGATGCCGGAGCGTGAGTCCGCCCCAGGTCAGCTCCTGGGTGTAGAACGACTCGTCCTCTTCAAGGGCCTCGGGGCCGAGCCCGAAGAAACGGGCGTTGCGCCGCAGCCGGTAACCGGCGCCCAGCTCCACCCCGATGGGGCTATCATCCCGGAAGCGAAGCCCGAGGTTGACCTTGCGCGAAGCGCTGGTGCTGAGCTGGGTGCCCAGGCGAAAGCGGTTCGCGTCGCCGAGAAACTCGTTGTGGTAGAACGTGACTCCGCCGGCCAGCCCGGTCAGGCCCCCCGCGCCCAGGTTCGTGGTGAACCCCCAGGGGAGTTCGGGGGGCGAGAGGAGCGCGCCGACCCGATCGATGACCCGATGCTCGTCGAGGAAGACGATTCCCGTGCCGAGCCCGCACCAGGCCGCCTTGACCGGAAACGTGACCACCCGCCACGGCCACACGACGGCTCCCTCCCAGACCGGCATGCCGTGCGGCTCAAAGCGCCGGGTCGTGGAGTCGAGCGGGGCGGGGATGGAGCCCCAGGGGGAGGCCTGGACGGGATGTCCGCCGGCCGGATCATCGGGCGCGTCGCCGGCCGCGACCGGCGGTGCGGTCACGGCATTGAGAAGCGCGAAAGCGAGCAACGCCGGAACGACAGGGAATTTCCGCATGGGCGGGAGTGTGCCCGATATCCCGAAGGGGCGACAAGTCCAAATGCCTCAAGGCGAACCCTGACGGGGTCGATGACTGTGTCGTGGAGAAAGTCTCCCTGTCCATGGGCACAGGCATCTTGAAAAACGGCTCCCCGAGCCTCACACTGCGAGTGATCCGATGCAGAACTTCGATCTCCTTGTCATAGGGACCGGCCCCGCCGGTCAACGCGCCGCCGTCCAGGCCGCCAAGCTGGGCAAGAAGGTCGGCATCTGCGAACGCCGTGAAGTCGTCGGCGGAGTGTGCATCAACACCGGCACGGTGCCTTCCAAGACGTTCCGCGAGGCCGTGCTCTACCTCACCGGGTTCGGACAGCGGAGCATTTACGGTTCCGCGTACACGGTCAAGGACAAGGTGACGATGCAGGACCTTCTCTTCCGGTGCACGCATGTCATCCGGAGAGAGGTCGACGTGATCGGCGACCAGATGCACCGCAACGGCATCCAGCTGTTTTCCGGGGCGGCCCGCTTCACGGGGCCCCATGAAGTCGAGGTTCACGGCGCCGCCGGCGTCTCCTCCATTCACGCGGAACGGATCGTCGTCGCCGTCGGAACGAAGCCGGCCGCGCCCGCCGACGTGCCGGCCGACGGCGAAACCGTCCTGACCTCCGACATGATCCTCGAGCTGAAGACGCTGCCGCACACGATGACCGTCGTTGGAGCGGGCGTGATCGGCCTCGAGTACGCGTCGATGTTCGCCGCGCTCGGCGTCGAGGTCACCCTGATCGACAAGCGCGCGCAGCTGCTCGACTTCGTCGACGGGGAGATCATCGAGTCCCTTTCCTACCAGATGCGGAACATGAACGTGACGTTCCGTCTCGGCGAGGACGTGGAGTCGGTGGAGGTCCCCGCGCCGGGCAGGGCGGTGGCTCATCTGAAGTCCGGCAAGAAGATCATCTCCAACATGCTGCTCTATTCCGTCGGTCGGGAGGGCGCCACCGAGGATCTCAACCTGGAAGCGGCCGGGCTGTCCGCCGACGAGCGCGGGCGGCTCAAGGTCAACGAGTGTTTCCAGACCTCCGTTCCGCACATCTACGCGGCGGGCGACGTGATCGGGTTCCCGTCGCTGGCTTCCACGTCGATGGAGCAGGGCCGGCTGGCCTCCTGCCACGCGTTCGGAGCCGTGTGCCCCCCGATGACCCGCTTCTTTCCCTACGGCATCTATTCCGTTCCCGAGATCTCGATGGTCGGAAAGACGGAAAAGGAACTGACCGCGGAGTCGGTGCCCTACGAAGTGGGGCTGGCGCGCTACAAGGAGATCGCCCGCGGAGCGATTCTCGGCGACGAAACGGGCCTGCTGAAGCTCCTGTTTCACCGGGAAACCCGCAAGCTTCTCGGCGTGCACATCATCGGCACGGCCGCCACCGAACTCGTCCACATCGGCCAGACGGTTCTCGCATTCGACGGGACGATCGACTACTTCATCAACAACGTCTTCAATTATCCGACCCTTGCCGAGTGCTACAAGGTCGCCGCACTGGACGGCTACAACAAGGTTGTCGAATACGACCTGGCCGGAGCCGGCGCCGGGAAGCCCTGATCGGCCCGGCACGTCCCGACAACGGCGGGGCTTTCCATGGTTGAAATCCTTGACGGCGGATCCGGCGATCCGCCCCCCGCGCCCCCGGAACCCTCCCTGCGCGACCGCCTCTTTCCTTCCCGCGGATTTTCCGCTGTGGAAGCGCTGTGCCTGGTCAACGTGCTCGTCGGTGCGGTGCTGGTGGCCGTGTGGAAGGGAGCCTACGGCCGGGAACTCGTCACCGCCATGCGCGACTGGCACGAGGCCGTCCAGGCTCCGTGGGACGTCTGGCGGATGACCCCGACGCTGTTCATCCATGCCGGCTTCGGGCACCTGGCGCGCAACATGCTGGGCCTGGTCGCAGCCGGAGGGGCCGTCGAGATCTTCTACGGATCCCGGCGCACGATCGCGATCTACTTCCTGACCGGGATGACGGGCGCGGTGTTCTCCTATTTCGGGCATATGCGGCCGCCCCTGTCGGTGGGCGCCTCGGGCGCCGTATTCGGCCTGGCGGGCGTGACCGCCGCGTTTCTCGTCCGCTACTACCCGCGGTTCACGGAACGGCAGAAGTGGAAGACCCGTCGCGTGTACGGCCCGCTGTTCCTGCTGCTCGTGGCGCCGTCGCTGCTGCAGGCGGACTATCATGCCCACGTGGGTGGGTTCCTGGCCGGCATACTTCTTGGCCTGCTGCTCCCGCTGGACGATGAAGGGCGGAAGCATCTGCATCCGCCGGATCATGCTCCGGACCTGCAGCTTGTGGAACTCGACCCGGAGGGGGGTGGGGCGGAAGCCGGGATGCACCCGGGCGCACCGCGGCCCGCCGGTTCCGACCCGGGGCAGACTTCCGAAGGGGAGCAGAGGCGTCCGCCGGAGGATCCGGAAACGTAAAACGCCCGGCGGCCCCGGTAAAAACCGGGACCGCCGGGCGCGATTGCACTGTTTCCCGGCGCCTGCCGGGGTGGATCAGCGGACGAGCATGACCCGGCCGATCGACTGGGCCGATCCGCTGGAAACCCGGATGAAGTAGATCCCACCCGGCACGGAATCGCCGCCGTCGGTCCGGCCGTCCCACATCGTTTCGTGGTCGCCGGGGCCGGCGTAGCCTTCGCTGATCCGGCGGATCAGGCGACCGCTCACGTCGTAGATCCCGACGGTGACGTCACGACCCGCATCCCCGGAAACCGTGTAGGCGATCCGCGTTTCCATGCGGAACGGATTCGGCGAGGCCGGAGCCAGAAGCACCGGGGAGCCTTCCGCCGGTGATCCGCTCGGAGTCGGACCCTTGACCGTATCGTCCTTCCCGCGGGCGTTCTTGTGGATCTGCAGGTTTCCGCAGTCCAGTTCACCCGCGGCATGGAAGACCTGGTTGCCCTGGAGGTCGTAGACCCAGATCTCGTAGTAGTCCTTGCCACCGCAGGATCCCGGTCCATGACCCGATTCGCCCCGGTCTTCAACATGGGCGCGGAACCGGGCCGGCTGGTCGCGCGGACCGTTCTCGATCGAGTAGAGACCCGTGCCGGAGTAGTTGATGTTGTTGTTCTCCGCGGCCGGCGAACAGGGACCGGGGCCCGCGTCCTTCCAGCAGGAATCCGAAGTGGCATCCCAGCTGTGGAAATTGAACTCGATCTTGTTCCCCTTGCGGACGATGTGCTGCCACGAACCCGAAGGCTGCGGGCCGACGTTTCCGCCGAACGTGTGGTTCTTGTGCCCACCCTGTCCGCCGTAGTTGAGGCAGCCGCCACCGGTCATCCAGCACGATTCCGGCTCGGGGTCCGTGCACTCCGAAACCTGGACGATCCGGGTGCAGGTGCTCCGGCAATGCTCCGGATCGGCCGGGTCCGTCACGGTGACGGAGATCGTGCAGGTGCCCGCTCCCGTGAACTGAACCTCCGCGGTGGCTCCGGTCTTGGAACCGGGAATCGAGGCGATCCCGGCGGGCGTCGACGTTACCGACCAGCTCTTCGCGTACCCGTTGGCATTCACGGAGTACGTGCCCGATTCCCCGATGCACCGTGTTTCCGGACCCGATATGTTGCACGGGGGCTGCGGGCTGATCGTGATGATCTCTGAGCAGGTGGAGACGCACTCCGGATCGTTCGGGTCGGTGACGGTGAGCGTCAGCGTGCAGACGCCCGCGCCGTTGAACCGGACCTGGACCGAGGGCCCCTGGTCCACCGGTCCGTTGCCGGTAATCGCGACGACGGGGGTCACGAAGTTGCAGATGTCGTTCGGAACGGACGTGGCCGACCACTGGCGGATGAAGCCGTTGCCCACCGGGGTCGCGTAGGTTCTCGTGTTCCCGACGCACACCGTGAAATCGCCGGTGATGCCGCAGGCCGGCGTTTCGGTGATCGTGATGATCCGGGTGCAGGTGGACACGCAGGACTCCGGATCGTTCGCGTTGCGGACGGTCAGCGAGAGCGTGCAGGAGCCGGCCCCGCTGAAGTTGACCTTGACGCCGGATCCGGTGGTGGATCCTTCGATGGCGCAGATGCCGGCCGGCGTCGACGTGGCGGACCACTGATAGGTGTGACCCGCGCCGGCGTTGGCCTGGTAGTTCCCCTGGGCGCCGATGCAGAGACTGGCCGGCCCGGTGAACGTGCAGTCCGGCTGCGGCGCGACGGTGACCGGAATCGAGCAGACGGTGACGCAATCCTCGGGATCGGCCGGGTTGCGGACGGTGAGCGTCAGGGTGCAGGTTCCGGCTCCGGTGAACTTGACGTTGACGCTGGATCCGCTGTCCGAGCCCTCGATGGCGCAGATGCCGCCGGGGGTGGAGGTGGCGGACCACTTGAGCGTGTGCCCGGTGACCGTGGTGCTGTACGTCTTGACGTTGTCGACACAGGCCGTGCGGTCGCCCGAGATGTTGCAGGGCGGCTGCGGGCTCACGGTGATGATCTCGGAGCAGGTGGAGAAGCAGTTGTCGGGATCGTTCGGGTCGGTGACGGTGAGCGTCAGCGTGCAGACGCCGGCGCCGGTGAACCGCAGGCTGACCGAGGAGCCCTGGTCCGCCGGACCGCCGGCGGGGGCCGTCGGGACGACGACCTCGCAGATGTTCGCGGGGACCGACGTGACGGACCACTGGCGGATGAAGTTGTCTCCGATCGGCGTCGTGTACGTCTTCGTGTTGCCGACGCAGACGGCGAGGTCGCCGGCGATGTCACAGGCCGGCGTTTCGGTGATCGTGATGATCCGGGTGCAGGTGGACACGCAGGACTCCGGATCGTTCGCGTTGCGGACGGTCAGCGAGAGCGTGCAGGAGCCGGCCCCGCTGAAGTTGACCTTGACGCCGGATCCGGTGGTGGATCCTTCGATGGCGCAGATGCCGGCCGGCGTCGACGTGGCGGACCACTGATAGGTGTGACCCGCGCCGGCGTTGGCCTGGTAGTTCCCCTGGGCGCCGATGCAGAGACTGGCCGGCCCGGTGAACGTGCAGTCCGGCTGCGGCGCGACGGTGACCGGAATCGAGCAGACGGTGACGCAATCCTCGGGATCGGCCGGGTTGCGGACGGTGAGCGTCAGGGTGCAGGTTCCGGCTCCGGTGAACTTGACGTTGACGCTGGATCCGCTGTCCGAGCCCTCGATGGCGCAGATGCCGCCGGGGGTGGAGGTGGCGGACCACTTGAGCGTGTGCCCGGTGACCGTGGTGCTGTACGTCTTGACGTTGTCGACACAGGCCGTGCGGTCGCCCGAGATGTTGCAGGGCGGCTGCGGGCTCACGGTGATGATCTCGGAGCAGGTGGAGAAGCAGTTGTCGGGATCGTTCGGGTCGGTGACGGTGAGCGTCAGCGTGCAGACGCCGGCGCCGGTGAACCGCAGGCTGACCGAGGAGCCCTGGTCCGCCGGACCGCCGGCGGGGGCCGTCGGGACGACGACCTCGCAGATGTTCGCGGGGACCGACGTGACGGACCACTGGCGGATCAGGGGACTCTGCACCTGGGTCGTATAGGTCTTCTCGTTGCCGACGCACACGGAAACGTCGCCGGCGATGTTGCAGGGAGGAAGATCGGTAACCGTGATGATCTTCGTGCAGACGGTGCGGCAGTTCTCCGGGTCCGCCGGGTCGATCACGGTGAGCTGGAGCGTGCAGGTGCCCGCCCCGCTGAATGCAAGCTGGATCCCGGAGCCGTTGAGGGCCGCGTTCGCCGGGACGACCGAGCAGATGTTCGGGGGTGTGGATGTGACCGACCACTCTTTCGTGTAGGCGCTGCCGACGTCGGTCGTGAAGGACTGCGAACTGCCCGAACACGCGATTTCCGGCCCGTTGATCCCGCACGGCGGAAGCGGCGAGACCTGGACGACCTGCGAGCAGGTGCTGGTGCAGGCTTTCGGGTCGATCGGATCGGACGCCGCCAGCGACACCGTGCACGCGCCCGCGCCGGTGAAGCGGACGCTCACGGACGAGCCGTTGTTGACTTCGATGGAGCAGGGGCCCGACACGGACCACTGCCGCGTGAACTCCGATCCGACGGTGGTGGTGTAGGTCCTCAGGCTTCCGACGCAGGCCGCGAGGTCGCCGCTGACATCGCACTTCGGCGGAAGGCAGCCCACCGGGTCGAACGTCATCTGCGCCAGGGCGCCGGACGAAGCGAACGTGACCACCGCGCGGTCCACCAGGCTCGTCGTCCTGATGTTCACGGTCCCCTGGCTGTTGTCGCCCAGCGCGAGGATCGGGAACGACTGGACCAGCTGGTTGCCGTCATAGAGGTCGATCGAGGATCCGAATTCCTCGATGTCGATGAACGTCATGGAGTGGAACAGGCCCTTTTTCGGAAACTTGATGTCGATGACGCCGCCGTCCGCATTGTCGTTCGGCTGGTCGATCAGGCCGTCGCGGTTGATGTCGGTGAGGTTCTGGGGGATGATCAGGACTTTCCCCTGGGCCACCCTGTTTTCACCGGGGGTGCCCCTGCGGCCTCCCTCACCGACTCCCGGACCGCCGAAATCCCGGTTGGGGGTCCCGAGGTCGGGATCGTTGCCCGTGGGGTGCGCGGTGTCGAAGATGGCCAGCGAGTTCGGCACCTTGTTGGCCTGAACGCTGATATCGAAAGCCGAGTACACGTCGTGCGGAAGTACCTGACCGTCGGGGAGCTGGCCCGCAACGACGGTACCAGCGGCAAGTCCTTCGAATGAATACACTTGTGGCGTGGCTTCAGAGGTGCTGGAGAGTCCCAGGCCCATAAGAATGGCCAGGACGGCACCCCCAACGGCTGGGCGTGATACCGGCATGTGGTGCGCTCCTATGTAAAGTGTCGTGTTCAGGTATCAACTGTCGTTGACAGTTGATTAATTATCCGACAAGTGACGGGTTTTTTCAACGAGGATTTTATTCAATGAGCGGTTCCGTTCTCAAAAAGCGAAGAAGTACCCGGGCCTTCTCGGATCGAGCGGTCGGGGCCGAACTGCTGGACGACCTGTTCGAGGCGGCGCGCTGGGCACCGTCCAATGGTAACAGGCAACCGTGGAGGTTCCTCGTCTTTTCCGGGGAGCGACGCAGCCTCCTGGCGCCGGCGCTGAGCCAGGGCAACCGGTGGGCCCTGAACGCTCCTGTCCTTGTGGTCGTTGCGACCCGCCCGGGTGACGGGGGAGAGTCCAACGGAATCCGCTACGCCGTCTACGATTGTGCCCTTTCGGTCATGTGCCTGACCGTCGAAGCCGAATTCCGGGGCCTCAGGTGTCACCAGATGGCCGGCTGGTCCGGCGAGGAACTGTCGCGGATCTGCGGCCTCCCCGAGGACGCCCTCCCGGTGGTCGTGGTCGCGATCGGCTACCAGGGCGACCCGGCCACGCTCCCTCCCGGGCTCCGGGAGAAGGAGGAACGCCCCCGCGAGCGCCGTTCCCTGGACGAGATCCGGTCCGCCGGGAGCTGGAGGGAGAGCTGGAATGCCCGGCCGGAACCGAAGCGGTAACGCGCCCCCCACAACACATCACTCCTTGCCGTAGGCAAACTCCTCCGCAATGTGGATGTCGAAACCCTCGTGGGCCGGATTGACGGGGAATCCCCGGTGGACGGCATCGCAGCGGTAGCAGACCGTCACCATCGGAAGCATCCCGTAGACGACGGCGTCGCACAGCGTCGCGACCATCAGGACGCCCATCGCCCAGAGGGTCGAGTGGGTGATCATGAGCACGACGCCCGAAATGAGGGCGGTCACCGCGACGAGGAGCAGGCCCACGTTCCGGTTGAAGTCCTTCTGGATGTAGACCTTCGGGCAGTCGCAGAGCGCGCAGGCCTCGAGCGGGTTCCCCGCGTCGAGGGCCGGTCTCCGAACGATCGCGGTTTCGAGACCGCAGGACGCACAACGGATGACGTCGGATCCCAGGGGAAACCGGGTCGTGGCCGGATGGTCGCACCCGGCACAGAGGGCCTCGACCTCCCTCACAGCGGAAGACCGGTGGCGATGAACAGAAACCGCCCGAGGAATTCACCGATCGTCGTGAAGATGATGGCGATATAAAGGAGGCCGGTGGCCGACTGCGTGCTGCGGATCCGGGCCGTGCGCCAGGCCATGAAGGCGAGAACGAGCGGCGTCAGGAGTCCGGCGAGAAGGCGCGGCCAGAAAACGAGCCCCTCGTCCACGGACAGGCCGTTCCAGAGGTGGGGCAGGGCGCGCGCATCATTGAGTCCGGTGATCGACGGGGCGAACAGGAGGATCGCCGCCCCCGCCAGGGCAAGGCGGGCGATCAGCGCCCCGAGCAGGAGCCGGCAGAGCCGGATCAGCGGCCGGATCGACAACCCCGGAATGACGAGATAGAAGTGCCCGAGGATCATTGCCACGCACACGGACCCGGCACAGGAGGCGCTGGCCAGAAACGATCCGAAGGTCACCGCGCCGAGCAGCCCCGGGGTGTTCTCGGGGAGGCGGGTCACGACGTCCAGCCCGAAAGCACATCCGGTGAGAAGGACGGCGGCGATCCAGGTGATCCGGCGGAGCGCCGGGCGATCCCCCTTGAGAATCGCGGAGATCCCCACGGGAAGAACCGCGGCTGCGTAGAGCCAGAGGACCGCGGGGTGGCGCACGCCCGCGGGCACGAGCAGTCCGCTGACGAGGAAGAACAGCACGATGCCGTTGATGAACCGGGGAAAGCCGCCGCCGGTCAGCCGCTGCGGAACGAGAGCCAGGGACAGGAGGGCGCCGAATGCGGCGTGGGTGGCGAAGAGGTAGTAGACCATCGGGCGGGGAGCCTAGACCCGGAACGTTCCGGGGTCAATCGTCCCGTGAGTCCGGACGTCCCGCCACCTGGGGAGCGCGGCTCTCCTCGGCCAGCCGGGCGGGGAATTCCCGGATGGCTTTCAGCGCACTCTCCGCGAACTCGGCCAGGTCCACCGCCGGCCGGGGCGGGCGCAGGATCGTGATGCCGCCCGGCACCACCGACATTTCTATGGGCGTCGTCCGGTCGATGAACTCGCCGTCCACCTGGAGCGGCATCGGCCGGCTGGCCGTGATCCGGACTTCGCGGGCCCGGAAGAACTTGACCCGCGGGTCCTGTTTCAAGCCTCCGAAGATCGCGGCGAAGAACAGGAGGAGCAGGTGCCAGAACCCGGTGAACGCGAACACGACGACATCGAGCTGCCCGTCGTCCACCTTCGCGTCCGGGGCCAGCGGCAGCGCTCCCATCGTCCTGCCGACGTTGCAGACGAGGATCGTCTTCGCGTGGAAGTGCAGGCGGCGGCTGCCGTCCAGTTCCACCGTGAATCGCGCCCGCTTGACGCCGAGGTTCTTGAACATCGCGAAGATGTAGGCCAGCGGGCCGAACCGCCGCTTGAGTTCGCGGTCCGCGTCGCGGATCAGGTCGGCGTCGTAGCCGGCTCCGGCGGCGAGAAGGAAGATGCGCCCGCCCGACGTCCGGCCGACATCATAAGGGGCGGGCGTGCCGGTCAGCGCCGCGCGGGTGGCCAGCTTGACCGAAGCGGGCACGCCGAGGTTCATCGCCACGATGTTCGCGGTCCCGGTGGGAATGATGCCCAGGGGCACCCCGCTCCCGACGAGGCCCGAGGCCGCCATGGCCAGGGTGCCGTCGCCGCCGGCCACGAGGATCAGTCCGTAACCGTCGGCCGCGGCCTTCCGGGTGAGGTCCGAGCCGTTGACGCCGGGTTCCAGCTCCACGAAGTCGACGGTGTCGCCGGAGTCCGCCACCCCGGCGAGAATGCCCTCGCGGGTTTTCTCCGTGGCGCCGCGACCCGCCGAGGGATTGATCAGCGCGAGAATGCGGATCGGGGCGCGGGCCGGCGTTCCGGACGCTTCTTCCCTGTTCATGGCTTACCGACCGCCCGCGGAACCGCCGGGGGAAGATTCCGGAAGCGCAAACGTGTCGATCAGGTTCTTCACCTTCTGCGGATCGTCGGTGGGCGGGGCGCAGAGCTCGCCGGAGCAGACGTAGGCGATCGGTCCCGCGTCCGAAGCCGGGTAGAGAAGGGTATCGGAATCGGGAGAGTGACAGGACACGAGCCGTCCCGGGCGGGCCGACGACAGGGCCGCCATCCGCAGTTCGGTTCCGCGGGGCGCCGCGGCGTCGGTCACGATGTAGGCCATCGGCACGGAGCGGGCCAGCACTTCCAGTCCGTACCCTTCCGCCGCCCGGGCACGGAAGCGGAGCATGTTCAACTCGCCGGGCGGGCTCGGCGCGCCGCAGTGATCCCCCCAGGCCAGCGCCGCGGCCCTGGCTCGATCGTCGTGCGCCCAGGCGGCATAGCGCGCCAGGGAGTAGGCAGCCCATTCCGGGCCGTCGCCGCCGTCCGGGTCCGCGGCGGGCGTGCGCGCGAGCAGCGCTGCGGCGGCGTCCGCGAGGCCGGGAAAGTTGCCGAGTCCCATGGCCGCCTCGAGCCGCGCGTCTAGACGGAGTGCCAGGTCGAACGTCGAAGCCGCCCGGTCGTCCGCGGAGTCTTCCCGCGCGCCGTCCGCCACGACCCCGGCCAGGCGCGCCCACCCGGGATCGCCGAGCGCGGCGCTGGTCAGCATGAACGCGGCCGCCATGCGCGCCCGGGCATCGAGCGACGCCTCGTTCCCCACGACCGTGTCCGGGTCCACGCCGATCCAGTCGAGGACCACCGGGGGCGCGCCGGATCCGTTTCCGCCGGGCATGGACCAGTTCCTGAGATCCTCGGCGAGGAGCGACAGTGCCTTGGAGAACATGTCCTTTCCGCTGGCGAGGTACGCGGTGGCGGCCACGGTGACGAGCTCGGACTGGACCGCCGCGTCCTTACGGGTCGGGCCGGCGGCGGCGTTCGGATCCACCTTCAGCCCGTGCTTCAGGTACGACTGCAGATTGATGGCCATCCACGCGGCCGCAAGGCCGAGGGCGGTTTCCTCGAGTTCCGCCCGTCCGCTGTTGAGGGCGCGCAGCCGGAGAAAGTCGATCCCCACCGCGGGCGGAAGCGGAGTGGCGGCACCGCGGATGTAGTGCCGGGTCAGTTCGGAGAGTCCACCGTGGATTTCCGTCGTCACCGAGTCCACCGTGGCCGCGCGACGCGTACGATCGTAGCGATCGAGAAAGTCCCCGTCCCCGGTCGTCGACGCCGCGGGTGCGGCGTGGATCGTGTTCGACGGACCGAGGAGGAGAACGAGCGCGACCAGTGTCTGTCCCAGAGTTTTCATGTTGTTCCTGTTCCCGGTTCGTTGACCCGTACTGGGCCGGATGGTAGCTTTCACGCCCTGTGAATACCAGCCCGTCACCCCACAAGCCGGAGCCGGCGTCATGACCCTGAAACACGCGCGGCGCCCGCGGGTGCCCGTTTATCTCGTCCGCCACGGCGTCACTCCCTGGAATCACCAGGGGCTGGTGCAGGGGTGGACCGACATTCCGCTGTCGGAAACCGGGCGGCTCCAGGCCGGCCGGATCGCCGGCGCGCTGGCCGGGATCCGGGTGGGACGCATCATCACCTCCACGCTGTCGCGGGCCAGGGAGACGGCCGACGCGATCGCCGGGCACCACGGCGTGCCGGTCGAGGCGCACGCCGAACTCCGCGAGTATCACTGCGGCGACTGGGAAGGGCGGCCCTACCTCGACATCAGGGCGCGCGAGCGTGAGCAGTTCTGGGCCTGGTTCAACGATCCCGCCGTGGCCATGCCGGGCGGCGAGTCGATGCTCGAGGCGTCACGGAGAGCCACCCCCGTCGTGGACCGGGTGCTCGAGGAGATGAACCCGCCGGAAGAGGCTCCCGTGTCCGGTCCTCCGAAGATTCTCGACGGCCTGGTCATCGTGGCCCATGGGGGAGTGAACCGCCTGATCGCCGCGCACCTCCTCGGGATCGACCTTTCCGTGGCCCGCCGGATGCGGCTCGACAACGCATCGCTGTCCGTGTTCGAGCCGTTCCTCGGCGCCTACGCGCTGAAGACCTGGAACAGCGTCGGTCATCTCGACGGGTTGTCCGGCGAAGAAGAGGAAGGAAACACGGCCTCGAAGGTCGGCTGACGCGATGAACCGGCTTCCTTCGGCGAAAGCGGCGTGGCTGCTCCTCCTGATGGCGGCTCTGCTCCGACTGGGCGCCGCATTTTCCTTCCCTGTCTATCCGCTCGTGGACAACACCGCCGACACCGCGATCTACGATGAAGGCGCGCGTTCCCTTGCCGCGGGCGAGGGCTACCTCTGGCAGGGCAAGCCGACGGCGTTCTTTCCGGTGGGCTGGCCGCTTCTGCTTTCGTTCGCCTACCGCGCGGGAGGCGTGTCCGAACGGAGCGGCCACCTTCTCAATGTGATGATGAGCCTGCTCCTGCTCGTGGCGTCATGGAAATGCGCGGAGCGTCTCGCCGGACCGGCCGCCGGACTTCTCACCCTGGCGATCCTCGCCTTCGCGCCGCACCAGGTCGTCTACCCGGCGTTCCTGATGTCGGAGACGGCGTTCACCGCGTTCTTCATGCTCTCGCTCTGGCTGCTGTCGCGGGGCACGGCATCGATGGCCACGCTCGTACCGGCCGGGCTGGCCATGGGAGCCGCCACGCTGATCCGCGGGCCCGCGCTGGTGCTTCCCCTGTTCGTGATTCTCTGGGCCCGTTTCGGCGAGAGAAGGAGCCTCCCGGCGAGCGTCGGTGCCGCCTTCGTTTTCGGGCTCGCCATGCTCGTGCCGATCCTCCCGTGGGGCGCCCGCAACCACCAGGTGTTCGGCCGCTGGGTGATGGTGGCCAACGACGGCGGCATGAACTTCCTGATGGGCAATCACCGCGGTGCCACCGGTGCGCGGCACGAGCCCGAGGAAGGGCTCCCCGACTTCGGCGACGAGGTGAAGGACGACCGGGAAGGATACCGGAGGGGGCTGGAGTTCATCCGCACCCACCCCGGGGAGTTCCTCGCGCTCCTTCCGAAGAAGTTCGTGCGCCTCGTGGCGGCGGGGCCGCTCCTGACGTATCGGGCCGAGCTGCTCGCGAAGTGGCCGAAGATCCTGGCGTACGCGCTTCTCGGCCTCGATCAGCTGCTTCATCTCGCGCTGTGGGGGTTCGGACTGCTCGCCGTGCTCCGCCGTTCCCGCGGCTCTCCGGTGTCTCCACGACCGGACGCACCCCTGCGCACGGCGGCACCCGGCGCGCATCCGGTCGGAGCGGGAGCGCCCGCCCGCGCGGTGGTCTTCGTGACCGCCGCACTCGCCGTGTGGATCGCGATCCATCTCGTGTTTCTCGGGGGAGCGCGCTACTTCTTTCCGATGACGCCGGCGCTGGCGATTCTGGCGGCCGCCGGGTGGGCGGGGCGTGCCGTCATGAGGACCGATGCCGTCGCGGGAATCAGCGGAAGCGGGACTTGATCGCGCTCCACGTCGTCGACTCGGTCGACGTGGCGCAGTCTCCGCCGGTGCAGCCCGTGTGCAGCGCACCCGCCCAGCCGCAGGCCCTGCCCAGCACCGCGCCCGCGGCCGTGCAGACGCGGAAATCCCCGCCCTCGCCATCGCAGAACAGCGGATCGCCGGTCGTGTCGGTGGCGATCGGAGCGCAGCCGTCCAGGTCCACGCCGTTCGACCAGAAGTGGTTGCACCCCCCCTTGTAGAACCCGTCCGGGGCCTGGCAGCCGACGGCCGCGCCGCCACCTTCACCCGTCTGAAACGCGAACAGGCACCGCTCGATCGTCACGTTGTCGCCGATCGACACGAGAACGCCGGCGCCGTCCCGGCCCGAGGAGTTGGCCACGAACGTGCTGGTCTCGATCCGGATGAGAGGCACCGGGTCGAGCTGCTCGATCCGGATGCCGCCGCCGAAGAACTCCGCCCGGTTGTTGTGAAACACGCAGTCGGAGATCGCGACGCCGGCCCTGAAGATGCCGACGCCGCCGGCGTCCACGGAAAAGTTGCCGCGGAACGTGCAGCCGCGGATCTCCATGAGCGCGAACTCCGTGTAGAGTCCTCCGCCCGCGGCGGACGCGATGTTGTTGTCGATCAGGCAGTCTTCGATCAGGATGGCCTGGCGCGTTCCGCCCGGCAGCGGAGGCGGAGACGGGGCGCGGCCGAACCCCTCGAACGTGGCGAAGATCCCGCCGCCGAGGCTGTTCGCCCGGCAGTCGGTGATGCGGCAGCGGACCAGGGCGAAGACCGCTTGCTCGCCGTACACGCCGCCGCCGTACTCGCCGTTGTAGATGTCGCCCCGGACGTTCGCCACGCCGCCGGAGATCGTGAGGTCGCGGATTTCGGTGAAGTTGTCGGCGCCGATCAGCGACACGGCATGGCCGTAGTCGCCGTCGTTCGGGAAGCCGGAGAGTTCCGTCATGTCCATGCCCTGCCCGCGGATCAGCAGCGTCTTGTGGCGGATGTCGATTCGCTCGTTGAAAAATCCGGCGGCCAGGTCCAAGGTATCGCCCGATGCGGCGGAATCGACGGCGGCCTGGATCGTCGGAGCCGATCCGGATCCGTCCGGGAGCAGCGTCCAGATCCGTGCGGTCGCGTCCCGGCTCGGGAGCGCCCCGCCGAGCAGCGTCAGGCAGAAGAGACAGATCCAGTGCCGGGAGGAACGACGGATGAAGACGAATCCGCAGAAAGCGCCGAAGGATGCGCCGAAGGATGTGAAGCCCGGTGACATGCAGCGCATCGTAAGCCCGCAGGGGACGGGGCATCAACCGGACATTGTGCCGTTCCGGTGCTGGCCCGCCGCGGACCCGAAGGCCGCTCTGATCATGGTGCACGGCCTGGGGGGGCACTCCGATCGCTACCAGGAGTGCGGGAACCGCTGGTCGCCGCGGGGAATTTCCGTGTACGCGCCGGACCTCAAGGGGTTCGGCACCACCGACTGGCCGCAGGGGCATGTCGACAGTTTCGAGCGGTATCACAAGGATCTGGAGATACTGCTGGCCCGCGTCATGGCCGAGCACTCCCGGCGCCCGGTGTTCCTGATCGGGGAGAGCATGGGCGGGGTTCTCTCGGTGGACTTCACGGTCCGGCGCCCGGCGCTCCTGTCGGGCCTGATCCTCGTGTCCCCGTCGTTCCAGGACCGCCTGAACGTGTCGCTCGCCACGAAAGCGGAGGCGCTGCTGCACGTGATCTTCCGTCACCGGAAGTACTACGACGTTCCCTGGAATCCGGCCGACTTCACGCGGGACGCGGCGGTGATCGAGATGCTGGAGAAGGATCCGCTGGAAGTCCGGCGGGTGACCGGGCAGTTCTATTTTGCCTACACGCCGACGGCGGCCCGCGCCCGGAAGGCGGCGCGGGCGCTCCACCTGCCGGTCCTCATGCTCCTGCCGGGCGAGGACCGGATGATCGACTCGGAGTACTCGGAAGCGTACTTCGAGCGCATCTCAGCGCCGGACAAGACGCGGATCGACTATCCGGGCCACTTCCATGCCCTGCTGCTGGACCAGGATCGCGAGCGGGTCCTCGAGGACATCGCCGCCTGGATCCTCAAGCGGACCTGAGTCCTGCGTGCCCGGAGCGGGCCGCGGTCGACCTCCACGAAACGGGCGCGCGGGCGCTTCCCGCGGCGCGGCTTCCGCTCCCGCCGTTCCTTGACACCGTTTCCGGCGCTCCCTAGAGTCACCCGATGATTCCGACACTCTTCGAAATAGGTCCGTTCAAGATCCATTCCTTCGGCCTGATGATGGCCCTGTCCTTCCTCGTGACGACGCTTCTCGCCGCCCGGGAATTCCGGCGTCGCGGCCTGAATCCGGATCACGCCAACGAGGTCGGCCTCGGCGCCATGGTCGGCGGCGTTCTCGGTGCCAAGATCTATTACCTCATCGATCATTTCGGCGACCTCCTCCAGGATCCCGTCGCCATGATCTTCTCCGGCTCGGGGCTGACCTGGTACGGCGGTTTCATCGGCGGAACGATCGGGGCGCTCTGGGTCACCCGCTGGCGCCGCATCCCGCTGCTCGAACTGTGCGACATCTCCGCCCCGCTCCTCGGCCTCGGCTACGCGATCGGCCGCATGGGCTGTTTCCTGAACGGAGACGACTACGGTCGTCCGACCGATGTGGCGTGGGCCATGACGTTTCCGAAAGGGACGCCGCCGACGAACACGCCCGTCCATCCGGCCCAGCTCTACGAGGTGGCCGGGGGGCTGCTCATCTACTTCGTGCTCAACAGCCTCAAGTCGAAGGTGGCGAAACCGGGAGCGCTGTTCGGCCTGTACCTGATGTTCGCCGGCGTGGCACGGTTTCTCGTCGAGTTCGTCCGGACGAACGAACCGCTGCTGCTGGGCGCGACGATGGCGCAGTGGATTTCGTTCCTGCTGTTCGCGATCGGATTCTCCATGGTCCTCCGGCGGTCCGTTTCCCGCGAGGTGCTGGCGGCCTAGTACCGGGCACGCTTGAGCGAGCGTCGGGTGACACCGACCCGACGGACCGGGCACGCTGGAGCGAGCGTCGGGTAACACCGACCCGGCAGACCGGGCACGCTTGAGCGAGCGTCGGGTGACACCGACCCGACGGACCGGGCACGCTCGCCTCCGCATCTTGCTCCGGCTCGCTGACGCTCGGCCTGCTCCGCCATCCATGGCTACGCAGGCCTCCGAATCACCCGGCCCGCCGGGTCGGTATCACCCGACGCATGGATGTGGGGCAACCCCGCCCCACCCCAGGGCAACCCCCCGCCGCATGCCGCGGGGCCGTACACCCCAATTCCGGAGAGTCATCGCGGACTGACCCGGAAAGGCTTGCAGGGAGCAGGGGGGCGCCGGCGCGTGGCTCGGGCTCGCGGGGATTCGGAGGCCTGCGGAGCCATGGATGGCGGAGCAGGCCGAGCGTCAGCGCAGCCGGAGCAGGATGCGGAGGCAAGCCTCCCGCGAGTCCGAGCCACGCGTCGGCGCCCCCCGGGAAGATCGACCAGCCGCA
>CAZQVN010000002.1:54368-71842 GCA_964596775.1 uncultured bacterium
CTCCCGCGAGTCCGAGCCACGCGTCGGCGCCCCCCGGGAAGATCGACCAGCCGCACACCCCGGGGCAATAAAGGCCGGCGTGGCATCGAAGGCTCCCGCGAGTCCGAGCCACGCGTCGGCGCCCCCCGGGAAGATCGACCAGCCGCACACCCCGGGGCAATAAAGGCCGGCGTGGCATCGAAGGCCTCAGCGTTGCAGCGCAAACGCGGCGGTCGACAGCCGTCGCCGACGGCCATCGACACCGGTCGAGGACCCGCACGGCGCGTCGCCGAAAGCCCCCATCACGCCGCAGGCAGCCAGCCGCGCCGGCGACCCAGCGGCCAGCCGAAAGTCGAGCGAGGCCGTATCGCAGAAGAGGGGGTCGAGGGCGATCACTCCGTTCGTTCCCGTGGGGTCGACGCACCCGGCAAAATTCCCCGAGCTGTTCGCGAAGAAGTCGCTGCAGGCCACCGTCACCGTTCCGCCGGTCCGGCAGTGGACTCCGAAGCCGCGATTGCCGGAAACGACGCATCGGTCGATCGCGACGGAAGCGCCTCCGGCCACGACGATCGCCGTCGAATCGCCGGGCACCATGCCCGCGCCGAAAATCGTCATCCTTCTGAGCGTGGCCGTGCCTCCTTCCTCGATCCGCACTCCGGTGAGGCAGGCAAAGGCCATCACGATCCGGTCGAAAACGAGATCCCGGCTCTGGGCCGAGAAGATGCCGTAGTTGTTGCCCCAGAATTCGCAGTCGGTGAACGCCCCGGCGCAGTCCCGCGCAAGGACGGCTTCGGCGCCGAATTCACTGAACACCGTGCCGGTGACGTTGAGTTCGGCGCCGTCGGCCACCATGCCGTGGAGCCCGGTGACAAAGGAGCAGGCCTCGACCCGGTGGGTACCGCCGGTGATCCGCAAGCCGATCGCGCAGTTGTCGAACCGAAGCCCCCGGACCGTCACCGGCGCGAGGCCGGCAGGAACGACCAGGCCGATCCGGTCGCCGGTGCCGTCGACCCGGATCGTGTCGCCGGCGGCGGCGCGGATCACGATGCCGCTCTTGACGACCATGTTCGCGACCACGAGGTTTCCCATTCCATCGTCCACCAGGGTATCCGCGGGCGTCCGGTAGAAACCGAGGGTCCGGCCGGGGCCGGCGGTGAGTTCGACCGTGTCGCCGTCCGCAGCCGCGTTCAGGCAGTCCTGAAGAGAGCCGCAGTCGGACCCCGTGCCGTCCGGCGTGGCGCGGAAGAGCCTGGGACCCGGCATCTCCGGTTGCGTGTCGGCCGCCAGGACGTTCGAGAGGGGAGACACGTTGTCCGCATCATCCCGCGACCTGAGCGCGATGGTGTACCGCGTGTCCGGAGTCAGCCCGGTCAGCGTCATCGACTGGGTGGCGCCTCCCGCGGCCGGAGCCGGTGCGGAAACGGAATCGGCCGTCGAAAAGTTGGCCGCGGTGATCGTGAACGTGGCGCGCCGGATTTCGTAGGAAGCCGCCGTCCCCTCCGTTCCGTCATCACCGGGAGCGGTCCAGGCAAGGGACAGGGTGGTCGGGGTCGCGCCGGTCACGCGGAGATCGGAGACGGCCGCGGGGGGCGTCGTGTCCGGTCCGGTCGTCTTCGATCCGCCGCAGCCGGCGGACAGGATCCAGAACAGGAACAGAGGCAGCGGGAACCCGCGCCGGATGGAGGAGTCGAGACGGGGGCTTGTGCTATCGTCACGGCCGCTGAGCCGATGCATTCACACTCCTTGTCGAGGATGGCGTCAGGGCGCCGACAACTAAAACATGACGCATTGTAAACGCTCCACGCTTCCGATGGGACTCCTCGTTTTCCTGGTCGCCGTCCTTGTCCCGGCGGTCGCGCGCGCCGCCGCTCCGGATCTCCCGGTCACCGCCACCGGAGGAGTGATCTTCGACGCGGACGTCGTGCCGTTTTTCGGCCCGGACGGACGCACCCGGGCCAGGATTTTCGTCGAGGTGCCGCACCGGTCCCTCCGGTTCACGCGGGACAGGGAGGGGTGGGGCTGCCGTCTCGAGGTCACGGTGATCGCCTACGATCGCGGCGGAAACCAGCTGAACGGCGATCTCTGGACGCAGTCCGTCCGGTCGGCAACCCCCTCGGGAAGCGCCGACGCCAGCCGGCGGATCTATGAACTCGAAGTGGGCCCCGGACGGATGGACTTCGAGATCAAGGTCAGCCAGGTCGGTTCCGGGAGAACCGGAGTCTGGAAGAAGGAAGTGGAGGTTCCGCGCTACGAGATCCAGCCGCTCTCGATGTCCGGTCTCGTGTTCGGCCGCTGCGATCTCGACTCCACGGCGCTCGATCCCGCCTGGTCCCGGGGCAACTTCTTTCCCGTGCCGCGCCGGCGCTACGGGGAAACCCGCCCGGTGGCCTGTGTCTACGGGGAGATCTACGACCGGGTTCCCTCCTCCGACAGCGTGTACGCGGTGTCCTACCGGGTGATCGACGGGTCCGGAAAGACCCGGGATTCCTGGGACGACGCGGTGGAGAGGATCGACGGGCGGGGCGTCTTCATCCTGCACCCTTCCGTGGCGGACCTGTCGCTCGGTTCCTACCGGCTCCGCGTGGACGTGAAGGTCGGAGAGGTTCGCGACCAGGCGGAGCGGAGTTTCGAGGTCGATGAAACGCGGTTCAACCTCTTCGACGACCGCCAGATGGTCCGCGGGGTTCTCTCCTACGTGGCCACGAACGAGGAACTTCTCGTTCTCGAAAACCTCCCGTCGGACAGCCTCTCCGGTTTCTGGGACGATTTCTGGCGCCGCCGTGACCCGGCCCCGGAGGCCCCGGGAAACGAGAACCTCACCGAGTTCGTCCGGCGCGTGCAGTATGCGAACGCGAACTTCTCGATCCTCGGTTCGGGCTGGAACTCGGACATGGGGAGGATCTACATCCGCTACGGACAGCCGGACCAGATCGACCGGTCCGCGTTCAGTTCCGGCGGGCCCCCGCGCGAAATCTGGACCTACCTCGACCGGAACCGCCAGTTCATCTTTGCCGACACGGACGGATTCGGGCGCTACCGTCTCGTCGGGTCGGAACGCTGACAACTCCCGGATGCCGCGCGTCCTCGACCGGATAAAGAGGCCGGGGGGCCACCTCTCAATCCAGCCGGAGGCGCCCGCCTTGCGACTGCACAAGACATTTGAAAACAAGGTCTTGTGGTCCATACCTCAACCGAAATGGAGCTCTCCGCATCCTGGTTGAGGCGCCTTGACAGTGAGGCAGCCCGGCTCCTATTGTCCCGGCCGGTTTGCCCTGCGCGAGCTCCTGTCGCTCGACGTGGCGAGCCGGCACTTCGATCCCGCCCGGGCGGTTGTTGCGTCAGCGGCGGGGAGACGAGCGGTCCGTGTTCGTGAGGGTCGCCGGTGTCCGTTTCCATAAGTGTCCGAACGTCCTCGACCCCGTCCGCAGGCGGGGTCAGGTGCCCGGGGGGGCAAGGGAGGGCCGGGTTCCACGCGGAACCCGGCCCTTTTTTTTCGTCGGGACGTGAAACCTGCCGCCGCGCACGACCGCCCGCGCGCACGAATCCCACCGACTCGCAGGAGCGCGCCGCCGCGGGGTCCTCCTCAAGCCCGTGGAGAAGCTGTCGATAACCAGCAAGACACGTTCTTCCAGTCTCTTGCGGTCCGGAGTTCACGTACATTCATGTACTATTTTTTCTACGTACCCATCGGCACGGAACTCCCTGTGCGCCGCTTTCCCTTCGCGGTCGTCTCTCTCGTGGCCATGAACCTCGGCTACTTTCTCCTCTTCCAGTATTCGCCGGCCCACGCCGGAAAGATCGGGGCCCTGGCCCTGGACACGGCCCATCCGACGCTCCTCAAGGCATTCACGGCCTGCTTTCTCCATGGAAGCTGGATGCATCTCATCGGCAACATGGTCTTCCTCGTGACCTTCGGACCGGCGCTGGAAAGCCGGATCACCGGCGCCCGTTTCCTGCTTCTCTACCTGGCCTCCGGCATCGGAGGGATGCTGATCCAGGTCGAAGCGAACGCGCTCGCCGCGTTCGGTCACACACCGCCGTTCGTGCTCGGCGCCTCCGGCGCCGTGGCCGGAGTCCTCGGCCTGTTCGCGGTCCGCTGCGGGTTTGCCCGGGTCCGGGTCGCGCATGTCACCATGGCCCTCGTCCAGGGACAATCGCGGTTCGGCACGGTCCGCCTGAACGGCGTGGCCGCCGTCGCCGGGTGGATCCTCCTGCAGGTCGTGTACGCGCTGACCGCCCAGGCCGCCGGCGGAGGGTCCATCGCGTTCGCGTCCCACTTCGGGGGCGTTTCGCTCGGCATCCTCATGGCGCTCCTGTTCGGACTGCATCGCGACGCCGCGGTCGAATGCATCTGGATCCGCTCCCGCCGCCACATGGACGAGCGGAACTGGTTCGCCGCGCTGGGCGAAACGACGACCTACCTCGAGCGGGTTCCGGAGGATGTGGACGCGTGGCTTCAGGTCGCGCGCCTGAACCGGATTCTCGACCGCCCCGAGGATTCCTCCCGCGCGTTCAGGAAGGCGCTGGACCTGCTCTGGTCCAGCGGTGACGGGGACCGCGCCGTGGCGGTTCTCCGCGAGATCCGCCGTCACTACCCGGAAACACGGATACGGCCGGCGCTCCTGTTCCGGCTGGCCGACACCATGCGCCGCGGCGGCGATCTTGGCTGGGCCTCGCATGCGTTCCAGGACTACGCGCGACTCTACCCCGGCCACGAACGGGCGCCCGGGGCCCTGCTCAGGTCCGCGGAAATAGAGTCCCGCTACCGGAACGACCTGAACCGGGCCGGCGGCCTCTACCGGGAGCTCGTCGACCGGTGGCCGGACGGCGCGGAGGGGCGTGAGGCCTCGCGCCGGCTCGAGGCGATCGAGCGGATCCTTGCCGGGTCCGGCATCTGCGGCGCGGCTCCGGCCGGGCAAAACTGAGAAGCCGCCAAGATCTTTTGCCGCAACCGTTTTAACCTTGTCGCTTCCGGCCGCGTCTGTTATTTTTCGCGCGGTTTCCAGGGGCGAATGAAATCCATCCGCGCGTCCGCTTCGCGCGATCGTTGACCGGTACGTGCAACGTCATCGCGTCCCTCCTCACTGGCGTTTTTCCATCAAGACAGATACCGCCACGGACGATCCCGATCGCCCCGGCGTTTTGAAAGGCAGGAGCAAGGATGATTGATCGCCTCATGGGCATGTTCTCCAACGACGTGGCCATCGATCTCGGAACGGCGAACACGCTGGTCTACGTCAAGGGGAAGGGGATCGTTCTCAACGAACCCTCGGTGGTGGCCGTGGACCGCGCCTCCGGAAAGGTCGTCGCCGTCGGCAAGGGCGCCAAGGAAATGCTCGGCCGCACTCCCGGTGAGATCGAGGCGATCCGTCCGCTGCAGAACGGCGTGATCTCCGACTTCGAAAAGACCGAAGACATGATCCGCGAGTTCATCATGAAGGTCCAGAAGCGGAAGTTCCTCGTCCGCCCGCGCATCATCGTGTCCGTGCCGTCCGGCATCACCGAAGTGGAAAAGCGTGCCGTGCGCGATTCGGCCGAGCAGGCGGGCGCGCGTGAAGTGTTCCTCGTTTCCGAGCCGATCGCCGCGGCCATCGGCGTGGGACTTCCGGTGGACCGCCCGTGCGGCAACATGGTCGTGGACATCGGCGGCGGTACGACGGAAATCGCGGTGATGACGCTCAACGGAATCGTCAACTCCACCTCGGTGCGCGTCGGCGGCGACAAGATGGACGAGGCGATCATGCAGTACATCAAGCGCGCCTACAATCTCCTGATCGGCGACCAGACCGCGGAGCAGATCAAGATCAAGATCGGCTCGGCGTTCCCGCTCGAGCACGAGGAGGAGATGGAGATCAAGGGGCGCGATCTCATCGGGGGCATTCCCAAGACGATCAAGATCTCGTCGACGGAGGTGCGCGAGGCGCTCCAGGAACCGGTCAACCAGATCGCCGAGGCGCTTCGCTCCTCGCTCGAGCAGACCCCTCCGGAACTCGCCTCCGACATCGTCGATCGCGGCATCCTCATGACCGGCGGAGGATCGCTGCTGCGCGGTCTCGACATCCTGCTGCGCGAGCACACGAATCTCCAGCTCACCGTGGCCGACGATGCCCTGCTCTGCGTGGTTCTCGGGTGCGGGCGGATTCTCGACAAGTTCGAGCAGTACGACAAGGTCCTGATGAAGCCTTTCCGGGATTGAGGGGCGCCGTCCCCCGGTCCGGCATCCGGGTCCCGCTCCACTTCTTCGACAGGACCCCGCGACGATGTGGAATCCGATAGATCTCCTTTCACGCCTCCTGGCTCTGCTGGAGCGCCACAAGAGCGCCGCTCTTCTCGGTGCCGCGGTACTGTTTGCCCTGACCCTTTACACCGGAGGGTCCGCCGCGCGTTTCACTCCGGTGCGCCGGGTCCTGGACCTCGGGCTGGGCACGCTGCACACGGGCATCTCCAGCGCGATGGCCGTGCTGAACGTGTGGGTCTGGAAGGAAAACTCGGATCTCAGGAACGCCCTGATGGAGGAACGTCTCGACCGGTTGCGCTTTGATGAGGCTCTTCGCGAGAACGAGAGATTCCGCGCCATGCTCGGATTTCTGCCTCCTCCCTCGTTCGTGCCCCTGCCGTGCCTGATCATCGCGGCCAGCCCCGAACCGCTCGGCGGAAGCATCACCGTGAACCGGGGCACGTCGTCCGGCTTGCGCGGCGGCGAAGCCGTGGTTTCGCTGGAAGGCCTCGTCGGCCACGTCTCGGAACTTCACGGCAACCGCTCGCTGATCAAGCTCGTGACGAACTACGACTCCCCGGTGGCCGTTCGCGTGGAGCGGAACCGGGTGCTCGGTGTTCTCGAGTGGGATCCCGCGACGGCCCGGCTGCACATGCGCAACGTTCCCGCCACCGAGGAGGTGGTTCCGGGAGATTCGCTGATCAGTTCCGGTTTCGGCGGGATCTACCCTGAGGGGCTTTTCGTCGGAACCGTGGAGTCGGTGCGGCCCGATCCGATGGGGCTGGTCCAGGAGATCCGGGTCAGCCCCGGCGCGCGGTTCAATCGGCTGGAGGAACTGTTCATTCTTCGCCCGAAGAGTCCGTTCGCGCCGTGAAAACGCTGCTCTTCGCGGGAATCGCCTTTGCGCTGCTGTTCGAGCCGACCGTCGGCGCCCGCCTGGCCCAGTTCGGAGGAACGCCGCGGATCCTGCTCGGGATCGTGGTCTACTTTTCCCTCGTGCAGGGCGCCACGCAGGGGATCCTGTTCGGTCTCTTCGCGGGCCTGCTCGCCGATCTCACCTCGCTGCACACGACCGGTCTCAACATGATGAGTTATTCTGTCGTCGGGTTCACGGTCGGGCACACCTGGGAGTCGATGTACAAGGACAACGCGCTCACCCAGGCGATGGTGCTGTTCCTGGCCGTCCTGCTCCACGAGTCGCTGATCTATCTCGTCGTCACGCGCCTGGAAATAGAGGCGTTTCCGCCGTACATGCTCCGCTTCGGCATCCCGAACGGGCTGTTCACGGCGATACTCTTTCCGCTCCTGATTCTCTGGATCGAGCGGACGTTCCGGAGGGAGATTTCGTTCGATGCGCGTCGGGTGGTCGTCCGCAGGCGCCGTTAGGAGGGAAAAGAGCCGGATCCTGATCCTCGCCAGCTTTATTCTCCTGGCGGTGATCGGCGTTCGCCTCTTCTACCTGCAGGTCCTGCACGCGGCGGAGTTCCGGGAACTGGCCCGCAGCAACTTCCTGCGGCCGGAAGTCATCCAGGCCATGCGGGGCATGATCCGCGACCGCAACGGCGTCCTGCTCGCTTCGAGCATTCCGTCCTTCACTGTGACGATCGACCCCTACAACGAGGCGTTCCGCGGTCCGTCCGCGCCGGGCCGCCCGCGGGTGAAGCTCGAGGATTCCGTGCATGCCCTGGCCGCGCTTCTCGAACTGGACGGCGCGGAGCTGCTCGCGCAAGTGGAAAAGCAGCGCCGCAATTCCTACCAGCCGGTCCGCGTCCGGCGGAACCTCGACATGAAGATGGTGAGCCGGATCGCGGAAAACCGCGCGTCGCTTCCGGGTGTGGCGGTGGACATGGAGCCGCTGCGCAGCTATCCGCAGGGGGAGGTCGGGGCGCACATCATCGGATACATCAACGAGATCTCGGATGTCGAACTCGGCGAGCTCCGCGGCCAGGGCTATTTCCCCGGGGCCTCGATCGGACGCGCCGGGCTCGAACTCCAGTACGAAAAGGAACTCAAGGGCGAGGACGGCATCCGCTACGTGGAGGTCAACGCGCTCGGTCGCCGCTCCAACTACTTCACGGCGCGGCCGCCCATACTTCCGCGGCGCGGCCGCGACCTCGATCTGACGATCGACTGGACGCTGCAGAAAGCGGCGGAAGCGGCGTTCGACTCCGCCGGCTGGTCCGGGGGCAACCCCGTACCCGAGGCTCGCGGCTCCGTGGTGGCGATCGATCCCCGCAACGGAGAAGTCCTCGTGCTGGTGAGCCGCCCGGCCTACGATCCGAACGAGTTCGCGTCCGGCCTGTCCAACGAGCGCTGGGCCGAAATGAATCAGCCCGGCCGTCACCCGTTGCTGAACCGCGCGGTCCAGTCCCGCTATCCGCCGGGATCCACGTTCAAGCCGGTGACGGTGATCGCCGGGCTGATGGCCCGCAAGGTGACGCCGTCGACGATGCTCGGGCCATGTACCGGCGCTCACACGTACGGGACGCGGGTTTTCCGCTGCTGGAAGCCCGACGGGCACGGCTATACGGATGCCGTCCGCTCGTTGACCGTGTCCTGCGACGTGTACTACTACCAGGTCGGACACATGCTCGGCGTGAACGGCATTGCCGAGATGGCCCGGCGCATGAAGGCGGTCGAGGCCACCGGAATCGATCTCCCGCGCGAACGCAAGGGGTTCGTGCCGGACGAAGCCTGGTACGACCGGCAGTTCGGCCAGGGCGGCTGGAGCCGCGGGGCCTCGCTGAACCTGTCCATCGGCCAGGGGGAGATCCTCATGACCCCGGTGGAACTCGCGTCCTTCTGCGCTTCGCTCGCCACCGGAAGGATTCCCCAGCTGCACCTCGTGCGCTCCATGTCCAGCGTGGACGACTCCCGCCCGTTCGTTCCGGAAACCGCATCCAGGGGCGCTCTCGATGTGGACCCGAAGGCCCTCGCGGTGGCGCGGCGCGGAATGGAAGAGGTCGTGATGGGGGTCGAGGGAACGGGAAAGAATGCCCGGATCGACGGGATCACGGTGGCCGGCAAGACCGGGTCCGCGCAGCACGGCGGGGACCCGACCCACGCCCTGTTCATCTGTTACGCCCCGTACGAGAACCCGGAGATCGCGGTGGCGGTGATCCTCGAAGCCCGGGGCGGCGGCGGTTCGTTTGCGGCCCCGGTGGCGCACGCGGTTCTCGACCACTACTTCCATCCGGAAAAGTACATCGTGGCGCCCGACTCCCTGGCGGCGGCGGATTCCACCGCCCTTTCCGAACCGGCCGCTCTCCGGCTCGGTCCGCCGCCCCCGGAAGGGGGTCCGGATGAGTAGGGCGCGCCGCCTGGTATCGCGGCATTTCGACTGGCTGCTCGTGATCACCACCCTGCTCCTCATCACGGTGGGGATCTTCATGGTGTACAGCGCCACCCAGGTGCCGGCCTCGCCGGCCCGGCAACTTCTCTGGCGCCAGCAGATCATCTGGATCCTTCTCGGCCTGTCCGTGGCGGGGGTGTCCGTGGCCATCCCGTACCGGATCTTCGAGGAGTACGGCCACTTTCTCTACGCGGCGGGCGTGCTTCTCCTGATCCTCGTTCCCGTCATGGGTGTGGCCGAGTACGGCGCCCAGCGCTGGCTGCGGCTGGGCGGGATAAAATTTCAGCCATCGGAGCCCGCGAAGATCCTGACGGTGATCATGGTGGCGCGGTACCTGTCCAGCCGGCACCGGGATGTCCGCCTGCCGAACCACTTTTTCGGCGCCCTGGCAATCATGTCGCTGCCGTTCCTCCTGATCCTGAAACAGCCGGATCTCGGCACATCCCTGTCCATCCCCGCCGCCTTCGCGGTCATGGTGTTCTGGGCCGGTTTTCCGTTCCTCATCATGGCGCTCGTCGCCACCCCGGTCGTCAGCCTGTTCACGTCGCTGTCGCTGTGGGCATGGATTCCCTACATCCTTGCCCTGTCGGGAGTGCTGTGGTTCTCCCCCATGCGGCGGGTCTTCGTGTTCGCGATCCTCGGCGTCAACCTTCTCGTCGGTCTCACGACGCCGACGCTCTGGAACCACCTGGAGCCCTACCAGCGGGAACGGATCATGACGTTCGTGGATCCGAACCGCGACCGCTCGGGCTCCGGATACCAGATCATCCAGTCCCGGATCGCGATCGGCTCGGGCGGGCTGACCGGAAAAGGCCCGCTCCGCGGCACGCAGAAAGCCCTGTCGTTCCTTCCGATGCAGCACACGGATTTCATCTACTCCGTCGTCGGGGAGGAGTTCGGCCTTGTCGGGTCTCTCGGGGTCCTGGCCCTGCTGGGGATCCTGATCATCCGCGGATTCGTGATCGCGGCTAGGGCGCGCAACCAGTTTGCCAGCCTGCTCGCGGCGGGGATCAGCGCCACGTTCCTGTTCCACGTTTTCGTCAACATGGCCATGTCGCTCGGGCTCGCTCCCGTCACCGGGCTGCCGCTGCCGTTTCTCTCGTACGGCGGAACGTTCATGCTCACCTGCCTGTTCCAGGTCGGCCTCCTGCTGAACGTGGCCATCCGCAGAAACGAACATTGAAATCAGGTTCGACCCGAATGGTGCCGATCGAAAAAAAGACGGGCGAAATCGCCCGGGCTGCCGATAAGAAAATCGTGACCCCGTGTCTTCCGGGGCCGGTCATGACATGCCCGGGCCCCGGCATGGGCGTCGAACTCCTCAATTGCAAACTCAGGATCGAGGGACGGAAAGCGGATGGGCTCCGAGAAAAACGCGGCAGCACGATCGGAAGTTTTCGGAGATGACGGAGGCGCCCCGCCGCCGTCGCACTCCACGATCATCAACCTGGTGACCGGCGAGGGGATCGCTCCGACGCGCTCCATGGTGATCAACTTCGCGGCGCACCGGGACCGGCTCGTTTCCATGATGGAACAGAGTCCGGAACTGCAGATGTCGCTCGACCTCTACACGATTTCGGACATGGCCCTGAGCCAGTTGAAGACGCAGGTCGGCGTATCACGGCTGGCCCTGTGGATGGACACGGGGCAGCGGGAGCGCCCGCCCATACTGCTCCGCAGTCACGGGATCCGGAAACAGTGGGCCCGCGTGATCGGGACCGCCTGCGGGCTGCCGATCCTCGAGCACCTGCGCAGAACGGAGAGCATTCAGCCCGTTTCCAGCCTGCGGGAACTGGTGGACCCGGCGCCGCTGCGGATCGTCCAGGAGGCGGGGATACACCTGTTTGCGCCGGTCGTGGCCAAGGGCAAGGTGTTCGGCTTCATCGGTCTCGGCACTCCGGAGGAGCGGGACTCGTTCGGCGAGATGGACCTGAGGGTGTTGAACGCGTCGCTCGGGATGCTCGGCGTGGCGCTCGAGAACACCGGAATGTACAACCGGCTCGTGGAAAAGCACCGCCAGCTGGAAGCCACGAACGAAACCCTGCGCGAGCTGGACCGGCTGAAGAACCAGTTCGTCAGCAACGTCAACCATGAACTGAGAACGCCGCTGACGATCATCCTGGCCTACCTGGACATTCTCAGGGAATCGGGAAAGCTGGACCCCGAGCAGACGGAACACCTGGAGACGATCGAGACGGAGAGCCGGAAGCTCAAGGGGCTGATCGAAAAGCTCCTCGAGTTCTCGAACGTGGCCGACGAAGGACCGGAAGTGAAGCTGCACGCCGGAGACGTCGTCAGCGTCGTGCGCAGCTGTTTCGAAGAGCGGCTCCCGGGAGTTTCCGGCAGCCTCCGCGAGCTGTCCATGTCCACCGACGAGCCTGTCCCGCACGCCCGGTTTGATCCGTCCGGGGTACGGCTGATCCTCGAACTTCTCGTCGACAACGCCGTCAAGTTCACCCCCCAGGGAAGCCAGATCGCGATCCGCGTCCGGCGCTGGGAGTCCGGAATGCGCCCATGGGTGCGCATCGACGTGGAGGACGACGGGCCGGGCATTCCGCCCGACCGGATCCGCACGATCTTCGAGCCCTTCCGCCAGGGAGACGGATCCTCCACGCGACAGGTCGGTGGAATGGGGCTCGGCCTGGCCTATGCGCACAAGCTCGCGGCCCGGATGGGGGGGGAGCTCATGGTCGACGAAGGCGCAAGACAGGGAGCGCTGTTTTCGCTTCTCCTGGGGACGCAAGGGGACTAATCTCCGCATCGAGGGCCGTCCGGACCGCTCTCCCCCGAACACCTCCCCCGCGAGGTTCCATCCGTGTCCGCCATCCGCAGCCTGCGGGGCCGTCTCGTACGCCCCGCCCGCGACCTCCTCGTCGACGTCGGCACTTTTCTGTTCCCGCTGTCCTGTCTCGTCTGCCGGGCTCCGCTTCCGCCCCGCCGGCCCCTCGTCATCTGCCGCGCCTGCCGAGGGCGCCTGATCCCGGTCCGGGGTCCGACGTGCCTGGTCTGCCGCGGACTGGCCCGCGGCGCGGACGGATACGCGGCGGGCCGGCACTGCGACGATTCCGCCCACGCCGGATTCCGGGTGTACGCCGCGGTCCAGATGGTGGAGCCCGCGGACGGGCTCGTGCATGCCCTCAAGTTTCACGACCGTCCGGATGTCGGCGCGAGCCTCGCCGTCTTCATGGCGCGGCGTCTCGCCGCGGAGGGCGTCCTGCGCTGCTGGGACACGGTGCTGCCGATGCCGTTGCACCCGGTGCGCGAACGAATGCGCGGCTACAACCAGAGTACGGAAATCGGCGTCCGGCTGGCCCGGTCGCTCGGGGCGCGCTGCCCCGCGGACGTTCTCGTCCGGAGCCGTGCCACCAGGGCGCAGGCCGATCTCGACTACACGGACCGCTCCGGCAACGTAAGCGGGGCGTTCCGGGTCCGGGAGGGAAGACGCGCTTCGGACCCGCGGGCCCTGGAAGGAGCGCGCTGCCTGGTCGTGGACGACGTGGCCACGACCGGGCACACGCTGCTCGCGGCCCTCGAGGCGCTGCGGGACGCGGGACCCGGGAAAACGGGGGCGGCGGTGTTTGCGCTGGCGTAGGGCGGTGGCGGGGCCCCGCCGGGGCTTCGCACCCGCTTGTGACGCCATCACCCCTGTGCTAACTTCAAGCGCTTGGAAAACAGTCGCTTAGTACGCCCATGAATCGGCCTGAACGCGCCGTTCACGGCGGCACTGCGTCGGAGGACGAATGCCGCTTTGCATAGACTTTTCGACGACACGAAATGACATCACACAGGACACGGATCGAAACGACGATCCTGCCCCTTGTCGTCAAACCGAATCGCTATGTCGGAAACTACGTCGCTCCTGACGATCGCCGTTTTGAATCGGCGGCCGTCCGGGCCGTCGTGGTGCACCCCGATGTCTTTGAAATCGGTTTCGGCGACAGGGACACGCGGGACGCCCACACACTTCTGAACGCCCTCGACGGGGTGGCCGCGGACCTGACTTTTCTTCCCTGGCCGGATCTGCTCGAGCGCCTGTTCTCAACGGGCGCGCCGCTCTGGGGGGTGGAGTCGCTGCGACCCCTCGCCGAGTTCGATCTCATCCTGTTCACGCCGTCCACGCCGCTGCAGTTTCTGCACCTGCCGCGCCTGCTCGAAGCCTCGGGTCTTCCTCCCCGGGCCCTCGACCGCGACGAGTCGGCTCCGATCGTCGCCGCGGTCGGAAACACCATGGGCAATCCGGCACCGATCGCCGACTTCCTCGATGCGGTTCTCCTTGGCGAGCCGTGTGCCGTCCTTTCCGGAGTCGTGTCGGCGTTGACGGGGACGCGCGGTGCCCGGCGTGGCGAGCGGTGCGCGGCGTTGTTCGCGAGCCCGGGCGTCCTCGATCCCGCCCGCATTCCCGCTCCCGGTCACGCGTTCGAGGGCGCTCCAGCGGGCGGAGCCCGGCTGACCGTGTATGCTCCGCGGCCGGTTGCCGAAACGGTCGTTCCGCTGGTCGAGGTGTCGGACGACGGAATCCGCCTCGACATCCGGCTGGGCGGCGTGCCGCGGGCGCACGAGTTCAACTGGCGTTCCTCTTCCGAACCGTGGATCCTCGATCCGGAAGAGGCCGCGGACCGCGTGACCGCGGCGCTGAAAGCCACCGGCCTCGATCGCGTCGATTTCACCGGCGATCACCCCGAGGAGCACCCGGGACTGTCCCGGCTGGCCGAAGCACTGGTCCGGCGACATCCCGATCTGAGGATTTCCATCGCGGATTTCGGAACCGCCGAACCGACCGCGGCGCTCGCCCGCGAACTGAACCGGGGACGCCGGTCGACCTATGCGTGGTCGCCGCTGGCCGGCAGCGACCGTCTTCGTTCGCGCCTGGGCGTTCCGTACGACGAAACCCGCTTCCTCGAGGCGGTGGCCACCGCCAAGCGGGGAGGGTGTCACCAGGCGCGCTTCCGCTTCGGCATCGGCTGGCCGGGGGAGGAGGACGAGGACGTCGCGGCGCTCTGCGAGCTCGTCCGCTCCATCCGCGCCCAGTCCAGCGTGAGCGCTTCCCCCCCGCGCTACCAGGTGTTTCTCGAAGCGTTCGTGCCCGGGGCGCACACGGCGCTGCAGGACGCCCCGCTTCTTCCCGTCGCGGACATCGAGGAGCGGATCGCCGCCGTGCGCCGCTCCGTGGAGCAGGGGCCCGTCCAGGTCAAGGTGACGCCCCCCACGCTGTCCCGCTTCGAAGCCCTGCTGGCCCGCGGCGGTCGCGATCTCGGCGCGGCGCTGGTCGCCGCCGCGAAATCCGCGGCCACGACGCCCACGCCGCGCGACGCGTGGAACGAGGCGCCGTGGGTCGCCGCGTTTGCGGCTGCCGGATTCGATCCCGATCGGGACACGGCGCCGCCCGCCGGAACGCCCCGCCCGTGGGATATCCTCACGCCGGGCGCGCGGATCGTCGAAGCGCCCCGGATCGCGACCCCGGCCGCCGCGCTCCCCGCGGAACCCGAAACCTCCTCCTTCGGACGTCGCACCCGCCGCAAGCCCGTCCCGGGTTCGGCGGCGGCGGTGAAACAGGCCGCCCGCTACCGGATCCGCTACGCGAAAGGGGAGGCGGTGCGGTTCATCTCGCACCTCGACGTGGGGCGCGCGTTCGAGCGGGCCCTTCGCCGGGTCGGCATGTCCCAGCCGTCCGCGCGGGGCAAGGGGGTCAAGCTGTCGTTCGGGCCGCCGCTGCCGCTCGGAATGACCGGCTCCGACGAGTATCTCGACCTGGTGTTCGCCGAGGAGGTGCCGGAAACCGTGCCGGCCGCGCTGGCGGCGCTCCTTCCGACCGGCCTGTCGGTCGAGGACAGCCGCCCGGTCCGCGCCTCGGTCGACTCGCTGGCGCACGCCATCGACCGGGCGCATTACGAGGTTTCGTTTCCGCCGGAGGTGATCGCCGCGGTGTGCCCGGAAGGACCCGCCGCGTTCCTGAACGTTCTCGAAAACGGCGTTCGCTGGATGCTCGCGGAAAAGGAGCTGTCCGTCCCGAAATCGCCGGACGACGAGCTGAACCGCGTCGACGTGCGGCCGGGTCTCCTGTCCTCCGAGGTGGAGGATCGCGGCGACGTCCCGGTGCTCAGGCTGCACGTCATGCTCGGCACGGCCCACGCGCCGCGCCCGGAATCGCTTCTGCCGGTGCTGCTGGATCGATCGTTCGATCCGCGGCTGACCCGCATTCACCGCACTGCACTCAGGATTTCCGGCTCGGGCCGGGAGTTCACCCCTCTGGAAGTCGTGGAACTCGACTTCCCCTGGTGGCGCGAAACGATGAAACGCCGCGCCGCCGGACAGCGGTCCTGATGGAGGCCCATGCGTAAAGAAATCGTCGTCAACGCGGATCCGAACGAAACACGGATCGCCATTCTGGAGGACCGGCAGCTCGTCGAACTGATGATCGAGCGCCCCGACGAGCGCCGGATCGTCGGGGACATCTACAAGGGAACGGTCAACGCCGTGCTCCCCGGCATGCAGGCGGCGTTCGTCGAGCTCGGGCTTCAACGCACCGCGTTTCTTCATGCCTCGGACCTGGCCGAGGGGGTTTTCCAGGACGAGGTGGATCTCGACGAGGACGACGATGGCGAGGAGGACGGTCCGTCCGGAGGCCGGGGCCGGGGGCGGGGGCGCGGCCGGGCGTCGCGCGGGCCGACGCCGAAGATCGAGGAGCGCCTGAACAAGGGGCAGGACATCATCGTCCAGGTGACGAAGGAGGCCATCTCCACGAAAGGGCCGCGGGTCACCCAGCAGGTTTCCATCCCGGGCCGGTTCCTCGTTCTCATGCCCGGCGTCAAGCACATCGGCGTGTCGCGGAAGATCGACAGCCGCGAGGAGCGTTCGCGCCTGAAGCGGCTCCTCCAGGAGAACCGGCCGCCGGACATGGGGCTGATCGTCCGCACCGCCGGGGAAGGGAAGACGTCGCAGGATTTCAAGAACGACGTGGCCTACCTGCTCGACCTCTGGAAGAAGATCGAGCGACGCGCCGCGCTGTCCACGCCTCCGGCGCTCCTGCACCGGGAGATGTCGCTGACCACCGGCCTCATTCGCGACCTTCTCACCGAGGACATCGACGAAGTCGTCATCGACAACCCGACCGTCCTCGGCGAAGTCCAGGAATACCTCGGTTCCATCTCGCCGGAGCTCCGGAACCGGGTGCGCCCGCACAGCGGCCCGCAGGCGATCTTCGACGCCTACAACGTCGAGGCGGAAATCGAGAAATCGCTCGAGCGCAAGGTCTGGCTGAAGCGCGGCGGCCACATCATCATCGACCAGACGGAAGCGCTCGTGGCCATCGACGTGAACACCGGCCGGTTCGTCGGCAAGAAGAACCAGGAGGAGACGATCCTCAAGACGAACATCGAGGCCGCCCGCGAGGTGGCCCGCCAGCTCCGCCTGCGCGACGTCGGCGGGATCATCGTCATCGACTTCATCGACATGGAAACCGAGGCGGCCAAGAAGCAGGTCCTCGACACGCTCCGCCAGGCGATCAAGCGCGACCGCTCCCGCACGAAGACCCTGGCCATCTCCGATCTCGGCCTCGTGGAGATGACCCGCGAACGCGAGCGGATGAGCCTGCTCCATCTCATCAGCCATGACTGCGAATGCTGCGGGGGGCTCGGCAAGGTGCTCTCCCACTCGTCGATCACGCTGAAGACGGAGCGCCTTCTCCGTCGCGTCGGCGCCGGCGGCAAGGAAAAGGTGATCGAGTTGCGCGTTTCGCCCGATCTCGCCGACTACCTGTTCCGGGACAACGGCGCCCGCATCGAGCGCCTGGAGCGCCAGTACCGGTTCAAGATCGACATCCGTGACGACCCCCGGCTCGCCCGCGATGAGGTGCGGGTGATCTATCCGCGGACGGGGGAGGATGTGACGGAGAAGTTCAAGCTGTAAGGGCCGGGATGCCGGCGGCCC
>CAZQVN010000002.1:71942-252122 GCA_964596775.1 uncultured bacterium
GGGGGAGGATGTGACGGAGAAGTTCAAGCTGTAAGGGCCGGGATGCCGGCGGCCCCGAAATCCGGCGAAGTCGTTTTTCCTCAAATAATCCGTGCAGTTCTCCTCAATCCCGCGTTAGCCCCTGTGAAGGCCCGGCAGAGCACGACGGCGGGCCCGGGAGGCGGCCGCGGGGCCGTCGCCGGCGTTGACCCTGAGGGGTTCAGGGGGAACGCAGCACCACCCGCGACGAAACGAGGAACTCACGATGACCAGCGCAACCTTCGGGCACACCGGTTCGAGGACCCGGACCGCGGACACATATCGCTTCGGGACCGTCGCCTTCCGGGCCCTCGCCGTCGTTCTCGCGCTGGGCACGCTGGCCGGATGCGGCAGCGAGGTCACGGCGCCCGATCACCGGACCCCGGCCCCGATCGCCAGCCGGTTCACCACCGGCACCGAGGGGTGGACCGCCGACGGGGACTACCGGGACCTGCGGACCGACACGGTGCTGAATCCGTGGGCGAGCCCGATCAGCGGGGCATTCCTCCGGGCCCGCGACCGCGCCGAGGGGGTCACCTGGTACTTCCGGGCGCCCGCCGCGTTCCGGGGCGATCTTTCGGCCTACTACGGCGGCCGGCTTCGCTACTGGGCCCGCGCCGGCATGGGTGTCAACGCGCTGAACGGCCTCCGGAACGGCGAGTACTTCAACGCTGCCGACGTGATCATCGAGGGCGCCGGGCTCAAGCTGACCTGCTCGCTCCGCCCGGAGGACTACCCGCGGGCGAACAACTGGAAGCTCGTGTCCATCGACCTGGACGAGACGGACTCCTGGATCATCGTCGGGGAGCGCATCCGCCGGCGGGCCACCAGGGAGCAGATCGAGATGGTGCTCGCGGACGTCACCGAACTCCGGATCCGCGGCGAGTACTTCAAGGGCGTCGACTGGGGAGCGATCGACGACGTGCTGGTGACCGCGAACTAGAGCGGGGGGGGAGAAAGCGGGGAGGTCATCGGCCTCCCCGCTTTTTTTATGGTGTGTCGGAGTGGTCGTGAATCTCCCGGGATGGAGTGGATGTACCGCGACCGGGCGCCTTCGGCTGATCCGGCCCGCGGGTGGACGCGGCCGGGCGCCGAGGTCCTCTGCCAGACTCTCCAGGGCAAAAAAAGTGAGCCCTTTTTCCTCCCGATGGCGCTTCTCCCGGAAAGTATCGACCGTACCCCCGGAACAGCCATCGCGGGGCGGCTTTTCCGCTTTCGGAGCAAGACCCTCCGAGGAGGTTTCCATGCGTTCCCTCATTGCCGTCCCGGTCGGGTTCGGGCTGTCCCGGCTTCTCATCGGGGTGTTCCTCCTGGTGGCCGCTCCGGTCCGCGGTCAGAGCGTCAACCCGGACCTGCCGGTCACCGACGGCACCGTCCACGCGACGGCACGGTCGGGACAAACGCTCTACGTCGGCGGCGCGTTCGAAAACGTCGGAAGGCCGACGGGGGGCGGATTGACGCTCAACGTCTCGACCGGGGCTCCGATCACCCTGCCGCGGGTGGCCGGGACGGTCCTGGCCGCGGCATCCGACGGTTCCGGGGGGTGGTACATCGGGGGGGCGTTCACCCACGTCGCCGGGGTGCCGCGGTCCCGGCTCGCTCACGTCGGAAGCAACGGCGCCGTGACGTCGTGGAATCCCGGGGCGAACGGAACGGTCAACGATCTCCTCGTGGCCGGAAACACCGTCTACGCCGGGGGGGCGTTCACGAGCGCCGGCGGCCAGGCACGCAACCGCCTCGCCGCCTTCAACCGGAGCACGGGCGCGGTCCTCGGCTGGAACCCCGCCCCCAACAACATCGTCAGGACTCTGGCGATCGGCGGGGGCGGCACTCTTTATGTGGGGGGATCGTTCAGCGCCATCGGCGGCGCGGGTCGCACGAATGTCGCGGCGATCGACACCGCGACCGGGCTCGCGACCGCCTGGGACGCCATGGTCTCGGGTGGCCAGGTCCGGACCCTCGTGGTGGACGGGACGACGGTCTGGATGGGGGGTGATTTCACCACCATCCAGGGCACGTCGCGGTCCCGGGTCGGGGCGGTGAGCGCATCGACCGGTCTGCCCCTCGCCTGGAACGCTCCCGTGACCGGCACGGTGATGACCCTGGGGATCGCGGGGGGAAACGTCTACCTCGGCGGCAACTTCTCGAACGTGGGCGGCGTGGCCCGCAATCATCTTGCCGCGATCGACGCCGTCAGCGCGGCGGTGACCTCCTGGAATCCGGGCCCGAACAACAGCGTGCAGTCCCTCTCGATCGACGGCGGGACCGTCTACGCGGCCGGCCAGTTCACGAACGCCGGCGGTCAGAACCGCACCGGTTTCGCCGCCCTGGCGCTCGCCACCGGGCTGGCCACCGGCTGGGATCCCGGGATCCGCGGCACCGGATACAGGGTCGTCGGAAGCGGCGCCGCCGTCTATGCCGGCGGCGACCTGCTGGGGTACGACTGGGTGGCCCGGCGCAACCTCGTCGCGATCGACCTCGGCACGTCGACGCTCACATCGTGGAATCCGAATGCCGGCACCGGGGCCGTGCTGGCGCTGGCCGCCCTCAACGGCACCGTCTACGCGGGCGGGACCTTCCAGCAGATGGGCGGGCTCACGCGCAACTACATTGCGGCCGTCGACTCGGCCGGGGGATCGGTCACGTCCTGGAATCCGAACGCGAGCCAGCCGGTGTTCTGCATGCTCGTCAACGGAAGCGCGCTGTTCGTCGGAGGAGCGTTCCAGAACATCGGTGGCCAGGCGCGCGTCTGCCTGGCCTCGGTCGATCTGAGCACCGGCCTCGCCACCGGATTCGCGCCGACCCCGAACGCGGTGGTTTACTCGATGGCTCTGAGCGACGGCATTCTCTACTTCGGAGGGGGGTTCACCACGGTCGGCGGCACCGCGCGCGGGCGCATGGCCGCCGTCAGCGCGACGACCGGCGCGCTGACCGCCTTCAACCCGAACGCGACTGTTTCAACCCAGTTACCTGAGGTTTATGCGACCGCCGTTCACAATGGAATCGTCTATGCCGGCGGCTGGTTCACGTCGATCGGAGGTCAGACCCGAGTGAACATCGCCGCGCTCACGGCCGCGACCGGAGAGGCAATGGCATGGAATCCGGGGGCGGACAACCCGGTCTACGCGATCGCGATCGCGGCCGACCGGGTGCTCGTGGGCGGAACGTTCTCCACCATTGCCGGTCTTGTCCAGCCCGGATTCGCGGCACTCGACATCTACTCCGGTGCGCAGACGAACTGGACGTCCGGGACCGAATTCACCACCGGAACCGTGAATCACATCGGCGTTGCGAACGGCCGTGTCTACGTGGGCGGCACGTTCCGGACGCTGTCCGGAGTGCCGCGGACGAGCCTGGGCGAGATCTCCACGTCGACCGTTTCGATCGCTTCCGCCGTCACGGACGAGGGGGACCAGGGCATCCGGACCCTCACCTTCCCGGTGACGCTGTCCGCGCCCGTGCCCTGGGCTTCCGTCACGGTGCCGTACTGGACGACGGACGGATCGGCGACAGCCTCCTCGGGCGACTACAGCGCCGCGAGCGGAACGGCGGTGTTCGCTCCCGGCCAGACCGGCGCCTGGATCAATGTGACCGTGTTCGGCGACTATGATGTCGAGACCGATGAAGCGTTCACGATGAACCTCGGCCCGCCGACCGGTGCCACCCTTGCCCTTGCCTACGCGATCGGCACGATCCGGAACGACGACTCCCCGGCGAACTGGCTCTGCCAGGAGAGCTGGGCCACCGACGGCCCGGTGCGCGCCACCGCCGTCCTCGGGAACACCCTGTACCTGGGCGGCGACTTCACGCGGGTCGGGCGCCCGATCGGCGGCGCCGCGCAGCTGGACAGCGCGGCGGCCGGCACGTTCACCGGCCTTCCGGATGTCGTCGGAACCGTCCACGCGATCGTCTCCGACGGCGCGGGCGGCTGGTTCCTGGGGGGCGACTTTACCTACGTGGACGGCGAGGAACGTCACGACCTGGCCCACATCGGGTCGAATCACCGGGTGGACGGCTGGAATCCGGGGGTTTCGGGATCGCCGACGTCGGTCGTGTACGCCCTCGCGGTCTGGAACGGGGTCGTCTACGTCGGCGGCGATTTCGCCATGGTCGGGGGCGAGAACCGGAGTCGATTCGCCGCCGTCGATGCCGCGACCGGACTGGTGACGTCGCTCAACCCGAGTGTGGATGGGGTTGTCCGGACCCTGGTCGCAACGGTCGGTCGGGTTTATGCCGGTGGAGACTTCCAGTTCTTCGGCCTGCCCCGCGCGTACGCCGCCGCGATCGACCCCGGGACCGGAGCGCCCGCCGCCTGGAATCCGAACCCCGACGGAGCCGTCAAGTCGCTGGCGCTGAGCGGAAGCACGGTGTACCTGGGCGGGGACTTCACGACCATACAGGGGCAGTCGCGCAGCCGGATCGCCGCAGTCAACCTGGTCAGCGGAATTCCGTGGCTCTGGAATCCCGGATCCAACGGGTCCGTCACCGCGCTGGCCATGCGCTCGGGCGTTCTGTACGCGGGGGGAGACTTCACGTCGATCGGCGGGCAGACCCGCAACCGCATCGCGGCGCTGGATTCCGTGTTGACCGTGAACAACGCGCTGTCGTGGAACCCCGACGCGAACGGAACCGTGCGCTCGCTGTCGCTCCGCGGGAACACGGTCTACGCCGCGGGAACGTTCACTTCGATCGGGGGGGCGTCGCGCGCCGGCGTGGCCGCCCTGAGCACGGCCACCGGCCTGGCCTCGGCACTGAGTCCCGTTCTCGGCGGCGCCCCGTCACCGGGGGGCGCGTCGGTCGTCCTTGCCTGCCCCGGCGCGGTCTACGTCGGGGGGAGTTTCATGCTCCGGGACTGGGTCTCGCGGAACCGGCTCGCGGCCGTCGATCTCTCGACCGGGAATCTCGCCGGCTGGAACCCGGGAGCCGACAGCACCGTGCACGCGATGGCCGCGGGGTCGAACCGGGTGTTCATCGGCGGCCTGTTTGCGAGCGCCGGCGGCGCCGCGCGCAGTCGCATCGCGTCGCTCGATCCACTCACCGGGAGCGCCGGATTGTGGAACCCCGGAGCGGACGCCGCGGTCTCCGTGCTGACGCTCGACGGGACCACGCTGTACGCCGGCGGGGCGTTCGCAACGCTCGGCGGGCAGCCCCGCGGGCGCATCGGGGCCGTCGACGCCGTGACCGGAACGGTCACGAACTGGAATCCGGCTGCGAACGACACCGTTTCCGCGATCGCCGTGAGCGGCGGCGTGGTGTACGTGGGCGGCAGTTTTACCACCCTCGGCTTCCTGCCGCGGTCGTTCGCGGGCGCCGTCAGCACGTCCGGGGGGCCCCCGACGGTCTGGAATCCGATTCCGAACGGGCCGGTCCGGTCGATCGCCATCAACGGGAGTACGATCCATCTCGGGGGAAGCTTCTCGTTCGTCAAGGGACAGGCCCGCACGAACCTCGCCGCGGTCGACAACGTCCACGGAACTCCAGCGGCCTGGATCGCCGACGCCGACGGCCCCGTGCTGACATTGGCGCTGGACGCCGGACTGCTCTACGTGTCGGGCGGCTTCTCGTCGATAGCCGGTCAGGTCCGGAGGTACAACGCGGCGATCGACATCCAGACCGCGGGGGCGACCCCGTGGAACCCGGTTGGAACCGGTCCGGCCCTGACGTTCGCGTTCGCCGGGGATCAATTCTACGCGGGCGGTTCCTTCTTGAGTTTCGGCTGGCGTCCTCGCGGCAACTTCACCTGCCTGCGCAAGGCCACGCTCGTCGGGGTGCCCGAGGGGTCGCCGCCGGTCGCGGCGTTCTTCACGAACCCGTACCCGAATCCGACCCGCGGAGCGGTCCGGTTCGAGTTCACGATGTCGGCGGATGGTCCAGCGAGTCTCCGCGTGTACGACGTGGCCGGGCGCCTGGTGGCCACCCCTCTCGAAGGAGAACGCTCAGCCGGCCGCCATGTCATGAACTGGGATGTCCACGATGCGCATCTTGCCGCCGGATGCTACTTCGCCCGCTTCCAGGCGCACGGGCAGTCGGGCACGAGACGGATCGTGGTGACGCGGTGATGGAGCGGCGTCCGGCGCGAAAGATTCAAGGGCCGCAAGTTGTTGTAGTATATAAGTTTATCGTGAATGCTGCGTCGTGCTGTCCACGGGTCTCGCCCCGACTCCCATCCTCGAAGAGGTCCGCATTTTACGGTTGACGCGCCATCGGTCATCTCCTATCCTCTTGCGTCTGTTTGGCCTACGAATATATTCGGGCCGGGAAGCACACGCGGCCCGCTCCAGAGACGCACCGCAATACTGTAATTGGAGGTTTTTCATGTACGCGATCGTCGGCGTGGCCGGCAAGCAGTTCAAGATGATGCCGGACCAGGTGATCCGGGTGCCCCTCCTGGCCGATGCGGAAGCCGGTCAGAGCGTGACGCTCGACAATGTTCTCCTCATATCGGACGGCTCGGATGTCACCGTGGGGCAGCCCACCGTGGCCGGCGCCACCGTTCAGGCCGAGGTCGTCAAGCACGGCCGCACCCGGAAGCAGCTCGCGGCCGTCTACAAGCGCCGCAAGGACTATCGCCGTCGCTGGGGATTCCGCGCCGAATTCACCGAACTCAAGGTCGGCAGCATCAACCGCGGTTGATCGCGCGCCCGTCACAATAAGGAGTAGGTCATGGCTCACAAAAAAGGTGTCGGCTCCTCGCGCAACGGTCGCGAAAGCCACGGTCAGCGGCTCGGCGTCAAGGTGTACGGCGGCGAGTTCGTCAACGCCGGACAGATCATCGTCCGCCAGCGGGGCACGAAGATCCATCCGGGCATCAACGTGATGAAGGGAAAGGACGACACGCTGTTCGCGGTCGCCCACGGACACGTCCGCTATCATCGCAAGGGGAAGGATCGGAAGCAGGTTTCGGTCGATGCGGTCGAGGTTTCGGCCGAAGGCGCATCCGCGGAATAACCCCGCCGCACCACGCACAGGATTTTCCCAGCGGCTTCCGGAAACGGGGGCCGCTTTTCATTGGCGTCGCGGCGCGTTCCATGCCGCGCAACGGTTCCGGTATATTCCGGACGCACAGCCCGTTACGGGCCTCAAGGAGAATACGATGAGAAAAGTCAGCATCATCGGCGGCGGAAACGTCGGGGCCAGCTGTGCCCTCTACGTCGCGGAAATGGGCATCGCCGACGTCGTCCTGTTCGACATCGTCGAGGGCATGCCCCAGGGGAAGGCGCTGGACCTGCTTGAAAGCCGCTCGGTGCGCGGTTTCGACGCGAAGGTCACGGGAACGAACGACTACAGGGACATCGAAGGCTCCGACGTCGTCGTCGTCACCGCCGGGTTCCCCAGGAAGCCCGGCATGTCCCGCAGCGACCTGCTGGCGAAGAACGCGGAGATCGTCACCACCGTCGCGGAAAACATCCGGAAATACGCGCCGAAGGCGATCGTCATCACCGTGACGAATCCGCTCGACGTCATGACCTACCTGATGTTCAACAAGACCGGCTTTCCGGAAAACCGCGTCGTCGGCATGGCCGGCGTGCTCGACGCCACGCGCTTCCGCTGTTTCATCGCCGAGGAACTCGGCGTGTCGGCCAACGATGTCCAGGCCATGGTTCTCGGCGGTCACGGTGATTCCATGGTGCCGCTGCCGCGCTACGCCACCGTGAGCGGCATCGCGCTGCCCGACCTGCTGAACGAGGACGCGATCGGCCGACTCGTCCAGCGCACCCGCGACGGCGGCGCGGAAATCGTGGCCCTGTTGAAAACCGGCAGCGCGTATTATGCTCCGGCGGCGAGCGCGGCTCAGATGGTCGAGGCGGTTCTGCTCGACCGCAAGCGGATCCTTCCCGCGGCGGCGCACCTGACCGGACAGTATGGTCTCAAGGATGTCTACATCGGCGTTCCCGTCCAGCTGGGCGCGGGCGGCGTGGAGAAGATTATTGAGCTCAAACTCAGCGACTCCGAAAAGGCGGCTCTCCACAAGTCGGCCGGCGACGTGTCCGCCGGCATCAAGGAACTCGGGCTCTAGTATCGTCGCGCGGGCGGCGGCCGCAGCGGCCGCCGTCCGGCGGGTGTACCGCTTCCGGCCTGTCGTTCGGAGCCGGTCGCGTCCGGACGAGGAGCGGCCGCCCCGGGTTGACCTCCCGATCTTCCTTTCCGGTGGACTCCCGGAACGGAGCCGACCGATCCCATGACGGCCGTCAAGTCGTGGATCCAGTGGCTCCTGATGTTTCTCGCGATCTCGATCATGGGCATCCCGTTCCTGATCGGTTCGCTCCGGGATCGCGACGGCATGAAGATCTATGCCATCTCCACCGCGTACTTCCGCCTCTGCCTGTTCATCATCGGGGTCCGGCTCCGCGTGAGCGGAACGGAAAACATTCCCGACAACGAATCCTTCATCGTGATGCCGAATCACCGCTCGTTCTGGGACATTCCGGCGGTGGTCATCGGCATGTACCCGAAGCAGGTGAGGTTCGTGGCCAAGCAGGAACTGGCCGAGCTTCCGGTTCTCGGCTGGTGCATGAAGTGCTCGGGGCACATCCTCATCGATCGCGACAACCGGGACAGCGCCATCCAGCAGATGAAGGCCGTGGCCGAGCGGCTGTCCGGGCAGTTCTCGATCACGATCTTTCCGGAGGGGACGCGGAGTCCCGGCCGCCACCTGCAGAAGTTCCGGCGCGGCGGGTTTCACATCGCCAAGGAACTGGGGCTCAGGATCCTGCCGGTGTCGATCAGCGGAAGCTATGAAACGATGAACCGCCATTCCACGAACCTCCATGCCGGGGAGATCGCCGTGCACTATCATCCGCCGATCGACCCGGCGGACTACGGAAAGATCAATGACATCATCGAGGCGGTGAAGACCGTGGTGGCCGGGGGGCTCGAAGACCTGGAACCGGCTCCAGCGGAGGAAGTGCCGGCCGCCGCCGGCACGGCCCGCGCAAGCGGATGAACCGTTCGGCTGCCCGGCGCATTGCCCGCTCCCGCACATCTCTTTTATCATTCCCGCTTCCAACACAAGGGAGGCTCCCATCGACCTGCTGACACGCCCCTGGCCCTGGTACGTTTCCGGGCCGCTCATCGGACTGATTGCTCCGCTGCTCCTCCTGCTGGGCAACCGGATGTTCGGTGTTTCGAGCAACTTTCGACACCTCTGCGCCGCGGCGTTCCCCGGCCGCGCCGAGTTCTTCCGCTACGACTGGAAGGGAACCGGCGCCTGGAACCTGGCCTTTGCGGCCGGCATCCTCGCCGGCGGTTTTCTCGCCGGGGTCGTGTTCCGGAATCCCGAACCGCTGCACCTCTCGGCGCGTACCCAGGAGGTTCTCGCCGCGTTCGGCATCACCGACTTTTCCGGTTTCGCGCCGCGCCAGATTTTCAGCTGGGCGGCCCTGGGCTCGCCCCGGACGCTGATCTGCGTTCCGCTCGGCGGATTCCTTGTCGGGTTCGGCGCCACCTGGGCCGGAGGGTGCACGTCCGGTCACGCGATCACCGGACTGGCGGACCTGCAGCTGCCGTCGCTGATCGCCGTCTGCGGTTTCTTCGCCGGGGGGCTCCTCGTGACGTTCGGACTCATGCCGATCCTGTTCGGAGCCGGATGATGCGCGGCATCGGATCGTTCTTTCTCGCCGGCACGGCGTTCGGGTTCGTCCTGACGAAGTCGGAAGCGCTCTCGTGGTTCCGCATCCAGGAGATGTTCCGGTTCCACTCGTTCCACATGTACGGCATCATCGCCTGCGCGGTCACGGTATCCGCGGTCCTCTTCGCGCTGATGAAAAAGGGGGCGGTGCGGAGTCTCGACGGCCAGCCGGTCGCGCTGGCCCCGAAGCGGATGGGCAGCGGAATGCGCTACGTGCTCGGCGGCACCCTCTTCGGCATGGGGTGGGCGCTGACCGGGGCCTGCCCGGGACCGCAGTTTGCCCTGGTGGGAAGCGGACTGACCGTGATGGTTCTGGCCGTCGCCGGGGGGCTTCTCGGCACCTGGGTCTACGGCCGGCTCCGGCCCCATCTGCCGCATTGAACGGCGGCGTTCGGCGACTCGCCGCGCCGGAATGCTTTCACATCCCCAAAGCGTCCTGAAACCGGAGGGAAACATGGCCGATCCGGAATTTCGCCCCCCCACCGAATCCGACATTCCGCGCCTGGTGGAACTCCGCCGTGCCGCCGAAACGGAAGACGGCATCGAGCCCGTGGCCTGCCCGGCGGACTACACGATGCTCTGGGGAAAGCCCACGTTCAGCCGGGAACGTCACTCGATCGTCGCCTGGCTCGACGGGACGATCGTGGCGGCCGCGGACCTCTACATGCGGGAAACGGATGCCGTGTCCTTCGGTCACGTGGATGCGGCGTGGCGCGGCCGGGGCATCGGGTCGCGGCTCCTCGACCGGGTGATCGCCGCGGCGCGCGGCGAACCGGAACTTCGTGAACTCTACGTTTCCGTGCCGGCCAGGCCGGATGCGCTCGCCCTCATGGACAGCAGGCCGGAGTTCACGTACGCGCGGACGTTCTTCACGATGCTGAACAGGAACCCCGCCGCGTTGCCGGAACCGGAGTGGCCGGCCGGCATCCGACTGGTCGACCTCGAGGGGGATGCCCTCGTCGACGCCGTCATCGAGGCGCATGCCGGGTCGTTCATCGACCACTGGAACTATCACCCGATGGAGCGGAGCATGGTCGAGGCCTGGCTCACGCATCCCGACGAGGATCCGTCCCTCTGGTTCATCGCGTTCGACGGAGACCGCGTGGCCGGGTTCTGCATCTGCCACTACGAGACCGCGCCGTCCGGGCGCCGAGGATGGGTGGGGAGTCTCGGCACCGGCCGACCGTGGCGCCGCATCGGCCTGGGAAGGGCGCTGCTGCGCCACGCCTGCTGCGTGTTCGTGCAGCGGGGCATGTCGATCGTCGGGTTGAACGTGGACGCGTCGGGTTCTTCGGGGGCGCTGGGGTTCTACGAGAGGTCCGGATTCGAAACCGTGGTCGAAGAGCGGCGGTTTTCCACGCGGATCCGGGACTAGGAGCGTTTCGCGTTCCCGGCCATCCCGGGGGGGACGGTGGCCGACGCCCCTCCGGCGTGGTGTCGACCGGCGTTCAGGCATTCCAGCAGAGGCGCGAAAAAGTCCGGTCGCGTCTCGACCCGGACCGGATCGACGAAGACGAGGGACGACCGGCCGGGTCCGTGCAGGGTCATCACCGCCTGCCGGGTTTCCGGGAAACCGGCACCCGCCACGAGAAAGAACCGGCGCCCTGCGGCCGCCCGGTCATCGAGACGCGACAACGCTTCCAGTACGGAATCGGCTGCCGGCTCGACCAGCGCCACCGGCACCGACGCGGGTACCGCGCCGAGCAGGTCGCCGAGTCGGGACGAACCGCCGACGCCGAGCACCAGGGCCACCGCAACACCCTGATCCCCCCGGGAAACGAGCGAGTACGCTCCGCCGTCCGGCGTCGTCGAGGGTGTTTTCCCTTCCGTCGGTGCCGCGACCGCATCGGTGCCCGCCCCGCGGGTTTCGGCCTGCTCCTCCCGCGCCGCAACGTAATCCCGGGCGGACAGGACCAGGGCCGCTCCTCCTCCCGGTTCCTCCGCCTGCAGCCTCGCCCGGTTCAGCACCGAGGCCGCGTTGTGCGGCACGAGTTTCACGCAGCGGTCGATCCATTGCTTCTGCGCCGCCCGATCTCCGAGCGCGGCCGCAGAGCGGGACAGGTAGTCGCAGTACACGGCCTCCGTGTCCGGCGCCAGGTTCGGCCAGGCGGCCAGACCCGCCTCGAGGGCGGCGCGCGCGGCATCGATCCGCCCCTGCGCCATTTCGGCCATGGCCGTGAACAGCTGCAGCTTGACGGAATGGCGGGGGTCCAGCCGGAAGCATCGGTTCAGCTTTTCCAGCGCGCGCGGAAAATCGCCCGACTTGAGCGCCGCCTCTCCGGCGAGGAACAGGACCTCTGCGTCCTCGGGAAACCTGGACTCCAGATTCGAGGTCGCCTGCAGTGCCGCGCGGCTGTTGCCCGCGTCGATCATGGCCCGGGCCTCGAGGAGCCCGGCCTGGCGTTCGACCTCGGACGTGCCGAGTGCCTGGATCCGTGCGCCCCTTTCGCGCCGGGCCGGGGATTCCGCCCCGGTCAGCACGTCGGCGTACACGTTCTCCAGGGCGTCGACGCTTCGTGCCCAGGTCCAGCCGCGCGCCGTTTCCGCAACGTTCGGATCGGGGCCGGCCGCGAGGGCCTGTTCCACGGCCCGGCGGATCGACTCCGGGTCGCCCGGAGCGCACAGGTGCACGCCCTCCGGCAGGTAGTCGAGGATCGCGCCGTCGGGCGCAGCCACCACGGGAATGCCGCGCGCGGCGGCCTCCAGCGTCACGAGTCCCGGCAGCTCGTAGAAGGAGGGGAGCGCATGGACGAGTGCCCCCGCGTAGGCGCTCTCGAGGAGCTCGCCGGAAATGCGACCGGTGAACACGGTCCGGCCCCGCCGCGGGTAGTCCCTGCAGAGCGCCTCGTAGTCCTCCTGGTGGGTGCGGCTGTTCACGAAGACGACGGGAACGTCGCTGTCGCGGAGGGCGTGAAGCAGGCCCAGCTGGTTCTTGCGCATCTCCAGGCGGCCGACGCACAGCACATAGTCACGGACCGCGAATGCGTCCGCGAAGAGTTCCGGGTCGACTCCTCCGGATGCGGGCAGCGAGAGTCCGAGGGGCACGATGTCGACCGGGGTTTCCGGAAACGCGCCGGACAGCCGGGTCGCTTCCGAGGCACCGACCGCGAGAAGCCGGTCGGGCACCGAGCCGGCGAACCGGTCCGCGGCGGGCAGCGGGCGTTCCGTGTTCCGCCCCGGCAGGGGCAGGCGGCCCTCGAGGGCGCGCGGTCCGAGTCCTCTGCGACCGAAAGCGGTGTGAAACAGCCGGTTCAACTCACGGCACCCGTCCAGGTAGCGGCGATCCTCGAACAGCGGCGTCATCACGAACGGTGTGGCCCGGAGAGCGAGGTTCAGCGCGTGCGTGTGGTTCAGGTTGAACACGTGCACGATGTCGAAGGACTCCGTGCCGCTCCAGTGCGCGGAAAAGTCGACACGGTGCCCGCGGAGTTCCAGTTCCCGCTGCAGGGCCAGCAGGGTTTCCGTGTCGCCGCCGGGGAGCCGGAAGATGTCGGGGCGGGCCTGGAAGAGGATCTTCAGCGCCCGGTTTCCGGTCACCGGCCCGCCGCCGGCCGGGCCACGGCGTCCGCGCCGGCGCGCCTCGATTCCCTGCGCCGCCGTGACCACCCGATCCGCCACGACTTCCGGGCTGTAGCGGTCGACGCAGCGGCGTCGCCCCTCCTCGGCCCGCCGCCGCGCCGCGGCCGGATCGGAAAACACCCGGCGCAGGCATCGCCGGAGGTCGGCAACGGACGGATCCGCCCAGCGGTGCCCCACCCAGAACGCCTTGTCGACGACATGGGCCGGGTCCACGTCGATCAGGCCGTCGATGTCGACGAGGTCCGCCGTCTCCTCGTCCAGGAAATCGAGATGCCCGCTCCAGCGGGTGGCGATCACCGGAACTCCGGTGAGCAGCGCCTCGAGGTAGGGCTGGCCCCATCCTTCACCGCGGGAGGGAAGCACGAACGCGTCCGCCGCCCGGTAGAGCGACGGCATTTCCGCCGTGGGCACCATGTGATCGATGAACTCGACGCGGCGCGTCGGCGACTGGCTGAGACCGTGCTTCGACAGGAAGGCCCTGAACTGGTCGGCGATCGACAGCCCGCCGGCCCGTTCGATCCAGGCGCCCTGGTAGGAGCGGATCAGCAGCCGGACGTCCTCCTCCGGGCCGAACTCCTCGAGGAACGCGCGGACCAGGACGTCCCACCCCTTGCGGAACGTCCACTCGAAGATCGACAGGAACGTGAACGCGGCCGGTCGCCCGATCGTGAGCGGTGTCACGCCGGGATGAAACACCCGGGGATCGCCGGGGAGCGGCATCACGCGGAGAAGGGCGGGATCGACGCCGCCGGCGGCGAAGACGTCGCGGCCGAACGTCGTCGGCACCCACACCTCGTCCATCCGGTTCATCGTGGGGAGCCACAGTTCGGGAACCCGGTCCGTTTCGAACATCGTGAAACCGACATGGGCCGCGTGGCAGGCGTTCTCACGGCGGTATGCGGCCCAGAAGTCCCGACCCTGCCCGTCGGTCGGCGGGTGGAGGATGATGTGGACGCCACCGGCGGGGAAGAACGTGGACTTCAGGATTCCGTCGAGCGTTTCCGGGTCGAACAGGACGTTCATGTCGAAGAAGCTGTGCCGTTCGTCGAGGAGCGCCTCGAAGCGCCCTCCGTCGGCGCGGTTCTCGAAGATCTTCATCTTCTGATCGCCGGAGATCGGGACGCAGCGGACGGGCAGGCCGCGGCGATGAAATCCGCGGATCATGTTGCGGGCCACTTCCGCGTAGCCGCTCGGTCCGAAGAGATGGCTCTGCCAGGTGATGCGGGTGTCGGATGGGCTCATGGATCGTGCAGAATGCAATGCGCGTGCCAGAACCCGGGCGCTTGAGCAAAATTATCCTGTTGCAGAACAAGGGGTTACGGCATGCCGCGAGAGGGCCCCGCGTGACATCGGCCTGGTTGCGGACGGTTCCTGACCGGTTGGGTTCTCCAATGCCGGTTTCCTGGCCGTTCCGGGGGACCCGGGATCGCTCCCGGTCCGCCGCCCCGCCGGAACACGGTGCTCGGCGCCCCACCGAAGCGTCGGCTGGCGCGCGGCGGTGTGTGCGCGCGGGCTCACACAAGAAGGCCCCGGCGCGGGACGCCGGGGCCTGCGTGTGTCTTTCCGGAGAACCGTCGGGATTTACGTCCCCGACAGGTAATCCGTTTCGTAGGCGATCTGCTCCGGCGTGAGCTTGTCGAGGCCCAGGCCGAGCGTCTCCAGCTTGAGCCGGGCCAGGTCCTGGTCCTGCTTCACCGGAATGTCGTAGACCTTCGCGTCCATCTTCTTTCCTTCCTTCGCCAGCCGGACGAGGGAGAGGAACTGGTTCGCGAAGGACATGTCCATGACTTCCGAAGGATGCCCTTCCGCGGCGGCCAGGTTCACCAGGCGCCCCTTGGCCAGGACGAAGATGTTGCGGCCGTTCTTGAGCTTGTACTCCTCGCAGTTCGCCCGGATCTCGCGCACGCTCTTCTTCATCCCCTCGAGATCGGAGAGATTGATCTCGCAGTCGTAGTGCCCGGTGTTGCAGATGATGGCGCCGGCCTTCATCTTCGCGAAGTGCCGCCCGACGAGCACGTCCTTCATGCCGGTGGCGGTGATGAAGATGTCGCCGATCTTCGCCGCGTCATCCATCTTCATGACCGAGAAGCCGTCGAGGTGCGCCTTGAGCGCCATGGTCGGCTTGATCTCGGTGACGACGACGTTCGCGCCGAGGCCCCGGGCCCGCGTGGCCACGCCGCGCCCGCAGTGACCGTAGCCGGCCACCACGAACGTCTTTCCGGCCAGCAGCACGCTCGTGCCGCGGAGGATGCCGTCGATCGAGGACTGGCCGGTGCCGAACACGTTGTCGAAGTCCCACTTCGTCTCCGCGTCGTTCACCGCGATCACCGGGTACTTGAGCTGGCCGTCGTCGGCCATGGCCCGGAGCCGGTGCACGCCGGTCGTCGTTTCCTCGGTGCCGCCGATCACGCCTTCGATCGCCTTCTTGTTCTTCGTGTGGACGAACATGATGAGATCGGCGCCGTCGTCCAGCGTCAGCGTCGGCTTGAAGTCGAGCGTGCGCTCGATGCACCAGTAGAACTCCTTCGTGTCCATGCCGTGCCACGCGTACATCGAGTAGCCGTCCTTCGCCAGCGATGCGGCCACGTCGTCCTGCGTCGACAGGGGGTTGCAGCCCGACCACGACACCTTGGCGCCGGCGGCCTCGATCGTCTTGATGAGAACCGCGGTTTCCTTGGTGACGTGAAGGCACCCGGCCACGCGCATTCCCTTCAGGGACTGCAGCTTCGAATGCTTCTTCTGCAGGGCCATGAGGACCGGCATGTTGTTCTCCGCCCATTCGATCCGCATCGCGCCCTTCTTCGCCAGCGAGATGTCGCGGACCTTGTAGCCCTTGCCCGTGCTGAATGTTTCCTTCGCCATCTTGGTCTATCTCCTTCGGGTTGGTGTTCGCTTCGGACTGATTTTCGATTTCGTTGCTTCAGCGGTTGTCTTCGGTTTCGTGTCGTTCCTTTCCGCCTCCACCCACAACAGGGACAACTTCTTGAGGCGGCGGTCGGCCCCGGGGCGGTCGCGGCGCCCGGAACGCGCCGGCGGCGGGCCGGTTTCGATCAGGACGTTCCGGAACCCGGCGTCCTCGAACCAGCCGCGCACCGACTCGGGCTTGAAGCCGAGCCACACATCCCCTTCCTCCTCCTGCAGCCACTCCTCGCGATGGGGGAGAAAGTCCACCAGCACGGCTCGTCCGCCCGGTTTCAGCAGGCGCCCGATTTCCCGCACGGCTTCCGGCGGCCGGGCCGCGTGATGCAGAACGAGGCTGGCCACGACGCCGTCGGCGATGCCCGACGACAGCGGCGCCGATTCCAGTTCCCCCTGGACGAACGCTACGTTGTCGAGGCCGGCGGCGAGGGAGCGATCACGGGCCACGCCGAGCACCCGCGCCGAAAAGTCGAGGGCCACGACCTGGCCGGCCCGCGGGGCGAGCGCGGGGAGGAGATCGCCGGTTCCGGTGCCGAGGTCCACGATCACGCTGTTGCGGGGGAGCAGGCCGGCCAGGCTCCGCCACGGAACGAGGTCGCCGAAGCGCGACTGGCGCGTGCCCGGGAGGGCGCCTTCCTTTTCCAGCAGCCGCCGCCCCGCCTCATGCCGCTTGCGCAGCACCCGGGCCAGTTTCTCCCGGTCGCGCCGGGCGTCCGCGGTCTTGTCGAGATCGGCGGCCAGCGCCAGCCAGGCGCTCCGCACACCCGGTTCCAGCGTGTCCGCGGCGGTGGAGTAGTAGACCCACTGCCCGTCCCGGCGATCCGTGAGCATTCCGGCTTTCCGGAGGACGGCCAGGTGGCGCGACACGGTCGGCTGGGGCTGACCGAGCACGGCGCACATTTCCGCCACGTTCAGTTCCTCGGCGGTCAGGAGCTGCAGAAGGCGCAGCCGCGTGGCGTCGGAGAGGGACTTGAGGACCCGGACGGTCGAATTCAGGACCATTCGCGCTCCCGGTCAGAAAATATATATCTATAAATATGCATATGCGAATATGATAATTGAAGGTCGCCCCGGGGTCAAGGAACAATGTGGAGGGTTCGCGGAAACAGGGGTAGGATGGAAAGGCCTCGATGGGTTGGTCGGACCGCGGCCCAACCCGGAGACGTGGTAAGGCCGTCGAGGCGGAGGGGGACTCCCATGAAAAATTTCCCCGTGACCGCAGGTCTGGTGCTCCTTGTGCTCGCCTCGGGGGCTGTGCTGACCTGGTCCCAATCCACGGACACCGTGGAGACGTTCAGCCCCGTGTCCACCCTGAGGGGGCTACCCAGCGTCGGTACCTGTTTCACGTTCACGGATCCGAATACGATCGAACCTCCTTTCCTGGTTCGTGTGCGTCCGGGGGACGAGATGTTCTGGAGGGTCCACAATCTCTCGACGAAACCCATCGATGTCTATCTCAGCGGTTTCGAGTCGCTGCGCAACACGAATCCGGGCATGGGGCAGCAACCCCAGTCATGGCTCGACAAGTACTCCTCGATCCACGTTGAGGCGGGGAGTGTCGGTCATCTCGGGGTGACCTTGAGGGGAAGCGTCAGGCCGGACTCGGTCCGCTACAAGATCTTCGTCCGATACGAGGGCAAGGATCACGAAGTGGATCCCGAACTGGTCGTGGAAGGCTATCCCTGAGCCACACGACCGTCGGCGAGCCTTGCGGTGAGCGCGGGGGCCGAGACTGAACCGGGGCGCCCCGCTGAACGGGCGCCCCGGTCACGGGTCATGAGCGGGGTCTAGAAGCTGAACACCGCGTACCCCAGCCCCCACATTTCGTCGCGGGAGTTGCGGGTCGGATTGGAGTTCGACACGAACCGCCCTTCCGAACCCAGCCGGAAGAACGGAACGGGGTTCCATTCCACGCCCGCTCCCGCGCGGCGGGACACGAAAAGCATGCTGCCCGAGTCCTTGTCTTCCAGGTGGGCGTAGCTCAGTTCCCCCCGCACGGTCACCCCGCGCGACACGTAGATCTCGCCGGCAAGCAGGCCGCCCAGCACGTCCCGGGTGGACTCGGCGCTCCCGGATCCCGCCTTGTCCTTGCCGGAGTCCACCTCGGCCAGCACGGAGTAGCCGCGACCGCCGTGAAGCGCGAATCCTCCGTAGCGCAGGGAACTCCGGTTGAACGCGTCCGGATTCTGGTCCGCCCGGCCGTTGGCGCGGAACGATCCGCCGACGATCGTGTTCCCCTTCTGGTATCCGGCCCGGGCGCTCACGAGCTTCTCCTTGAACTTCGTGAACATCGGTGAAGAAACGGACCCGGGATCCTGGAAGGCCGCGTGCGCAAAGACGCCGTCCTTGATGAACCCGGCCTCGATTCCGGGCAGCGTCCGGCGCGGGTCCACGTCCATGATGCCCCGCTCGCCCGGCGGGCTTTCCAGCGCCGCGCGCACGAACGTCGTGTGATCCTCGAGGCGGATGCCGTATGGCGACCGGATCTGGCCGGCCTTCACGTAGAGGTTCAGGGACGTCAGGTTCCGGATCATGCCCCACCAGTCGCGCTCCTTGATGGACCCGGCCCCGATGTCCTGGTTGTAGTAGAGAAGAACCTGCTCGACCGGCATCAGCGCCAGGTACGCGGCGCCCTGCATGGCGTAGTTCGAGCCGAGCGTGGGGTTGTCGGCGTCCTCCGGCGCGCCGGAGTCGTAATGGTCTTCCATGCGCACGCCCATCCCCTGGTAGCGGATGTCGCCGCCGAGGCGCACTCCCTTGGCGATTTCCGGCTCGGCCTTCCATTCCTCGTACCGCGCCTCCACATCCCAGGCGTGGCGCCCGCGCGCGTAGGCGAAACCGTTCCCGGTGCGCATGCCGCCTCCGGCGGGGTCGACGTGGCAGGAGACGCAGTACATCCCTTCGCGCGCGGCATACTGCGGCCGCGCCTCGACGGGCTGCGGGGTCGCGAACGCCGCGGCGGCGAGGATCAGGGGGAGCGGGATCGTTCTTTTCGAGAGACGCATGCAACCCTCCGTGTTTCGGGATGGGAAGGCGGGCGGAAAAGTTCGCAACGTCGATCAGTGCCGCCGGCCGGGCGTTCGTTCGAACTCGACGGCAGTCTATGAACGGTACGTGTCCCGGTCAATCCCTCCCCGGACACCTGCCCAACGTCTTCCCGTGGTGGAATTACCCGGCAAACGCCACCACGCGGCAAGGGAGCGGCATGCCGCCCCCCCCTGTATAATCGCCGGATGACCGACACCCGCACCGCCTTCTTCGACGCGCTGGCGCCGGACGGCGCATTCATCGCCGCGCTTCCGCTCACCGGTTTCGAGCCCCGCCCCGCCGACTTTTCCCGGGAGGATCTCGCCCGGGTCGCTTCCGCCCCGCCGTCCCGGCGTCGCGAATTTCTCGGCGGGCGTCTCTGCGCCCGTCGGGCCCTGGCCCGGCTCGGGCATGCGGAATTTCCCGTCGGCACCGGCGGCGATCGTCGCCCGGTCTGGCCGGAAGGCATCGTCGGAAGCATCGCCCACACGCGTGCCTGGTGCGCGGCGATCGTCGCGGACGGGGGCCACTTCCGGGGGCTCGGGATCGATCTCGAGCCGGCCGAGCCCGTCCGCCGGCCGACGTGGCGGAGGATCCTGACCCCTGAAGAGCGGCTCCGGGTCGACGCCGTGGCGGGCGATGCCGGCGGCCGGATCGTGCGTCTGCTGTTCAGCGCCAAGGAGAGCGCCTGGAAATGCCGCTTCCCGGTGGACGGGGTCCGTTTCGGATTCCGGGATGTCGAGGTCCGTCTCGACTCCGGCGGGGAGGCCCGTTTCGGCACCACCGGAGGCGGGGCGGATTCCGGAACGTTTCGGGTCGTCGTTCATGGCAAACTCCTCGACGGCCTCTCCGGACGCTATCGGGCGGACGCGGACCTCATCGCCACGGTGATGTCCTGGCCCCGGCGGGAGCCGGCCGTCCAGCGTTAGCTCCCGGGCCGCGCGTCTGCTAGGATTCAGGGTCCGATCCAGACAGCCGCCAACGAGAGTCGCTCACCCGTCTACCGATCGCCAGGATCGAAATCCGGCACATTACGGCCATTCGGCGAAAGCGGAGGATCATGTCCGGGACCGACGACAGAAGCCTGGTGAAGGCGTGCCTTGACGGTGACCCGGAAGCGTTCGAGCTTCTCGTGGATCGCCACGGCCGGGTGCTCTACAACACGGCCCTGAGGATGGTCGGAGACCCGGAGGATGCGCGGGACATCACGCAGACCGCATTCGTCAAGGCATGGGAAAAACTCGACACGTACGATCCCCGGTTCAAGTTCTTCAGCTGGATCTACCGGATCACGCTGAACGAATCGCTGAACTGGATCAAGCGCCGCCGCCCCCAGGAAGAGCCGTCCCCGAACCTTCCCGCCCGCGGGCCCGCGCCGGACGACGGGGTGCATGCCGATCAGACGTCGGCACTGATCCAGGCGGCGCTGAACTGTTTGAGCGCGGACTACCGGGCCGTCATCGTCCTCCGCCACTTTCAGGACCTGTCCTACAGCGACATGAGCGTGCTTCTCGACATCCCGGAGAAGACGGTCAAGTCGCGCCTGTTCACCGCGCGGCGACAGCTCTGCGACCTCCTCAGGAAGGAAGGCCTCACCGGGCTGGGCCTGACGGCGTGACCGGCCCCGTCATCGCTGCGCCCGGGCCCGTGGCGGCGGCCCTGCTCCGCGCCGGAGCCCGCACGGCATGAAGCCGGGACCCGGCGCCACCACTGCGGCCGTCCTCGTCCTGACCCTCGTCTGGGGCACGACGTGGGCCGCGATCCGGATCGGACTGGAGTCGATTCCACCGCTCGCCGGCGTGTCCCTCCGCTTCGGACTCGCCGGCCTGGTGCTGCTCCTGGTCGGGCTGTGGCGCGGCGTTCCGTTCGGCGCGGGCCGCCATGAGCGCGGCGTCTGGATCGCAAACGCCATCCTCTCCTTCTCCGTGTCCTACGTGGTCGTGTACTGGTGCGAGCAGTGGGTTCCGTCCGGGCTGGCCTCCGTGCTCTGGGCCACGTTCCCCCTGTTTCTTGCGGTGGTGGCGCACTTCTCCCTGGCCGAGGAGCGCCTGACGCTGCAGACGGCCCTCGGCGGGATCGTCGGGTTCGGCGGCGTGGCCGTGATCTTTTCCGAGGACTTCCGGAAACTCGGCGGCCCCGGCGTGGCGCTGGCCGCGCTGGTGATGCTCCTGTCACCGCTGGCTTCGGCGGTGTCCAACGTGATCATCAAGAGCCGGGGGCGCGACGTTCATCCGATCTCGCTGGCCGCGGTTCCGATGCTGATGGCGTCGGTGCTGGTCGGCGCGCTGTCGCTCCTGTTCGAGCGCGGCCGCACCGTTTCGTTCACGCCGGTTTCCGTCGCCTGCCTGCTCTACCTTGCGTTGTGCGGCTCGGCGCTGACGTTCGGACTCTATTACTGGCTTCTCGCCCATCATCGCGTGACGAAGCTCGGGCTGATCTCGTTCGGCGTGCCGGTCGTCGGCGTCTTCGTGGGCGCGGTGTTTCTCCACGAACCGGTGACGGTCCGGATGCTCGCGGGGTCGGGCCTGGTCGTGGCCGGGGTGGCGGTCGCGGTCAGCCGCCGGAAGGCGTCCGCCGCGTGAGCGGTCGGCGGGGACGGACGGCGGCGTCGTTGCCGCGCCCGTTCGGAATGTCAGATGGCTCCCGGCACCCGTTCGATCGGGACCAACTGGTCCCGTGTCGGCTCCGCTCAGCAGAACCACGCTTCAGTGAGCCGCGGCGGGGGCAGGTTCCGCCGCCGCGGCCGGGTCGCCGCGGTCCCGGCGTCCGCGGCCGTTCTGATCCGGTCGAAGGTCGTGAGCGCGTCCTCGCGTTGACGTGCCGCATCCTCGACGATGCGCATCACCGCCTCGTGCAGCGCGTCCATGTCCGGGTCCGGGTGGTTCCACTCGTGCAGCAGCGCTTCGGCGTCGAAGGAGCCGGCATGGGGGAGGAACTCCGGAGCGTCGGCCAGCGGCGATCCCGGGGGTACCAGCAGGCGAATCGCGTACTGGACCGCGTCGACGTGGTCGTGCAGGCCGTGCTCCTCGACGAAGTCGAGCACGTCCCGATAGTCGGATTTCCGCGTCCAGGGAGTGAACGAAACCAGGGAAGGGCGGAGGGCCACGCCGGCCCGGGCCGCGATCGCGAACGCCGCCTCCACGTCACGACGCGTATGCCCCTTGTCGAGAATGCGGAGGACGCCGTCGTTCAGCGATTCCACCGCCGACACGATGAAGTTGAGGCCGAGGCCCGCCAGTTCCTCCACGACGCCGGAATGCTCGACGATGTGTTCCACCTTCGCCGTGATGTCGAATGTCGTGCCGGGAAAGTCGGCGTGCAGGGATCGCGCCACTGCGAGCGAGTGCCTGACGGCGTTGAGGAAGTCGGGGTCGCTGAACGTGACATGCCGGGCTCCCATGTCGTGCAGGGCGCGGATGTCCTCGCGCACGACGGCGGAATCGACGATGCGCACGCGCCCGGCATAAACCGGCGTGATCGGGCAGTGGAGGCAGACGTGCGCGCAGCCGCGGCTCGCCTCGACCGCCCCGGCGATGACGAGCTCTTCGCCGGAGTGAAGGTGGGCGTAGCGCTCGAGCGGAGGAAGGAGATGCCGGGCCGGTTTCCGGAAACGCGTGCGCCCGAGGAACGGCGCGGCATGCCGGCCGGGGGTGGCCACCCCGGCGATTCCGCCGGCGGCCCGCCCGCTCCGGATCGCGTCCAGCCAGTCGGCCATCGGCTCCTCGAATTCCCCGCCGATGACCGCCGCGGCGCCGTGCTCGAACAGGATCCCGGCGTTGAGCGACGCGTACAATCCGTAGAAGTACAGGACGGCTTCCGGATTCTCCGCGCGGATGCGGTCGGCAAAGCGCAGGCCGATCCGGGTCGCCGTGTGCATCGGGATCGAGATTCCGACGGCGTCCGCATCGCGAACCCGCTGCCCGTCGAACGGGTCGATCGACAGGTCCAGGCATTGAACGGAGAATCCCCGATCCAGGAGATGCGCGGCGGGGGAGGCAAGACCCAGGGGCTGGTGACCGAGTTCGTAGACGGAAATCAGGAGCACGTTCATTGATGAGACGATATGCCCCGCCGCCGCCGGCCGTCAAACGCCCGGGCGCCGCGGTGCTCGCCGCGATGGTTGCCGGCGGGGTCGCGGTGGCGCTTCTGGCCCGCGCCGTCTCCGGGGGGCTCCTCCCCCTGGACGACGCCTACATCTATATGCAGTACGCGCATCGCCTGGCGGACGGGCATCCGTTCCGGTACGCCCCGGGCGAACCCGCCACGACGGGCGCCACGAGCCTCGCCTGGCTCCTGATCACCGCCGCCTGCGCGATCGGCGCCGGCGGGCTCAACGCTCCGGCCGAGACGGCCGTCTTCCTCGTCGAGGGGGCGCTGCTCGGCGCGACGCTCTGGATGTTTCTCCGCCTGCTGGCCGGCGAGGGGGTTGCGCTCCGCGCCGCGCTGCCGGCGACCCTCCTGCTGCCGGCCATGCCGGTCTGGCTGTTCGGGGCGCTGAACGGAATGGAAACGCTCCTGTACGGAGCCGGGCTTCTGCTCGTCGTTGCGGTCCTCCGCGGGGCCTCTCCATGGTGGCTGCTCGTGCCGGCGTTTGCCCGCCCGATGGGAGTTCCGCTGTCCCTCGCCGTGCTCGCCTGTCGCTGGTTCGCATCCGGCTCGGACCGGAGGGTTCTTGCCGCCGTGGCTGCGGCGTCGATGGCGGGGGCCATCTGGCCGTGGCTTCTGACCGGGCACCCGTCACTGACCTGGACCGCCAAGGCGCTGCCCGTCGAGCCGCGACCGGATGTCCGCGCGTTCTACATTCCGAAGACGGGCTACTTTGCGCTGCGGTCGCTCTGGTTCGGGATCAGCGGAGCGCTGGGGCAGCCGCCGCTCGACGTGGCCCGTGATCTCGTGAAGTCGGGCGCGTGGACGATCCTGCCGTGGGCGGCGTTCCACCTCGGCGGCCTCGGGCTCGCGATCCGCCACCGAGCCGGACGGGCCGCGGCGCTGCTCTGGGTCGCCGCGACGCTCGAGTGCCTGCTGACCGTGGCCTGGGATGGACAGGACTATCGCTATCTCGTCGGTCCGCTGCCGCTCCTCGTTCTCGCCGCGGCCATCGGATGGGGGCGGGCGGCCGCCGGCCGGAACCGCCTTCCCGCGGCCGGCGCGTGCGCACTGCTGATTCTCGTGACGCTCTTCCCCGAACCGGCCTGGACCCGCTTTCACCGGCTGTACGAGGCCCGTTCCCGCGACCTGGCCGTGACCCAGGCGGCGGCCGGCCGCTGGATCGACGCGCATCTGGAACCGGATGCCCGGGTGGCCGTGCACGACGCGGGGGCGGTCGCATTCTTCGGCGGGAGGCCGGTCGTCGACCTGGTCGGCCTTGTCACGCCGGAGATGGCGCTGGCCTGGCGCAACGGCGAGGGCGCGGTGTGGGAGGCGCTGTCGGATCTGCCGCCGCACCGCCGGCCGGATCACGCGGCACTGGCTCCCGACTGGATTCCGCGCCTGATGAAGACGGGCCTGTTCGACCGGAGGGTGTTCACGACCCGGGGCGGGGGAGGGCGCGTGGACTTCGAGGTCTGGCGCCTGGCCTGGCCCGGCCCGTCCGCGGAATCCGGGCCCGGCGGGGACCTGTCCGACATCCCCGCCGCGTTCGGTCCCGGGGCCGGGCAGACGGCGCTCGAAATCGTCGACCGGGTGGACATCGCATCGCTGCGGTCCGAAGCGGCGCACGACTGCGTCTTCGCGCTTTCCGGCGACCCGCGCGATCCCTTGACCGTCGTCCGCGATCTCGGCTTCGCGACCGGGGCGGCCGTGCCGGGAACGTACACCCTGGACGGCGGGCGCAGCCTCGCCGGACCGGTCCGTTTTCGTCTCGCCGCCCGGCCCGGGGCGCCGGCGCTGCTCGTGGTCCGGACCGCCTCGCCGCGGGAGGCCGTGGTGACCGTTGCGGTGGGGGACCAGCGGGAAACGCTGCGCATCCCGCGGGACGAAAGCCGGTTTCACGAGGCGGATGTTCTCATCGCCGCGGAGACGATCGCCGGGGCGCTCGACGGGGACGGTCGTCTGGACATCCGCATCGAGATGGATCGGTCGCTCGTCTTCCACTGGTGGCTGCTGCAGCCGGTCACCCCTTGAGCCAGGCGAGCAGCGGCGTGAGCGTGAACGGACAGAGAAGCGTCGTCACCACCACGACGGATGTGACGAACTCCGGTTCCACGTCGTACTCCGTGGCCAGGATGATCGTGATCACCGCTGTCGGCATGGCCGACTGGAAAATGAGCGAGGAGCGGGCGACGCCCTCGACGCCGAACAGGAGCGCCGCGCCCGCGGCAAGGGCCGCCCCGCCGCCGAGGCGCAGGGCCGTCGCCGCGCACATCGGAGCCACGCGTCCCTTCCAGCGCGCCCCGGATAGCTGCATGCCGAGGATCAGCAGGAAAACCGGAATGCACGCGTCGGCCAGGAGATTCACCGTCCGGTCGAGCGGAAGCGGGAGGTCGATCCGGAAGCGGGCCATGAGAAAGCCGGCCGGAACGGCCCAGAGCGCCGGCACGCGGAGGAGGTTTCCCATGGCGTCCAGCGGGGAGAGCCGTCCCATCGATGCGATGAACACGCCCGCCGTGTAGGTGAGGATCGACGAGGACACGAAGTACAGGCTGGCTTCACGGAGACCGTCCTCGCCGAACGCGAAGAGGTTTGCCGAAAGGCCGAAGTTTCCGGCATTCGGCAGGAGGACCGTCAGGACCACCCCGGCGGTCAGCGCCCGCGGCCATCCCTGCCGGCGGGCGATGAGAAACGCCGCTCCGGCCAGGAGCAGCAGGACCAGGGCCGCGAAGCCGAGCGTCGCGAGGAAGTGAAAGCCGGTGATCCGGTTCGCGGTGATGATGCGGAAGATGAGGCACGGGGCCAGAACGTAGAATCCGACCTGGGTCAGCGGTTTCGGATCGACGTGCGAGCGCGCCCGCAGCCAGAAGCCGCATCCGGCCGCCAGGAAGACCGGCAGCAGGTCGTTGATGAAAATGTTCAGCATGGTCGGGGAATCGCCATGCCGGGGTCGCTTCCAGGTTCGGGCATCGCCGGGACTGTATCCGTCCCGCCGCTCCGGCGCCAGAACTCTCTCCAGCACCTCTGATCCCCGCGACCGGCAGGGAAGCCTCCTGGCCGGCCGGCCCGGTGGCCTTCACTCCTTCTCCACCGCCCTCCACCCTGGACCGGATAGGCAAAAAAAACCCTCCGGCGCGTCGCCGGAGGGACGGACCTGGTTCCGCGTCGGACTAGTGCGCGGTCATCATGGAGAACATGGAGGCGATCGCTTCCATCTGCGGCTTCAGCTTCGGGTCGTTCGAGGAAAAGACCATGAGGTCGCCCGTGGCGGTCTTGCCGGTGGAGAAGCTGCCCCCGGCATGCACGAAGCCGTAGATCCCCTGGCACATTCCGCAGAGGTTGGTCTTCGCGTCGGCCTCGCTGAGAGCCATCGCCTTTTCACCGGCGGAATCCATCATGTCACAGGTGGAGTGATAGGTGGCCAGGACCTTGGCATCGCTGATCGTGGTGATCATGGCGAATCCGTTGTTCAGGTCGGCCTTTTCCATCTTCATGACCGGCATCAATGCCGCCATGTGCGGCGCCATGTTGCTGCAGACCATGCACTTTTCCATTTCCTTCATCATGGCGTCCATATCGCCCGTTTCGGCCTTCTTGTCCTTGTCGCCGGCGAAGGCGGCCGCGGACAGGACAACGGTGGCGAGCGCCACGGTCAGAAGCTTGCGCATCATGTGAAATCCTCCTTGTGTTTCGGGTTCCTGGCTTGCGACAACCCGGGTTGGGCTCCATGCTGCAGCGGGTGCATCATCGCACCCGTTCGGACCGGGAAGAATCCTATTCGGACAGCGCGTGATGTCAAGTCAAATGCGAATGCGGCCCGTGGAGCCGAGGCCGATTTTCTCGCGTCGGCTCCACGGATCGAAAGGGGTTGACTTCCGGTCCGAGTGAGATAAAGTCCCGAAACAGAAGCGGTTTCCGTGCGGGATAATCGTGCCCGTCACCGGTTTTCGTGACATGTCGGGGAGAGGGCGCTGAAGAGAGCGGATCTCCCTTCTCTGTTTCCGGGGAGAGCGGGGGCGGTCATTAGGACGATCGGAGTCATCCCGGCCCGCTTCGCGGCCACCCGGTTTCCCGGCAAGCTGCTGGCCGACCTGGGCGGCAGGCCCGTCCTGCTTCATGTGCTGGACCGGGCGCAGAGGGCCGGCCTGGACCGGGTCGTCGTCGCGGCGGACGACCCGCGCATCGAACGCGTTGTGCTCGAGACCGGTGGTGTGTGCGTTTCCCCGCCGGGCCTGTTTGCGAGCGGGACGGACCGCATCGCCGCGGCGCTCCCCCTCATCGCGGAGCCGGACGACGACCCGGCGGACATCATCGTCAACGTTCAGGGCGACGAACCGTTCATCGAGCCGGAGCTGATCGCCGGCGTCGCCGGGGTTCTCCGCGGGGACTCCTCGATTCTCATGGCCACCGCGGCCACCGCGGCCGGACCGGGAGATCGGGACAACCCGAACGTCGTCAAGACGGTTCTCGACGCGGCCGGAACGGCGCTCTATTTTTCCCGTTCGGCCATCCCCGGGCGGGGCGGCGCGGAAGACACGCTGCGGCACATCGGAATCTATGCGTACCGCCGGGACCTCGTGAACCGGTTCGTGGCCTGGCCGGCCGGCCGGCTGGAAAAAATCGAAGGGCTGGAGCAGCTACGCGCCCTGGAAAACGGTGTTAGAATCCGGGTGATCGTCCGGCCGACCGGATCGGTCGGTATCGATACGCCGGAGGACCTTGAGCGGGCCCGGAATCGCTGGAACGCCGGCTCGGATTCCTTGCAGTGACGGAGGGGAATGGAAGCATGTCCAAGTACGTGTTCGTCACCGGAGGCGTGGTGTCCTCGCTGGGAAAGGGGATCGCTTCGGCGTCGCTCGGCCTGCTGCTCAAGTCCCGCGGCCTCAAGGTCACTCTCCAGAAGTGCGACCCCTACCTGAACGTGGATCCTGGAACGATGAGCCCGTTCCAGCACGGGGAGGTGTTCGTTCTCGACGACGGCGCGGAAACGGACCTTGACCTCGGGCACTACGAGCGCTTCGTCGATCTCGACCTCACCCGGGCCAACAACATCACGACCGGCCGCATCTACGACACGATCATCCGCAAGGAGCGGCAGGGAGAGTTCCTCGGGCGCACCGTCCAGGTCATCCCGCACGTCACCGACGAAATCAAGAGATCGATCCGCGAGGTCGGGGACGCGCCCGGCGTGGACGTGGCCATCGTCGAAATCGGCGGAACCGTCGGCGACATCGAAAGCCTGCCCTTCCTCGAGTCGATCCGCCAGATGCGCCTCGATCATCGCAAGGACACTCTGTTCATCCACCTGACCTACGTTCCGTTCCTCAAGGCCGCCCGCGAAATCAAGACGAAACCGACCCAGCACAGCGTCAAGGAACTCCGCGAGATCGGCATCCAGCCCGACATCCTCGTCTGCCGGTCGGAAGAGCCGCTGTCGGCGTCCATCCGGGAAAAGATCGCGCTGTTCTGCAACGTGGGGAAGGACGCCGTCATCGAGGCGCTCGACGTGTCGTCCATCTACAACGTGCCCCTGGCCCTGCACGAAGCCGGCCTCGACCGCCAGGTCGTGGAGATTCTCGGCCTCGAGGCCGGAGAGCCGGACGTCACCGCCTGGACGCATTTCACCGACCGGGTCGAGAACGCGCCCACGGAAACCCGGATCGCGGTCGTCGGCAAGTACACGCACCTGCGCGACGCCTACAAGAGCATCATCGAGGCGCTCTGCCATGGCGGCGTGGCCAACGACACGCGTGTCCACATCGACTGGGTCGATTCCGAGGATGTGGAATCCCGGGGGGCCGAGGAACTGCTGAAGAAGGTCCACGGTGTGCTGATCCCCGGCGGTTTCGGCGAGCGGGGCATCGAGGGAAAGGTGGCCGCGGTGCGGTACGCGCGCGAGCACGACCTGCCGTTCTTCGGCATCTGCCTGGGGCTCCAGTGCGCGGCCATCGAGTTCGCCCGCAACGTCTGCGGGCTGGCCGGCGCCAACTCCAGTGAATTCGACCGGGCCACGCCGCACCCGATCATCGATCTCATGGCCGACCAGGCCACGAAAACGCAGAAGGGGGGGACGATGCGCCTCGGATCGTTCGAATGCTTCGTGCCCACCGATACCCGGACGCACACGGCGTACGGCAACGAGATCGTTTTCGAGCGCCACCGGCACCGCTACGAATTCAACAATGCCTATCGCGAGATGTTCGAGCGCCAGGGGCTCCGGGTGGCCGGCGTGCACCGGGGGCTGAATCTCGTGGAAATCCTCGAACTCGACGATCATCCCTGGTTCGTGGGGGTGCAGTTTCACCCCGAGCTCAAGTCGCGGCCGAACCGGCCGCATCCCCTGTTCAAGGGCTTCATCGGCGCCGCCCGCCGGCACGCGGCCGAGCACTCCGACGCGGACTCCCGCCTGCTGGCCCGCCAGGCACCCTGAGCATGACGGGAGGACAGAATCCGGCCGACGGCCCGCGGAAGCTCGTCCGGGTCGGCCGGGAGGGGGAGGTTGCGCCCGCGCTGTTCGGGGGCAAGCGGCTCTCCCTGATCGCCGGCCCCTGCGTCCTCGAGCAGGTCGACACGGCGCTCCGCATCGGCGAAACCCTGCGCGACCTTTCCGCGCGGCTCAACGTTCCGTATGTGTTCAAGGCTTCGTACGTCAAGGCCAACCGTTCCTCGCGCGACTCCTTCCGCGGTCCCGGCCTCGACAAGGGGCTCAAGATGCTCGCGCGCATCCGCGGCGAACTCGGCGTTCCGGTGCTCACCGACGTCCATGAAACGACCGAGGCCCAGGCGGCGGGAGAGGTCGTCGACGTCCTTCAGATACCGGCGTTTCTCTGCCGGCAGACGGAGCTGATCGAAGCCGCGGCGCGGACCGGGCGGCCGGTCAACATCAAGAAGGGGCAGTTCCTGGCGCCCGAGGACATGGCCCGCGCGGCGCGGAAGGCGGAAGGCGCCGGCGGCGGCGGAGTCCTGCTCACCGAACGCGGCGCCTCGTTCGGGTATGGCGACCTCGTCGTGGACATGCGCGCGTTCCCGATACTCGCCGCCGGCGGCTGGCCGGTGATCTACGACATCACGCACAGCCTGCAGCAGCCCGGCGGCGTCGTCACCGGTGGGCGCCGCGAGTTCGCGCTGCCGCTGGCCCGGGCCGCGGTGGCCGCCGGGTGCGACGCGGTGTTTCTCGAGGCGCACCCGGACCCGGCCAACGCCCTGTCCGACGCGGCCACGATGCTCCGCCTCGACCGGGTGGCCTCGCTGCTGGAGTCGCTGCTCCGGGTTCGCGAGGCCGTGAGCGAATCGCGGGAGTCCGCGCTGTGAGCCGGACCCGGGTGCTGTTTCTCGATGTCGACGGAACGCTGACCGACGGCGGGATCATTCTCGGGGCCACCGAGGACATCCGCCGCTTCCACGCCCACGACGGCGTCGGCATCCGCCTGGCCACGATCGCCGGAATCCAGGTGGTCTTTCTTTCGGCGCGGGAAAACGAGGCGGCGGCGCGGCGGGCCGCTGAGCTCGGCGTGCGCGCCGTGCTCGGGGCCGCGCACAAGGACGAGCACGTCCGGAGGATCGCCGCCGAATACGGCGCCACCCCCGAAGAGTCCGCGTTCGTCGGCGACGATCTCCAGGACATCGTGGCCATGCGCGTCGTCGCGAAGGCGATCGCCGTCGGCGATGCCGTGGCGGAAGTGAAGGAGGCGGCGCACCACGTGACCCGCCTCGGCGGGGGACGCGGCGCGGTGCGCGAGGCGGTGGAGTGGATTCTCAGGGAGGAAGGGCGCTACGAGGAAACCGTGGCCGCGTTCATCGGCACGAGCGACTTCGTCATCCGCCTCCCCGGATCGGAGAGCGCCTCGTGAGTTCCGACGACCGCCGGTCGCGTCGCCTCGCCTCGCTGGCCGACCCGCTGGCTTCCGCGGTCACCCCGTCCCGATCGCCGGTCGACCTGGCGCGGGGCGTCTTCGATTCGGCGCTCGGCGCGCTGTCCGCGCTCCGCGACACGCTCGGTCCGCGTTTCGTCGAAGCGGTCGACCTGCTGCACGACGCGCCCGGCCGGGTGATCGTCACCGGGATGGGGAAGTCCGGCCTGGTCGGCGCCCGGGCCGCGGCCACGTTCCGCAGCACGGGAACGCCGGCGTTCTTTCTGCATCCTGCCGAAGCGCTCCACGGCGATCTCGGGCTCGTTCTCTCCGGCGACGTCGTTCTCGCCCTGTCGAGAAGCGGTCGCACGTCGGAACTGTCGGCGCTCCTTCCGCTCTTCGAACGGCTCGGAGTTCCCGTCGTGGCCATCGTCGGCGATGCGAAGTCGCCGCTGGCCTGCGCCGCGCGCGCCGTCCTCCTCGTTCCGCCGGTCACCGAGGCCGGCCCGTCGGGCGTGGTGCCCACGACCAGCAGCACCGCCGCAGCGGTTCTCTGCGACGCGCTGGCCATCGTGCTCATGGAACGGCGGGGGTTCGACGCCGAAAGCCTGGCCTTCGTGCATGCCGGAGGGCTGGTGGGGCGCCAGGCCGTGCTCCGCGTCCGCGACCTCATGCATTCCGGAAGCGGTCTCCCCATGGTCCGGGAAACCGTGACGCTGCGCGACGCGCTCGTCGAGATCATCCGCGGCCGGCTGGGGATGACGACGATCGTCGACGCGTCCGGAAAGCTGGCCGGCATTCTCACCGACGGAGATCTCAAGCGCATCGTGGTCTCCGACCGGGGCGCAACCGCCATGGGCGAGCCGGTGAGCGCGTTCATGACCCGTTCTCCCCGCCTGGTCGACGCGGACGCGTCCATCGCCGCTGCGGTGCGCCGGATGGAGGATCCCGCCGCCGGCCCCGTCACGTCGCTCGTCGTCGTGGACGGACGCGGGGAGCCCGCCGGAGTGCTTCACCTGCACGACTGCCTGAAGCCCTCCTGAGTGCACCGCTCATGTGGCGCTCCGCGGCCGGGTGTCCACCTGGCAATGCGCCGGGAGCGGCCCGGCAGGGCGGGTTCGACCAGAATGCTCCGACCCGCCGTGACCGGACCACCTCCCGGCCGAGAAATGGCATGTTTGTTGCTTGACCGCTGAAAATCGCATCCGATATATTCATGCGAAATGAGGTCAGAAGCATGAACATCAAAGAGTTAAGGCGGGCGGCCCGCTACGCCTTCGGACGCCGATTCGTCGAGGCATCGCTCCGCCTCCCCCGCGCGATCAGCCGACCCCTGTACGGCGCACTCGGGGAACTGGCCTTCCTGTTCGTGGCCCGCGATCGGCGGATTGCCCTGGAAAACATCCGCCACGCCTGTCCCGGCCTGACCGACCGCGAGGTGCGGTCCATGGCCCGTTCGGTCTTCCGGAACCTGCTTCGGAACATTCACGACGTGGGGGCCGCGGCACGCTGGTCGGCCGCGGAGAAGGACGCGCGGCTCGACGTCCTTGGGCTGGCGAAGCTGGAAGCCGCGCTCGCGGAAGGACGGGGTGCCGTCCTTTTCGGAGGTCACCAGGGTGCCTGGGAACTCGTCGCGGTGGCGCTGGCCCGCCACGGTGTCCGGCTCACGTCGATGGCGCGGCCGATCCGCGAGAAGCGGCTCGACCGCTGGCTCACCGAACATCGCCGGGCCCTCGGCATCGCCACGCTTTCGCGCGGGGGCCTCTCGGCGGCCCGCGACGCGCGCCGCGTGCTGGCCAGGGGGGAAGCGCTCGGCATCCTTCTCGATCACCGGATCCGGAAGGGCGGCGTGGTCTGCGATTTTTTCGGGCGTCCCGCCCGGTTTTCCGCCGGTCCGATCCGGCTGGCGCTCCGGACCGGGGCGCCGCTGATTCCCGTGCACATCTCCGGAAGGCCCGGCGGCCACACGATCACGATCGGCGATCCGGTCGCGTGCGCGCTCCCCGGCACCCCGGCGCGGGACCGGGTCACGGTCGCCGTCCGCGCGGCCGTCGCCGCACTGGAAGCCATGATCCGCCGGTCGCCGGCCGAGTGGGCGTGGATCCACCCGCGCTGGCACCGCGAGTCGCGCCGGCCCATGGAGCGGCCGCTTCCGGCCCGCGACGCCGGCTCCCCGGTTCTGACCCGGTCGACCGTCCTGGTGGCCGCGACGGCCTCGCTGATTTTCGCCGGGTGCGAAGCGTCGAGGAACACGGGATCGGTTGTGGCGGATCGCTCGGGCCCCAGTTCGGCCATGGCCAACTTCAAGGTGCGGGAAACCGTGGGAGGACGGCTCAAGTGGATCCTCACCGCCGACTCCGCGGAAACCTGGGACGAGGTCCGCGAAACGCTCGTGCAGGGCGTCAACGTGGACTTCTACGCCGCCGACGGAACCGTCAACTCCGTCCTCAAGGCGGATACGGGAGTACTCCACGCCGCCAGCAACAACCTGACCGGGCGCGGCAACGTCACCCTGACCTCCGCCGCCGGCGACACCCTGACCACGGAGCAGCTGGACTGGGACAACCAGGCCGGCCGGATCCGGACCTCGGAAAAATTCCGGCTGGCGCGCCCCGGAGGCTGGATCACCGGAACGGGTTTCGAAAGCGATCCCGATCTCAGGAATTACACGACGGAGGATGTGAGGATCGACGCGCGTCCGGGAACCGGCGGCGGACGATGAACGCCGACGGCATCGGGGAAGGAATCCGGCTCGAGGCCCGAAACCTCGTGCGCAACTACGGGAAGCGACGCGTCGTCGACGACGTGAGCCTGTCCGTGGCTCCCGGCGAGGTCGTCGGACTGCTCGGACCGAACGGCGCGGGCAAGACGACCACGTTCTACATGATCGTGGGCATGCTCGCCCCCACGTCCGGAACGATCCGCCTCGGCGATCGGGACCTGACGAAGCTGCCGATGTACCGCCGGGCCCGGCTGGGCATCGGCTATCTGCCCCAGGAAGCCTCCGTGTTCCGGAAGCTCACCGTGGCGGAAAACATCGACGCGATCCTCGAAACCATGAATCTGGGCCGCGAGGAGCGCCGGCACCGCCTGCACGAGCTCCTCAGCGAACTGGACATCGAGCGGCTGGCCGACCGCCGGGCCATGACCCTGTCCGGAGGGGAGCGGCGCCGGGTCGAGGTCACGCGGGCCCTGGCCTGCCGTCCGAAGTTTCTTCTGCTCGACGAACCTTTCGTGGGTATAGACCCGATCGCGGTTGCCGATATTCAGGATATCATCGCCAGGCTCAGGGAAAAGGGGCTGGGCGTGCTGATCACCGATCATAATGTCCGGGAGACCTTGTCCTCGACGGACAGGGCGTTCATCATGTTCGAAGGGCGGATCGTGCTGGCGGGAACCGCTGCCGAACTGGCCCAGGATCCGACAGCCCGTCGCATCTATCTCGGGGAGAAATTTCAACTGTGACGACGAAACGACCCGAATGCGGAGAGCCTGAATCATGGAAATGAGACATTCGCTTCGCCTGACCCAGAAGCCGATGCTCATCATGACGCAGCGGTTGAAGCAGGCCCTGAAGCTTCTCCAGGCACCGACCCTGGAACTGCAGCAGATGCTCAAGACGGAAATGAACATGAATCCGCTGCTCGAGGAAGTCGACGACATGGAGGACCTTCCCGAGGCGGACCAGTCGGAAACCCCGGAAGCGGAACGCGAGCGGGAAGAAGAGGAAGCCAGGGACACCGACGACAAGCCCGACGAAATCGACTGGAGCGAATTCATCCAGGACGGTTCCGATTCGTCGACCACCCGCTCCGAGGAGCGGCAGACGGAATTCACCGAACGGGTTCCCGTTTCCCACCAGTCGCTGGACGAATACCTCCAGGAGCAGATCCGCTACCTGAAGCTGACCGAGGAAGAGGAAGCGATCGGCGAGTTCGTGATCGGATCCATCGACGAGCGGGGCTACCTGACGATGTCCGTCGAGGAGATCGCCGGGGAGGTGCAGGCCGATCCCGCGAAAGTCGAAAAGGTCATCGCCGCCGTCCAGTCCCTCGACCCTCCCGGCATCGGCGCCCGGGACCTGCGGGAGTGCCTGCTTCTTCAGCTCCGGGCCAAGGGGCTGTCCGGCCATCTCGTGTACACCGTGGTGGCCGACCACTTCGAGGACCTCACCCACCGCCGGCAGATCGACATCGCCCGGGCTCTCCGGGTCGACGTCGAGGAAGTGCAGAAGTGCGTGGACCTCGTCGGCCTTCTCTCGCCGGTTCCGGGGTCGCAGATATCCGGTCCGGTGGCCCAGTACGTGTACCCCGACCTGATCGTGGACCGCGTCGGCGACGACTATGTCGTCTACCTGAACGACAAGAACGTTCCGCGTCTGCGGATCAGCCCGGCCTACGAGCACGTGCTGAACGGCGGCAAGGGGCAGGACGGGGCCACCAAGGAATACGTCACGAACAAGCTGAATTCCGCCCGCTGGCTGATCCAGACGATCGAGCAGCGCCGCAAGACGATGGTCAAGGTGATGCGGGCCATCGTCGAGGAGCAGCGCGATTTCTTCGAGAAGGGCATTCTGCACATGAAGCCGCTGACGCTTCAGGACGTGGCCGGCAAGATCGGGATGCACGAATCGACGGTCAGCCGGGTGACGTCGGGAAAATACTGCCAGACGCCGCGCGGCGTGTTCGAACTCAAGTTTTTCTTTTCCTCGGGCCTCGACACGCGGGGCGGCGAGGAAATTTCGGCCAAGAGCGCCAAGGCGATCATCTCCCGGCTCATCGACGGGGAGGACAAGAAGAAGCCGCTGTCCGACCAGAAGATCGCCGTCACGCTCAAGGCCCAGGGCCTCGACATTGCGAGGCGCACCGTTGCCAAGTACCGTGAGCAGCTCAATATTCCCAACGCCCGTTTTCGCCGGAGGCACTAGGGCTCCGGAACCGCCGTCCCGAAGGGGATGGGCCGACCGAACGGAAGAGAGGTCAGTCATGAATCTGCACATCACCACACGTCATTGCGAACTCGACCCGGAAACCCGGACCTTTGCGGAAAACCGCGTGCGGAAGATGAAACGCTATTTCGACCAGATCATCGACGTGAACGTCATCCTGACGGTGGAAAAGCACCGGCACGAGGCGGAAGTGACGCTGCACACGAACGGCTCGAATTTCGTGGGAGCCGCGGAGGCCCAGGACCTGCGCTCGGCGCTCGAGCTGGCGGCCGGAAAGATCGAGGCCCAGCTCAAGAAGCTGAAGGACAAGCGGGCCCGCGAACGGCGGTCGAGAACATCGCTCGGCGAGGCGATGGCCGCCGAGGTCGAGCAGACCGCGGTGGAGATCGACGAGGACATGGAGAGCTGACGTGTCCGACGCTCACGAGGTCACCGATTCGCTCAAGGCGCTGCCGGTTTCGAAGCTGTTCGAGGACAAGCGCGTCGATCTGGAGCTGACCCAGCTGACGGAGTCGCTGGACGGCGCCGTGCCGATCACCGTGAGCGACATCAACCGGCCCGGCCTGGCCATGGCCGGTTTCGTCGAGAACTTCCTGGTGGAACGCATCCAGGTCATCGGCCAGACCGAGGTGGCGCTGATGGCGAGCATGCCGGAGAATGTGCGCGACGAGGCGATCGACCGCCTCCTCGGGTTCCAGCTGCCGTGCATCATCGTGGCCAAGGACCTCGAGATCCCTCCGCGGCTCCTCAACGGCGCCGCCAACCGCGGAATTCCGGTCCTGCGGACGCCCATGTCCACGACTCCGTTCATCCACGAACTCACCGCCTACCTCGACGACATCTTCGCGATCACCGCCACGTTTCACGGATCCCTCGTCGACGTGTACGGCGTGGGGCTGCTGTTCACCGGACGCAGCGGCATCGGCAAGAGCGAGTGCGCCCTCGATCTCGTCGAGCGGGGCCACCGGCTCGTTGCCGACGACGTGGTCACGGTCAAGCGGCGGCACTCGAACGTCCTCATCGGGCAGGCCAACAAGGTCCTCGGTCACTACATGGAAATCCGCGGCATCGGCATCATCGACGTGCAGAGCATTTTCGGGATCCGGGCCATCCGTTTCCAGAAGCGGATCGAGGTCGAGGTGAACCTCCGCGACTGGGACTCCCGCGAGGACTACGAGCGGACCGGTCTCGACGAACGCCAGACCAGCTATCTCGGCGTGACGATCCCGATCGTGTCCGTGCCGATCAATCCCGGGAAGAACGTCACGGTGATCGGGGAAGTGATCGCCCTCAACTACCTGGTCAAGGCGTACGGGTTCGATCCGGCCAAGGATCTCGACCGCCGCCTCTCCGAGATGATGATGCGCAACACGCGACTCAAAGAGCTGGCCCGGGACGACCTGGAGTGAACCCGACACAGGGGGCGGTCCCGGGGATCCTCGTGGCGCACGGCCGGCTGGCCGAGGAGCTGAAGTCGACGGCGGAGTCGATCGCCGGCCCCGCGCCAGACGTCGTCTGCCTCAGCAATGCCGGAAAATCGCCGGAGGGGCTGGCCGAGGAAGTCCAGGCCGCCCTTGCGGGCATCGATGGAATTCCCCTCGTGCTCGTCGACCTGGCCGGAGGATCGTGCCTGGCCGCCGTGCGCCGCGCGCTCCGCCACCGGCCGGAAGTGCCCGTCGTGGCCGGAATGAACCTGCCGCTCGTCCTCGATTTCCTGCAGAATCGCCGGTCCCTGTCCGGCGAGGAACTGATCCGCCATTGTCTCGACCGGGGCGCGGTCGGGATCCGGCGGATCGACGGAGAGTAGCGCCATGCCCGTTCTGCTCGTGCGCATCGACGATCGCCTGATTCACGGCCAGGTGTCGATCGGCTGGGCCGGAAGGCTCAAGCCGGACCTGATTCTCGTCCTCGACGACGAGGCCGCCGCGGATTCCTGGGAGGGGGATCTCGTCTGTTCCGCATGCCCGGAGTCGGTCACCGCCCGGGTGTTCGGCATCGAGGAGGGGGCGGCCCGGCTCGCTTCCGGCGCGTTCGGCGACAAGAAGCTCCTGATCCTGCTCCGTTCGGCGCGCAGCGCGGTCCGCCTCGTCGAGAGCGGGTGCCCGGTCCGCGAGATCAATCTCGGCGGTCTGCATCACCACGCGGGGACGCGGTCGTACCTCCCGTACGTCTATCTCGACGAAAGCGAAGTCAGGGACCTCGTCACCCTGATGAACAGGGGCGTGCGCGTGACCGCCCAGGACATTCCCGGCAACAAGGCTCACGACATGGCCGACATTCTCCCGGGAGGGGAGTGTTGAGGCCGATCACGTTCCTGTTCGGCATACACAACCATCAGCCCGTCGGAAACTTCGACCATGTCATCGAGGATGCCTACCGGACGGCGTACCTCCCGTTTCTCGAAGTTCTCGAGCGGCATCCCGGCATCCGACTCTCGCTGCACAGCTCGGGCATTCTCCTCGACTGGTTCGAGGACAGGCACCCCGATTACCTGGATCGCGTCCGGGCCCTGGTCGAGGCGGGCCGGGTGGAACTCGTCACCGGTGGGTTCTACGAGCCGGTCCTTCCGGCGATCCCCGACGCGGACAAGACCGGACAGATCGGGATGCTGACCCGGCGGCTTCGCGAGCGGCTCGGCGGAGAGGCCGTCGGTCTGTGGCTCACCGAACGGGTCTGGGAGCCGTCGCTGGTGCTCCCCATCCGCGCGGCGGGGGTCGAGTACCTGATGGTCGACGACGCCCACTTCATCGCCGCCGGCCTGACCCCCGACCGGCTGTGGAACTACTGGATGACCGAGGACCAGGGAGAAACGCTCGCGGTCTGGCCGATCTCGCAGGAGCTTCGCTACCTCGTTCCGTTCGAACCCCCGGAAAGGACGATCGAGTTCCTGCGCAGGGTCGCATCCGCGGGGCGCGACCGTGTCGTCCTGCTCGCGGACGACGGGGAGAAGTTCGGAGTCTGGCCGGACACCCACCGGCAGGTGTACGAGGACGGATGGCTCGACACGTTCTTCGGCCTGGTCGAGGAGAACGCGGAATGGCTCCGGATGGAACTGCCCGGCGACGTCCTCCGCAGCCGGCCGCCGGAGGGGCGGATCTACCTGCCGACGGCGTCGTACAGCGAAATGATGGAGTGGTCGCTGCCGACGGAAGAACAGCTCGACTATCATGCGTTCCGGCAGAAACTGGCCGACCGCAGGGCGCCCGAAGCGCGGTTCGTCCGCGGCGGTTTCTGGCGCAACTTCCTCGCGAAGTATCCGGAATCCAATCTCATGCACAAGAGGATGCTGGAGACGCGCCGGGCGGTGCTCGAAGAGCCGGCGCTGTCCGACGCCGGACGGGCCGAAGCCCTGGACCTCGTCTGGCAGAGCCAGTGCAACTGTGCCTACTGGCACGGAATCTTCGGCGGCCTGTACCTGCCCCATCTCCGTGACGCGGTGTACCGGAAGATCCTGGCGGCCGAAAGTCGTGTCGACGCGGCCCGCGAGGGCGGGCGCGATTTTCTCCGGGTCGAGGAACGGGACGTGGACCGCGACGGCTGTCCCGACATCCGGATCAGGAACGCCCGGGTCGCCGCGCTGATCGCCCCGGGGCGCGGAGGGGGCATCGAGGAACTCGATTTCTTTCCCGCGGCGCGCAACCTGACCCACGGCATGACCCGCCGCCGCGAGGCTTATCACCGGAGACTGGCCGAAGCGGAAACGGTCGCGGTCGTCGGGGAGGCCGCCGCGCCGGCGGAGAAGGAAACCACGGTGAAGAGCATTCACGACCGGGTCGAGGTCAAGGAGAAGGGGCTCGAGAAGATGCTGTTCTACGACTGGTACCGTCGGCAGTCGCTGCTTGACCATTTCTTCCGCCACGATTCGACGATGGAACTCTTCGATCGCGGCGAGCACGGCGAGCAGGGGAATTTCATCGAGAGCCCCTACGCGCACGAGACGATTCCGGGCGGTGTCCGGCTCGACCGGTCGGGCACCGTGTGGACCGGCGGACACCCGCTGCCGGTCCGCCTCGCAAAGACGATAGTGCTCGACGCGGCCGGTTCGGCGTTTCGGATCGATTACCGCGTAAGCCACGACGGCAGCGAGGCGGTACCGCTCTGGTTCGGCGTCGAGTTCAATTTCAGCATGCTGGCCGGGAATGCTCCGGATCGCTACGCGATGGTCGACGGCGTCAGGCCGGAAACGGAACCGCATCTGGCCGGGCGGGGCGTTCACGAATCGACGCGCGCAGTATCGCTCGTGGACGCCTGGGACGGGGTCCGGGTTTCGCTGGACTGGTCCCGGTCGGGCGGGCTGTGGCGCCTGCCGGTGGAAACGATATCCCAGTCCGAGAACGGATTCGAGCGCGTCTACCAGAGCACCTGCCTTGTTCCCAACTGGCGGATTTCCCTCGCTCCGGGCGCAGTGTGGTCGGTCACGCTGAACCTCGCCGTGACGGCGGTGCCTCCGGAATGACCCCGCTGGAAATGGCGGGGATGGCCGCCCTGTCCGGGATTGCGGCCGTCGATGCCGCGGCGGCCTTTCAGGTCATGGTCGGCCAGCCGGTCGTGTGCGGATGGATCGCGGGATGCCTGCTCGGGCAGCCGGCGGCGGGCCTGTGGATGGGCATTTCGCTGCAGCTCCTGTGGAGCCGGCTGGCCCCGGTGGGCGCTACCGCCTATCCGGATGTCGGCCCCGCCACCGTGGCCGGCGTCACCGTGACGGCGGCGCTCGTTCCCCCGGGCGCGGCGTGGCGCCTGGATCCCGGCGGGTTCCTGCCCCCGGCGGAGGTCGCTCCGGCGGTCCTTTTCGGATTGCTGGCGGCGCTCCTTCTCGGGCGTTTCGGGCAGTTCCTGACCGTCCGCGAGCGGCGCGGCAACCTGCGGCTCGCCGAGGCGGCCGACCGGGCCGCGCGGGCCGGGTCCGTGCGCGGCGTCGAGTTCGCGAACGCCGCCGGCGTGGCCCGGTCGTTTGCCCGCGGGTTGATCGTGGTGCTTCCCGCGGTCGCCGCGGCGTACGCGATCGGCGACCCACGGTGGAGAGGATTCGTTCCGGTTCCGCCGCCGGATGCCCCGGCAAATTTCGGCCTGGCCGCGTTCTGGTGGTTCGGCATCGCGGCTCTCGCCACGGTCCTGTTCCGCGGCGGACGCACCGACTGGCTGATCCTCGCGGCGGGACTCCTGCTGGGCGGAGTCGTCCACGGAGTGTTTTTCTGATGGCCGGCGGAGGGGGGGATGTCGCCGCCCGGGAAGAAGCGGGCCTCGACACGGGCGTCGCGGCCCGACTGCTGTTCCGTTCGTTCTTTCTCCAGGCGGCCTGGAGTTACGAGCGGATGCAGTCCGTGGGGTTCGCGTCGATCCTCGGCGGTTGCGGGCGCGGTTTTCTCAAGCCGGAGGATCGCGCGGCGTTTCTCGTCCGTCATCTCGAATACTTCAACACGAACCCGGTCCTCGCCTCCTATGCGATCGGCGGTGTCCTGCGCATCGAGGAGCGCGTCGCCCGGGGGGAGGAGGATCCCCGGGAGGTCACGCGGTTCAAGCGGGCCCTGGTCGGCCCTCTGGCGGCATGGGGCGACACGCTGTTCTGGGCCACGCTCCGGCCCGTCGCGGCCGCCGCCGGCGCTGCAACGGCCCTCGTGGCGGGGGGATGGGGCGTGCTCGCCTACCTTCTCGTCTATAATGTCCCGCACTTCCACTATCGGTGGCGCGGCCTCGGCGAGGGGTACCGCCTGGGCATGGACCTGGGCCCAACGCTCTCCCGGTCCCCGTTGCGGACACTTCCTGTTAGGATCCGGCGGGCCGGGCTCCTGACCCTCGGTTTCGCGGCGGCATTCACCGGTCCCGGCACGGTCTCCGAGGCGGGGACGGCCGGGTTTCTCGGCATCCTTGCGGCAACCGCCGGAGTGTTCTTCATGTTGAAGAAGAAGGCCGGTCTCGGAGGATCGTGGGGAGGACTCGCCGTTCTTGCCGGGCTGGCCCAGGTCTGGGGGATGGCCGGCCGATAACACTCTCTGGCTGCCGGAGGCAGCGGTGGTCACCCGGAAGCGGAATTACCTGGAGACGGAAAACACAATGCCCAAGGCAACCGTACCGATAACCAACGAAAAGGGGATGCATGCCCGCGCGGCGGCGCTGTTCGCCCGCGAGGCGTCGCTGCATCCGTCGTCGATCTTCGTGGCGCGCGACGGCCTCGAGGTCAACGGCAAGAGCATCATGGGCGTGCTGATGCTGGCCGCGTTCTGCGGGTCGGAGATCGTGATCCGCACCGAGGGGCCGGGCGCCGACGAGGCGCTCAAGGCGCTGGTGACGCTCGTCGAAAACAAGTTCGGGGAGGACAATTGATGAGCGATCCGGACAGGGAGGAGATCTGGTTTCACGGCGTCGCCGCGTCACCGGGCATCGCCTTGGCCGAAGTCGTTGTTCCGGAACCGGTCGATGTGGACGTTCCCGAACGGAAGATCGAACCGGAGCAGGTCGAGGCGGAGGTGGCCCGTTTTGAAAAGGCGGTTCATGACGCCGCCGAGGAGATCCGCGCCGTGCGCCAGACGACCGCCGAAATGGTCGGCGAGGATCCCGCATCGATTTTCGACGCCCACATCACGATCCTGACCGACCCGATGGCCTACGACGAAACGATCCGCGGGATCCGCGAGGAGCGGAAGAACGCGGAGTACCTGTTCCGCCGCAACCTGACCCGGGTGGCCGAAACGCTCGAGGCGCACGACGATCCCTACTTCAACGAGAGGGCCCAGGACATCCGCGACGTGAAGCGGCGCGTTCTCCGCCGCCTGGCCAACGTTTCGGAGTCGCCGCTGACCGGCTCGGGGCCCGGGATTCTGGTGGCCCATGAGGTCAGTCCGAGCGAGGCGGCCCTGCTCGACGAAAGCCGTGTCCTGGGTCTTGCCGTGGACATCGGCGGCCGGACGTCGCATGCCGCGATCATGGCCCGGTCCCGCGGCATTCCGGCCATCGTCGGCCTGAAGAACATCGGCTCCGAGGTCGAAGCCGGCGATTTCATCATCCTCGACGGTTTCCAGGGGCGGGTCATCCTGAATCCGCGCCCCGAAACGAGGGCCGACTACATCAACCGCCAGGCCCGCCATCACGAGTCGGAGCGCAAGTGCGCCGCGCTGGCCGGGCTCCCGGCGATCACGCTGGACGGTCACGCCCTGACCCTGGCGGCCAACGTGGAGCTTCCCGAGGAGGCGGACTTCGTTCTCCGGAAGGGGGCCATGGGGATCGGCCTCTTCCGCACGGAGTTCTTCCTGATGCGCCACCACCGGTTTCCGGCCGAGGAGATCCAGTTCCGGGCCTACAAGTCGGTGGCCCGGAAGATGTCCCCGCATCCGGTGATCATCCGTACGCTCGACGTCGGCGGGGACAAGTTCGCGTCGTATCTCGGAACGTCGGCCGAGGACAATCCGTTTCTCGGCATGCGCGGAATCCGCTTCCTGTCCGATCACAAGGACCTGTTTCATTCCCAGATCCGCGCCTCGTACCGGGCCAGCGCCTTCGGCCGCGTCAAGGTGCTGCTGCCGATGGTTTCCGGCCTCGAGGAACTCCGGGCAGCCCGGGAACTCTGTGCCCAGGTGCAGAAGGAACTGTCCCGCGAGGGGGTGCCGTTCGATCCGTACATGGAACTCGGCATCATGGTCGAAGTGCCGTCCACGGTGATCCTCGCCGACGTCCTCGCGCGCGAGGCCGACTTCTTCAGCATCGGGTCGAACGATCTCATCCAGTACACCCTGGCCGTCGACCGGGGAAGCGCACGGGTGGCGCACCTGTACGAACCCCTGCATCCGGCGGTGCTCCGGTCCATCCAGAGAACGGTGGAGGCCGCCCACGCCCACAAGCGCTGGGTCGGCATCTGCGGTGAAATGGCCAGCGATCCCGCCGCCGCGATCCTGCTGGTCGGGCTCGGGCTCGACGAGATCTCGGTAGGAGCCTATCTCCTCCCCGAAGTGAAGCGGATCATCCGCGGGATCGACTACAAGGAGGCCAGGGCGTGGGCCGCCCAGGCGGCCGCGCTCAGCACGACCGAGGAAGTCCGGAACCTCATGAAGCCGATCGTGGACAGGCTGTTTCCGGAACTGTCCGGCGCCGGAAACGGCGGTCCGGATCCGCGCCCCGGGGCCCCCTCATGAACAATGCCGTTCTCCTCGATGATCCGGATGTCCTGTCCCGGAACGATTCCGGCAACATGGCGGATCTGATCGCGCGGTTTCCGGCCCAGTTCTCCGCTTCCGCCGAACCGGATCCTGCACCACCGATGTCGCGGCTTGAACCCCACGGGCGGGTGTGGATCGCGGCCATGGGGGGGTCCGCCTTTGCCGGGGAGATGGTGGCATCCGCACTCGAGGCGGACGGGGTCCCGGTGACGATGATCCGCGGATACGATCTGCCGCCGACCGCGCGCCCGGGGGACTGGCTGATTGCCCAGTCCTATTCGGGCAACACCGAGGAGGTCCTGTCGGTGTTCGGCCAGTCGGAGACCCGGGGTCTCTCGCGGATGGCCGTAAGTTCGGGGGGGCGTTTGCGCGACGCCGCGTCCGCCGCGGGCGTGCCCTGCCTGAAACTGCCCGCGGGTTACCCGCCGCGGGCCGCCGCCGGGTTCGGTTACGTGGCCGCGGCTCGACTGGCCGCGACCGCCGGTTCCGCGGCGGCCGATCCGGCTCTCGGGGATCCCGCCCGGCTGTCGTCCCATCTCGAGGCCGGCCGACGGCTCTGGGGACCTCCGGCTCCGGCGGCCGACAACCCGGCCAAGACGATCGCCGCGACCCTCCACGGAGCGATTCCCCTGGTCTACGCGGCCGACGCGGCCCGCCCGGTGCTCGTCCGCTGGAGCGCCCAGCTGAACGAAAACGCCAAGGCGTTCTGTCACACGGCGCTGCTCCCGGAGCAGAACCACAACGAGATCGTGGCGGTCGGCCGGCGTGGAGGTGTTCTCGACTCCGCGGTGGCGCTCTTTCTCAGGCTCGGAACGGAGAAACCGCCGATGGCGGCCCGGTTCGAGGCGACCCGCCGCCTCCTCGAAGCCCGCGGGGTGTCCTGCCTGGACGTCCGGGCGGAAGGAGACACGCTCATGGAACGACTGTGGTGGCTCTGCTACCTCGGAGATCACGTCAGCCTGTACATGGCCGCCCTGGCCGGAGTCGATCCGACTCCGGTCGCGGCCATCGATGAACTCAAGAAAAAACTGTCGGAGGATGCTCGTGACAACTAAACCCGTGGCGGTGATTCCCGTGGCCGGTGTCGGCTCGCGGTTGCGTCCGCACACCCATACGATCCCCAAGGCTCTCATCAATGTGGCCGGAAAACCGATGCTCGCGCACATCCTGGACGAGCTGAAGAAAATCGGCATCGGCGACGTCGTCTTCGTCGTGGGCCACATGGGCGACCTGATCCGAGACTACGTGGACAGGCATTACGACATGAACTCGGTGTACGTCGAGCAGCCGGAACGCAAGGGGCTCGGTCACGCCGTGTACCTGACCCGCGAGGCGGTCGGCGACCGCCCCGCCCTGATCGTTCTCGGCGACACGATTTTCCGCGCGGATTTCAACGGAGTCCTGACCTCGGGTGTCAGCGCTCTCGGCGTCAAGGAAGTCGAGGATCCCCGGCGGTTCGGGGTGGCCGAGGTGGAGGACGGCATCATCCGTCGGCTCGTGGAAAAGCCGGACCATCCGACGAGCCGCCTGGCCATCGTCGGGATCTACTACATCACGAACAGCCACCTGATGTTCACCTGTCTCGACGAACTGATCAACGACGAGAAGCTGACCAAGGGGGAATATCAGCTGACCGACGCGCTGGAACTGATGATCAAGCGCGGCGAGAAGATCAGCGTCTTCCCGGTGGACGGCTGGTACGACTGCGGAAAGACGGAAACGCTCCTGTCCACGAACAAGGAACTGCTCGACCTCGAGAGCGTGCCGCGGGAGATCCCCGGAAACGTGATCATCCACCCGGTGGCGATCGATCCCACCGCCATCGTCCGGAACTCCATCCTCGGGCCGTACGCGAGCGTTGCCGCCGGGGCGGTCGTGCGCAATTCCGTGCTGCGGAACTCCATCATCAACGAGAACGCCCAGGTCGAGAACGCGCTGCTCGAATCCTCGCTGATCGGCGACCACGCGATCGTCCGGGGCACGTTCAAGAAGCTCAACGTGGGGGATTCGAGCGAGGTGGAGCTGTCCTGATCCGCCCGCCGGGGGCCATAAAATTCGTGGATTTCAAGTGCCGGTTTGGGTTACAGTTATCTGCTTTCAGCCGACACCATCTCTTGTTAAGGGAGTACCTATGAGCGAACGCCACCTGTTCACCTCGGAATCCGTCACCGAGGGGCACCCCGATAAGATTTCCGACCAGATCTCCGACGCCATCCTGGACGAGATCATCGCCCAGGATCCGATGTGCCGCGTGGCCTGCGAAACGCTCGTCACCACCGGTCTGGCGTTCATTTCCGCCGAGATCTCCACGAAAGCGTACGTGGAAATCCCCCGCGTCGTGCGCCGCACGATCCAGGAAATCGGCTACGACGACGCCACGTACGGTTTCGACTACCAGACCTGCGCCGTCATGACCTCGATCGACGACCAGTCCGTGGACATCGCGATGGGCGTGAACGAAGGGGAAAACAAGGAGCAGGGAGCGGGTGATCAGGGGCTGATGTTCGGCTACGCCTGCAAGGAAACGCCGGAGCTGATGCCCCTTCCGATCTCGCTGTCCCACCAGATGTGCCGTGCCCTCTCCGAGCTCAGGAAGTCCGGGAAGGTCGACTATCTCCGCCCCGACGGCAAGTCGCAGGTCACGGTGGAGTACGAAGGGCACCGGCCGATCCGCATCGACAGCGTCGTCCTGTCCACGCAGCACAAGGACATGCCCGAGGCCGATTTCCGGAAAATGAAGGAAGAGCTGATCGAGCGGGTCATCAAGCCGCTGCTCCCGGAAGCCCTGGTCGACGGGAAGAACCCCATCAAGTACTACATCAATCCGACCGGTCGCTTCGTCTACGGCGGACCGATGGCCGACACCGGCCTGACCGGCCGCAAGATCATCGTCGACACCTACGGCGGCATGGCCGCCCACGGCGGCGGCGCCTTCTCGGGCAAGGACCCTTCCAAGGTCGACCGGTCCGCCTGCTACGCCGCCCGCTACGTCGCCAAGAACATCGTTGCGGCGGGACTGGCGGAACGCTGCCAGGTTCAGGTAGCTTATGCCATCGGGGTGGCCAAACCGGTTTCGGTCATGGCGGAAACGTTCGGCACGGGCAAGGTCAGCGATGCAAAGCTCACGGAGCTCATCACCAGCAACTTCGACCTGACTCCGCGCGGCATCATCGAACATCTTCAGCTCCGCCGTCCGATCTTCCGGCGCACGGCTGCCTACGGCCACTTCGGCCGCGAGGAAGACACGTTTACCTGGGAGCGGACCGACAAGGCGGATGCTCTGAAGAAGGGCGCCTGAAGCGCGCCTCTCTTTTCGGCCGTCAAAGCCGGAACGCGGTGATTTCATTCGACCACACGGATACGCCAGTTTCCCGGGGGGTACGGGGGATCGGTGATGGCCCGATCGCGTAGTGCGAAGGGGTCCGGCAGGGCATCCCGGTTCTGGGGTGTCGGGCTGGGGCTCCTTTCGCTGTTTGTGCTCACCGGTCTCGTGACCTACTCCGGGTCCGACGGCACTCCCCCGGGAGGGCCGCTGTCGCCCCGGTTCGCCAATGCCGCGGGCATCGTCGGCGAAATCGCCGCCCGGCTGTCGCTCGACGCCCTGGGCTGGGGCGGGGCGTGGGTGGTTCCCATTCTCTTCTTCGTGTGGGGCTGGAACCGTTTCCGCCGGCAGACGCTTCGCGACGGCCTCGTTCCCACGCTCCTCGGAGTCACGCTCGCCGTTTCCGTCTCGAGCCTGACCGCCTTCTTCTGGCAGCGGTCCGGAGGCGGTGAAGTCGGTGTCTGGGTAGCCGGAGGCGCGCGCGTCCTCCTGGGCCCTGCGGGCGGTTTCCTGTTCCTGCTTGTACTGGCCGTTCTTGCGGTGGGGTTCGTCGCGGAGCGCGAAATGGCCGCCGCGGCCAGGGCCTGCATCGCCGTGTTCCGGCATGGACTGCAGGCGGCACGGAGGGCCGGTCTCCGGATCTCCGGGTGGTTGCGCGCGGCGTTCGATTCCGTTTCGGCGGCAAGGCCCCCGGAGAATCCCTCCCGGACTACGGCCCGCCCGGTGCCGGCCGATGTTCCGCCGGCTTCGGACCAGGGGCCCCGGATCGTGACCCTGCCCGGATCCCGGGAGGTCAGTGCGGCCGTGGCCGATCCCGTGGAAGCGATCCGCAAGGCCCGCGACCGCAGGGGGACCCAGTTGCCCCTTCCCGACGGCCGCCCTCCCCGGGAGCCGATGGCGCCGGCCGAAGAGGAACCGGAGGATGTCGGGCCGATCAAGGTGGTCGGGGAGGACGAGGAGATCGATCTGCCGGAACTCGACCTGCTGGATCTCCCCAGGGACATGATGCCTCCGATGGACGAATCCGAACTTTTCGACAGCTCCAGGACGCTGGTCCAGACGCTGGCCGACTTCGGAGTGGTCGGCCGGGTCGCGGAGGTGCACCCGGGCCCGGTCATCACGAGCTACGAGTTCGAGCCGGCGGCGGGGGTTCGCATTTCCCAGATCCTGAATCGCGCCGACGACCTGGCGCTGGCGCTCAAGGCGGTGCGCATCCGGATCGTGGCTCCCATCCCGGGCAAGGCCGCCGTCGGCGTGGAAATCCCGAACCGGAACCCGGTGACCGTCTACCTGCGCGAGATCCTCGACCATCCGGACTTCCGGAAGAGGAAGTCCGGGCTGGCCATCGCCCTGGGCAAGGACATCGGCGGCAAGCCGTTCTACGCCGATCTCACGAAGATGCCGCATCTCCTGATCGCCGGCACCACCGGGTCGGGCAAGAGCGTGTGCGTCAACTCCATCATCACCAGCCTGATCATGCGCAAGTCGCCGCGCGAACTCCGCCTGCTGATGATCGATCCGAAGATGCTGGAACTGCCGGTCTACAACGGCATTCCGCACCTCCTGATGCCCGTCGTGACGGATCCCAAGCTCGCGGCCCGGACCCTTCGCGGCCTCATCACGGAAATGGAGCGTCGTTACGCGATCCTCGCCCGGCGGGGCGTGCGGAACATCGACGCCTATCATGAGCGGCTGGACGAGGACGTCACCGACGGACTCGAGGTCATCGGCGAGCGCCTGCCGTACATCGTGGCCATCATCGACGAACTCGCCGACCTGATGATCACCACGGCCGCCGAGGTCGAGGAGCCGATCGGCCGGCTGGCCCAGACGGCGCGCGCCGTCGGCATCCACCTGATCGTGGCCACGCAGCGCCCGTCGGTGGACGTCATCACCGGGGTCATCAAGGCGAACTTCCCGTCGCGCATCGCGTTCCAGGTGGCGTCCCGCATCGATTCCCGCACGATTCTCGACGCCACGGGTGCCGACAGCCTTCTCGGCAAGGGGGACATGCTGTTCATGCTCTCCGGGCGTCCCGAACTGGACCGGGTGCACGGCGCGTTCGTGTCCGACCGGGATACGGAACGGCTCGTCAAGTTCTGGAAGAGGGTCAAGCCGAAACTGCCCTCGATCGACCTGGAAACGGAAAAGGACACGGAAACCGGCGGAAGCCTCGGGGACGACCCCCTTTTCGAGGATGCGGCCCGTGTCGTGGTCCTTCACCAGCAGGGTTCCGCATCCCTCCTGCAAAGAAGGCTCAAAGTAGGGTACTCTCGTGCGGCGCGCCTCATTGACATGCTCGAGGAGTGCGGGATCGTGGCTCCCTCGGAGGGGTCCAAGGCCCGCGAGGTCCTCGTCAATGAGGCGCAACTCGACGAGATACTCAAGGGCCCCGTGGACGAGACGGCACATTCGTGACTCATAAAATTACCAGCAGGGAAACAGGCCGCATCGGCCCCCGGGCCGCCCGGACGGAAACGGACGCTTCCGCCACGCCCGCCTCGCCGCGCGTGGCGTTCGTCACGCTCGGCTGCCCCAAGAACCAGGTCGACTCCGAGGTCATGCTCGGCCGCCTGACGCGGGCCGGCTTCGCCACCACGCCCGTTCTCGAGGACGCGGATGTGGCGGTCATCAACACCTGCGCGTTCCTCGAGGCCGCGGTGGCCGAGGGGATCGACACGATTCTCCAGGTCGCATCGCTCAAGGCGAAGAACCTCAAGGGGATCGTGGTCACCGGCTGCATGCCGCAGCGCTATTCCGGCGAGCTTCTCAAGGAGATCCCCGAGGTCGACGCGATCCTCGGAACGGGGGATGTCGACGGCATCGTCGGCGTCCTGCGGGGCGTCCTCGAAGCGAAGGGTGTTCCGACGGCTTTCGTCGGCGATCCGAACCGGTCCTATGTGGATCCGTCGGTGCGCGTGCTCTCCACGCCGCGGCACTCCCCCTATCTCCAGATCTCGCAGGGGTGCAGCAACACCTGCACGTTCTGCATCATCCCGGCGCTCCGCGGTCCGGGACGCAGCCGCGACCTCGACGGAATCTTCGCGGAGGCCCGGAGCCTGGTGCAGTCCGGCGCCCGCGAACTCGTGATCATCGGCCAGGACACGACGGCGCTCGGGCTCGACACGGAGGGGCGTCCGCTGCTCGGAAAACTGCTGCGCCGGCTGGACGAACTCGAAGGGGACGGCCTCAAGTGGGTCCGTCTCATGTACACGAATCCCCTCTTCTGGGATGAGGCGCTCATCGAGGACTTTGCCGCGGCAAGAACGGCGGCTCCCTACGTGGACATGCCGATCCAGCATTCCGTCGACTCCGTTCTGCACCGGATGGGGCGCGGCTACACGGGCGAGCACTGCCGGTGGCTTGTCCGGCGACTGCGCGAGGTCGTGCCGCACGTGGCACTCCGAACCTCCATCATCGTCGGATTTCCCGGCGAAACCGACGCGGATCACCGGCAGGTCCTCGACTTTCTCGAAGAGGTCCGTTTCGACCGCCTTGTCGCATTTCCCTATTTTCCCGAGGACGGAACATCCGCTTTCCGGCTCGGCGGCCGGGTCGACGACGAGGTCCAGAAAGCCAGGCTCGAGGCCCTGCTCAAGCTCCAGGCCGGAATATCGCGGGAGAAAAACCGTTCGTTCACGGGTCAGATCCTCGATGTGCTCGTGGACGACCCCGGGAGCGAAGAAAAGCCGGCCCGGGGCCGCTCCTACAGGGAAGCCCCCGAGGTAGACGGCGTCATTCGGTTCCCCGGTCTCGGTGTCAGGGCTGGTCAGATCATCCGGATTCGGATCACCGCGGGTCAGACCTTCGATCTGACCGGAGTTCCCGTCCGTGGGGAGGCGTCCGCCTGTGTCTCATGATGTTCGTTCCATCTTCCGTTTCCGCTCCACCGGCATTTTCCTTCTCGTCGTCGCCGCCTTCCTCTCCGGCGCGGGCTCCGCGGCTGCCGCGCCCCCCGGTCCGGACCCGGAGATCACCCTGTTTCCCGCCGAGCGACCGCTGCAGTTCGACACGAACCTGGGCCTCGTCGAGCGGGCCACGAACGAGGCCGTCGAGGAGGCGCTGGCCGGGCTGAGGCTCGATCCGGGATCCAAGATCCGGCTTCACGCGCTGACGAATCACGAGGCGTCGTGGTTCGTCGAGGACGTCATCGCCCGATTCCTCAGCGATCGCGGATACCAGGTTCACCTGGTGCCCAGGGAAAAGAAAAGCGCCGACACGCCGGCCGGACCCGCGTCCGGCGGTGCGGACGGTTCGGGCGCGTCCAGCCTGGCCGAGGCCATGGCCCGTTCGAAGGGAACAGGACCATCGACGCCGGACGCCGCAGCGGACAACGACACCCCGCCGGCCGGCGGGCCGGAATCCGGCGACGGCACGGCGGAGACCTCCGACGACGATCCCGCGGAAACTTCCGACGACGATCCCGCGGAAACTTCCGGGGGTGCCCCGGCCGAAGACGTGGCCAATGCGCCCGAAGCCACGGCCGGATCCCCTCCCGGGCCGCGCGCAGCGCAGGGGCCGGGCCGGAAACCCGGACCGGGCGCGCTGCAGGGAACCGTCGATCCGGAGGAGCCCGACCCGTCCGAGGTCATACCTATTCCCGAAGGGGAGGGGCTCGTGCTGACGTTCCGGCTCATCCAGTTCGGGGTCACCTACCACGACAGCTGGCGCCGCGGTTTCATGGGTCCCCGAGTCATCGAGCGGCTCGCTTCCGTGAACCTGTTCACCCGTCTCGTTTCGGGGAGCGCGGAGAACATTCTCTGGGTGGGCCAGGGGAAGTCCGAAAAGCTCGACATCGTCCCCCAGGCCAAGATCGACCTGCTCGAGGGGATGTCCTACCCGTTCCGGAAACCGGAAATCCGCCAGAAACCTCTGTCCCGTTTCCTGGAGCCGGTTCTCGTCTCCAGCATCATCGGCGGCCTCGTCTTTCTTTTCTACACCAACCAGGACTGATGCCTTGATCCCAAACAGCGGCAAGCATGCTCTTCTCCGCGGTCTCTCGATCTGCCTGACGGCCGTTCTGCTGTCGGCCTGCGCGGCGGGAAACCGGAAGTTCGACATTCCGCCGGGCGCCCAGGATCCATTGACCGAGGCCCGCGCCGACGTCGAGACAGGCAGCAACACCAGCGCGATCCTCAAGCTCACGACGTTTCTCCGGGACAATCCCGGGAGCGCGCTCGTCGACGAGGCGAAGTTCCTGCGCGGCCGCGCCTACCTGGCGGCCAAGGACCGCGTCCTGGCCGCCGACGATTTCCAGCGCGTCCTTTCCGATTATCCGCAGAGCCGTTACGCGGCCCAGTCCTCGTACCTGCTCGCCGTCTGCTACGACGGGCTGGCGCGACCGTCCCAGCTGGACCAGGACTGGACGGACAAGGCGATCGGCGCGTACCGGGGGTTCGCGGCACGCTACCCGGACCGGCCCGAGGCGGCGGAAGCGAAAAAGCGCGCGGCCGAACTGACCTGCCGGCTGGGAAAAAAGGCATATGAAAACGGGATCCTCTACCTCCGGATGAACGCCCTGGAAGCCTCACGGATCTACTTCCGGAAGTCGATGAACGATTACCCGGATTGCGAGTGGGCCTGCCGGTCCTCGATCGGGCTCGGCGAGGCGGACATCAAGTCGCGCCGGTGGGCGGATGCCATCGAGCATCTCGGAAAGGCCGCGAACGAGTGTTCCGACGCGGGCATCAAGGAAAAGGCACGAAAGCTCATGGACAAGGCTCGCGAGGGGATGGCCGAAACGGCAGAGTCGGCGGCGGAGGTCCCGGGACAACCCGATTCGTCCAGAGCCCAGTAGGTCCCCCGTGAGAGTCGGAGTCTTCGGTGGCACGTTCGACCCCGTTCACTGGGGGCACCTCGTCCTGGCCGAGGAGGCCCTGGCCGCCGCGGCCCTGGACCGGATCCTTTTCGTGCCCGCCGGGGTGCCGCCCCACAAGAGCGGCAGGACCCTGACCGCCTACGGACATCGCCTCACGATGACCCGTCTGGCCGTGCAGGACACGCCGGAGTTCGAGGTTTCCGACGTCGAGTCGATAGGGGACGGACCCCACTACTCGCTGGACACGCTGAACCGCATTTCGGCTTCCCGCCCCGGCGACGAGATCCTGTTCCTCCTCGGGTCCGACAGCCTTCTCGATCTTCCCGGATGGCGCGATCCGTCCGGAATCGTCGAGCGGTATCCGCTGGTCGTGCTGCCGCGCCCCGGCTTCGATCCCGGCCGCGCCGATCCTTCCTGCCTCAAGCGGGCCACGATCGTTGCCGGGGTGAGCGTTTCCGTCTCCTCCACCCTTGTCCGCAGCCGCATCCGCGACGGCCGTTCCCCCCGCTTTCTCGTGCCGCCGCCGGTTCTCGATTACGCGCTGCGGAACGGCCTCTACGGACCATGAGCGCCCCGGCCCGGGACGGGAAAGCCCGGCTGTTCCTCGTGGACGGCTCGGCGCTGGCCTACCGGTCGTTCTTCGCGCTGGGCCGCACTCCCCTCACCACGTCCTCCGGCGAGCTGACGGGGGCCGTTCTCGGTTTCGCGAACACGGTCTGGGGACTCATCCGCGACCATCACCCGGAATACCTTGCCGTCGTCTTCGACACGAAGGCGCCGACGTTCCGGCATGAGGCGTACCCGGAGTACAAGGCCACGCGAAAGAAGATGCCGGAGGAACTGTCCGCCCAGTATCCGCGGATCTTCGAGGTGATCGAAACATGGCCCCTGCCCCTGCTTCGCCGGGAGGGGGTGGAAGCCGACGACATCATGGGATCGTACGCCGCGCAGTGTGCCGGCCCCGACCTGGACGTCGTGCTGGTGTCGGGCGACAAGGATTTCTGCCAGACCGTCTCGGGGCATGTGAAGATGCTGAATCCCGGGCGCGGCGGCCCGTCCGGCACCGGCGTGCACTGGCTCGGCCCGGACGAGGTCGCGGAGCGCTTCGGGGTGCCGCCGTCCGCGGTGATCGACGTTCTGGCGCTCATGGGGGACAGCTCGGACAACGTGCCCGGTGTCCCCGGCGTGGGGGAGAAGACCGCGTCGGCGCTCATCGCGGAGTACGGGAGCCTCGAGAAACTCTACGCGTCCCTCGACGGTCTGTCCCGGAAGGCGCTGCGCGCAAAGCTCGAGGAGCACCGCGAACTCGCGTTTCTTTCGAAGAGGCTGGTGACGATCAAGACCGATGTGGAGCTGCCCGCATCGCTCGACGAGTTGCGGCTCCGGCCCCCCTCCCCGGAACTCGTTCGCCTCTTCCGCGACCTGGAATTCGGCCGGCTGGCCCGGGAGGCGGAAATACAGTCCGCGGAGTCCCGGGACGGGGCGACCGGCTCCGCCCCGGGACGGGCGCCCGTGTCCCGCGGAAAGGCGGGGTCGCCGGCATCCGGAAGCGCCGTGGCGGGTCCCACCTCCGCGGAGGCCGGAGCCCCGAACCGGCCGGCGCCCGGCGAGAATCTGAACCTGTTCGATCCCGTCGAGGAGATCGCCCCCGCCGCGCCCCGGTCCGCGTGGACGGTCGCCGTCGACGCCGCCGCGCTCGATCGGCTGGCGCGAACGATCGAGGAATCGGGACGCGTGGCCCTGCACGTGGAAGCTGACGACGGGGATCCGATGCGCGCCGGGCTTCTCGGCTTGGGACTTGCTCCGGAGGGGTCGGACGCCGTCTATGTGCCGCTCGGGCATGCCTGCGGCGGAAACGCGGACCTCGGGATGGTGCGGGAGCGTCTCGGCCCCCTGCTTTCGGGAGGCGCGGTCGCGATCACCGGCCACGACCTGAAGGCCGGGCTGGTGACGCTGGATCGCCACGGCCTGAAGGTGACCGCCCCGTCGTTCGACACGTGCATCGCGTCCTATCTTCTGGATTCGGAGCGATCGCACGACCTCGGCCGGCTGTCCCAGTCCGAACTGGGGACGAGCCCGGCGGCGCGCACGGACCTCCTTGGCAAGGGCGCGCGCAAACGGGCGCCGGCGGATCTGACGGCGGCCGAGGGAGCCGCGCTGGCGGCCGGGGGAGCGGCGGCGGCGCGCGACCTCGCCGGGCCGTTTCGCTCCGAACTGGCAACCCGCAATCTCGAGGAGCTGTTTTCCGGCGTGGAGATGCCGCTGCTCCAGGTGCTGCGGCTCATGGAGGAGACCGGGGTGGTCCTCGATACCGCGTTCCTCGGGGACATGTCGGAGCGGATGGGGCGGTCGATCGCGGGATTCGAGCAGCGGGCTCACGAGGCGGCCGGGGAGCCCTTCAACCTGAACTCTCCGCCCCAGCTCGCGAAGATCCTGTTCGAAAAGCTCGGGCTCCGGAAAGCGCGCAGGACGAAGACCGGATACTCCACCGACAGCGACGTTCTCGAGGAACTCGCCGGCGATCATCCGCTGCCCGGAATCGTTCTCGAGTACCGACAGATCATGAAACTCAAGTCCACGTATGTCGACGCCCTGCCCCGCCTCGTTCATCCGGACACCGGCCGGCTGCACACCTCGTTCAACCAGACGGTGGCGGCCACCGGGCGGCTCTCCTCGTCCAACCCGAACCTGCAGAACATTCCGATTCGAACGGAGCTCGGACGCGAAATCCGCCGTTCCTTCGTCGCCGGCCCCGGGGCCAGGCTGATCTCGCTGGACTACTCGCAGGTGGAACTCCGGATCATGGCCCACATTTCCGGTGACGAACGTCTCATCGAATACTTCCGGCGCGGCGTCGACGTCCACCGCGAAACGGCGGCCTCGCTCTACGACGTGACCGCGGCCGAGGTCACCCCGGAACAGCGCGCCGCGGCCAAGACCGTCAACTTCGGCATCATGTACGGGCAGGGCGCCGTCGGCCTGGCCCGGCAGATCGGCGTGACGCGCGAGGAAGCCGCGAGGTTCATCGATGCCTACCGCGCCCGCTTTCCCGGCGTGGACCGGTTCCTCGAGTCGACGATCGCCGACGGGATCCGGAACGGCTACGTGACGACGCTGCTGAATCGCCGCCGCTACCTTCCGAATCTCCGCAGCAACCACGGCCGGTTCCGATCGGAAGCCGAGCGCATGGCCGTCAACACCCCGATCCAGGGTACCGCCGCCGATCTCATCAAGGTGGCGATGGTCCGGGTGCACCGCGAACTCGCCGCGACGTTTCCGCGCGCGCGACTCCTGCTCCAGGTGCACGACGAACTCCTGCTCGAGGCGCCCGCGGAGGAAGCCGATGCCGTGGCCGCCCGGGTCAGGACGATCATGGAGACGGCGATGGACCTGACCGTGCCCGTCGTCGTCGATACGGGCGTCGGCGCGGACTGGTTCAGCATTCACTGAAGTGGCCAGGCCCGGCCTTGAGGCCCGCTGCCCATATCCCTATAGTGTCCGCGCATGATCCTTGTCGGTCTTACGGGCTCCATCGCCTCGGGGAAGTCGCTCGTGGCTTCGCTGTGGGCGGAACGAGGAGCGGTCGTGGTCGACGCGGACCGCGTGGGGCACGATGTGATCGCTCCGGGGGGCGCGGCGTTCGAGGGCGTCGTTCATGCGTTCGGCGAGGAGATACGCGGAACGGGCGGGGAGATCGACCGGAAGAAACTGGGGCAGATCGTCTTTGCCGACCCGGATCGGATGAGGGAGCTGGAAGCGATCGTGCATCCGGCTCTTCTGGCGGAGCTCGAACGGCGCATCCATGACGCCGCCGTTTCGGGCGCCCGGGTCATTGTCGTCGACGCGGCGCTGATCTACGAGTTCGGAATCGAGGACTCCTTCGATCTCGTCGTCTGCGTCACGACTCCGCCGGAGGCGCAACTCGAGCGCCTGATCGGCCGGGGGTTGTCCGCGGAGGAGGGCCGCAGGCGCATCGCGGCCCAGCTGCCCGCGGCCGCCAAGGTGTCGCGGGCAGGGCTGGTCATAGACAACAGCGGCGACCGCGCGGCGCTTCGGGCGTCCGCCGACTGCGCCTGGAACCATATAATGAACATGACGCAACGGCCGGGAACCGCGCCGATCCGTCTCACCAGAAAGGACCCACCATCATGACCGTCGATGTCCTGGAATTGAAGAAAAGCCTGTCTTCCCTCAGCGAGCGCCTGGAAACGCTCCGAGGTTATCTTTGACGTCGATCACAAGGCGGAAGTCGTAGCGGAACTCGAGGGACGGATGGCCGCCCCGGGTTTCTGGGACAGGCCCGAGGCGGCCCGCAAGGTGATTGCCGAATTGAAGACCGCCCGCCGGACGCTCGAGGACTGGAAGAGCCTCAGCACGGAGTGCCGGGACACCATGGACCTCCTGGACATGGCCGAGGCCGAGGAGGACGAAGCCACGCTCAAGGACCTTCTCGGCGCCTCGCGGAAGCTCGAGACCGGCGTGGAGAACTTCGAACTCCGCTCGTTCCTCTCGGGCGAGGACGACGCGCTCTCCGCCATCGTGTCGATACATCCCGGCGCGGGGGGAACCGAGAGCCAGGACTGGGCGGACATGCTCTACCGCATGTATCTGCGCTGGATGGAAAAGAACGGGTTCGAAGTGAACGTTCTCGATTACCAGGCCGCCGAGGAGGCGGGGATCAAGGACGCCTCGTTCGAAGTGCTCGGAGAGTACGCGTACGGCTATCTCAAGGGGGAGAGCGGCGTGCATCGGCTCGTCCGCATCAGTCCGTTCGACGCGGCCAAGCGCCGCCACACGTCCTTCGCATCGGTGTTCGTCTATCCGCTCGTGGACGACACGATCGAGATCACGATCAACGAGGCCGACCTGCGCATCGACACGTTCCGGGCATCCGGTGCGGGAGGGCAGCACGTCAACAAGACCAGTTCGGCGATCCGGCTCACCCACAACCCGACCGGGATCGTGGTGAGCTGCCAGAGCGAGCGCAGCCAGCATCGCAACAAGGAGTCGGCGATGAAGATCCTCAAGGCCCGCCTCTACATGCGCCAGCGCGAGGAGGACCAGAAGAAGATGGACGCGCTGCTCGACAGCCAGAAGGAAATCGCCTGGGGCAGCCAGATCCGTTCCTATGTCTTTCAACCGTATACCATGGTCAAGGACCACCGGACGAACTTCGAGATTTCCGACGTCAACCGGGTGATGGACGGGGATCTCAATCCGTTCATCGACGCGTGGCTCCGGAAGAAGTGAGCGGTCAACACCGAATCGAGGAGATGATGAACCCTGATATTTTTCGTGAGTACGACATCCGCGGGATCGCCGACCGTGATCTCGCCGATCCCGACGTGGAGACGATCGGACGTGCCCTGGGCACGTTCTATCGACGGAACGGCGCGCGCCGAATCGTCGTCGGCCAGGACGTCCGGCTGACGTCGCCGCGCATCGCCGGAGCTCTGTCCCGGGGACTGAACGCCGCCGGCATCGACGTCGTGCGGATCGGCACCGTCCCCACGCCGGCCGTGTACTTCGCGATTCACCAGTGGAACATGGACGGCGGAGTTTCCGTGACCGGGAGCCACAACCCGATCGAGTTCAACGGATTCAAGATGAACCTCGGCACGGCGTCCATCTTCGGTACGGATATCAGGGAGCTCAGGCAGATCGCGGAATCCGGCCGGTTCGAATCGGGCGCCGGGACGTCCGAGGATCGGGACATCCGCCCGGAGTACAACGCGATCCTCAGGGAGAAGCTGTCCATCCCGAAACCGCTGCACGTGGTCATCGACGCCGGCAACGGGTGCGGCGGGCCGTTCGGGCCGGCCCTGTTCCGCGATCTCGGCTGTCGCGTCGAGGAGCTGTACACGGAGCCCGACGGGCGCTTTCCGAATCACCTGCCGGATCCCACGGTCCCCGCGCTGATCAAGGACCTGATCGCCAGGGTCAAGTCCTCCGGTGCCGACATCGGAATCGGCTACGACGGCGACGCGGACCGGGTCGGCCTGGTGGACAACACGGGACGCGTCGTCTGGGGCGATCAGCTCCTGGCCCTCTCCGCCGCGGACCTCCTGTCCCGGAAGCCGGGTTCCAAGGTGATCTTCGAGGTCAAGTGCTCGCAGGCGGTGGCCGACTGGATCACGAAGCACGGAGGCACGCCGATCCTCTGGAAGACCGGCCATTCGCTCATCAAGGCGAAGATGAAGGAGGAAGGGGCCCTGCTGGCCGGGGAGATGTCGGGGCACATGTTCTTCGCCGAGGACTGGTACGGTTTCGACGATGCACTGTACGCCTCGGCGCGGATCGCCGGTTTCGTTGCCGGCTCCGGGAAGTCGCTCGCCGAACTGGTGGATGAGCTGCCGCACTACGAATCGACGCCGGAAATGCGGTTCGAGTGCGAGGACCGGAAGAAGTTCGACGTCGTGAAGGAAGTGATCGAACACTTCCGGAAGACCCGGGAGGTCATCGACGTGGACGGGGCCCGGGTCCTGTTCGGGGACGGCTGGGGACTGGTTCGCGCTTCCAACACCCAGCCGGTGCTCGTCGTGCGGTTCGAAGCCCGGACTCCGGAAAGGCTCCAGGCCATCCAGTCCGAAGTCCTCGACTACCTCAAGAGCTTTCCGGCCGTGAACCTCGAGGCCGGTCCGGCGGGTCATTGACGGCATCGACCGGGCACAGGCCGCTCGGGGCCGCGTATTACCGGAAACCATGCCTGGACCTGGCGCGGTCCCTCCTCGGCAAGCTGCTGCTCCGGAACACCGGCAGGGGGCCCGTCGGTGGGTACATCGTCGAGGTGGAAGCCTACATCGGCGAGGCCGATCCGGCCTGTCACGCGGCCTCCGGACGCACGACCCGAAACGAGGTGATGTACGGCCGTTCGGGCAGGGCCTACGTGTATTTCACCTACGGCATGCATCACTGCTTCAACGTCGTGTGCGGCCGCGAGGGTGTTCCGGAGGCTGTTCTTGTGCGGGCGATCGAACCCGTCTTCGGGATATCGGTCATGAGACGGAATCGAGGAAAATCGATCCGGGATCTTGACCTGGCCCGCGGGCCGGCCCGATTATGCAAGGCGCTGGGGCTGGACGGTCGCGCAAACGGCGCCGATCTTCTCAAGGGCCCCGTTTTCATAGCCCGCGGTCGAGCGGTGCCCCGGATCCTCGGGGTTTCCGCCCGGGTCGGGATCAGCAGGGGGGCGGACAAGCCCTGGCGTTTTTTCGATGCCGAGAGCCCCTTCGTCAGCCCGGGCAAACCCGGTCCCGCAAGGAGATCCAGGCGGTCCGGGCACGTTTCATGAGGGAGAATTTTTCGTTGACACGGATCGGTATCCCGGCTAAGTTCTTTTGCCAGCAGGGTTCTCAGTAACGCCGATCTTCCCCCCTCGTCAATCAGTCCCACGCTACAGAGGACACGGAAGTATATGAAGCCACAACCATCGTTCATTCTGCTGGCGAGCGTCGTGATCGCCGGGTCGCTGCTCCTTGGCTGCGAAGGCGGGATCGAACAGATCGCGCCCGGCGTTCCCATCGAAAACGAGCTGATCGCCGCCTACGTCGATCCCGTGAAACCCCTGCCGGGAGCCGATCCCGCCGACCGGGATCTCCTGCCCATTCTCGACGGAGACGCCCAGGACAAGGAATGGCAGATCGCCCAGCCGCTCTACGTGTATGTGTCCGGTGAGAACGGATTCGGCGGGCCGGGTTTCTACGTTGAGCTGCGGGCCATCTGGTCCGATGAAAAGCGGATCGATCCCTCCAAGCTCAAGAACCACCTCTACATGCTGGTTCGATACGGCGACGACACGTTCGATATCTTCCCCGACTACTGGCGCTACGCCCGACCGGGCGCGCTCGGTCTCGTTCCGAGCCCGGTTCCCCAGTCTCCCGGCTCGGGAGCCTGCGACTCCGTCGTGGTCAGCGGTCAGAACTGGTACGTCGAAAACGCCAATTCGATGGAAGATCAGGTCAGCATCGCGTTCCAGATCGAACCCGCCAGCGACAACCTGGGCACATTCGATGAAATCGGATGCCAGGTCGCCTGCCACATGGGTGGGGACAAGGCTTTCGGAGGCGTTCCCAGCGGCAAGCTGGACATCTGGACCTGGCGGGCCGGACGGACGAATGCCCAGGAGAGCACGGTCTACCCGGACCTGACCCAGGTGGACGACAAGACCGGAAGACCGGGAACCCTCTACAGGACCTACGATCCAAGCCCGGCCTGGCCGGGGTACATGGAAGACATGTGGGCCGACGCGGCCGGTCTCCACAACGATCACGCCGAGGGGATCAGCTACTTCAACAAGTCGGGATACACGGGCCAGCTGTACACGCGGAACGAGTCGATCCGCTTTTCCAGGGATGGCCTTCCGATCCCCAGTCACATCACCGAACTCGTCCGCGATGTCCGCGTCGGAACCGGGGGAGAGGTGCCTGAAGTCGTGCCGGCGAACGGCGGGCTCCCGACGGAGTTCTACCTCTGGGGTCCCACCGCCAAGGTCTTTCTCGCGTGCGACTCCCTGGCAACGTCCCGGATCAGCGCCAACTACCAGAAGTGGAGCGATCGCCTGACTCCCGGAAAGACCGACGTCATGCCCGGGTATCTCCTCTGGATCCCCAACGGCAGCGCCGCCGATGTGCGCGCCAAGGGCGACTTCGTCGAGAACCAGGCCAAGCGTTTTCCGGTCTGGGCCATCGAAATCCGCCGCCCGATGGAAACCGGACACCCGGACGATGTCGCTCTGGATCCGAACGAGGAGTACACGTTCGCGATCGCCATTTTCAATCGCTCGTCCCGGATCCACAGCGGTTCCGGGCCGCTCAAGCTTCGGTTCCAGCCGAGCAAGTACCAGAAACCCCAGACGCCGGAAGCAGGTCTTTGATGAAGATCCGCAACGCCATTGCCGGAGCATTTCTGGTCGCCGGAGTTTCGGTGCTGCTCCCGGCGCCCGCACTCGTTCATGCCGAACTCATCGAGCAGCGGATAGGCCTGGAGCCGATCCGCCTGTCGTTCGGACCGGGAACCACCCGTCTCGACGGGATGGGTCTGGACATCTCCGCGCCCGACGAGAACAACGAAATCAACCTCCTGGACTACGGCGACAATCCGGCCGGGCTCCTGTCGGATCGTGATGCCTGGAGCATCGACTTCCGGTCGTCGCACCGCGAATACGTGGAGCGTGACGCGCGTCTGTCCGGTTTCGACTACAAGGCAAACACCTACTCCCTGCTGGCCGCGTACCGCAAGACGAGCCACCAGGCGTTCGCCGGCGGTTTCGACCTGGTCGAGTCCTCGACACGGCTCCGCGGGACCCCGCGGATCGACTTCGAGAACATCCGCTACCGTTTTCTCTACAACCGACTGTTCGGGAAAGCCAGTTTCGGTTTCGAGTTCCGTTTCGAAAACGAGATCGAGGACCAGATCAATCCACAGAGCATCTACTTCATCGAGCACGATGCCAGGTCCATGGTCGGCGTGGCCGGCGTGGCCTACCCGATTCACGAATTTGTCACCGTGGCGGCCCGCGGCGACATCCGCCGGACCCAGATCGACGGCGTCGCCAAGTCCGACGCGTTCCGCGACGAGTTCGACTGGGATCGCCCGAGCGGTTCGGCCGCAGCCCAGGTCTTCGTCAATCACCCCAGGGTCACCGGAGGGGCCAGCCTTGGAAGAACGGAGGGCGCGGGGCGCGAGCGGGTCCGGGTCGCCTGGTCGCCGCTGTTCGTCTTCAATCCGTCCATCCGCTTCGTCCGTTTCGAACGGGAAACGCTGACGGAAAAAATGTCCTCCGACCGTTTCTCCACGCGCTGGCAGTTCGAGGCCGTCCCCGGGTTCCTGTCCCTGACGGGCGCGCTGACCACGGTCAGCGGCTCTCAGCAGGTCACCAGCGTGCAGACCGTCGCGGGAAGCCGGCTGTCGAGTTCCACGGAAACGGACGACTCCGATTTCGGCCTCGGCGGAAACCTCCTCCTTGCCAACGAGCGCCTTTTTCTCGGCGGCGAATTCCACAGCGTGTCGGCGAAACTGGTGGATCTCGACCCGCTGGACGGATTCACTCTCGAGAGGACCGTCTCCACCGTCTCGGTGGGAGGGGAATACCTGTTTCACGAGAACTTCGCCGTCCGGAACGGCTGGGGCGTTCGTACCGAGGACCGGAGCGGCGCTTCCGATTCTCCGGGTTTCGATCCGGGAGTCACGGGAAGTTACAGTGCGACAATGGCTTCGTTCGGGCTGGGTTTCGTCCCGCGGGGCGGCGCACTGCAGCTTGACGCCGCTTTTTCGACGGATCTGTCGTCGGACCTCGACATCAGCCAGCGCGGCTTTTCGCTCTCGGCCCGCCTGCTTTTCTAGTTGTCAAAAAGCGTATCGTGCCGATATACTGCAACAAGAGTCAGGATGACAACGGGTTGGAGTCCTGGCTCAACCCCTCCTCCCGCCCGAACAGCGGGTGCCTCTCCAGTTCGAGTCTCGCTTGCGAACGTACAGTGTTGTGCTGTCCGGGCTTGTGGCAGCCATGAACGGCCTGCTTCGTTTGAGGCCTTTCCGTACGCGTTGCGTTGACACACGAAGGACACGTCCACTATATTCCCAACGGATTCAACACTTTGGGCGATCTGGCAACGATGGAAAGGAGTCATCTCCAATGAAGATGAGTGTTAAGAGGATAGGGGGAGCCTCCCTTCTCCTGACGCTTATGGCTCTGCTGATCAACACTTCCGTCCACGCTGCCGCATCCGGGACGATCAGCGGCATCGTTTATGGAGACGAGGGGAAGCCCGAAGGGTTCACGACCGTGCTCGTTCTGGGAACTCCACTCGGCGGCATGACGGATTCCGACGGAAAATTCACAATCAAGAACGTTCCCGTGGGCACCTACAGCATCAAGGTGCTCAAGATGGGATTCGGTGAGCAGGAAAAGAGCGGCGTTCAGGTGGCCGCCAACGAGACGACGCAGATTCAGTTCACGCTGACCGAAAAGGTCGTTACGAAACTGAAGGAAATCGAAGTGGTCGGCCAGCGTCGCCGCCTTGAAAAGGACTCCTCCACGACCAAGCAGCGGGTCGGCAAGGACGATCTGGAATCCCTGCCCGTTGATACCTATCAGGAAGCGATCGCCCTCAAGGCGGGCGTGGTCGCGCAGGGTGGCGAGCTGCACTTCCGCGGCGGCCGGGCCGGCGAAGTGCTTTACATGATCGACGGTATTCCCGTTCGCGACCCGCTCGCGGGCGCCGCCGTCCAGGTGGCCACGAACGCCGTGTCCGATTCCGAGGTTCTGCTCGGCGGATTCGATGCGGAGTTCGGGAACGCCCAGTCGGGTATCGTGAACATCAGCACCCAGGAGGGGGGCAACCGCTTCTCGGGAAGCTTCGAGTACTCGACCGACGATTTCGGCGCTCCGGACAAGACCTACGACAACTTCGACCGGCTCAACCTTGGATTCGGCGGGCCGACTCAGGTCAAGGATCTGACCTACTTCATGTCGTTCCAGGGGACATTCGAAGACGGATTCCTCAAGACGAGCGAGACGAGGCCGCGGCAGACCATCCTCGATTTCATCAAGGTCGGTCCGCGCCAGCGCAACGATTTCAAGTACCAGGGCAAACTGGCCTGGAAGCCCGGTCCTAACTACAAGATGACGTTCGAGTACCTGCAGAACCACAGCACGAACGATATCTATTCGCACATTTTCAGCCTGAACGGGTTCGTTCAGACGCGCGTCGACACGATCCGCAGCAGCGGCCAGATCGTCACGCGTTTCGGCAGGTTCGCCGCCACCCGGGAAGACTCCACGTTCGTTCCCTACAACGCGGCGGAGCACATGCCGAACACCGTGGATGACTTCAACCAGATGAAGATCGTCTGGAACCACACACTCTCCCCGGAAACGTTCTACTCCCTCAAGCTGTCGCGCCACAAGTTCGACAACGACTACCGCGTGAACGATCAGTATCCCTGGGAGTACACGGGACGCGTTCCCGATCAGTGGCGCAATCAGATCGACTTCTCGACGCAGCACTACTTCGCAACGAACGGCGATTTCCCGGATTACCGCGAACGCAGCACCCAGACCTGGAGTGTCAAGACCGACTGGACCCATCAGATCGGCCGGCACCGGTTCAAGTCGGGAATCGAAGGGGTCTACAATGACCTGCAGCTCCTGAGCATCAACTTTCCCGTGTCGATCAACTCGACCGGAACGGTCGGCGGATTCCGCAGCCAGTATCACTATTACAATCCGGAAGGCTCCTTCTATCTGCAGGATCGCTGGGAGCACGAGGGCATGGTCATCAACCTCGGTGGCCGCGTCGACATTTTCTCGGTCGGCAGCCAGCTGGATGTTTCGGAAGTCCAGAGCCGTTCCAAGAACCAGTTCTCGCCCCGCTTCGGCATTGCCTACCCGATTTCGGACCGCGACGTGTTTTCGTTCCACTACGGGCGATTCAGCCAGATTCCCGATCGCCAGTACATTTTCGAGAATCGCGGTTCCGCCTCGAACACCCGCGGCAACCCGAATCTCGAGAACGAAACGACCGTGTCCTACCAGGCCGGGCTTCAGCACATGTTCAGCCCGGACGTATTCGGCCAGTTCTCCGTCTACTTCAAGGACATTTTCGGCCTGTTGACGATCGAGCAGCTCACGTCGGGTGACAGCCCCGGGCTCGTGCCGACGTACACGAACAAGGATTACGCATCGTCCCGCGGCTTCGAGCTCTCGCTGGAGAAGCGGTTCAGCCACAACTTCAGCGGCGAAGTTTCCTACGGGTATGGAATCGCCACCGGCGTGGCCTCGGATCCGAATCAGCAGCAGAGCGTTCAGCTGCTCTATCTGCCCATTTCCGAGCAGCCGCTCGACTGGGACCAGCGCCACACCTTCTCGGCGCAGTTGCTGGTCAGCCAGCCGGAAGACTGGCTCGCCAACATCGTCTGGTCCTTCGGGTCGGGATTCCCGTTCACCCCGACGAGTCGCAACGAGCGTCGGGTCGACCCCTCGCTGACCAACAAGGGACGTCTCCCTTCGGTGACGAACCTCAACGTCCAGGCGGAGAAGCACTACCGGCTCTGGGGGCAGGACGTGAAGTTCTTCTTCCGCGGCAACAACATTCTCGACGCCAACAATATTCGCGATCTCGAGCCGAGCAACTGGCCGGGACCCCCGTCGACCAATACTCGTGACTACCGGGTGTTCTATTCCGAAACCGGCCGGGCCGGAGGCGCATATCTGGGCGAAGACCAGAACGACGACCAGGTCGAAGACTGGGTGCCGGTCAACGATCCCCGTGTCTTTGAAGAAGGTCGCAACCTGCGCGTTGGACTCGGACTCAAGTTCTAGAAGCAACACACCGTTTTTTCGACGGGCTTGGATACATCAGCGGAATTCGACGTGCGGATTCCGAATTGTGGAGGGTAAACAGGATGAGGGCAATGCGAAGAAAAGGCGGACTGCTGAATGGCATCCTCGCCGCGATCGGCCTGTCGGCGCTCGCTGTCCCGACGGGGCCGGCCCACGCCCGAATGGACCTGGACTCGCCCGATGCTCTGGGCCGGGACCCCCAGGGCATCTATGCCATTCGTGAGCCGAATCTCTTTACCCACAATGTCGGGCTGCTGACGTTGCAGATCACGAATATCGGCATTATCGGCAATCCGTTCGCCGGGGGAAACCTGATCTCGGCCGGGTGGCGTGGTGGGGAGTACCTGTTCCTGGGCGGGCTGTGGATCGGCGCCATCGGGGAGGACGCCGAGGCTCACGTCTCGACGGCGGCCCCGCTGGAACTGCGGCCTGACTTGCTTCCCGTCGACACGATCTACGAGTCCTTTGAGGGCGTCAAGGGCGGCGCGCGGCCGGGTTTCTTCAACGGAGACGACGACGGCGACGGCATCCTCGACGAGGATTTTCGAAACGGCAAGGACGATGACGGCGACGGCAAGATCGACGAGGACTATGCCGCCATCGGCCAGCAGATGTTCTCCTGCGAGTTCCGGGACAACACCGCCGAAGCCATCAGCCAGAGCAGCGATCACCGGCCGCTCGGCTTGAAAGTGCAGCAGAGAAGCTTTCAGTGGTCCACGTCCGGCATCAATGAGTTCGTCGGTTTCGACTTCAGGATCATCAACATCGGCGACCAGCGCCTGAAGAGCCTCTACATCGGTTTCAACGTGGACGCGGATGCCGGCCCCAAGCTGTCACCCCAGTACTGGACGGACGACCTTGTCGGCTACATCCGAATCGACACGACCGCAACGAATCCGACGAAGGAAGGCCAGTGCTCCCGCGAAAAGATCTCCATGGACATCGCCTACATCTGGGACGCGCCGGATAACGGCACAACGATCGTGGGCGGCGACGTGCCCGGATACTTCGGCGGCATGTTCCTCGGACACACGACCGATCCCACGGGAACCAAGGCTCCCGTCCGGGTCGGGCTGGCAACGGTCCGCTGGACGGCGTCGACGGGCGCGTATCCCCAGGGAGACCCCAGGACCGACTTCGAACGTTACGACCTTCTGTCCAGCGGCGAGATTCCACGCCGCAACGCGAACAAGCCCGACGACTATCGTTTCACGCTCGCCGCCGGGCCGTTCGAGGAACTGAATCCCGGCGACCAGCTCACTTTCCAGACCGCCTTTGTCATCGGGGATGGCCTGGACGGGATGATCGAGAATGCGGTGAGCGCCCAGCGCATCTACAACGGCCAGTTCGTGGATGCCGACAAGAATCCGCTGAGCGGTGTCGAAGGGAAGGAACGCTGCCTGATCGTTCTGGATCCTCCCGGCGAAATTCTCTGGGACGACCCCTGCGACACGCTGAGCACCATCAACCTGCGCTGGAGAAGTTCCACCGACTGCGCGTACGTCGACGACGATTGCGATGTGTGTTCCGGCGTGGACGGCAAGGAGTTCCTGCTCAACTGGGTCGGAACCACGGCGCCGCCGCCGCCTGCCCTGAACACGGATCCCGAACTGCGCATTCCGAACCCGCGGTTCGACCTGGCGTATCAGCGCTACCCGAGCGGCGACGGTCGCGTTCTTCTCCAGTGGGACAACATTTCCGAGCTGCGGCCCGACCCGATCACCGGAAAGAACCTTTTTGAGGGGTACCGTGTCTGGCGTGTGGACAACTGGCAGCGACCGGAAGGGTCCATCGGCCCGACACCGGCGGAGTGGATGCTCATTGCCGAATTCAGGAAGAATCCCCGGGACGGCCTCGGACAGCTCTCCCCGCGGCACATCCGCCAGGTGGAGCGGGTCGATCGCAACACCGTCGTCGAGATGACGCCGTTCGGTCCGCAGTACACCGTCGGCAGGTATCAGTTTGCCGACACGTCGGGGGTCACGAACGGAAAGGTCTATTTCTACGGCGTTACGGCTTTCGGCGTGGACACGCAGTTCAACCCGGCCACGGGCTTCCCGGAAACCGTGGAACTGGGCGGGGCTCCCGCCGCGGTTCAAAAGGAACTGATCGTGGCTTCCTGGAAACATGGAAACAGCTGCGCCGACATCAAGGTCGTTCCGAACCCCTATCGGGGCGGTGCGGACTGGGACCTGAATCCCACCGATTGCGATCCGACGGGAACCAAGATCGCTTTCCGCAGCCTTCCTGAAGGCTGGTCGAACCTCAGCATCTATTCTTTGACCGGCGATCTGATTCTTTCCGCCGGACCATCCGATTCCCGGGTCGTCGGTTCCTGCGAAGTCGGCGAAGGGAATCGCCAGGGTGGAACGCTGTACTGGGATCTCATTTCACGCAGCGGCCAGAACATCGTTGCCGGTGTGTATCTTTACGTCCTGAATGTCGACGGCCAGCTCTGCAAGGGCCGGTTTGTGATCATCCGATGACCGGAAGGCGAGCGATGGAAACCATTTGCCGGCCCAGAAGGGGAGGTAAGCTGTGAAGAGAATTCTTGCCGTGGCGATTCTGTGCGCCTTTGCTCCACAGGCTGCACACGCTGCAAAATCATTCGACAAGGTCGGGACGACCGGCGCCCAGTTCCTGAAGATCGGAGTCGGGGCCCGGGCTACCGGGATGGGGAGCGCGTTCACGGCTGTCGCCGACGATGCGTCGGCCGTCTTCTGGAATCCGGCGGGTATTTCCCGGTTGAGCGGCAACGTCGTCTCCGTCAATCACGCCGTCTGGCCGACGGACATCAGCCTGACGCAGGCGGCCTATGTGTTCAACGTGGGCTTCATGCCGGGCATGTTCGCCGTGCAGGCAAAGTCCCTGTACCTCAGCGACATGGAACGCACCACCGTGTTTCATCCCGACGGTGACGGCACATTTTTCGATGCCGGCGATTCCCAGTTCGGACTTACGTACTCCCGCTCCCTCACCGACAAGTTCAGTGCGGGTATTTCAGGCAGCTTCGTTCATTCCGGACTGGACGACATCTCCGACAATGTTCTCGCCTTCGACTTCGGCACTCTCTACGACACGGGATTCAAGTCTCTAAGGATCGGCATGTCGATACAGAACATCGGCGGCGAGTTCGTCTACATCGAGAACAATCGGGCCGCAAAGGTGCCCACCGTCTTTCGCGTCGGCGCCTCGATGACGATGCTGGACAGCGGAAGCAACTCCCTGTTGATGGCCGGCGAGTTTTCGCACCCGCCCGACAACAGCGAGCGCCTGAACCTGGGCGGCGAATATTCGTTCAAGGACTTCTTCTTCGCCCGCGGCGGGTACAATATCGGGTATGACACGGAAAAGCTGGCGGCCGGTCTTGGCGTCAAGTTTCCGAGCAGCCTGTCCACCGAAACTCGTTTCGACTACTCGTACGTGGACATGTCCGACCTGGGCGGGGCTCACCGGTTCTCCCTGGATATCGCGTTTTAGCGCCGGTCGGATGACGGATCTGCAATTCCAGGGGTGGCGACGGGCCGTCGCCACCCCTTTCTCTTTGGCCCGGACTTCTTCATGAACCTGCGCGGTGCAACGAGCGTTCTGGTGCCTGCCGTTCTCGGCGGTCTCCTGCTCTGCGGGACGGCTGGAGCCGTGCACTTTCCGGTCGGCTCGACCGGCGACATCTGGTTCCAGGCCGATCACGCCGGGTTCCGCGGGGATGACGGAAACAGCCTCGAGGAATACTACTTCCGCGTTCCGAACTCGCAGCTGGAGTTCGAGGAGCGAAAGTCGGACGGTGCGGTCGTCTACGAAGGGAGAGCTCATGCGAAGCTCACCTTCTTCGACGCGGACGGCAGGAAGCTGGGGCAGGCTTCCGAAACGTTCGAATTCTCGGCGGAAAACGAAGTGGCGGCTCTTTCCGCGGACCGCGTCCAGTTGTTTGTGCTGCGTGAAGACCTTCATCCCAGGACCACCGAGGTCGAGGTAGTGCTCGAGGACATGAATGCCCGCAAGCGTGGCCTGATCTACCTCGTGACCAAGAAGCAGAGAAACGGATCGGCCAGGGCCTCGCTGATTCCTCCCCCTTTTCAGGGCTCCGAGTTCGGACTTTCCGACGTGCAGTTCGCCTGGAGCGTCGAACCTGCTTCAGAGGGAGCGCGATTCCTCAAGAATGGATTCAATGTGGTCCCGAATCCCGGGCGGATCTACGGTCTCTATCGGGACACACTGCAGGTCTACTACGAGGTCTATGACGATCTCCATTCCGGTGGAGGCACGTACTTCACGAATCTGGCCATCCGGGACGACACGGGCGAGGAGATCCTGGCGCGTGCGGATACGGTGGCCGCACCGGGGGGGCTGTTTGTTCATGCGCCCCGGGTTGCCGTACGGGATCTGCCGGCGGGAACATACGATCTCGAAGTCGGGATCCGGGAGTTCGGGAGCAACCGTACCGTGTCCACGTCGCGCGCCTTTTCGGTCATCTGGAGCGAGGGATTCTGGGGGCTGACGGAGGAAGAGATCCTCGACGAGGCCCGGGTTCTGCTCACGGAACGGGACTACGACCGGTTCAAGGAGATGCAGTCCGGGGATCGCGAAGCTTATCTGGCGGCATTCTGGACGTCCCATGATCCATCTCCGAATACGGCAAGGAACGAATTGCGGGAGGTTTTCCAGGGCCGCGTGGATTTCGCGAACCGTAACTATTCCACCTCCTTCGAGAGAGGCATGGTCTCCGACCGCGGCAGGATTTTCATCCGCTACGGTCAACCCGACGAGGTCACCCGGGAAGTCCTTCCCCAGATGGGTTCGTCGTTGTCGGACATTCTCAACGGTTCGGACGGAAGCGACGCGGACCTCGGCAGGATCACATCGAGCAACTCCAACGCGCTGGACACGCGCCCCTATGAGATCTGGTCCTTCACCCGTCTGGGGGAACCGTTGTTTCCAGAGCGGGAGTCGACGATGTCGACGACGGGACTCACGTTCATCTTCGTGGATGAGCAGGGGATCGGCAACTACGTCCTCCGCTATTCCAGCGCCTTCAAGAGGTTCTGAAATCCCTTAGATCGAACATGCCGCAGCGGGTATCGTTTTTCATGCACTCGAGCCCACGACGGAACGGGGCCCCGGCGGGGTTGCCTGATCCCGTCGGACTCGGGGGCAACGCGTCCCGCCCCGGGTCAATTGACACTCCCGGCGCTGGTCGATATAGTCTTTGTTTCAACCCCGTGCATCCCGTGCATGGATCGTTCCTCAACCTTTTAACACTATATCTGACAATCGGATAGGTACTCTTCATGCTCAAGATCGGTGTCCTGACCGGGGGCGGGGACTGTCCCGGCCTCAATGCGGTCATTCGCGCGGTTGTTCAAAAGACCATCCGCCGGCTGGACGGCCGGGTGTTCGGGATCCATGACGGCTGGCAGGGGCTCGTGGATGGCCGCATCCGTGAGCTGAATCTGGAATCCGTCTCCGGCATTCTTCCCAAGGGCGGAACGATTCTCGGCACGTCTCGAACGAATCCCACCCGGTCGCCCGGAGGCATCCAGGCGTGCCTCAAGACGTTCGAAAAGCACCGCCTGGATGCTCTGGTGGCCATCGGTGGAGAAGACACGATGGGGGTGGCTCTTGAACTCCACAGGCACGGCCTGCCGGTGGTCGGGGTACCCAAGACGATCGACAACGATCTTTCCGGCACGGAGTACACCTTCGGTTTCGACACGGCAATCAATATCGCCACCGATGCGATTGACCGTCTGCATACCACGGCCGAGTCGCACAACCGGGTCATCGTCGTGGAGGTCATGGGGCGCCACGCGGGCTGGATAGCCGTGGCCGCCGGAATCGCCGGCGGCGCGGACGTCGTGCTCATTCCGGAAGTGCCCATTTCCGTCCCCGAGGTGTGCAGCCTCATCAATCGCCGCCACCAGCGCGGCAAGAATTTCAGCATTGTCGTCGTCGCCGAGGGGGCCCAGTTCGAGAGCCAGCCCGGGGCCGATGGAGTGCTGGTGCTGTCGGATGGGGAGCAGGACCAGTTCGGTCACGTCAAGCTTGGAGGCATCGGCAAGCTGCTCGCGGATGCCATCGAGGAGATCACCGGGTTCGAGACCCGTTACAGCGTACTCGGGCACATACAGCGCGGCGGAAGCCCGACCGCCTTCGATCGCGTTCTGGCCACTCGCTTCGGCGTCGCGGCAGTCGATCTCATCGTGAACAGGAAGTTCGGCCGCATGGTGGCCCTGCAGGCCAATCGCATCGAGGACATTCCGATCGAGGAGGCGGTTCGGGATCTCAAGACCGTCGACATGGAATTCTACGAGATCGCCAAGGTTTTTTTCGGTTGATGACTTCGGACCATCCGGCATGGTCCACAACAGAGGAGGAGACGGGACATGTCCATCCGGATCGGAATCAACGGCTTCGGCCGCATCGGCCGCCTGGTCTACAGGGCGGCGCTCGACAACAAGGACATCGAGATCGTGGCCGTGAACGACATCACCGATGCCCCCACGCTCGCTCACCTGCTGAAGCACGACTCGGTGCACGGCAACCTGAAGGTTCCGGTCCGTTCGGAAGGGTCCTCCATGTTCGTGGACGGGAGGGAAACCCGTGTTCTCGCCGAGCGTGATCCATCAAGGCTGCCGTGGAAGGATCTGAACGTATCGCTCGTTCTGGAATCGACCGGACTGTTCACGGACCGGGCCAAGGCGGCTCAGCACATCTCGGCCGGAGCCCGGAAAGTCATAATTTCCGCTCCTTCCAAGGACGCGGACGTGACCGTGGCTCTCGGGGTCAATGAAGGAAGCTATGATCCGGCCAAACATGATGTCGTGTCCAACGCGTCGTGCACGACGAACTGCCTGGCCCCGGTGGCCCGCGTTCTGAACGATGCCTTCGGCATCAAGCGCGGATTGATGACGACGATCCACGCCTACACGAACGACCAGAACATCCTCGACCTTCCTCACAAGGACATGCGCCGTGCGCGGGCAGCCGCGCTCTCCCAGATACCGTCGTCGACAGGCGCGGCCAAGGCCATCGGCCTGGTCATCCCCGAACTCAAGGGAAAGCTGGACGGCCTGGCCATCCGGGTTCCGGTGCCGGACGGATCGCTCGTCGATCTCGTCTGCGAGGTCGGAAAGAACACGTCGAAGGAGGAAGTGAACGCGGCCCTCAGGGCGGCGGCGGAAGGCCCGATGCGCGGCATCCTCGAGTACAGCGAGGAGGAACTCGTGTCGTCGGACATCGTCGGCAACCCCCATTCGTCGGTGGTGGATTCCAAGCTCACGAACGTCATGGACGGAAACCTGGTCAAGGTGTTCTCGTGGTACGACAACGAGTGGGGATTCTCGAACCGGGTCATCGATCTCATCCAGCTCATGTCCCGCTCCATGTAGGCGGGAGCATGAGTCGACTGTCCATCCGTGATGTGGATGTCCGGGGTCGCCGCGTTTTCGTCCGCGTAGATTTCAACTGTCCCCTGGGTCCCGACGGCCAGGTTTCCGACGACACGCGGATCGAGGGAGCGCTGCCGACCCTGCGGGCGCTCATCGACGCCGGGGCCCGCCTTGTTCTCGCTTCACACCTGGGACGACCCGACGGGAAACCGAACCCGCGCTTCACGCTGAAGCCGGTGGCCACCCGGCTCGCCGAGCGCCTGGGTCTGCCGGTGGAGTTCGCCTCGGACTGCATCGGCGACGAAGTCGAGGAGATGACGATGACGCTCGTCAACGGGGGCGTCCTTCTCCTTGAAAATCTGAGGTTTCACCCGGGAGAGGAAGCGAACGATCCGGAGTTCTCCCGGGAGCTGGCCCGGAACGCCGAAATGTACGTGAACGACGCCTTCGGAACCGCACATCGGGCCCATGCCTCCACGGTCGGCGTCACCCGGTTTCTGTCTCCCGCGGCGGCCGGCCTGCTCATGGAAAGGGAACTCCATTATCTCGGGATGGCCGTCGGGAACGCGAAGAAACCGTTCTGGGCGGTTCTCGGTGGCGCCAAGATCTCCGGAAAGATCGATGTCATCGAGCATCTCCTGTCGCGTGTCGACGGCATCGTCATCGGCGGAGGCATGGCCTTTACCTTCTTCAAGGCCATGGGCAGGCCGATCGGCACGTCGCTTCTCGAGGCGGACCGCGTGCCCCTGGCGGCGGCGCTCCTGGAAAAAGCGGAGAAGTCGGGAGTTGCCCTTCTTCTCCCCGTCGATCTCAGGATCTCCCGAGGGCCGAAGGGAACCGACGAGAACAGGGTCCTGGATGGGATCGAGGTTCCCGACGGATGGATGGGGGTGGATATCGGTCCCCGGAGCGTGGCGAGTTTCGAGAAGGCGCTGGTCGGCGCCGGGACGATTCTCTGGAACGGTCCCATGGGCATTTTCGAGGAAGCTCCTTTCGCGGAAGGCACGTTTGCGGTGGCCCGCGTCCTGGCCGGGGCTACGGAACGCGGGGCGATCACGGTTGTCGGCGGTGGCGACTCGGCCGCCGCGGTGGCCGAGGCGGGACTCAAGGATGCCGTCACCCATGTATCCACGGGCGGAGGAGCGTCCCTGGAGTTCCTGGAAGGGAAGGAACTCCCGGGGGTGGCCGCGCTCACGGAGGTCAAATCATGAATCGCCGTCCGATCATTGCCGGAAACATCAAGATGTATCTGACGATCGAGAGCGCCCTCGAACTCTTCAAGGGGGTGTGGAGCGGTCTTTCCGGGCAGGAAGCCTGTGACGTCGTCTATTTCCCGCCGGCCACCGTCGTTGCCGACGCCTCGCGGCTGCTCAGGGAATCCTCGATAGAAACCGGCGGCCAGAACATGCACTGGGAACTCGAGGGAGCCTTCACCGGGGAGATCTCACCAAGGATGCTGCTCAATGCAGGGTGCCGCTGGGTTCTCATCGGCCATTCGGAACGGCGCACCCTCTTCGGTGAAACCGATGAACAGGTCAACAGGAAGGTCCGGACAGCCATCGAGCATGGCCTGAAACCGATGGTCTGCATCGGTGAAACGCTCGAGGAACGCGAATCCGACCGCACGGAGGCTGTTCTTCGCAGGCAGGTGGCCGAAGGGCTTGCCGGGCTTCCTCCGGGATCGGATGTGGTGGTGGCCTACGAACCCGTGTGGGCGATCGGAACGGGGAAAACCGCAACCCCGGCCCAGGCCAATTCAGCTCATGCGTTCATCCGGAAGGAACTGGGGGGCCTTCTCGGGTCGGAGGCCGACACGGTGCGTATCCTTTACGGCGGGAGCGTCAAGCCGGACAACGCTGCCGGGCTGATGGCGGAACCCGAAATCGACGGCGCCCTCGTCGGCGGTGCCTGTCTGAACCCGGACTCGTTTCTCAAGATAATCCGCGCGACCGGTCGCGCCTGATGCATCAATTGAATTGACCGGCGAACGGGCCTGTGATAGGCTCTCGCGCTCGTATCGAGTTTGAAATCCGGAGGCACAGATGGTCCTTTTTCTCAGCATACTCTACGTCCTGGTCTGTTTCCTTCTTGTCGTTGCGGTTCTGCTGCAGGAGGGAAAGGGGGGCGGACTTTCCAGCGCCTTCGGTGCCGGAGGCGCCGGCCAGACGCTGTTCGGGGCCGGTGGAGCCGGCAATTTCCTGACGAAGGCCACCTCGATCCTGGGTGGTGCCTTCATGCTGTTCTCGCTTCTTCTGGCTCTGTTGTCCGGGTCATCCACGACAACGCGTCAGCGAAGCGTGCTGCAGCCGAATGCCGCTCCGGTCACGGGACAGCAGGCCGTTCCCGGGCAGGTCCCGCAGGCACCGGCCGGAACCGTCCTTCCGGAAGGACAGGGAACCCCGCCGGCGGGTCAGATACCGGCCGGCACCCAGGCCCCGGCTGAAACGCCAGTGCCGGCTCCCGGAACTCCTGACGGTTCAGGCAACTGACCCGGGGCCGCGCCCTGAAGCGGTCTTTTGATTAGATTGTGGTGTTCGTGCGGAAGTGGCGGAACTGGCAGACGCACCAGCTTGAGGGGCTGGCGGGAGCAATCTCGTAGGGGTTCAAATCCCCTCTTCCGCACCACATCGATCCCGGGGCCCCGTTCGGGACCCTTCATCCCTGCCCATGGGGCGGTGCTGTCCCGAAATGGATCCAAAGTCTCCCGCTGACAAGCCGCCGGTGACCCGCACCGTCCTCCTCGTTGCGCTGGCTGTTTATCTCGCTGCCACACTGTTCGCCGGGTTCGGGTCCGGCTGGAATCTCGTCGATGATGCCCTGATTTTCTGCCGGTACGCATCCAATTGCGCTGCCGGCCACGGACCGGTCTACAACCCGGGGGAGCGCGTCGAGGCTCATTCCAGTCCGCTCTGGGTGGCGCTGCTCTCGCTGGGCGCACGGCTGGGGATGGATCTTCCGTATCTGACCCGGGCGCTGGGGATTCTGGCCGGTGCCGGAGTGGTCACCCTGGCCGCTCTTGCGTTTGGTGTTTCCTTTGCCCCGTTCGTTGCATTCATGCTCACCCTCATGGTCGCCGGCGATGCCGGCCTTGCCGTCTGGGGAGTAGCCGGCCTGGAGACGAACGGGTTCGCACTCATCCTGTTCGCGCTGTGGGTGGTCCTGAAAGCCGTGCTGAACCATCCCGGCGCCGGCTCGCGCTGGCTCCTCGGAGGGCTGGCCGGCCTTCTCGCATTGACGCGGCCGGAAGGCGCGGCGCTGGGAGCCATTGCAGTCCTGTTCTCCGTCGTCCGCGGGCCCGCGAAGAATGTTCCGTCGCGGTGGGTCTCCGCAGTGCCGTTCGTGACTGTTCTCGCGATCCTGTTCTTCTGGCGGATGAACTATTACGGAACGCCGCTGCCCACATCCGTGTCGGGAAAGTTTCTCCTCCGCGCCGATTCCCTTTTGAACGGCCTGTCGGAGGTGTCCGCCCACCTGCTCCGCCGATGGCCCGTCGTCGTGTGCGCGCTTGCTGCGGTGGTGCCTTTTCGTCGGTCCTCGTTTCGGGCGGACGCCTGGTCCGTGTCGACGGCCGCAGCCTGCCTGATTCTCATTCTGACGACCGTTGTCGCCGGCGGGGACTGGATGGGGAGGGATCGGCTTCCGGGCCCCATGATCGGACCGCTGATGATGCTGGCCGGATGCGGTATCCGGCGTCTTTCCCCGGCGCCTCGAAAGAGTGCCCTGGTTCTGCTTGCCGCGGCCGCCATTTCGTTTTCATGGTGGCACCCGGACTGGATCCCCAGGCATCAGCACGTTGCGGCGCGGCTTGGTGACTGGCTCCGTGCCACCCAGCCCGCCGATACACGGCTCGGCGCAGCCGCTGCGGGGACAGTGCCCTTCCATTCGGGCTTCCACACCACCGATGCTCTCGGAATTTCCGACCCGGACATCGCGGCAACCGTTCCTCCGGTAAGGGCACCCTGGAAGCCCGGACACATGCGTTATGACACGCGCCGATTTCTGGCCGCCGGGCCGGACATCATAGTATGGGAGTTCGGATCAAAGTGGTGCCTCACACGGCTTGCTGAACCAGCCCGGGATCCGGACCGGAGAGGGGGAGATTACCGGAGAGAACTCCTGTGGAGCCCCGAGTTCAGGAGTTCCTACAGGATCATGTCCGGGGTGCCCGCCGACATGGAGGCTTTGTACACCGTTTTTCAGCGGGTCGGGGAACCCGCTTCCGGCGGTGAGAGCCCGTAAGGCATTGGTGTCGGGTGCTCAAGCGGGAGTTTCTCCCCCTGTTTCGAGCCTGTCATTTTCTCTTTCCGTAGACACCGCGCCCGAACCGCTTGAATCGGCTGTCTCGGTGCAGGGCCGCACCGAGGTTCTGCACGAAGTTTTCCCCCGCCTCTCCGCCTTTCTTCCGGCACACACGCTCGGCCAGCTCGCGGATTTCCATCGGTTTCTTGCGGGCGGAGAGAATCTCGTAGGCGACGTCACGGACGTTCGGGCCCCGTCCGCGAAGTCCCGCTCCGGGACCGGAGTTCCGCGCAGCCGGCTTCAGCGCGCGATAATAGGAATCAAGGCTTCTGAGTTTTTCCTCGATGCGGCTGGATTCGGTGATCAACGACTTCAATGTGCGGCGGAGTTCGCGGACTTTCTCGGCAACGGTCAATACGCTGGGTGCCCGCCCGCGCCGCCGTGCGGTGCTCTCTTTCATGGGCTCGTCTCCTTTATCGGGCAGCGGCCTGATTTTGTCTCACTTTGGCGAGACTAGCATGCGACCACCACCCCCACAACACCGCGAGGGAAAACAAGATGCATGTGTTGAGCAGCGCGGCCGGATTCGGCAGGCATGGTTGTGGTGCTTACCATGATTGATGGATGGAGGATCTCTGCCTGGTCCTTCCCTACGGGCTCCGACGTCGCTGCGCGCTGTGGCGGGGAGGGAACTCTACCCGCCCCGGTTGATGAGGAAGTGCCCGAAATCGCGGGTGTGAAAGTGGTGTCCGACTTGACACCGGCACTCCTCGACCGCTAGATTTGCCGGGCTCAAGTCGTTTCAAACAAAGGGATTGCCGTGCGTCTATCCGAACGAAAAATCAAGTATCTGTCCGCAAGGCTGGCCGAATGGTTTTCGGCCCGCGAGGACGTGAATCTGCTTGACCGCCTGGATGTTGTGGAACTGGCCATTGCCCGTGCCATGGTTCAGGAATTGAAACTCGAGGATGACCTCGACGATGAAGTGGAGCAGGTGCTCAAGAGCTACCAGGGGCAGATTCGGGGTCAGAATATGGACATGACGCTGCTTCGACACAAGGTCAAGCTGCAGCTGGCCCGGGAAAAAGGAATCGTCCTGTGAGGCTGAACGAAAAGAGAATCGAGAAACTCGCGGATGTGCTCATTGATGAACTCCTCGAGGCGGACCTGATCGACTTCAAGCCGACGACGAAGCAGATGGTGGCCGAAGTGGCGCGGTTCATCGCCGCAGATCTCGCGATCGAAGACGAGATCACCAACGAGGCCATGGAAAAACTCCAGACTTATTCTCGAAAGATTCCCGAAGGTACGACGGAGTGGATGCTTCTCCTTGCCAAGCACAAGGACGAGATCGCGACCCGGCGTGGTTACACTCTCTGAGGGATAGTTGAACCGACGAACGGCCGGCTCCGGGGGGGGACTGTCCAGGACCTGTTTTTCTTGAAACGGTAACGGGAACAAAAAGCCCCGGTACCGGTAAGGACGGCCATGGAACAGTTGAAACGCTGGCGGGAGGAGAGAGCGGCCCGGCAGAGCCGGAGGATTCTGGGCTCGGGGCCCTCGGTGACCCTGCCAAGACCGTCGTCGCGTGTCGGCAGTATCTCTCGGACGGGCAAACGCGGCTTTCGGTTCTGGCCCGCCCCCCCTCCCGTTTCCCCGGTTCATCCGGAATGGGACGACCCCAGCGGCGGGCGTCTCAAGACCGGTTTGTACGGTTCGATCGCCGGACACCTGTTTCTCCTGCCGCTGCTGATTCTGTCGTCGAACGTCGATCTGTCGTTCAACACGACACGAAGCCAGTCTTTCAGCTCGGGTATGCGGGTCATCGCGATCTCCTCGGGCGGCCCCGCCGGCCCGAAAGCGGGATCACGGACTTCCCGGCCGGAACCGCCAAGGCCGGAACCGCCGAAACCGAAGCCTCCGGAGGAAAAGAAACCGGAAACGAAAGTTGTGGCTCCGCCGACTCCGAAAACGGAAAAGCCCAAGGCCGGTCCGCCGGTCAAGTCGGTCAAGGATGCCACGCCGGTTCCGGTGAAGGACAAGGAACTGGCCCGTGAGAAGGGGAAGGCGGAACCTGGCCAGGCTCCCGCGGAGGAATCGGTCACCGACCCGATCGCATCAGAGGGCCCACTCGTGGCCGGCGTCGGACCCGTTGCGGGAAGCGAAACATCCGTGGGGGGGGTCGACGGCGCGGATTTCCCGTACAACTACTACCTGGAGATCGTTCGAGGAAAGATTTCCCAGGCATGGGAAGTTCCGCAGGGCATGGTGGCCCGGGGCCGCAGGATCGAAGCCGTGGTCCGGTTCAAGATCATGAGGGACGGAACGGTAGCGCAAAGCATCATCGAAGTGCCGTCCGGCCAGAATATCTATGACCAGTCCGCGCTTCGGGCCATATCCATGGTCCGGCGATTTCCACCGCTCCCCCAGGAGTTCGGAGGATCGTTTCTGATCGTTCATTTTCAGTTCAGCTTCGTGGGTCGTTGACGGCCGAAAGGCGGAGGGGTTCGAAAGGGTGACGCTGAATGTCTAGTCGATACAAGGGTCTTCGTGGGGAAATGCGACGCCGGACGGTTTCCGTTCCGGCGGTTCTTGTCGCATCGCTGCTGCTGGCCTGCGCCGCGCTGTTCGGCTCGTCGTGGAGCCGGGCACAGGAACAGGAAGTGTATCTCGGGACGGAATCCGGCACCTTGTCGCGGATAAACCTTATCCTCGAGGACCTCGTCACCGGACCGGGGGCAACCGGATCCGACGCCAAGCGGGTCCGGGATGTCGTTTACGGCGATCTTTCCATGACCGATTTTTTCAACATCATCAACGGCGCCGCGGGGTTGTCGCAGGGGCCGCCGCCGGACACAACAGGCTGGTTCGCTCTGACCGGGTCGAGATCGTTTACTTCGGATGCCGGCGCCCGCGCGTTCGTGCAGGCTCCCAATGGCGGCTATCCCGAGGCTCGTTTCATCGCCGGCGGTGTCTTGAAACTGATCGGCAGCGATCTCGTGCTTGAAGCCTACCTCAAGGAATATCCGACGCACCGCGTCATTCTCAGTCGCACCTACAAGGCGCGCCCCGAATGGTACCGCGAGGTGGCGCACCGGTTTTCCGACGACATCATCCTGTACCTGACCGGAGAAGAGGGGATTTCCCGGACACGGATCGCCTTCATTTCCAATCAATCCGGCGCCAAGGAGCTGTACCTCATCGACTACGACGGCGAGAACGTGCGGCAGTTGACCCGTGACAAGTCGATCGCACTTTCCCCGGCATGGAGCGCCGACGGCAGCCGGATCGCATTCGTGTCGTACCGGCGGGGAGACCCCGACCTGTATCAGATCAGCCTGTCCACCGGCGAGATCACCGTGATTTCGGGACGCCCCGGTCCGGATATGGCGCCGGCCTTCAGCCGTGATGGTCGCCGTCTCGCGTTCTCGATGACCATCGATGGGAATACCGAACTGCACGTGGCGGGCTCGGATGGAAAGAACCCGCGGCGCATCACGAACAATCCGGGCATTGATACGTCACCGACCTGGTCCCCGACCGGCGACTATGTCTGCTACACAAGCGACCGCTCGGGCCGGCCGAATCTCTATGTTGCCGACGCGGACGGAACCAATCTCCGGCGCCTCACCTTCGAGGGAAGCTGGAACGATTCTCCCGACTGGTCGCCGGACGGGTCCCGGATCGTCTATGTCTCGCAGATGGGAAGGGACTTCAAGATCTGGATGATCCGTGTCGACGGCGCCGAAGCCCGCGCCTTGACCGGAGGTCCTGGATCGGACGAGAATCCGAAATGGTCGCCGGACGGACGCAAGATCCTGTTCTCGAGCAACCGTGAAGGAAAGCGTGCCCTGTACACGATGAACCCGGATGGAACCGGCGTTCGCCGGGTCACTTTCCTGTCCGGAGACTGCTTCGGAACGGCCTGGAGCGCCCGCCCACCCCGCTGATCCGGACATTTGCCGCACGCACCCGTTGTGCCGAGACCGGTCTTTATTGTTCCCGCGCCCCGGGATGAGTAGAATGCAGTTCAGTATGGATGCCGAATGAGTGGCGATTAATTCTGAAAAGGAGGATGTGTCTATATGAAAGCGTCTTGCGGAAAAGGAATTCTGATGCTGGCGGCGCTGGTCCTTGCGGCCGGCTTCATGAGCGGATGTTCAAAGAAGACCGCTGTTCCGGACATCACTCAGACCGAGCCGGATCGCACACCGAAGGACAACGGTTCCAATCCGGGAAATCCGGATGCGCCGGCCGATGTGGTGTCGAGCGACGATTCGGCACTCAAGGATGTGTTCTTCGACTATGACGACTATTCCCTGAGCGCGGATGCGCGCTCGCGGCTGGCCGGGAATGCCTCCTACCTGAAGGAAATGGGCAGTCTCAGGGCCACGATCGAGGGACACTGCGACGAGCGCGGAACCGTCGAGTACAACCTCGCGCTTGGTCAGCGCCGTGCCGATGCGGCAAAAAGCTATCTCGTGAACCTTGGGATCGATTCCGGTCGCCTTTCGACGATTTCCTACGGAGAGGAGCGTCCGTTCGACCCCGGTCACGATGAAACCGCCTGGAAGCAGAACAGGCGCGCTCACTTCAAGGTCAATCGATGACATCACGCTTTGCGGTCCTCCTCCTCGTGGCCGGCCTGCTGACCGGGTGTTCCCCGCGCCAGTACTTTGCGCAGCCGGCCAGCGTGGAGGAGACCCGCGACAGCGTTCGTCTTCTGGAGAGAGACCGCGAGGCCCTGAAACAACGGATCGAGCAGGTCCAGAAGGCCATGACGGAGCAGGCCGAAGTTCTCAACCGGACTCGGGCCGACATGACCACTCAGATGGAGGCCCTCGCGGATCAGTTGCGACAGATATCGTCCAGGCTGGATGACATGGGGAGCAGGATGGAACGCCGTTCGCGACCGTCCTCGCTCCCTCCCGTTTACAATCCGGCGGGGGAGGCTCCCGACGGTTCCGGCACCGGTCCTGATGTCGAGACGGCCGCGCCGCCGGGCGACGCCGGCGTGCCGGCGGGCCAGGGCAATGTCGAATCGGAGGGCGCGGAGCAGATTTACGACCAGGCCTACCGGGACGTCACCCGGGGCAGTTACGGCCTGGCGGTGGCCGGATTCAACGAGTTCCTGAGGTTGTTCCCGGAGCATGATCTTGCCGACAACGCGCAGTACTGGCTCGGCGAGTGCCGCTACGTCCAGGACGACATTTCCGGTGCCAGCGCTGAATTCCAGAAGGTCCTGAGCCGCTATCCGGACGGCGACAAGGTGGCTGCCGCCCACTTGAAGCTCGGATACTCGGCGCTGCGGATGAACGACAAGGACGAGGCGCGTCGGCAGTTCAACGAATTGATCCGCAAGTTCCCGACCTCCGAAGAGGCGCGATCGGCGCGCGCCAAACTGGCCACGCTCAACTAGACTTTTGTCCTCCCCAGCAGGAGCGACCGGCAACGACGGGCCATGGATCCTCGCCCGAACTCCGCTTCGACGCGGCGTCGACCGGCCTCGCCGAGAGAGCGCCGCAGGTCTTCATCATCGAGCATCGCCCGGACGGCGGATGCAATCTCCGCAACGGAATCCCCATCCACGACGATGCCCGTTGTTCCGTCCCTGACCGCCTCGGGAGCTCCGCCGGAGCGACCAGCTATGGAAGCGAGCCCCGAAGCGGCCGCTTCCAGGTAGACGATACCGAAGCCCTCCACATCGCCTCGCTCCGGGATCGACCGTGCGGGCATTGCCAGCAGATCCGCAGCGCCATACACGTCGGGAAGCTGTTCTTCGGTCACGGCACCGAGAAAACGCGTTCGTCCCGAAAGACCGCAGGATTCCGCCAGTCGGCGATAGGGCGCGGTATCGCCGTATCCCGCGATCGCCAGGCAGAAGCGCCGGTCGGCGACGTGCGAGGCCAGTGCTTCGATGAGATTGTCGAGTCCTTTGCGGGTGACCAGACGACCGACAAAGAGAATCACCGGGTCTTCCTCAGGGAGACCCAGGAGTGCGCGGGACCGGCGTTTGTCCAGGGGGGCGTACCGGCTGAACCGGACGGTGTCGACTTCCGGGTACAACACGGCGCATCGCGAGGGGTCGAGGTCGCAGCGGGACGCGGCGATTGCGGCGACGCCGCGGCTGTTGGTCAAGTACAGGGAAGCCGCACCCGTGATTGCGTTCCACAGGGGTCTCCGCCAGCCGGACCAGCGCCGGTGGGCGGACAGGACGTCGTTGCCGTGAACGATGAGGGCGAGTGGAATTCCGTGCCGTCGATGCGCCTGCCAGCAGATGGGACCGAGTGGCCGGATGTTCCCGCAAAGGAGGATGTCCGGACGCTCGGACCGCATCAGTGACTCAAGCCGTGAACTCCAGCGCAGCTGATTGAACGGCCTGTGAGCCGTGCGGAAGTCGAAGGACTCGCGGTACAGGGTCGGGCTCTCCGGCGGGGAGTGACCAGGCCCGGTTGCCGCAACGGTGGAAACGATGATCTCGCCGCCGGGAAAACCGGAGACCAGCGATTCATAGAACCGGGCCATGCCCCCTTCCACCGGAGGGAAGTCCTGGGTCACGAGCAGGACTTTCACTGTGACGTCTCGCGAATCAGCCGCTTGTAAAGAGCCTCCGTTCCGTCGATCAGTCGGCCGGGGCCATACTCCTTTCGCATGTGAGCGATACCCGCTTCCGCCATCCGCTCGCGGGACTCGTGATCCTCGAGAAGCCGCTGAATGCCCGCCGCGAGAGCCTCCGCATTTCCCGGCGGAACGATGAGTCCGGTTGAACCGTGCAGAACCATTTCGGGAATCGAGTTCAGGTCCGTACCCACGACGGGGACTCCGGATGCCTGGTATTCCATGGCAATGCGGCAGATCGCCTCGGAATCGGTGGAGGCGACGACACCGACGTCGATCGCCCGAATGAGCTGGCGAACATCCGCTGCGGGCGGGCGAAAGAGAATGGAGTCACCGAGATTCAGGTACGAGGCCCTTTCGCGGAGCAGGCCTTCGCTGACGTCGTACGGCGCTCCCGATACCAGGAACCGCGCCCGCGGCAGGCGCTCACGCACCCGGGCAAAGGCATCCAGTGCCGTCAATTGACCCTTGGCCGCGGTAAACCGGCCGATGAGACCGGCGACCGGGGATCCGGCGGGAATCCCCAGCCGGGACCGGGCTTCAACGCGATCCGGTCCCGTGGTCCTGAAGTGATCGACGTCGACACCGGGCTTCAGGGTTACCACTCTGTCCGGGGGGATGCGAAAACGTCCGTAGTAGCGCTGCCGCATGAAACCGGCGGCCAGGATGTGCGCGGCCGTGTGCTTCTCGTAGAGACGGCGGTTCAGCCAATGAGTCCGCGGCGGTCGCACATCGCCGCGGGTGCGGACGACGGGCACCGAGTCAGTTCCCGCCAGGGCCAGGGCGGCGAACAGGTGATCCTCCGCTCGATGCGCGTTCACGATGTCGAACCGGCTCTCCCTGAGGTACCTGCGAAATCGAAGCAGTGTTCCGGGGAAGTCGAGCCGCCCCGCCTGGAAGTCGAATGCGTCGACAACAGGAAGGCCGGCATCCCGCGCGGCCGACACGGGGGGGCTTCCCGGAAATCCTCCCAGCACGACCCGGTGTCCACGCGCGGCGAGGCCCACGGAAACTCGAACCGCGTATTCCGCGCATGCGTTGTACCAGCGCACAGTAGCCAGTTCGAGAATGTGCAGGCTCATCGGAACTCCGTGCCCTCGTCGGAGCGCTGGCCGGCATGCGGGCCAGCGAGCCGGCCGGCCCGGCTGGATTCCTCCCACAGCGCAATCAGTTTCGCCGAAACTTCGGAAGGGGTGACTTCGGCAAGGCAGGTGCAGGGGCCTTCACCGGCGGAGCAGCGGACGGTGCAGTCTTTCTTTCGTCCCCGGATCACCGCGTGGGGCAGGGAGCGGTTCGTCCAGACGGCCGGATTCTGAGGGCCGAACAGGGCGAGGGATGGCAGACCCAGTGCCTGGGCCAGTTGCTTTGCACCGCCATCGACACCGGCAAAGACCGCCCCCCGATCCAGGATGGCCATCAGGCTGCGGATCGACGCTGCGCGGATGACCGGTACACCAGGGGAAGTCATCCCGGAAACCGATGCGAGGATGGACTCCTCCCCCGGGCCTCCGACAAGCACAACCGGAGCGGAAACCGCGGAGCGAAAGTCCCGGATGACGGCTGAAAAGGACTTCAGCGACCACCGTTTGTAGGCGCGCCGGCTGGCCGGAGCGACGATGAGAAGGGGTTCATCGGGTTCCACGCCGGATCGGATCAGCAGATCGCGCGCCGATTCCCTTTCCTCCGGGCTCACATGGATGCGGGGCGTCGCGTCGACGACGGGAATGCCGGCAGCGCGGACCAGATCCAGTTTCATGTCCGCGGTGTAGCGCGGCGGATCGACAGGCGGAAGGGGAACTGCCTTGGTGTAGGCAATCCGCCTCCCGCGCAGGGCGAAGCCGATGCGGATCGCGGCGCCGCTTTGAGCGGTCAGCCGGGCGCTCGTCGGGTTTCCGTGGAAATCGAACGCCATGTCCCAGTGCATGAGGCCAAGCCGGACCCCGCAGGCTGCCGAACGGAGGGCGCCTCTCGGGTGCAGCAGCACTTCATCGATTTCACTGATCCCCAGCAGAACCTCATCGAACGGGGACTCCGTGAGAACGACGAGACGGCCTTCCGGAAATCGGGCTTTCAGGGCGCGGAATGCAGGTGTTGCCAGAACCAGGTCGCCGAGACGTCGAAGCTGGATTGCGAGGATGCGGGGGTGGCCCGGGGACGCCATGGGGCTTAACGGCCGGGCGCCGGCGCCAGCCGGTCCTCGTCACGGAACTGCATCCGGTAGAGCCGGCGGTAGACACCGTCGGCCTCCATGAGCTCCGCGTGCGTTCCGGATTCGACGATCTCCCCGTTCAGGACAACCAGGATCAGGTCCGCCTTGACGATCGTGGACAACCGGTGAGCGATCACCAGGGTGGTCCTGGCGCTGAGCAGTCGTTCGATTGCCTCCTGCACGAGAGTCTCGGACTCGGTATCCAGGGAGGATGTGGCCTCGTCGAAGATGAGGATGGGCGGGTTCTTGAGAATGGCCCTGGCTATGGCAAGTCGCTGGCGTTGTCCTCCGGACAGGAGTTGTCCCGCCTCGCCGATCATCGAGTCATATCCGGCCGGCATGCGGACGATGAAGTCGTGCGCGTTGGCCGCGCGTGCGGCGGCCTCGATGTCCTCGCGGCCGGCCTCCGGCATCCCGTAGGCGATGTTGGCGGCCACCGTGTCGTTGAAGAGGATGGTTTCCTGCGTGACTATCCCCATGATGCGGCGCAGGTCCTTGAGATTGAGATCGCGCGAGTCCACGCCGTCGATGTCTATCGAGCCTGAAGTGGCTTCGTAGAATCTCGGAAGCAGGTCCACCAGCGTCGTCTTCCCGCCACCGGATGGCCCGACGATCGCCACGGTCTGCCCGGAAGCAATGGAAAAATCGATGTTCCGGAGAACCGGCGTGCCCTCGTCATAGGAAAAGCAGACGTTGTTGTAGCGGATCGAGTTCCGGAATCCGGTAATCGGGCGGCCAACGCCGGTCAGGGGTTCGGTCGGCGTGTCCATCAGCGCAAACACGCGCTCCGCCGCGGCAAGTCCCCGCTGGATTTTTCCGATGGCGCCGCTGATTTCCTTGAGCGGATGCATCAGCGAGAACATCGCGAAGAGAAACAGGAAGAACTTGCCGGCCGTCAGCGGAGAAGCCGGGTCGAGCACCTGGAGACCGCCGTACCACAGAACGATGATCCCGATCGACACGCCCCAGAACTCCGACAAGGGGGCGGCGGCAAGATCGACGGATATCAGCCTGGTAACGACGCGCCGATAGCGCTGGGAGGCGGCCATGAAACGCCCGGCCTCCACGTCCTCGCTGGCAAACGCCTTGACGACGCGCGAGGCGCGGAGGGTTTCCTGCAGTCGCTCGGTGATGTCGGACAGCCGCTCCTGGGCCCGTCCGGAATACTTCTTGAGCTTCACCGCCAGTCGCCCGAGAAGAAACATCAGCGGGGGAAGGATCACGAACGTCAGCAGGGCGAGCGGAACGGACACCCAGAACGTGATGCAGAGGTAGACGACGGCCTGGAACAGGTTGTGCACGATCTGGGCTGCACCGGACACGGTGAAGTTCTTGATCGCCTCAACGTCGTTCACCGCCCGGGAAATGAGCCCTCCACTGTGGTTGCGGTCCAGCGCCGACAGGGGCAGGTGGATGATGCGGGCGTAGAGGTCGTTCCGGATGTCCTCCGCGGCGCGTTGTTCGATGCGCACGAAGGTGATCTTCCGCAGGTAGTCGGACATGTTCCGCAGAAAGACGAGAACCAGGACGGAAAGGCAGACGATCTTGAGGATATCCTTCCGCGGCGCGGAGGCGAAGATCCGGTCGGTGCGTTTGAGGGCGATGTTTTTCAGGTCGGCGGGGAGCGAGGTGATCTCTCCACGGCCAAGCCGGTCGCGGGTTTCATGAAGAAGTCCGGTGAACTCTTCGGCTGCGGATACCGTGCTGTCGGACGCCGGGGCACCCTTGACGAACACCCGATCCATGATCGGATAGACCATTCCGATCGAGAAGCCGGACAGCAGGGCATAGGCCGCCATGCAGAAGAAGCCGAACAGCAGCTTTTTCCACTGGGGCTGAAAGTACTTGAGCAGGCGTCGATTCAGGGACATTGAGAGGTTTTCGATCTCCCGGCGCAGGCCGAGGGGATAAGCCGAACGGAGAGGCTATAGGCCTCTCCGTTCGGCGTCAACCTGGATGTCCCGGGCACGGCAAACCGTCAGCGGATCATGGTCATGCTTCGGCTCTCGCGGCCGTGCGGGGTCGTGATGCTGTAGAAATAGACACCGGAAGAAACGGGTTGCCCGCTTGCGTCCATGCCGTCCCACCCGACTTCATACTCGCCCCCGGGCATCGGGGAATCGACCAGGACTCTGACGAGCCGGCCGGTCGCGGAGTAGATGGAAAGTCGAACCGGAACGGTGGTCCCCGTCCGATCCGAGGTCTCGATCCGGTACGGGATTCTCGTCACCGGATTGAATGGGTTCGGGTAGTTCTGCTTCAGGACGTATGGCTTGATCCCGGCCGCCGGCGTTTCGGGAACCGCGGTCTGCAGGAACAGGGGTTCGGCCAGGTTTCCCGTGTGGCGTGCGTCGTGATGAAACATCGGCCAGGGACTGGCCATCTTGTTGAACGTCCACGGAGTGTCCCAGATGTAGACCTTCTGGTCGAAGGATTCGGCAACGATCTCGGTCAGGCCGTCGCCGTCCAGGTCCCAGGCCGCCGGGCCACCTTCGATCAGGTTGCCGGTCTGGATGGGGAAGCCGGGAAGTTTCGTCCCGTTGGCGTAGAAAGCATGAAGCCGGCCTTCCTGGTCTCCGACGATCACCTCGGGAACGCCGTTGTTGTCCACGTCGACCAGGATCGGGCTGGAGCGTACCGGAACGTTCTGGCCGAGGTTGTTCGTGATGATGACGGGCCACCCGGCCAGGATGGCGCCGGTGTTCCGCCAGGCGAAGACGCGACCGTTCGAGGCGCCACAGACTATGTCCGGTATGCCGTCACCGGTGAGGTCCCCGACCGCCGGGGAAGAGTCGAAATCCTCGTTCATCGAAATGCCCTGCGGCCATCCCGTCACCATGGTGCCGTTCGCCTTGAGAACCTGCATCTGGATGCTGGTGGAAGTGCTGGCAGCGACGACGATATCGGGCTGGCCGTCGTTGTCGATGTCGGCAACGGCCGGCGACGCCGTGATGTTGCCTCCGGCGCTGTAGGGGAATCCCGGCATGTTCGCACCGGTTATCGGATTCATCACGTACACCTTGCCGTCCCGCATTCCGCAGATCAGTTCCGGCATTCCGTCTCCGTTCAGATCGGCGAGCGCCGGCGTTGCGTAGGAGTAGGCCGTGGGGGTCAGGCGCAGGACACCGATCGTCGCGGGGTTGGAATCCCCGTCGACGATTTCCGTTCCATCGTGATGAAATCCGAAAATGGCCCGAGCGCACTGAACGAACAACTCGAGGTCGCCGTCGCCGTCCACGTCGCCCATGGTCACCGATCCGAGCGGATTCGGGTCGATCAGGGACTGGACGTTCAGATTCTTCGGCCAGCCCGGCTTGATCTGCCCCTTGTTGTTCCAGAGGTAGAGATTCGTCGGCCAGGAAACGGCCGCCACATCCGGAATGCCGTCCGGTTCGACATCACCGACCGCCGGGGCGTTCCAGAATCCGAATCCGCCGGTGTTCGTCAGTGGTCCGAGGGTCCGGATGTCGCCGTCGCCGTCGAAGAATTCCTCGCCGTTCGGCTGAAGGGCGTAGACTTCCTCGGCCCCGGCCAGGATCTCGATATCCCCGTTGTAGTCGAGGTCGGCGAGGGTCACCGATGCGTTCGTCGCCGCGGTCAGCTCCACCGGGAAGCCGGGATGAATGGGAAGCGTGGTGGATGCGGATGCCTCGACCGACAGCGGTCCCTCGATTCCCGCCGAATCCTGGGGGGCGACCTTGTAATAGAAAACCGAGAGCGGCGGAAGCCCTTCGTCGTTGTAGTAGGCGGTCCGCTTCGTCGTGTACTGATTCACCCGTGTATAGGGGCCACCCATCGTCGCGCTTCGATAGATGTTGTAACCGGCGAGGTCGGCGGTGGACACCGGGTCGAACGTCAGGGCGATCGAACCCGTGGATCCAATGGCCTTCATGCCCGACGGGGCGAACAGCGGTCCTACCGGATCGATGAGAATCGTGGCCAGGGGCGTGGACGGACTGTAGGTGTCATGGAAGTCCACGAACATCCGATGCGCGCTTGTGGCGGCCCCGGTCGTGTCGACCATGCGGAATCCGAACGTGTCCGTCGGAGGGCGCGATACCGCACGCGTTCCACCGGCGATCGTTCCGAAGTCGACGACGCTGTCCGTCAGGACAAAAACGGGATCCGTTGAGCGGAGCTTCGCGATGATCGAGCGCGCCTGCCCGAGTCCGCCGTTGCGGAGTTCCACGCGGAGCCGGATATCCTCGTTCGGCTCGACGATGTTGTTGGAGTTGCCCGTTCCCGTCGTGTCACGCACGAACATCCGGTGCCACTCGAAGACCGGGGCGTGAACATACAGCACGATGTCCTCGACGATCGTTGCGGCCCCGGATACGTACGTCATCCGGACTTTGGCTTCCGTGCGGTCCGGGGCGGTGCGGCCGACCGTGAAGACGATCGGGTCCGCGGGGTTTCCTGCGGCTCCGGATCCCAGGGCCGCGTACGTCGATGTGGAGTCGGACACGGTGATGAAAGGCGACAGGGACGTCATTGTCGCCGTGATCGCGGCTCCGGTAGCCCCGCCGCGGTTGCGGAGCGGCAGGGACAACTCGATGGTCTCGCCGGAATCGATCTTGCCGTCGGAGTTGCCGAAGCTGGCCCCGGTGGCATTGTCGTCGATCACCTGGCTCGTGGCATGGAGATAGGGCGTGACCGGCGTGGTGACGGTGCCCGATCCCAGGTAGGGGATCTTGTTGTCGGCCACCACGGTCACCTGGAAGGTTCCGGTGGAGTCGGGAACGAACGACAGTACGGCGTTCCCCGAGGCGTTCGTGTATCCGACCACGTACTCGTCATTGGCCTTGTTGATGCAGACGCGCGCGGAGTCGACCGGATTGCCGCCGCTCAGGACGCTGACGGAATAATTGGCGGTGCCGAGCGGATGCGTGGCGCTGTGCGAGACAGCCAGCGGCGCCGGCGAAACCGTGTAGATCGGCATCGACGGATCACCGAAGTAGATCTGGGTGAACTGGGTCCAGCGGTGCGTGTTGTCCTGGGACGAGAGTGGAATGAAGGGGAGCTTGCTGTCCGACTCGGCACGGCCGAGTTCGTGAATCCCGGCCTGGAAAACCAGTCTGTAGAATTCATTCTGGTAGGACCACCCCGTGGACGGAAAATCGAACCGGGTCGACCCGACGCTCGCCACGGAACCGCCGTTCGGGTTCAGCAGGTAGCGTTCCGCGATGCAGTTGAAGTCGATCGCCGAAGAGGTGCAGTTGATGGCATAGAGAAAGAACGTCTCGTCGCCGTTGGACGCGGCGTCCGCGTCCGCGTTCGTCAGGGCCTTGTCGTCCTTTCCGACCGCCATGGTGTTGATGTAGCCGTGTCCGACGTGATGGACGATCCCGTAACCGGCGTTGATGGAGTCCACGACGGTCGGCTTGTCTTCGAGTATGCAGGTCGGCCACGCGGCGTGCGGACAGCGTTCGTACAGCTTCGTGACCGTCCAGTTGCCGGGCAGGTAGGAAATGGCGCTCTGGCAGACGTCGGCCCCGTCGAACAGAACCGAATCTCCGGGCGAATAGTTCTGGGGGAAGAGCACTTCACCCAGGGCCAGGAAATCGTCCTGATAACCGTTGGCCTTGGGTGCCATCTCGTAGGCGAGGATCTTGTTGACGACGTGCATGGCCTCGGTCTGGGTGATCGTGGAGAGGCGCCCGATCCAGACTTCGGGGTAGAGGTCCGCGGCGTCGCCTGGAATCAGGGTGGAACCGAAGCCCTCGCCGTACTTGGCGTCGCCGTCGGCGTTCCAGGTGCCGTCCACGCACTGGTAGTAGAGGTCGGTGGGAATCTCCTCCCCGCCGAAGAACAACGTGCGTCCGTAGCGGGTCGGAATCACGTCCGTGTCGGCGCCGAGAAGTACCCACACGGTGCCCCACTTCTGGGCGGCGTCCCGGATGAAATTGCGGATCGTTTCCTGCGTGTCGCTCCCGTTCGGGTAGTTCTGCTGGATCCAGGCGACGGTGCGCACCACGGTCGGGATGCCCGAGCGTGTCTTCCAGTCGGCAAGGCGCTGATACTCCGGTTCCATGACCGAGTTCGTGATGATCACCATTTCCACGGGGCTGCCGTTGACCGACGGCCGGAAAGTGGGGGCGAACGGGGCGCCGCTGTTGGTGAGGGGACGCAACTCTCCCTCGGACTTCCGGGCGGCCGATGCCGGCGTCCCATTGATCGCGAGGTTTTCGGCGAGCTGTCCGAACGTGGCATCCGCCCATGGTTCACGGCGGAGCGGGACGAAGTCCTGGGACCGGTCGCGATCGTCTTCCGCCAGGCGCACTTCGATTTCGATTCGGGTTACGAGGTCCAGCCGGGATTCCCGCTCAATGAACCGGAACGGGGTCACGATCACTCCGCCGAGAGTCCGCCCGCGCATGCGACCGGTCGTGCCCGGTCGCACCAGTTCGGCCGGATAGGCGCCTTCGCCATCGAGGGCCATGGGGGCGGCGGGAATATCCAGCATCCGTCCATCACTGTTCACGGTTCGGTAGACCGCGGGACTGAAAAGTCCCTTGAGGGTCCTGGATTCCAGGACCCGCGCCGTCGCGCCGTCGACTTTCATCCCTTCCGGAAGGCGGAACGTGATCGGAAGGACCGGCAGGTCGGGCGCCCCTTCCACGCCGGAAATAGTCCCCCCGCGAAGATGGATGACATCCGTGCCGCCCCTCCTGACGATCGAAACATCAGAAGGGGAGATCTCCACGACCTGTCGGAGGATCAGCGGTTCCCCCCCCAGCGCGGGTTCGGGTCCGATGGTTCCAAACGTGACTGCTGCGGCCAGGAGGAAACAGGAAAACAACGAGCGGCGGGAGGAATGAGTCATGCGCACAATACCTCTCAAGGAGTCTCGATGCAGGGTTAGAGGACATCGTGAGCCGACGTGCGCCGGGGGTAGCAGCGCCGACCAGTAATAAACCTCTTGCGTAAGAACACAAGGATTATGTCAAAGGCGTCCGGATCGGTCAAAAGAAATCACCTGGCGGCAAAGCCGGAAATTGAAAAAAGGGGGGTTGTGCCGGGCCGCGTGGCGGTTAGAATCCCCGTTTCCGCTCGTTTTGCCCGGTTGTGGCGGATTTCACCGTTTCCGGCCGGAAAAACGACTCACGAACCGCCGTTCCGGCGGCAGGAGATTTCATGGCTTCAGAACGCAAGAGAGAGATCAAGAGACGGCGCAAGCGCAGGGAAGAGAGAGAAAAGACACGCAAGAAGGAGGCGATCGCACGGGGGAAGAAAGGAACGGCCCGCGCGCGTTGATCCTCAAACCGTCCAGGGGAACAGCCCCTCCCGATGCACGGGAGGGGGCAAGCCCCTCGAAGCCTGGAGCGCAGTCCCCGGACTCTGCGCTATAATCAAGTGGCAACTGGTTTGATCTGAACACCCGCCGGCCGCGCTGGCCGGCCTATCCCGGAGATCGAGGAATGCCCGAGAATACCCCCAGGGGTCCGAAGCTGTTCACGGTGGTTGAAGCGAATGCCGTGATTCCCCTGCTGGAAAAGGCCCTGTCGGAACTGGCGGCGTTTCGAGGAGAACTGCGCTCGATAAGGAAGGATATCGAGGTCCTCAATCTCATCGCGGCCTCGGCGGGAGGTTCGAGCAACCCGGACTCGGCCGAGCTCCGCAGCAAGCGCAAGCGCTATCGATTCATCGCCTCGGAAATCGAAAAGCTGAACGCCGTTCTGGATGACCTGGGCTGCGTCGTCAAGCATCCGGATGAGGGCCTTGTCGATTTTTTCCACATTCGCCAGGGGCGGCTCGTGTTTCTCTGCTGGAAGGTTGGGGAGACGGACGTTCGGTACTGGCACCCCCTGTCCGGTGGTTTCGCCGGCCGTCAGCCCGTCAACCCGACCGGGAAGTCCTGAACCCCTCGAAACGCTGAAATCGGTCAGTCCCGCCTGGATGCTCTCGGCAATGGCCTCACGCGTGGCGGCGCGTTTTTCGGTCATGGTCCCGGGCGGTCGATGCGTTGAATCGGGTTTCTCCCGGAGTGATTTCTTGACAGAGTGGTTTCCGGTCCACTAGCGTCTCATCATCTCCCGCCCATCCACCTTCCCGTCCGCAAGGAAGGTACGTCGTGCGCAGACAATCACCCCCCGCCGTTTCAGTCCGCGAGAGTGCCGGTGTTCCGTTACGGTCGCTCGTCGGGTTTCAGGATGTTCCCCCTCCGCAGCAGACCAGCGCGTGGAAACCGTGCAGTCGTCCCCCGGGCGGGGACGTCGCGCTTTCGGATGGAGAGCTTCTGGCCATGCTGTTTTCCCCGGGCCGCAGGAACGCTCGAGGCATAGCCTGCGCGGAAGCATTGCTCGGATCGTGGGGGCTGTCCAGGCTGGCCGCCTTGTCGCCACGCGAACTGAGGCGCGAAACGGGCATCGGTCCGTCAAGGGCGGCGAGGCTGACGGCCTGCTTCGAAATCGGACGTCGGCTCTTTCGTGATGACGAACAGGCCCCGCCCATTCGCGGACCGGAGGATGTCTTCAAGGCTGCCCGCGACATACTTTCGGCAAGGAAGGAGCACTTTCTGACCTTCCACCTGAATGCAAGAAACCAGGTAATTGCCCGGGACACCGTGTCGATCGGAAGTCTGAATGCCTCCATTGTCCATCCCCGCGAAGTGTATGAACCCGCCGTGCGCAATTCGGCCGCGGCGCTCATTCTCGTTCACAATCACCCTTCGGGAGACACCGATCCGTCGGATGACGATCTGGCTCTGACACGCCGACTCGTACAGGTCGGTGAACTTCTCGGAATCAGCGTGCTGGATCACATCATCGTGGGCAGGCGCGGTTTCACGAGCCTCAAGCAGCAGGGGTTGTTCTAGGCGGCCTGCCCGGACGGCGGGGAGCCTGACCGGCGGAGGGGCCAGTGCGACCGGCATGATTAATTGACCGGCATGACACGGGGTGATACCGTCGTTCGCGCCCCTGCCGCCCCGGTGGGCCGCCCACTTCAAAATGGAAGGAAACAGCACTGTCTTGAGCCGGACCCCACTCCCGATCACTCCGGAAAGAGCGGAATCGCTCGTGAGCCGTTTTCGCGGGAAACGTGTGCTCGTCCTCGGCGACGTCATGCTGGACCGCTACCTCTGGGGCAACGTGAGCCGCATTTCTCCGGAGGCGCCCGTGCCCGTCGTCGAGGTCCAGTCGGAAACCGTCCGGCTCGGGGGGGCCGCGAACGTGGCCCACAATGTCTCGGCGCTGGGGGCCGTTCCCGTGCTCCTGGGCGTCACCGGGAACGATCATCCGGCGGAGCTTCTTCGCGAGGAACTGGACAGGCGCGGCCTGGGCACGGAGGGGCTGGTCACGGACGCGAGCCGGCCGACATCGATCAAGACGCGGATCGTGGCACGCCATCAGCAGGTGGTCCGGGCCGACCAGGAGAGCCGGGATGAAATCGATCCCGCCCTCTCCGGCGAGCTTCTGGGGCACGCCCGTGCCGCTCTCGAAGGGCTGGGAGCCGTCATCATCTCCGACTACGGAAAGGGCGTCATCACGAAGGCGCTCCTCGAGACACTGCTGCCGGAGTGCCGGGCCGCCGGGGTGCCTGTCTGCGTCGATCCGAAGGAAACTCACTTCTTTTCCTACAAGGGGGTGAGCGTGGTCACCCCCAACGTGCTGGAAGCCGGAACGGCCTGGGGAAAGGCGATCCGCACCCTCGAGGACCTGGACCGGGCCGGGCGGGAACTCCGCGAAGGTCTCGACAGCGAAGCCTTCATGATCACCCGGGGAGAACACGGCATATCCCTGTTCGAGAAAAACCGTCCCCGGCTGGACCTCCCGACCGTGGCTCGCGAGGTCTACGACGTCACCGGTGCCGGCGACACCGTCGTCAGCGTGTATGCCGTGGCCCTGGCGGCGGGATCGAGTCCGATCGAGGCGGCGTGCCTTGCGAATCACGGCGCGGGCATCGTGGTTCGCGAGGTCGGAACCGCCGTCGCGGGGTCCGCGGAGATCCTGCGGTCCCTCATGGAGACAGCCGAATCATGACGTCGCTCACGCCCGTCGAGGAACTGGTCCGCGTGGTCGGCGATGCCAGGCGCGGGGGCAGCAAGGTCACCTTCACGAACGGCTGCTTCGACATCCTGCACCGGGGTCATGTCGAGTATCTCGCCGAAGCCGCGACCCTGGGGGATATTCTCATTGTTGGCCTGAACGACGACGCCTCCGTGTCGAGACTCAAGGGAGCCGGGCGCCCGGTCAATCCTCTCGAGGACCGGGCCGTGGTTCTGAAAGCGGTGCGGCATGTCGACTATGTCGTTGCGTTCAAAGAAGATACGCCCATCGACCTCATCAGGGTCCTGAACCCCGATGTTCTGGTCAAGGGCGGCGACTACCGGATCGAGGAAATCGTTGGAAGAGAGCACGTCGAATCCAGTGGTGGCCAAGTCATTGTTTTGAAAGAAGTTAAGGGAAAGTCGACCACCGGCATCCTGCGGGCGCTCGGTTCGGGGCGGCCGGATCCATCTTGACAGAATCCCTTACAGGGTATACATTTCCGCCCTAATTTTGGGGCAGAACAACCGCTCGCCTTGAGCGTCTTTTTTTTGCCCTCAGCCCATCGATTCACTGGAGTCGCGGAGTTCCGACCGATTCCGGCCATCGACGCCCGAAGGATTCGCCCATGCCTGAACAGCGTAAAGTCGTGATTCTCGGGGCCGGAGGCCGCGATTTTCACAACTACAACGTCGCATTCCGACATCGCTCCGACGTTCGAGTCGTCGCCTTCACGGCCGCACAGATTCCCGGAATCGACGATCGTACCTATCCGGCCGCACTTGCCGGCGAGTACTACCCGAAGGGGATTCCCATCCGCCCCGAGAAGGATCTCGATCGCATCGTCGCCGAGGAAGGCCCGCTGGAGGCGGTGTTCGCCTACAGCGACGTTTCCCATGAGTTCGTCATGCACATGGCTTCCCGGGTCATGGCACTGGGATGCGATTTCTCCTTGATGGGCCCGGAGTCCACGTACGTCCGGTCGCGTGTCCCCGTGATCGCCGTCTGCGCCGTGCGCACCGGGGCCGGAAAGAGCCAGACAACCCGGCGCGTCGCGGAGATCCTCGGCAAGCGGGGTCTGTCGACCGTGGCCATCCGGCACCCGATGCCCTACGGTGATCTTGCCCGGCAGAGCGTACAGCGCTTCGCCCGTGTCGAGGATCTGGCCGCCGCCGACTGCACGATCGAAGAGCGGGAGGAATACGAGCCGCACATAGAGAGGGGCACCACCGTCTTCGCCGGCGTCGATTACGCGGCCATTCTCGCGGAGGCGGAAAAGGAAGCCCAGGTCATCCTCTGGGACGGCGGCAACAACGACTTTCCCTTCGTGAAGCCGGATCTCATGATCGTCGTGGCCGATCCGCATCGCCCCGGGCACGAATACCGGTACCACCCCGGCGAAACGAATTTCCGCATGGCCGACGTCATCGTCATCAACAAGGAAACCACCGCGGACTACGCGGGAATCCTCGAAGTCATGGAGTCGGCCCGGCGTCTGAATCCCGGGGCCGTGATCGTGCACGCCGGGTCTCCGATCGCAGTGGAAGATCCGGAAGTCATCAGGGGAAAGCGCGTCCTCGTCATCGAAGACGGGCCGACCCTCACGCACGGCGGGATGAAGTACGGCGCGGGAGTCGTTGCGGCCCGCCAGTTCGGGGCCGCGGAAATCGTGGATCCGAGGCCGTGGGTATCCGGTGAGATCGCCGAAACATTCATGACCTATCCTGAAATCGGAACGCTGCTGCCGGCCATGGGATACAGCGCCGCACAGATCAAGGACATGGAAAAGACGATCGCGGCCACGGATTGCGATGCGGTCGTCATCGCCACCCCGATCGACCTCGGCCGACTCATGAAGATCGACAAGCCCCACGTGCGGGTGCGGTATGACCTTGCGGAAGTCGGTCGTCCGGATCTGAACGATATCCTGCAGGATTTCTGCCGGCGCAAGGGTGTGTAGACCCCGCCCCGGCATGGATCGCCAAGAAGTCACCCGGAAAGGACGCGACAGTGAATCTTCATGAGTTTCAGGCGAAGGAAGTCTTCGCGCGCTTCGGAATACCGGTCCCCGAGGGACAGGTCGTCACGAAGCCGGAGGAGGCAGAGGCGGCCGCGCGCCGTTTCGGAGGCGCCGTGGTCGTCAAGGCACAGGTGCATACCGGAGGGCGCGGGAAGGCCGGCGGCGTCAAGCTGGCCGGCGATCCCGGAGAAGCAAGAGCCAGGGCCGAGGCCATACTCGGAATGACCATCAAGGACTACACGGTGCACAAGGTCCTCGTCACTCCGGCCACGGATATTGCCCGCGAGGTCTACCTTGGGGTCGTCATGGACAGGGCGGCGGGAAGACCCGTCATCATGGCCAGCGCCGCGGGTGGAGTCGATATCGAAGAGGTGGCAAGGACCAATCCCGAGGCCATCGTCAAGCACCACCTCGATCGACCCGGCTCTTTCCGTTCCTGGGAGGCCCGCTCCGTGGCCTTCAAGGTCGAGAAGGATCCCAGGGTCGCCCTGCAGATCGCCGCGATCCTGGAAAAACTCGTGAAGACCTACTGGGTTTCCGACTGCTCGCTGGCGGAAATCAATCCGCTCGTCGTACGACCGGACGGCAAGGTCCTGGCGATCGACGCCAAGATGGTGCTGGACGACAATGCGCTGTTCCGCCACCCGGATCTCGAGGCATATCGCGACGAGGAAAGCGATCACGACAGGGTAGCCCGCGAGATGGGGTTGTCGTTCGTCAAGCTCGACGGTTCGATCGGATGCATCGTGAACGGCGCCGGTCTGGCCATGGCCACGATGGACATCATCAAGCACTACGGTTCGGAGCCGGCGAACTTCCTGGACATTGGCGGTTCCTCGAACCCCGACAAGGTCACCGCGGCCATGCATATCATCACTTCCGATCCCAATGTCCGGGCCATCCTGTTCAACATCTTCGGCGGGATCACCCGCTGCGACGACGTGGCCAACGGAATCGTCGAGGCGCTGACCAAGAATCCGATCCGCGTTCCCCTCGTGGTTCGCCTGACCGGTACCAACGAAGAGGCGGGGCGCGAGATTCTCAAGAAGGCCTCCGGCGTGCTGCCCGCGGCAACCATGGACGAAGCCGCCAAGCTGGTCATTGCCGAGGCGGGGAAGGGGGCCCGTTCGTGAGCATTTTCATCAACGAGAAGACGCGCGTGATCGTGCAGGGCATAACCGGGCGTGACGGCGCGTTTCACACGCGCGGGATGATCGACTACGGAACAAAGGTCCTGGCCGGAGTCACTCCGGGCAAGGGTGGAGACAAGGTTCACGACGTGCCGGTTTACGACACGGTTCTCAAGGCGGTCCAGGATACCGGTGCCGACACGTCGGTCATCTATGTGCCGGCTGCCTTCGCGGTGGATGCCGTCTACGAGGCCGCCGATGCCGGGATCAAGCTCATCGTCTGCATCACCGAAGGGCTGCCTGCCCTGGACATGGTGGAAGCGGCGCCCTATGTGAAGGCGCGCGGAGCGCGTCTGATCGGCCCGAATTGTCCCGGGCTCATTTCGCCGGGGAAATCCAAGGTCGGAATTCTTCCGGGGCGCATCTGCACGGAAGGGCCCGTCGGCGTCGTGTCCCGGAGCGGCACCCTGACCTATGAGGCCGTGGACGCTCTCACGCGGGCCGGTCTCGGCCAGACCACCTGCATCGGAATCGGCGGTGATCCGATCATCGGGACGAATTTCATCGACGCGCTGGCCGCCTTCGAAGCGGACCCGGAAACGAAGGGAATCGTGATGATCGGCGAGATCGGCGGAACCGACGAGGAAGCGGCCGCCCGGTACATTTCCGCAAACATGAAGAAACCCGTGGTCGGTTTCATCGCCGGCCAGACGGCGCCTCCCGGCAAGCGCATGGGGCATGCCGGAGCCATCATCTCCGGCGGTTCCGGCACGGCCGCGGAAAAGATCAAGGCCCTCGGCGATGCCGGTGTGCCCGTGGCAAAGATTCCATCGGAAATCCCGGCCCTCATGAAGAAGGCTCTGGGACGCTAATCGACGCGGTTCGCCGCACAGGAACGGGAAAGAGGTTCAAGCAGGACATGGAAAAGACACTGATGATCCTGAAGCCGGACGCCGTCGAGCGAAAGCTCGTCGGCAAGATACTGGCCAAGGTCGAGGGCGCCGGTTTCGGCATTGTTCGCATGGAAATGGTTCGCCTGACTCCGGAAAGAGCACGGGCGTTCTACCACGTTCACGAGGGGAAACCATTCCTCGATGATCTTGTCGGCTACATGTCCTCAGGACCGGTCGTCGTCTGCGTGCTGCAGGCGGAGTCGGCCATTTCCAGGCTTCGTGAACTGATGGGTGCCACGAATCCGAAGAACGCGGCCCCGGGAACAATTCGTGCGGAGTTCGCCGTCGATATCCAGACGAATTCCGTGCATGGATCCGATTCGCCCGAGTCCGTGGCCATCGAGATCCCCTTCTTTTTCCCGAACGCTTCCTGAGGGACGGACGGGAGGCGGGTTGTCATGCGCAAGGATCACGATCAGGAGCGGTTGATCGTTTCGCTGGTCGGTCTCGAGGTCGGACGGAACCCGGTGAGTCTTTCCGCCGACCTGTCCCGGCTGGAAATGGAAGACTGGTTCACGCCCACGACGCCGCTGGAGATCCATGGATACCTGGACTACTTCGGCGACATGGTCACGATCCGTGCCGACGCCCAGGCCACCGTTGAGCGCACCTGCGGACGCTGTGCCGGCCGGTTTTCGGACAGCCTGGCGGTGGAGGTCTTTGTCCTCAGCGATCGGGCCGGGGCCGACGACGAAAAGTCGTCCCGGGAACTGGAACAGGATGGCTACCTGGTCTACCATGACGGGACTCAAGTGGATATCACGACGGCGGTTCGGGAGTCGATCATCCTGTCCGAGCCCATGAATCCGCTCTGCAAGGCCGAGTGCAAGGGGCTCTGCGCCGCGTGTGGGGCGGACCTGAATCTGGAGGCGTGCCGATGCACGGCGGAGAAGACGAACCCCCGCTGGGCGGCACTGGAACAACTCAAGAAAAGAAATGACTAGTTCGCGAAGACGGAATGAACGATAGCGAAAGACGAGGAGAAAAATGGCGTTACCGAAAAGAAGGCATTCACACACGCGCGGTGCCAAGCGGCGGACTCACTGGAAGCTCAAGCGTCAGGGTTTGTCCACCTGTTCGCACTGCAGTCAGCCCAAGCTGCCCCACAGGATCTGCCAGAACTGCGGCTACTACAACGGCGAGGAAGTGATCGCTCCGCGGGAAGCCTGACCGGCAGGTTTTCCGGGTCAAGGATCGTTCAATCCGGGTTGAGCGGGATCGGACAGGATGGCAGGAACAGTCGGTCGCATCCGGGTCGGGGTCGATGCCATGGGCGGCGACCAGGGGCCCGGTGTCGTGATTCGCGGGGCGCTCGATGCTCTCCGCGAAACGGACGAACGGATCTCCGTGCTTCTGGTCGGAGACGATGCCGTGCTTCGGACCGAAATCGCGGGGCTGGATCCCGGCGGGGCGTTCGCTTCGCGGCTTGAGATTCGTCATGCCGCCGAGTCCGTCGCCATGGGCGAAGAGGGTGCACAGTCTGTTCGTCGCAAGCGCGATTCGTCGCTCGCGGTGGGCATGAAACTGATGAAGGAGGGGGAAGCGGACGCTTTCTTCAGCGCCGGGCATACGGGAGCCACGGTTGCCGCGGCGCTGCTGGGGGTCGGGCGCATTCCCGGCGTTCATCGACCGGCACTGGCGACGCTGGTGCCTGCGGATACCCCGCTGGGTGTCTGCGTGATGCTCGATGTCGGCGCCACGGCGGACTGCAAGCCGGTGCACCTGAGGCAGTTCGGGGTCATGGGCGACATCTACGCGCGCCACATCATGGGAATCGCCGAACCCCGGGTCGGGTTGCTGAACATCGGCGAGGAGTCTTCGAAGGGAAACGAACTGGCGCGCGAGTCCCACGAACTGCTGGCCCGTTCCGCCCTGAAGTTTGTCGGGAACGTGGAAGGTCGTGATATTTTCGGCGGAGCCGCGGACGTCGTTGTCACCGACGGGTTTACCGGAAACGTCGTTCTCAAGTTCGTGGAAAGCGTGTACGGCTGGGTTGGCGGGATTTTCCGGCGTGAGGTCAGGACTCGACCCCTGGCCCGGCTCGGTGCGCTGTTTCTCGTTCCAACGCTCAATGGCTTGAAGAGACGGCTGGACTATGAAGAGTACGGAGGGGCACCCCTTCTTGGGGTCAACGGGGTGTGCATTATCGGCCATGGGCGATCATCGCCCAGGGCCGTCATGAACGGAATCAAGATGGGGGCGCGTTTCGTGGACCACGGGCTGAACGAAGAGATCAGGACGCTGCTCTGCGGAGAAAGGGAGCAGAATGTCGGCTGACCTTTCCTGCTACGTTGCCGGCACCGGCTCCTACGCTCCTCCCCGGCGACTGACCAATGAGGACCTGGAGCGCATGGTCGACACCAGCGACGACTGGATCACCACGCGGACCGGGATCAAGGAGCGCAGGATCGCCGAGCCATCCATGGCGGCCTCGGACATCGCCTGGGAGGCTGCCACGAGGGCACTGACTTCGGCGGAGATGACCGCGGAGGAACTGGACCTGATCGTTGTCGGCACAGTCACGCCCGACCGGCTCTTCCCTTCCTGCGCCTGCACGCTGCAGTCCCGACTCGGCGCCCGAAACGCGGCGGCGTTCGACATCTCCGCGGCCTGCTCAGGCTTCATCTATGCCCTGGATGTCGCACGCGCGATGATCCGTTCAGGCGGTCACAAGAGGGTTCTGGTGGTTGGAGTCGAAGTGTTGTCCCGGATCGTCGACTACACCGACCGTTCCACCTGCGTTCTCTTTGGCGACGGGGCCGGCGCGGTCATCCTCAAGCCGTCCGACAGTCCGGACAGGGGCGTTCTCTCCGTGGCGACCGGATCCGACGGCGACATGGGCGACCTCCTCTGCATGCCGGCGGGCGGGTCCCGCATACCCGCATCGCACGAGTCCGTGGAAAAGAGGCTCCACCACCTGACCATGACCGGGAACGAGGTTTTCAAGATCGCGGTCCGCGGCATGGAACAGATTGCCCTGGAGGCCCTTTCACGCGCGGGGATCCGCCTGGAGGACGTCGATCTGCTGATTCCGCACCAGGCCAACCTGCGGATGATCGATGCGGTCGCGCGGCGGCTGAGCATTTCCCAGGAAAAGGTCTTCGTGAATATCCAGAAGTACGGAAACACATCATCCGCCTCGATCCCCATTGCCCTGGATGAGGCGGTGCGCGCCGGCCTGGTCCGCTCGGGAGCGAACATCGTCATGGTGGCCTTTGGCGGAGGTCTCACCTGGGGCGCGGCGGTTACCCGGTGGTAGCCGCGAAGCGCACGTTCACCGCGCTGTTTCCCGGCCAGGGTTCGCACTACGTCGGCATGGGGCGGTCCCTGTACGAGGCGCTTCCAACGGCCCGTGCCGTGATCGAACGCGCGGACGCGGCGCTCGGTTTCGAACTTTCGAAGATCATGTTCGAGGGCCCGCTCGAGGAACTGGTTCAAACTCACAACGCCCAGCCGGCGATCCTCACCCACAGTCTTGCGGCCCTGGAGTGCCTGAAAGAGGGGGGATTCACGCCCGTCGCCGCGGCCGGTCATTCACTCGGTGAGTACACGGCCTATGCCGCCGCCGGCTCGCTGAGCGTGGAAGCCGCGGTCCGGCTGGTCCGACGGCGCGGTGAACTGATGCTGGAGGCCGGGCGCACGCGCCCCGGAACCATGGCCGCGATCCTTGGACTGTCGGAAACCGACGTGGCCCGGATCTGTCTCGAAGCCTCCTCGAACGGAGTCGTTGTTCCGGCAAACCTCAATTCGCCCGGGCAGATCGTGATCTCCGGCGAGGTCGACGGTGTCGGAAAGGCCATGGAACTCGCGCTGGCTTCCGGCGCCCGAAAGGCCGTCCCCCTTCCGGTCAGCGGAGCCTTTCACTCGCCGCTCATGGAACCGGCGGCATTCGGACTTCGCGATTTTCTGTCGGGGGTATCCGTTGATCGCGCCCGGATCCCCGTCGTTGCCAACGTATCGGGACGATCCGTTACCGAGCCCGACGACATCAGGGTATCCCTTGTCCGACAGCTGACCGGTGCCGTGCGGTGGGAGGATGTCATGCGGAATCTGGGTCGGGACCACGGGGCCGATTTCGTCGAAATCGGCCCCGGCAAGGTGCTCCGCGGCCTGGCCAGATCCATTGAACGGGACTGGACCGTCGAGACCGTGGACGATTCAGACGGCGTGAGGGCCTTTCTTGAGGTCCTCTCCGGCCCGAAGGAGGACTCATGATTCAGTCCGAAATCCTGATGGGAAAGACGGCTCTCGTCACCGGGGCTTCACGCAGCATTGGCGAGGCCGTGGCAATGGACCTTGCCCGAATGGGAGCGGATGTCGTCGTAACTGATTCGGGGGGTGGACTTTCCGAGCGTGTGGCCGCCGAAATTCGTGCGATGGGGAGACGATCCAGAGCCCTCTCCTTTGACCTTGGAAACCAGGGTGAAGTCGAAACGGCTCTCGCGGAACTTGCGAAAGAGTTTGATGCCATCGATATCCTCGTCAATAATGCAGGCCTGACCCGGGACAACCTCCTCCTCAGGATGAAGGAAGAGGACTGGGACAGGGTTCTCGCCGTGAATCTCAAGGGGGCGTTTCTTCTGACCAGGGCGCTCTCGAGAGGCATGGTCAAGCGGCGTTTCGGGAGAATCGTCAACATTTCCTCAATCGTCGGAGTCATGGGAAATGCCGGACAGGCCAACTACGCGGCCTCCAAGGCAGGATTGATCGGTTTCACAAGGTCGGTGGCCAGGGAACTCGCGGGCCGCAATATTCTCGTCAACGCGATAGCGCCCGGATTCATCCAGACGTCCATGACCGATGGACTGCCGGAAGCGGTCAAGGAGGGAATGCTCAAGAGCATTCCGCTGGCGCGTTTCGGAACGGTGCAGGAGGTGTCCAGGGTTGTAGCGTTTCTGGTATCACCGGACGCAGGCTACATAACCGGACAGGTCCTGAATGTTGACGGGGGAATGGTCATGGCCTGAGGATTCTCGCCCGGGGGCGGAAAACGGTGTGGAGCTCCGGCGCACGCCGACGCAACGATTTGATAACAGGGTTTTTATCGTACACAATGACAGGAATAGAGGAGGTTCGGCACATGGCTTTCAGTGAGGACAAGGTTAAGGAGATCATCGTCGAGCAGCTCGGAGTTTCCGCGGAGCAGGTCAAGGCGGAGGCGCGCTTCATCGACGACCTGGGTGCGGATTCTCTCGATACCGTCGAGTTGATCATGGCCCTGGAGGAGGAGTTCGGAGTTGAAATCCCGGACGAGGATGCGGAAAAGATGGTCACCGTGGGTGACGCGGTGAACTATCTCAAGGAACACGCGAAGTAAAACACGACGCCGCGATCCGCTCCTCGACGGACAAACCTGTCGAGGCGGATCGGGTCGTGTTTGATTGAAGCACTGAATCCCGAAACAAACAGGATCCTCAAGATGACACAAAGAAGAGTCGCCGTGACCGGACTCGGCATTATTTCGCCCGTCGGCAATGATGTGCCGACCTTCTGGGCGAATCTGTGCGAAGGGCGCAGCGGCATCGGCAAGGTAACCCGGTTCGATGCCACGGACTTTCGGACGCGGATCGCCGGCGAAGTCAAGGATTTCGATCCGACCCAGTACATGGAAAAGAAGGAGGTCCGTCGCACGGATCTCTACGTTCAGTATGCCATCGCTGCCTCCCGCCAGGCCCTTACGGGCTCGGGGCTGGACATGGGCAAGGTGGACCTGAACCGATTCGGTGTCATCATCGGGACCGGCATCGGCGGGATCGAAACGTTCGAGGAACAGACTGCGGTGATGCTCGAAAAGGGCCCGTCACGGGTCAGTCCGTTCTTCATTCCGATGATGATCGCGAACATGGCCTCGGGCCAGGTTTCCATCATGTTCGGTCTCAAGGGGCCCAACACCACCACGGTGTCGGCCTGTGCCTCGGGAGCGCATGCCATCGGCGAGGCTTTCCAGGCCATTCGCTTCGGCCAGGCGGACTTCATGATGACCGGCGGGTCGGAGGCAACGATCACGCCGATGACCATGGCCGGATTCTGCGCAATGAAGGCCATGTCCACGCGGAACGACGATGCGGAACACGCCTCCCGCCCCTTCGAGCGGGATCGCGACGGTTTCGTCATGGGGGAAGGCGCCGGAATCGTCATTCTCGAGGAGATGGAACATGCCCGGAAACGCGGCGCGCCGATCCTCGCCGAGATGATCGGGTACGGAACGACCTCCGATGCATTCCATGTCACGGCTCCCGCTCCGAACGGGGAGGGTGCCGGACGAGCCATGGCAATGGCCCTTGCCGATGCGGGAGCTCGGATCGATGAGGTGGACTACATCAACGCGCACGGAACATCGACGGACCTGAACGACAAGCTGGAAACGGCGGCCGTGAAGACCGTCTTCGGAGATCATGCGAGAAAGCTCGTGCTCGCTTCAACGAAGTCCATGACCGGCCACCTGCTTGGCGCAGCCGGCGGTGTGGAAATGGTGGCAAGTGTTCTTGCCGCCTCGCGCGGGATTCTTCCGCCGACGATCAACTATGAGCACCCCGACCCGGAATGCGATCTTGACTGCGTGCCAAACGAAGCCCGCGAGGCCAGGGTCAGGGTCGCTTTGTCCAATTCCTTCGGCTTCGGCGGGCACAACGTATCGCTGGCCATTCGCTCCCTGGGCTAGAGTTTCCATCCAGCTGCCCGGGAGGCCGGCCGACAGCGTCGTGAGAACATGCTTCTGGAACGCTGGTGGCGCCGCCTGTTCGGCAGGCCCAGGACATCGCCTGAAGAGAAAAGCGTCGAGAATCTCGTCGAGTTCGAACGCGAAGTCGGCGTGCAATTCAACGACCGGGCTCTGCTGCGCCAGGCACTCACCCATCGGTCCTATCTTGGCGCCAACGGTTCCGACCTCCGGACCTCCAACGAGAGAATGGAATTTCTCGGGGATTCGGTTCTTGAGCTGATCGTCAATGAATACCTGTATTCGCGTTATCGCGATCTGCAGGAAGGCGAACTGACCAAGATGAAGTCCCTGCTGGTCAGTCGCAACATTCTGTCCACTCAGGCCCGCGAAATGGATCTCGGCCGCTACCTGCTTCTTTCCGAAGCCGAGGGCGATTCCGGAGGGCGTCACCGGGCATCCATCCTTGCGGATGCCTTCGAAGCCGTCGTCGGAGGCATCTACCTGGATCAGGGGTTGCCGGCCGCCCGGGAGTTTCTGGCGCGCAGGCTGTTGTTTCGAGCCGACCATATCCTGGGAAACCGGGAATTCACGAACTACAAGAGCCTGCTGCAGGAATACGTGCAGTCGGAGTTCAAGACCTACCCGCGTTACAGGATTTCCGCCCAGTCCGGACCGGACCACAAGAAGCAATTCACGGTCGACGTCAGCGTCAGGGGCAAAAAGCTCGGAGAAGGTTCGGGATCGAACAAGAAGAAGGCGGAGCAGGCCGCCGCAAAGAATGCCCTCGACGACCTGAATATCCTCTGATCACGGAAGCGCGAGATTGCGTCCGGATGACGGCGCGGTGACATCCGGACGCCCGGAATCTAGAACCTGAAAGTGGCCGTCCCGACAATGCGGTTGGTGGTCCACTTTTCGGAAATGTTTCCACCGCTGCGCTCGTACGTTCCGTGGATGTAGGCCAGATCGAGCGTGACCGTTTCATCCACAAGAGTTCCCGCTCCGAGGGTGATGAACGAACGGTCCGTGGTGATGTCGGCATCGGGGTAGTCCCTGGTGAAAAAGGATGCGTCATCCGTGGTGTTCGCATTGCCGTCGTCGGGGACGAATGTGAAGTCGATGTCGGCTGCCTGCAGGCGATAGGGAAGCGGCTGACTGGAAAATCCGACCCGCAGGCGGGTCGGGTGGACCGGAAGCTGGTACTCGGCGCCGAGATGAACGTCGAGTGTTCCTCGATACGCGTTCTCCCGGTCCTTCTGGACGGTTCCTTCGAAGTCGATCTGCGTCCAGTCCGTCACCCGAAAGTCCGCAGCAAGCAGAAAATTGCGGGGAGTAATCGCCAGGGAAGCCAGCAGGCTGATCGGAAGAGTGATCACATCCTGGAAAAATGTGTTGGCGTTGTCGATCTTTTCCTGGTCCTCGAAGCGCGTCGAGGCGACTCCATTGAACTCGTAGCGCTGGGGGAGATCCACGGTCAGGGCGACACGAACCCTGTCCGAAGCTCTGGCCAGGGCCCCGATCGAACCGGTAAAGCCCGTCAAGTCAGCGTCTCGGATTTCGCTGGAAAGAAACACTTCATCGGATCCCTCGACGTCAAACGGTCCTGAGCCCGATCCCCGCAGGCGCCCGATCTCGAAGTCCTGGAGGGTGTTGCCCTGGATGTAGGTCAGGCTGGCTCCCAGCGAAATGTGGGGAGAAACATCGCCGGCGAGTCCGGCGGTCCAGAAGTTCACCGAGCCGTTCTCGGTGAACGACTCGGTCTCGTGGATGCCGAACTGCGATGAGTTCGCGCGCCTGAGGGAACCTTCGCGATAATAATCACTCTTGAGCGGGGCAACTCGCTGATAGGCCAGACCCATGACCAGGGATCCACGATACGTTGGAAAGGGATAGGCGAGACTCAGATGGCTTACCTGCGTCGCACGGGATTTTGCTCCGCTGGACGTTGTTCCCGTGCCCGCAAATCCATCGGTGGCCGTATCGAACGTTACTTCCCGGTCCTGGGAGTCGTGCACCAGTCCGCCGGATATCTCGATGCGCCTGATCTGTGCCAGTCCGGCCGGATTATAGAAAAGACTGGATCCATCCTCGGCAACGGCTCCGTAGGCAAAACCCATCCCTGCGGAGCGGGCGCCGATCCCCATTCTTGAAACAAAGGGGAGTTCCGGAAGCACGACGCCCTCCTGGGCGGGTGCAGCCGCGGGCGTTACCGCCTGAAAGAATGCCGCGAGGGCGAGGAGCCCCGGGAAACACCTGTGACGCTGCATACTGCTCCTGCCTCCAGCTTGATGGTGTATTTCAATTTCGTTTCGAGGGATGGGCACCGATCAGCCGTCCTTGCCGGAACGACTCTTCTTCGTCGAGTCCTCTTTCTTCCCGCTGTCTTCATCAGGGTCTTTCTTGTCCTGGCTCTGCTGTTCGCTCCCCTTCTTCATTGTTCGTCCTGGCTGCTGACCGGGAGTGTCCGGTGTGCCGCCGGGTGGGTTCGAGGAGGACCCCGGTCCGGAGGGACCCGGTCCGGGAGATGTGTAGACAGGAGGAGGAGTCGGGGCCGTCGAGATTCCGCGGCCCCAGACATGGCGGACATCGTCGTTTCGATTCCCGGCGCCTCCGGAGTAGCTGCCGCCGCCACCGCCGCTGCCGCCCGAGTCGCCGTAGTACCAGAACTGCCGGTACCACCAAGGGTAGGCATAGTACGGATAGTAATTGTCATTGTAGTAGTCGAACGCGGGAGCGTAGAGCGGGTCAATGGCCTGGGCAAAACCCTGGTCCTGGTGGCAGTCAAAGCAGTCCCGTCGTCGTTCCCCTCCGTCAGCGACCTCGGCTGTCGGTGGGTGCTTCAGAACGGTGTAGCATCCACCGAGCGCGGCCGCCGAAGCGATCAGCAGCACGCCGGCCAGCGTGCGCGTTCTGGGGTCGCTCCACACTCGCATGGGAAGTCCCGCCTTTCCTGGGAAAAGGTGCTGATAAGGGCGGAGCTGAACTCACACCGGAAGAAATCGGTTTCGGATAAGGAACATCCGATTTTCCTGCGGGTTCGGACTTATTCCAGCCCCGGTTGAATGGATTCACGGCTTTTCTGCTCAGGCATGATTCAGTATAGTCGCGCGGCGTCGGTGCTTCGACGCGCGCTGCTACGTTGTAAAACCTTGCCGTTGAGTCTATTATGCTGGATAGATCGCTCCGGGACAACCCACAACCGTGTCCCGGCGCCGCTGCGCCGCGTCGGGTGGTTCGCTGGATACGAGGGAACCACCGCGACTGGAACTTGGGGAAAGAACATGTGTTTACGCTTGGGAGGATGACCAGAGGTGGCGTCGGTGCCTGAAAAGACCCCAGGGGTCAAATTCGATCAGGTGTCCGATGAGGACCTGATGGACCATTGCGTCGACGGCTCCGAGCCCGCATTCAAGGAGTTGGTCAGACGTTACAAGACGAGGATAATCAACCTCGTCTACCGGTTCATCCGGGATCACCAGCGAGCCGAGGATCTGGCGCAGGAAGTCTTCGTCAGGGTCTTTCTGCATCGCGAGAGGTATCGGAAGAGCGGCAAGTTTTCAACCTGGATATTCACGATTGCCGTGAACCTTGCGAAGAATGAGATCAGAAGGAAAGCGAGGCTCAGAAACGTGCTGAGCCTGGAAGGACTTCAGGAAATTGCGGGCTCATCCGGTTTTTTCCTGAAGGATAACAAGCCCGGAACGGACCGTCGCCTCGAGCGCGATCAACTTGGCGGGCTTGTGACCAAGGCCATCGAGAAGCTGCCCGAAAGATACCGGATGGCCCTGATTCTGCGCGATATCGAAGGCCTGTCCTATGAGGAGATCGGCGACATTCTGCAGATTCCCGGGGGAACCGTGCGTTCCAGGATCAACCGGGCCAGGCTCATGCTGAAGGAAAAGTTGAAACCCCATGTGAGGACAGGTGCATGATGAATTGCAACAATGTGCAGGACATCTTTTCGCTCATTCTCGAGGAAGAGGCCAGCGCGCGCGAGTTTTCCGACTTCAATAATCACCTTGCCGACTGCCCCGGGTGCCGCAGTGAATTCGAGGTTTTCAAGGTCACCAGTGACCTGGTCCGGACGATTTCTCCGATCGACCCGACCCCGGGATTCGAAGACCGTGTCCTGGCACGGATCCGGGCGGCCGGTTCAGCTCCGGCGCCTCTTGAGTTTCCGGTGGAGCGGAGCGATGAGCGCCTTTCGGGAGGATGGTTTCCACGGCTGGGTCTTGCGGCGGCGGCGGCGGTTCTCGTGGCAGTATCCTTCCTTGCGCTGCAGGGAACGAATCAGGGGCCTGGTTCCCAGATGGCCGTCCGTGAGGACCGGAGCGTGGTTACTCTGAAGGATCGGCTTCCCGATCTGCCTGACGAGGTCGTTGACGCCCTGAACGAGGAAAGCTTTGTCCTCGACAGGATGGTCGTCCGTCCCGGTTCCGGCGAGGGGAATGCCCGGGTCGTGGCTCCGGTCGGTTATGAGAATGGTCCCGTTTACGTGGCGTTCTAGCATATGCCCTTCCTGCCTCAAATGATCCGAACTCCCGGCGTTGTCGGGATTGTTCTGGGTCTGGCCGTGCATCTCGTCTCTCTTGTTCCGGAACAGGCCCGCGGGCAGTCGGCCGGAACGGGCATCGACAATTTCGAGCGCGAAATTCTGGATGTCGTGGGCAGGGCTCGAACTTCGGTCGTCAGCATCGAGGCACTGGTGGAGCAGGATCGCGGGGCGGGCATGGGCAGATCCCAATCCGGAAAACTCCCCCCGCGAAGAATCGGTTCGGGGATTGCGATCAGCGAGGACGGCTGCATCGCAACGACCGCGTCGATCGTCGACGGCGCAACCACGATCATGGTGCGAACCCCGTCCGGCGAGACGCGAAAAGCCGGACTCGTCGGAATAGACAGGCGCACCAACATTGCCCTCATTTCCTGCCAGGCCAAGGGGATGCCTGCGGCGAGGCTGGGAGACTCCAGCCTGGCCCCGCCCGGCGCCCGGGTTGTCGTGGTGGGCAGTTATCCGGTCGCTTCGCCCCTCTGCTCCTTCGGTACGATCGTTCTGGATCGTGGGCTCGTCTGGGGTTACTCCGAGGTTGAAATGCTCCAGGTCAGCGCCCCGGCCAAGGGAGTCAACAGCGGATCCGCGGTCGTCAATGCCGAGGGGCGCGTGATCGGCATGGTGTCCGGCGTCTACGACGAATCCGTGACCGGTGGTCGACCCTCGTCTCCTCCAGGGATTTCCGGATACATTTTCCAGAATCGGGTGGCCGCGTCGCCGCACAACGACGCTTTCTTCGCGGTTCCCATCGAGAAGGTCCTGGACATTGCCGCCGAGCTGAAGGAGCGGGGACGGGTGGACCGTGGTTTCCTGGGGATCATCGTCCAGAAGGATGAGCAGGCCTCCTCCAGGGGGGGAGTCGTGGTTCGGGACATTCTTCGCGGCGGTCCGGCTTCGGTGGCGGGAATCCAGGTCGGAGATGTGATCCTTCAGTACTCCGGCCGCAATCTGTCCATCGGGGATGACCTCACGTTCCTGGTCACCGCAACCCGGCCCGGCTCGCTTGTGGGGTGTCAGATCAAGCGGGGGAACGAGCAACTCCGCCTTGTGGAAGTGGTCATCGGACGAGCCCCGAACAGCTACGCCTGGCTTCCGCGCGAACTCGACCCGTCGCTTCCGGCGGAACGGCTCTGGCCCGAAGATGCCCCGGACCTCGTGCCCGCCAATGGGCGGGCCGGCGAGTCCACCACCGGGGTCGGCAAGAAGAAGCGCCCCTGACCGCAAAAACCGCAAGGACCCTGCGGGTGAACCTCCCCGGCCGTGCCTATCGGATCGAGATCGGTCCGGGCCTTCTGGCCGATGCCGATGTCCGGATTGCACGGGTGGCGCCCACTGCCCGCCTGCTGGTCGTCGCGGACCGGAACGCCGATCGCCTCCATGGCGGCGCCCTTCGAAAATCGCTCGACCGCCGGTTCGACAACCGAGTGGTTGTGCTTCCACCCGGCGAGCGGACGAAGTCCCTGAAGCATGCCGAGAAACTGTATTCCGCATGCCTTGAATTCCGACTGACGCGGCACGATTTCATCGTTGCGTTCGGCGGGGGGGTCGTCGGCGACCTCGCCGGTTTCGTGGCCTCCACATGGCTGCGTGGGCTCGAGCTTGTCATGATCCCGACAACTCTCCTGTCGCAGGTGGACAGTTCCGTCGGCGGAAAAGTCGGGGTGAACCTGGGCGGGGTGAAGAATCAGGTCGGCGCCTTTCACCAGCCCCGTCTCGTCATCTCCGATACGGATTGCCTGGAAACGCTGCCGGACCGTGAGATCAGAAGTGCGCTCGCCGAAGTCGTCAAGTGCGCCATGATCGCCGATGCTTCCCTCCTGCGCCGGATCGAGCGCCACACCGAAAGAATCCTCCGGAGGGATCCCGTGCTGCTGCCCGGACTTGTCGCGGACTGCTGCAGGATCAAGGCCCGCATCGTTGCGGTCGACGAGCGGGAATCCGGAATTCGCGCCGTGCTGAACTATGGCCACACGGTGGGGCACGCTGTCGAAGCCGCGGCCGGAGGGCGCCTCCGGCACGGCGAAGCCGTTGCGCTTGGAATGAGGGCTGCGGCGGCCATAGCCGTCCACCTGGGTTGCATGACCCCGTCCGACAAGCAGAGGCAGGATGAAGTACTGAACAGGATCGGGCTTCCGCGGAAACTCGCAGGGGTCACTGCGGAGGACGTCATGGCCAAGATCAATAATGACAAGAAGATACAAGGCTCGGATGTCCGGTTCGTGTTGACACGCGGGATCGGCTCTGCTAGTTTGGCGCGGCCTGTTGAACCCGCACTGATTCGAACCGCCATCGGCGAAATTCTGGCGTGAAAAGATGTTGTGCCGGATGCACTTAGGTTGATCCAGGCTCCCAGGATCATCCGGCGGGTCGGCGCGGGGCACGGACTCGACCCGACGCCGAATTCCAACCTGCGTGCGTGACATCCCGAAAATTCCGAAAATGAGGACTGGATGCGAATCGAAGAGGTCCGAAAACTAGTAAAGCTCGTGGAGGAGAGTGAGATCGGCGAGCTGGACGTGTGGAAGTGGTGGGGTCGCATTCGGATTTCCAAGAATTCTCATGGAGCCGGAAACGGAACGGTCACATTTGCCGCTTCGGCGCCGCCTCCGGAGAAGCACACCGTTGAGGCACCCGCCGGGGGCACCCCCCGGCCGGAACCGAAGGCAGCCGAGAGCACCGACGGACTGACCCCCGTCAAGTCACCGATGGTCGGCACGTTCTACCGGACCCCGGCACCCGATGCGGATCCCTATGTGGAACCTGGAGATGTGATCGAAGTCGGTCAAACGATCTGCATCATCGAGGCCATGAAACTCATGAACGAGATCCAGGCCGAAATCCGGGGCAAGGTCGTTAAGGTTGTCGCGGCGAACGGCCAGCCCGTCGAGTTCGGGCAGGTCCTTCTCCTGGTCGACGAGTCCTGACACCGGAACCGCGTTCCGGAAGGAGTGAACTGTGAATATCAAGCGGATCCTCGAACGGATGATCGAAGAAAGGGCGTCCGACCTTCACATAAAGGCCGGAACCGCCGCTACCATTCGCGTGGACGGCCGCCTGATCCCGCTGGATGAACCGATCCCGAGCCAGAAGGACATCGAGACGGTCATGGAGCAGATCCTCACTCCGAAGCAGAGAAAGCACTTCGAGGACTCGCGCGAGATCGATTTCGCGTTTTCCATTCCAGGGCTGTCCCGCTTCCGGTCGAACTTCTACCAGCAGCGCGGCACGATCGCCATGGCGCTTCGCCAGGTTCCGTTCGGCGTGCCCAGCCTCGAGGAACTGTGCCTTCCCGCCACCCTGGGCGACCTGATTCTGAAGAGCCGGGGGATGATTCTCGTCACCGGCACGGTCGGCACCGGCAAGTCGACATCGATGGCCTCTATGGTTCAGCACGTGAACCGGACGACCCAGAAGAACATCATCACCGTCGAGGATCCGATCGAGTTTCTGCACCGCGACGACAAGAGCCTCATCAGCCAGCGCGAGGTCGGTCTCGACACGGCTTCGTTTCACGACGGGTTGAAATACATTCTCCGCCAGGATCCGGACATCATCATCATCGGGGAAATCCGCGACATCGAGACGATGCGCGTTGCGGTCATGGCCGCCGACACGGGCCACCTCGTCGTGGCCAGTCTCCACACGCCCGATGCATCGCAGACGATCAACCGGATCATCTCCTTTTTCCCGCTGCACGAGCATGAAGAAGTCCGCTACCTGCTCGCGTCGAATCTTCTCGCGGTCGTGTCCCAGCGGCTCATACCCCGCAAGGAGGGCTCGGGCCGTGTCCCGGCGGTCGAGATCATGATGAACACGGCCACGATCAAGGAATACATCATGGATTCCAAGAAGACCTCCGGGATCTACAAGGCGATCCAGGAAGGCGTCAACCAGTACGGGATGCAGACGTTCGACCAGGCGCTGATGTCGCTCTACAAGAAGGAGCAGATCAGCTACGAGGATGCCATCCGCTACAGCTCGAACCCCGCCGAGTTCGACCTCCGGGCCCGCGGCATTCACGCGGCTTCCGACAAGACCTGGGAGCAGTTCGAGGGCGAAGCACTGCGCTGAACGGAGGCCGGTCACCGGCTTAACATCGAACGTATCATCAACTAGAATGTCCGCCGGGTCGGGATTCCGATCCGGCGTTCTCGTTCCGGGGGAAGCACGATGTTCAAGAAGATACTGATAGCAAACCGCGGAGAGATCGCGCTCCGGGTCATTCGCGCCTGCCGTGATCTGGGAATCGAAACGGTTGCCGTGTACAGCGAGATCGATCGGGACTCGATTCACGTTCGCCTGGCGAACGAGGCCATCTGTATCGGCGGCGCTCCCTCGCGCGAGAGCTATCTCAACATTCCCCGGATCATCAGTGCGGCGGAGATCACGGCTGCCGAGGCCATCCATCCCGGCTACGGATTCCTGTCCGAGAACCCGTCGTTCGCCGAAGTCTGCGAGTCCTGCCAGTTGACGTTCATCGGCCCGACGTCCGAGCAGATACGCAGGATGGGGGACAAGGCGGCCGCCCGCCAGGCCATGGACGAGGCCGGCGTGCCGATCGTTCCGGGCAGCGATGGCCCGGTGCGAACCTACGAAGCCGCCGTCGCGGCGGCGGAGATCACCGGATACCCCCTGATCGTGAAAGCGCTGGCGGGCGGGGGAGGGCGCGGCATGCGCGTCGTGGAATCCGCGGGCGAGCTGAAGGACAAGTTTTCCATGGCCCAGGCCGAGGCCCAGTCGGCGTTCGGAAACGGCGAGGTGTACATGGAACGCTATCTGCGCCGTCCCCGGCATGTGGAGATCCAGCTCATGGGCGACCTCCACGGAAACTGCGTTCATGTCTTCGAGAGGGACTGCTCCGTCCAGCGTCGTCACCAGAAGCTCGTGGAGGAATCGCCCTCCCCGGCGGTGAACGAGGAGTTGCGGTCCCGGATGGGAGAAGCCGCGCTCAAGGGCGCCAGGGCCATCAACTATCGCGGCGCGGGAACCATGGAGTTCCTCCTCGACGAGGACGGCTCTTTTTATTTCATGGAAATGAACACGCGGATTCAGGTGGAACACCCGGTCAGCGAAGTCGTCTCCGGCCTGGACCTGGTCAAGGAGCAGATCCGTGTGGCCGCGGGGGAGCCGCTCGGCTACACGCAGGGCGACCTGCATCTCAAGGGGCACTCCATCGAGTGCAGGATCAACGCCGAAGATCCGGACAAGGACTTCCGGCCGTCTCCGGGCCGCGTGGAGTACCTCCATTTTCCCGGAGGGCCGGGTGTGCGCGTCGACAGCCACATCTACGCCGGGTACAGCATTCCGCCCACGTACGATTCCCTGATCGCCAAGATCATCACCTGGGGGGATGACCGCGGACAGGCCCTGTCGCGCATGCGGCGGGCGCTTGGCGAGACGCTCATCGAGGGCATTCCGACGACGATCCCCTTTCAGCTCCGGGTGATGTCGGAACCCGAGTTCATCAGCGGAAAGTTCGATACATCCTTCGTGTCCAGGCTGCCGGCCCGCGAAACCCGTCCCGCCGAACCGCAGCGCTCCTGAGCGCCATGACCACGTCCGTCGACGGGAGTCGCCGTATTGACGTGCTGCTGTCCCCGGCCGAGCTCCAGGACCCCGGCCGCGATCGCGGCGTGATCGTCGTCGATGTTCTGAGGGCGACGACCGTCATCGCCCGGGCGCTGGCGTCCGGCGCCCGGCGGATTGTTCCGGCCGGAAGTCTCGAGGACGCTTTCGACCTGAAGCGGAAGCTCGGACCGGACGCGCTGCTGTGCGGTGAGCGCGATGGAAGACGGGTGGACGGTTTCGATCTCGGCAACTCACCACTCGAGTACGTTCCCGAAGTCGTGCGCGGGAGGACATTGATTCTCGCCAGCACGAACGGGACGGTGATGCTCAGCCGTGTTTCCGGAGCGCGGCGTGTGCTGACGGCGGCATTGACGAACTCCGCCGCCGTGGCCCGTGCCGTCGTCGCGGACGGCGGATGCTGGACCATCGTCCCGTCCGGCAAGCTGGGGCGGGCCTGTCTGGAGGATCTCCTGTGCGCGGGCCGGATTCTGGGTGCGCCCGGAATGACCCGGCCCGATCCGGCTGACGGGGACGACGCGGCCCGCCTGGTTCTCGACCTCCATGCCCGAACGAGCTCGGACCTCGCGAGCGCGCTGCGCGAGGCCTCGCACGGGCAATACCTGGTGGAGATCGGGCATGAACGGGACATCGAGGCCTGTGCGGCAGCGGACACGCTCGATGTCGTGCCGGAGATGTCTCAAGGCTGGATTACCGCTTCGATCCCCGAGTGATTCGCGAAACCGGGGTCAGGCCTCCGGGCCGATCCGTTTCATGACGAGGGCATACTCCGCGGCCCGTGCGCGGATGTCGATAGCGGACCAGAGTCCGCTGATCACGGCCAGGCCGGACGCGCCAAGGTCGCGAACGGCAGCGGCGTTGCCTGTCGAGATTCCGCCGATTCCGACGACCGGGATTCGCGCCGTACTGCACAGGTCGCGGAACACCCCGTGGTCGAGCGGCGTCGCGTCGGTCTTAGTTGCCGTCGGGTACAGGGAGCCGGCCGCAGCGTAGTCGGCCCCGGACAACTCGGCCTGTTGCAGTTGCTCGATAGTCCGGGTCGAAACGCCCACGATCCAGTCGGGGTGCAGCCTGCGGACCGTGTCGACCGGAACGTCGCTCTGGCCAAGGTGCACGCCGTCGGCGCCGCCGGCGGCGGCGACATCCGGCCGGTCATTGACGAGGAGGGGAATCCGGCGGTCCCGGCAGACGGGGAGCAGCTGGCGGACGGCCAGGTACAGGGACCGGGGTGCAATCCCCTTGCCGCGCACCTGAACCATGGTGACGCCCCCGTCGATGGCGTCGGCGACGAGCCGGGCATGAACGGGGTTTCCGGGGGCGAGGTCGACGATGGCGTAAACGGCGGGATCGAATCCGCGTTTCATTTCGGAGCCCGGACAAGCAGGACAACGGCAGCCGCCAGGAACACGATATTGCCCATCCAGGCCGCCGGGTCCGGCGGAATCTGTCCCGCGTGGCCGAGCACCCGGCCGAACTGGACGAAACAGATATACGTCATGAAGATGGCGAAGGACAGTCCGAAGCCGATGGCGATGCCGCCCCGGCGCAGCCGGACCGCGAGTGGCGCCGCAAACAGGGTGGCCAGGAACACGCCCAGCGGGTAGGCAAGCTTGAGACTTCGTTCCGTGGCATAGATTGAAGTGGGACGACCGCTTTCGCGCAGTTTCCGGACATAGGTCCCGAGGTCCCGGAAGCTCATCTGGTTCTCGTCGACGTCGCCCTGGGCCAGGTCCTCGGGAGTCTCCCTGAACTCCGGAAAGGCAAGAGAGTCGAACGGCACGAGCACCTCGTCATCTCCGTAGAACGTTCGGACGACCCCGTTTCGAAAGGTCCAGGCGCCGCCGGTCCAATCCGCGATCCGCGCATCAACGCGTCGCGTGAGCCGGTTCTCCTCGAATTCCTGGACCATGACTTCCTGAAGCTGCTCGTGCCGGATGTCGAAGCGACGGACCGTGTACACGCGCCCGCCGGATCCCAGGTAGCTCAGGTTCATCTTGATTCCGAACCTGCGGGGAACTCTTCCTCGAATCTGCTCGTCGTAGATGTTCTTCCGATTCTGCTCGGCTCCCGGCAGCAGCGTCTCGGATACGGTGAACACCGCTCCACTGACGAGCAGGGCGAACAGGTAGGCCGGCAGGAAGATCCGGTAAAGGGATATCCCCGCGGTCTTCATGGCCGTGATCTCGTTGAACTTCGTCATCTGGCCGAAGGCCATGAAGGTGGCCAGGAGAATGGCCACCGGGGACATGAAGATGAAGATGTAGGGAACGCGGCTCACGTAATAGCTGGCAATCAGCCGGGCGGGAGTCCGGTTGTCCACGAAGACGTCGATGCGCTCGAAGATGTCGAAGATGACGTAGAGCAGGATCGTACCGACCACCATGAGGATGAAAAAGCTCACGAGGTTTCGCAGCAGGTAGCGGTCCAGTTTCCGTCCGATCATGGCCTGATGTCCCGCCCGCGGACCGTGTTCCAGGTCATCCACAGAGCCGGGATGGCGAGAACCACGTTGGGAGCCCACATGGCTACCGCCGGCGAGACGATGGTCCGCTCGGCAAGCTGTTCTCCACCGATGAGGAACAGGTAGTACACCAGGAAAAACCCGATCGACAGGGCGCTGGCCGCGATTCCACCCCGGCGTGCCTTCATGCCGATCGGCGCCCCGAGAAGCACGAAAACCAGGCAGGCGAACGGAATGGAGAATTTCTTGTGCACCTCGACCCGGTAGGAATTCATTCGCTTCTCCAGGTTCGTGATGTCGAGGCTGGCCATGTACAGCCGTTCCTTGTCCTGTTCGAGGATCGAAACGCGGGCGGTGTCGGCCTTCTGGCCGGCGATTCCCGCAACCGCCAGCCTGGCCCTTTCGACCAGGCCGGCCATCCCCCGGGGCGGAGGGAGCACCTTGCGCTGGAACGTCGCATAGTCCGAAAAGCCGAGACTGTCGAGGTCGGCCACAAGAAGTGATTCCCGCTGGGCATGGCTGGCTTCAAACCGCCGGATCTGGCGATTGAGTTCGGGGATGTCCATCTCGCGCTCGCTGCGCGAGTCGCGCTGCATGTCCTCGAGGACGGCATCGGCGTTGTGCAACAGGAGCGTGTGGTGCTGAAAGGCGATTCGGCGGTACTTGTTGACGTCCCCATCGGGCGGCACTTCGTGAATCTCCCCGTCATTCAGGTCGAAACGAAGCGTGGCTCCATCCTCGGAGTAGGTGAGGTGGCCGGTTTCGGCCAGGATCGTGACCGGAATGTCGCTCTGCGAGAAGTCGTAGATCGTGATGTCCCGCATGAATCCCGTCTTGTTGTCCACGTGCCCGACGATGAGGCTGCGGTCGGGAAAATCCGTGATGAAGACCCCCTCGCGAATGCGGGCGGCCGGACTCTTTCGATTGATGGCCAGACTCAGGTTCGCAAACATGTGATTCGTGTCGGGAAGAATGTAGTTGTTGAACAGGGCGAGCAGCGTGGCCACGAACAGGGCCGCCAGAAAGACCGGACGGATGACCCGACTGAGATTGACTCCGCAGGCCCGGAAGGCGGTGATCTCGTTGTCCTGGGACAGCCTGCCGAACGTCATGAGTGATCCGACCAGCACCCCGCAGGGAACGGACAGGGCCACGATCCAGCCCAGTGCCAGAAGAAACAGCTTCAGAACGACGAGAAACGGGATTCCCTTTCCCACAAGCAGATCAAGGAAGCCGAAGAGAAACTGAAAGATGAGGACGAAGGTGGAAACGCCGAACCCGAGGAAGAAGGGAAACAGACATTCCCGAAGGACGTACCGCTCCAGTAATTGCATAGTTTTATGAAACTTGCCGCTTTCTCTCAGGTTCCACGCTACGTTGCCCGGTCTGCCCGCCCGCCCGCTGACTGGAGGGTCGCCGCCTTCGGTCCGCCCGGTCCGACAGCCCAGACATCCGAGCGGCTTTCCGCAGTATAGGGGTTTGCCGGTCGATTCAACCAGACGGGCCCGCGCGAGTTTGACACCGAAGCTCGGCTACTGCTAACTTTCAGGTTCATAGTCACTTACGGACTTTGCTGTTCCGTTGTTCCAGGTGTTCATCCGAAGAGGGAATTTCTTGAAGCACTGGTGCGGACTCGCCGTCCTGCTGAGCCTTGTCCTCGGATCGGCCCTCCCTGCCTCCGCGGAGGAGAGCATCGGGCTCTGGCGCCCCATGGACTGGCGCCCGGAAGATCTCTGGAGTTCCTTCTGGAGTTCGCGGTGGGAGGAGGGGATCACGACATCCCGCCGCCTGTCCCTGAGCGAGGTTCGCGGCGGTGTGCAGAGCCAGGTCGTCTACGACCCGCTGCTGGGCTACATAACGGCCAGCCTGCGCCAGCGTGACGTGGAACTGGCTCCGGCCCGGCTGTTCACGACCGAACAGTACGCCGCTGAGGCCGCACGCCTCGAGTTTTACCGCAGCTGGAAAGTCGAGACCCTGAGAACGCTTCACGGAGGCACGGCCGACCCCAACCGACGCATTCAGGGTGGGCTGGTCAATGTGGACCTTCCGTTCGAACTGCCCGGTTTTGCCGCCAAGATCTTCGGGGACGGTGCTCCGAATCTTCGCGTGTCCGGAAGCGAGCGGATTTCGATCGGCGGCACGTCCTCCTGGCGCGTCAACGAACTGCAGACGGAAGGGCGCCGCCGGTCCAGGTTTCCCACCCTGGAGATGCGGCAGGAACTCAACGTCCGGCTGAACGGCACGATCGGCGACAAGCTGCACATCGACATCAGCCAGAACTCCGAAGCGTCGATTTCGCTGGAAAACCAGATCCGCATCTATTACCAGGGTTACGAGGACGACGTCATTCAGCGCGTCGATCTGGGAAACACGAACCTGTCGTTGCCCCGCACGACCCAGTACATTTCCTACTCTTCGCGGCAGGAAGGTCTTTTCGGCATCAAGATGACCGGCCGCTTCGCGGACTGGGACTTTTCGATGATCGCCAGCAAGCAGGAAGGCGCTTCAGGCGCCGCCACGTTCACGGGGGGGACTTCGGAAAGCCGGCTCGGTGGATCGGACGGCCGGATCTACGATCGGGAGTTCGAGCGTCGCAAGTACTTTTTTCTGTTTGACCCGGACGAGGAAACCCTGCCGCCCAACGGAGTGATCCGCGGCGAGGATCTCGTGGTCTGGGTGGACACGACAAATCCCGAGGGGGACCGCCGGAGCGGCAAGGACATCGCCCGGGGCATGCTGTCGCTCCGGGGAAACGGCACGACTCCCCCGGGCCTCTCGGTCAAGTCGATTGTCAAGTGGACGCCCAACGACGACTATTTTTTCATCACGTCGGACCGGACGGACTATCCGTATCTCGTGATGCGGAACTCCATCTCGGAGGATTACAGCGTCGGTGTGTCCTACCGGGTCCGCGACCGGAACACGGGCAACGTCCTGCAGGACGTGGGCAACTTCTTCACGCGGACGCCGGCCGATTCCATCCTCCAGGTCAAGATGATCAAGCCTGGGCGGTCGCTGCTGCTCGACGACAATCTTACCGTCGGCGCGTGGGCGGCCACGCGCAAGCTCGAACTCAAGAACGTGTACAACCTTGGAGCAAGGAACATCGACGGAGAATCGCTCGCCCTCTCCATCCGCAAGGAGGGGGGGCTCGATCCTCCGGACGACAACGGCGTTTACTACCTGGAGATTCTCGGACTGGACCTGATCAACAACCAGACGGGCCTGCCGGGGGCCGATGGAAAGGTGGATCCGCGCTACATCGATCTGGAAAACGGATTGCTCTACTTTCCGGATCTCAGGCCGTTCGATCCCAGCCTGGTCGATCTTCAGGGGCAGCCCGGCACCCGGGCACCGAGCCGCGACGTACCCCGCAGGAGGGCGCTCGGCTACCGGGCGATTCCCGATGCGTCGTTTCCGTCCGGATTTCGCTTCGAGCCCCTGTCCCCGGACTCCGCCAGGGACATAACGAACCCGCTCATCTACGACCGCCGCGAGTTGCGGGACGACTATCGGAGGTACTTCATCACGGGGACGTTCCGGGCGTTTCAGACCGACATCAGCCTGAACCAGCCGGGAATCCTGGAAAACTCGGAAACCGTCCGCATGGACGGCGAAGTGCTGTCGCGCGGAGTCGACTACACGATTTCCTACGATACCGGCCAGGTGCGGTTGATCTCGGACAAGGCCACGAATCCGAACGGGAACCTCCAGATCAGCTACTCCTACACACCCTTGTTCTCGCGCGGTGACAAGAGCCTGATCGGATTCTCGACCACATATGGAGGATCCTCGAACTGGGCCTTTTCCACGACGCTGCTCTATGAAAGCAAGGGCGTGCCGGAGCGGCGACCCCGTCTCCAGCAGGAACCGTCCCGGACGATTCTCGGCGATGTGAGCGGCGCGATCCGGTTGACTCCGTGGTTTCTCACCGAGATGACTGATGCCCTGCCGCTCGTGAGCACCAGCGCCCCGTCGCGGCTGACCCTGACCGGGGCGATGGGCCTGTCCGTCCCCAACCCCAACACCAAGGGAGACGTGTACCTGGACGACATGGAAGGAGCGGCCCAGGTGACCGGAGCGAGCATGGCCCGCGAAAGCTGGCGCTTCTCCAGCCGGCCGGCCACGGATGCGCTGAAGCCGTTTTCCGAGGACGCCCTCCGCGACGCGGACCGGCTGGACGGTCTGTGGTACTCGATCCAGCGCCTGATCCAGGCGAAGGATCTTGCTCCGAACCTAGACCTGACCGAGGGGGACGACTACATCAGCGGCCTGGGGGTCATTCTCGGTCCGAACCCCTTCGCCGAGGCCCGCCCGTGGTTCGGGATCACCCAGCCGCTCTCGGACAACGGTCTTCGCCTGACCGAGGCTCAATACATCGAGGTCTGGGTCAACGACTTCAATCGCTTTCACGGCGCGAATGCCGTCGCGGGGCAGGGGAAGGAGATCCGGATCAACCTGGGAAGCGTCAGCGAAGACGCGATCTGGGATCCGAATACGCCACCGGCCGCCGCGGACGGGATGCTGAACTCCGAGGACGTGAATCGGGACGGTCAGAGAACGCCGGACGAGGATACGGGGCTGGATGGCCTCGTGGATTCCCGGGAGACGGGTCGCGAACCGCTCCCGGGGGATCCGTGCCCGGTGGCGATTGCCGGGGATCCCGCCGGAGACAACTTCAGTTTCGACTCGAGCGGCGACGAGTACGTCGGGACGATGCAGGACCGGTTCTGCAGGTTTCGTCATGTGAACGGAACGGAGAAGAATCTCCGCCTGGACAGCGAGGATTTCAACGGAAACGAGAATCTCGACGTCATCAACGACTACTTCGAGTACACCCTGCCCCTGGACAGCGACGAGTTCACGGTCGTGGACGTGGCCCGCGACTACCCCAACTCCGAAGCCGCCCGCGACCCGGAAAACGGATGGCGCTTGCTGCGCATTCCGCTGAACCATCCTTCCGTCCGCCAGGTCGGCTTCCCCAGCCTGGACACGGTGCGTCACCTCCGGGTCTGGTTCAACGGATTCTCGGAAATGGCGGAATTCCAGATCGCATCGATCGAGGTCATCGGAAACCGCTGGGAACGCCAGCCGATCCGGGCGTTCAACGAAAAGGACGTGCCCGACTCGGTCCAGTTCGCCGCCGGTAAGGTCTTCAACGTGGCGGTGGTCAACAACAAGCAGAATGCCGATGTCTATGCACCTCCCTTTCCGGTGCGCAGGCTGGATCGCGTGACCGAGCGGGAACAGAGCCTGGCCCTGGTCTTCGAGAACATCGACCCGGGTGAGCAGGTTTCCGCGTTCCGGTCGCTCCTGCGCGAGGAGGACTACACGCTGTACCAGACCCTTGCCTACTATGTGCGCCGTCGCCCGGGCGTCCAGGCCGACAATCTCGAGTTCTTCCTGAGATTCAGCTCGACCGCCAACTCGGATGTACAGAACGCCTACGAGATATCCCTCCGGCTCGACAAGTCCGACGAGTGGCAGACGATCGAGCTTCCGCTGGCCGACATCAGCCGGCTCAAGATCGACGTTCCGGACTCGCTTCTCGGTCTGCCGAGCCGCTTGAACGCGGAGTCGGATCTCCCCGGGGGGCTGCATGTCCGCATTTTCGGAAAGCCATCCTTCAGCCAGGTGCGCCGCCTCCAGGTCGGCGTCCGCAACGTCGGGGTCGTCCCTGTCCAGACCGGGGAAGTGTGGTTCAACGAGTTGAGGCTGGGCTCGGTGCGCCGCGACGTCGGCGTGGCGGCGGGCGGTAGCGTGGACATGTCGCTCGGCGACTTTGCTTCGCTGCGCACGTCGCTGGATCAGCGGGACGCGGACTTTCTCGCGCTGGGGCAGACGCGGGGCAGCGGATTGACGAGCCGTACCCTGAGCTTCGGAACGACCGTCAACCTCGACAAGCTGATGCCTTCATTGAGCCTTTCCCTGCCCGCCGGATACGATGTACGTCGCACGCGCAACACACCGAAGTTCCGCGCCAACGACGACATCATTTTCGAGGGGGGCGACGGTGGTTACAACATCACGGAATCGGGTTCCAACAGTATCCGCCTGTCGGCGCGGCGCATATCGACGCAGGGAACACCATGGATCCTGCGGAACACGCTGGACGCGGTGGCCCTGAACCTCAGCTACAGCCGGGCCTTCAACAGCAGCACGACCGGGGTGGATTCCACGCTGACGGCCACCGGGACGGCCTCCTATGCGCTGCGGATGGGCAACTGGCTGGCGCTTCCGCTCCCCGGGAGAAGCCGTTTTACTCCGCTGCCGAACCTGAGCGTCTCCTACGCGGCGGGGTACAACGAGAACGTGTCCTACTCCAGGAATGCCCTGCGCCCCACGGAGCTGGTCAGTCCGCGGAAAACGACCACGCGGACCTCGGGGCTTCAGTTCCAGTCCGACTTCCGGCCGGTCTCCCCGGTCACCTACAGCGTTTCGAGTCAGCGCGATCTCGTCAAGGACCGCTTCGCGCGGTTTCAGGTCGGTGAAACGAACTACCGACCCAGTCTGGTCATCGGCGGCGTGGACCTCGGCCGGGAAATCAGCCGCTCGGAACGCCTGTCGGTGAGCCAGTCGTTTTCCTTCACAAGCTTTATCCGGCCGCGGGTTTCGTGGACCGGGGAGTACCGCGAGAATCACAGCCCGGACCTGACGACCCCGTCGGATCTGCAGAATGCCGATCAGGTCAATCCCGATCTCAAGAGTTTCCAGAACAGCAACACGACCACGGTCGGAATGACGCTGCCCATGGCGCAGCTGTTCCGGAAACTCCAGGGGGTCGGTGGCCCGCAGCGGAATCGGCCGGTCCGGGGGCAGGACACGCCCCCGGCGCAGCATCCCCTTCCGCCTCCCGCGCCACCCCAGCCGCAGGTTGCTCCGCCGCAGCCGGACAGCCTGGGTGTGCCGGAGGATGAACCCGGTGATGAATCGCGGCGGCCCGGCGGGCCGGATGGTGGCGCGGGTACCGAGGCTTTCGACCCGGGTGCTGTGTTCGGCACGGCCGGAAACCCGACCGGGTCGGATCTTCCTCCGGAGGGAATAACAGTCCCGCCATCCGTCGGGCCCGAAGATGTCCTCAAGGCGGATGCCGACGGATCGACGCAGGGAGGGCAGCCGGTAGACCTCGGTGCCACGGGTCCACCGACGGATGTCGAAGCGGTCGACGCGGACAGCCTGGCGAAGCCCGCGCCGGTGGACGACAAGAGCGACCCCCGGAAAGCCTCCGTCAAGAAGCGGAAGAAAAACCGGCCGCGCGGCGGAATCGGCGGAACATCGCGCGATGAACCGGAGGAAGAAGAGGTCATTGCGGAGGAACCGAATAAGGAGAAGGAGGCGCCCGCGCCGGTCAGGACGGAAGAGCCGGTCCGCAAGGCCGAGCCCCCTCCTGCGCCGAAGCCCGCCGTGCCGGGCCCGAACCTGTTCCAGTTTCTCTTCCGCGACCTCTTTGCGGTCGGGGACATCCGGACGAACATCAGCCGCTCCAACAGCAACAGCATCTCCCGCGTTCACGGTTCGCCCTCTCCCGAGTTCCGGCTCGGGCTGAGCAATGAGTTCGGCGATGTCCAGCGCGCGGACAACTCTTCGGAAACGCATTCGAACTCCACGAGCGCCAGCGCCAACAGCACGATTTCCGTTCTGCGCGACTTTTCCGTGGATGCGGCATTCCAGTGGACGGAACAGGAAACAGACAACAACCGGTCGCTGTCCCGGTCCGAATCCACCACCTGGCCCGGCCTGCGGATGAACCTCGGAGCCCTGGAAAAGAAGCTCGGCCTCAAGAGGATCTTCAATTCGTTCAGTGCCACGAGCAACTACGAGCGGCGCACGGAAAAGCGCGGGACCGGCACGAATCCGCGCGAGTCGGAAACGACGACCACCGCCTGGAGGCCGCTGCTCCAGTTCGACGCCGGCCTGAAGAACGGCTGGCGCACGACGTTTTCCACGGACCGCTCGTCGACGATCAGCACGTCGAATTCGGCGGGCGGCGTTCAGGCGGGCGTCACGACAACCCGCAATCAACAGGCCTTTCGTGCCGGGCTGGCGAAGTCCTTTTCGGTGGACCGCGGGCCGGGGAAACCCAAGAGCTCCGTGGATCTCACGTTCGACGTCAACTACAACCGGGACGAAAGCATCAACGAGTATTCGACGCAGAGTCCTGTGGAGAACCGGTCCGACAATTTCCAGGGACGGCTTTCCAGCAGCTACCGTTTCACCTCGACGGTCAGCGGTTCCATGCAGTTGACGGTCGGCCAGCGGCGCGATCTGGACGCGGATCTGACCGATCGTTCCATCGGACTGCAGGCCACCGCGGCGATCAGTTTCTGATGCCCGGCGTCTTCCGAGATCGCCCGCGCCGGCGGGGGCGATGCCATGCTGTCGTCTTCCTGGCGGTCCTTGCGCTGCTCGCTTCGGCCTGCGCCGCCGGAGCCGGAGAGCGGCCGGACTTCGACGGAGCGCGCGCCTATGCCGACGTCCTGCGCCAGTGCGACTTCGGGCCGCGCAATCCCGGCTCGGAAGGACACGCCCGCTGCCTGTCGTTCCTGGAGACGCGCCTGAAGAAGCTGGGCGCCGCGGTCGTCCGGCAACCGTTCAAGTATGCCCTTCCGGGCGGAAAACCGATCGCCATGACGAACCTGGTCGCGAGTTTCTCACCGGAGAATCGCCGCCGGGTTCTGCTTGCGGCGCATTGGGATACGCGGCCGTGGGCGGACCTGGACGCGGATGTCACGAAACGCGATCTCCCGATCCTGGGGGCCAACGACGGGGCCTCGGGGGTGGCGGTCCTTCTGGAGGTCGCCCGGCTGGTCGCCGGCAAGAAACCCGATTTCGGCGTGGATATCGTTCTCTTCGACGGGGAGGATCTCGGGACGGCGGCCAATCCGGAGGGGTACTTCAGGGGTTCGAGGGAGTTTGCCGGGCGCTTCCGGGGCCCGGTTCCGCTTTACGCGATCCTGCTGGACATGGTCGGAGACGAGGATCTTCTCTTCTACAAGGAGGGGTACTCGGCTCAGGCGGCCCCAGGAACTCTGGACTGGCTCTGGAAGGGGGGAATGGAGGTCGCTCCGGCCCATTTCGTCGACAAGATCGGCTATTACGTAGAGGACGACCACTTGAGCCTTCACGCGGTGGGAATCCCGGCCGTGGACCTGATCGATTTCCACTACCCCCACTGGCATACCCATCAGGACACCCCCGAGCACGTTTCGGAGGCCAGTCTCCAGGTCGTCGGGGACGTCCTGATGCGCCTCCTGTATCCGGATTGACCGTTACCCGCCTCTTCTGAGAAACTCCTTGCGCCCCTCGGACGTGTTGGTGTAGGTTTGCACGCGCGAGTGGACCAAACTGTCCACTCTGTTTCGTTTTAGGGGATTCGATTCAACCTATGTCTCGGGATCGGGAAGAGCGCGTCGTCGTCCGCATCTCGGAAGGTGTGAATTCTTCCGGTTTTGAGCTTGTGGATGTGGAGTTTGCGGGTCGATCCGGCCGGCAGATTATTCGCGTTTTCATAGAGAAAGACGGCGGCGTTCACCACGGGGATTGCGTCCGGATCAGCCGGCTTCTGGGAGAGATCCTCGACGCCGACGCGGATCTTCGCCTCGAGTCGTACGTCCTCGAGGTTTCCTCGCCCGGAATCGACAGGCCGCTCAAGACGATCGAGCATTTCAGAAAGTTTCGAGGCGAAACGGCGGAAGTCGTTACGCACAACAAGATAGATGGAAGATCGCACCACACGGGCATCATTCATGATGTTCTGGACGATGCGTTTCTCCTCGAACAGAAGGATCTGGGCCGGACGGTGATACCACTGGCCGAGGTAAAGAAGGCGAATCTGCGGCGCGATCCCTGGGAGGAGGCGCGGAAGAAGCGGGTTGCCGACGACTGAGCCGGGCATTCTGTAAGCCCGGTCCGGCGGATATCGGAGGGTTTGCGTGAACTACGAAATCATCGATGCGCTCGGACAGATTGCCCGCGAAAAGAGTGTGGATCGGCAGCTGCTGATCGAGACTCTTGAAGCGGGGTTGCTGTCGGCCGCCAAAAAGAAATTCGGCGCAAACGCCATGGTCGGAGTGCGATTCGATGACCAGAAGGGCGTCATCGAGATGTGGCTGACCAAGAACGTGGTCGAGACTATCGAGGACGAGTCCCTCGACATGACCCTGGAGGCGGCGCGCGGTGTCGATCCGAATGCCGAGATCGGTCAGCAGGTCATGATTCCGCTGGATATCGCCGAGTTCGGCCGCAACGCCATTCAGGCGGCAAAGCAGGTTCTCGTTCAGCGTGTTCGCGAAGCCGAACGGGAAATGGTGTACGACGAGTACGTGGACAAGGTCGGCAGCCTGGTCCGGGGTGTCGTCCAGCAGGTGGATCGGGGAAGCGTCATCGTCAAGATCAACCTGACCGAAGCGGTGATTCCCGCGCGGGAACTGATCAACCGCGACCGTTTCCGCCAGCGCGATCACGTTCGTGCCTACGTTCTTGCCGTCGACAAACAAAGCAAGGGACCGCAGGTCATCCTGTCGCGCACTCATCCGACGCTTCTCGTCAAGCTGTTCGAGGCCGAGGTGCCCGAGATCGCCGAGGGGATCGTCGAAATGAAGAGCGTGGCCCGCGAGGCCGGTCACCGTTCCAAAATCGCGGTCTATTCGCGTGACGACCGTATTGACGCCGTCGGGGCCTGTGTGGGAATCAAGGGTTCGCGCGTCCAGTCGATCGTCCGGGAACTTGGCGGGGAGCGGATCGACATCGTGCCGTGGAGCTCGGATCCCGTGCTCTTCGTCAGCCGGGCGCTCAACCCGGCCAAGGTCATCCAGGCCAGCATGGACGAGGAGGAGCACAAGATCACCGTCGTCGTGGCGGATGACCAGCTCTCCCTGGCCATTGGCAAGGGTGGACAGAACGCCCGCCTGGCCGCCAAACTGACAAGCTGGAACATTGATCTCGTCAGCCAGTCCGATGTTGAAGCGCGGCGCAAGGCGCAGAGCTCCTCGGATGTGGCTGTTGAAGACATCGAGGGGCTGACTCCGAAGCTGGCACAGAAGCTTGTGGCTTCGGGGTTGGAAACGGCCGCGGAAGTCACCAGGGCGGGACTCGACGGGCTGATGGCCGTCGAGGGCGTTGGTGAAAAGACAGCGGAAAAGATTCTGAGTTCGGCGGCATCGGCGCTGGCGGCCCTTCCGGCCGCCCCGGAAGCTGTCGAATCGGAACAACCCGCGGAGGACACGACGGACTCCGCCGGGGTGAATTCGTCGGAGGAGGCGGTGACGCCAGAGGCGTCGGCCGTCAAGGCAGGGGAACACAGTACGGAGGCCGAGAAATCGGAAAGCATGATGGATTCTTTCGACACGAAACCGGAAGAAGAAGAACTGTCGCGCCGGCGTGGGGATGAGGACGACGAGGAAGACTGGGGTGATATCGGTCGTGACGATCATGACGACGACGACGACGACGATGATGACGACTACGACGATGACGACGACGACGACGATCTGGACGATCTAGAGGATGACTTCGACGACGACGACGACGACTGAGTCGCCGACGTGATTTCAGCGGGGCGGCCGCCGTGCCATCGGCGGTTCGCCGCCGTGTGCCGGCCAGCCGCCGGCAGGATCACTTGCATGACTTGAAATTCGGAACAAGAAAAGAGAGGTTGTTTTGCCGAAACTCCGGGTGTATCAGATAGCCAGGGACTTTCAGATTTCCAGCGAGGCTCTGCTGGAAATACTTCGCGGGCTCAATGTGGAAGTCAAAAGCCACATGAGCACGGTGGACGACTCGATCATCGAGCAGGTCCGCACGAAGTTCCACAAGGAGCAGGAAGCCGCCAAGGCTGAGGACGCTCGGAAGCAGCAGGTCAAGATCCAGGCAGAACGCCAGGCCCGGGAAAAGTCCCGGCCCCGGACGCCTTCCTCGCCTCCCCAGTCGGCCGCGGGAGTGTCCGATGCGCGCAGGAGCCCGGGAACGCTGGCGCCCAGCGCGCCGCGTCCCGCACAGGCGTCCGCCGCCCCGGCTGCCGGAGCCCCGTCGCAGGGAAGCGCCCCCCGTCGCAAGGACCGGAAGAAGAAGAAGCCGGTCGACGACCGCCAGGTTCGCGACAGCGTCAAGAAGACGCTGGCCACCATGGAAACCGGCGGTCGAAAGCCGAAGCGCCGGAGGGAACGGGAAGACGGCTCGGTGGCCACGGAAGAAGAAAAGGTCATCCGGGTCAGCGAGTTCATCACCGTCAGCGAACTCGCGGACAACCTCGAAGTGAAACCGACCGAGGTGATCACCGCCTGCATGCGCCTCGGCATCATGGCCACCCTGAATCATCGCCTCGACAAGACGGGCATAGAGGCCGTGGCGGATGAGTTCGGATACACCGTCGACTTCATCAATGAAGAGGACGAGGAACTCCAGAAGCTGGAAGAGGAGTTCGCCGGCGGCGAAAAGGTGGCGCGCCCCCCTGTGGTCACGATCATGGGGCACGTCGACCACGGCAAGACCTCACTGCTCGACTACATCCGGAGCACGACCGTTGTCGCCGGTGAAGTCGGGGGGATTACGCAGCACATCGGAGCCTACGAAGTTTCGCTTCCCAGCGGCGCCAAGGTCACGTTCCTGGATACACCGGGTCACGAGGCGTTTACCGCCATGCGTGCCCGCGGTGCGCAGGCCACGGATATCGTCGTTCTCGTCGTGGCGGCGGACAGCCGGGTCATGCCGCAGACCGTGGAAGCCATCGATCATGCCCGCGCGGCGAACGTTCCGATCATCGTGGCGATCAACAAGATCGATCTCCCCGAGGCCAAGCCCGATCTGATCAAGGGCGAACTGGCCAAGTACAACCTCGTCATCGAGGAGTACGGCGGCAAGAACGTCTGCGTCGAGATATCCGCCAAGAAGGGAACCGGGGTCGGCCAGCTGCTCGAGATGATCCTGATCCAGGCGGAACTCCTCGAGCTCAAGGCAAATCCGGATCGCCCCGCACAGGGCGTGGTCATCGAGTCCAAGGTCGAACAGGGGCGCGGAACCGTCGGTACCGTGCTTGTCCAGGACGGCACCCTGGAAGTCGGACAGCCGTTCGTGTGCGGAAGCCATTTCGGCAAGGTGCGTGCCATGGCCGACGAGCGGGGACAGCGCGTGGACAAGGCGGGCCCGTCGACACCGGTCGAGGTTCTCGGCTGGTCCGGCACTCCTCTGGCCGGAGACATCTTCTCGGTCAAGTCCTCGGAGCAGGTGGCTCGCGGCATCAGCCAGGAGCGCTCGATGCGTCAGCGCGAGGCGGCCCGTCGTCGCGTGGGCCGTCTCTCGCTTACGGACTTTTTCAGCCAGGTCCAGACGGGGGAAGCCTCGGAACTCCGTATCGTGCTCAAGGCCGACGTGGCCGGATCCGTCGAAGTGCTGTCCGAGCAGCTGGAAAAGCTCAGCACCGAAGAGGTCAAGTGCGTCATTATTCACTCCGGTGTCGGACAGATCACCGAGAACGACGTGAACCTGGCGGCGGCGTCCAATGCCATCGTAATCGGTTTCCACGTCCGGCCCGATCCGCGGGCCACCGACCTGGCCCGACGCGAAAAGGTCGAGATCCATCTCTACGAGATCATCTACGAGGTCACTCGACAGGTGAAGAGCGCCATGTCCGGCCTGCTGAAGCCCGACGAGGTCGAAAAGGTGACCGGTACCGCCGAGGTGCGGCAGGTCTTCCAGGTGTCCCGTACGGGAAACGTGGCCGGCTGCATGGTTCAGTCGGGAACGGTCTACCGCAATTCCAGAATTCGCCTGAGGAGAGACGGCGAAGTGCTGTTCGAAGGCAGGATCTCTTCCCTCAAGCGCTTCAAGGACGACGCGAAGGAAGTGGCACAGGGATTCGAGTGCGGAATCTCGCTGGAAGGGCACAACGATATTCAGCCCGGCGATTCCCTCGAGGCCTACCAGATCGAGCAGATCGTCCGCGTCCTGGATTGAGGCGTCGTCGATGTCCATGTTCCTGGGCATCGTCACCATGGAAGTCTTCATTCCGCACAGTCAATCCCTCAAGGCCCGGAGATCCGTCGTGAACGGCATCAAGGCCAGGCTGAAGCAATTGAACGCGTCGGTCGCGGAAATCGGCGAGCTGGACCTCTGGCAGCGCTCGACCCTCGGAGTGGCGATGATCGCCAACGAACCCGGATTTCTCGAGAGGGCCGTCCAGGAAGTCCGCGAGATCGTCGAGCGGGACCATCGTGCCCAGGTCGTGGCTTTCGACTGGGATGTTTCCCCCGTGCAGGAGTGAGGTCATGAGTCCCAACCCGCGATCATTGCGCATGGCCGACCAGATACAGAGCGAGATCAGCGATATCCTGAGGAACAAGCTCAGGGATCCCCGCAAGGGGTTCATCACGATAACGGCCGTTGAGGTCACCTCCGACCTGCGGTCGGCAAAGGTCTTCGTTTCTGCGCTGGGCGATGAAGAGGAACTCGACAAGGCCGTGGAACTGCTGACCCATGCCCGGGGATTCATCCGATCGGAACTGGGGTCGAGAATCCGCGCGCGGATCATACCCGAGATTTTTTTCAAACCCGACAATTCCGCCGCGCGAGGGGTTCGCATCGAGAAGATCCTTGGAGACATCAAGGACGGGCGGACCGACGGGGACGACGAGGATCCCTGATGCGTCCCACCGCCGGACCATGAGCGGGCGGCCCGCCGGATTCGACGGCGCGATTCTCCTTCGCAAACCCGCCGGTGTGACGTCCCGGCACGTCGTGAACCAGGTGGTTGACGCCCTTGGCCGTCGCGACATCGGCCATGCGGGAACCCTGGACCCTTTCGCCACCGGGTTGCTTCTGGTCGTCGTGGGGCGTGCAACGAAGCTCGTACCGTTTCTGCACGACTGGACGAAGGAGTACCGTGCCGTTGCCAGGCTTGGGGAAGCGACCGACACGCTCGATGCGACGGGCAAGGTCACGTCCACGGCGCCGATCCCACCGGATACGGCCGACCGCCTCCGTGATGCGGCGGATTCGCTCGTCGGACCCCAGTTGCAGGTGCCCCCGATGTTCTCCGCGGCGCGGGTCGGCGGGGTCCGCCTGCACACTCTTGCGCGAAGCGGTGCCAGCGTGGAGAGAAAGCCCCGCCGGATCGTCGTTCACGAAATGGAGATCGCCTCGTTCCACCCACCAATGGTCGAATTTCGCGTTGTCTGCTCGTCGGGAACTTATGTGCGCGTTCTCGCCGAGTCGCTGGGGGAGCGCCTCGGTGTTCCGGCTCACCTGGAATCGCTGACGCGCACTGCGATCGGACCTCACGAGCAATCCAGTGCCATGGATGCGGAGGAACTGGATCCGGATTCGGGGCCGAAAGGCGCCTGGATTCCCCTGGCCGAAGTGTTGTCGGACTGGCCCATCTGGTCGCCCGGTGGAGCGGACGCGCGGGAAATCCGGAACGGTCGAGTCCCGGCCTCCTTCGTGGACGAGGTTCGGCCCGACTCTTACCCTTTTCGGTGCCGGGTGGTCTCTTCGGAAGGCGACTTGATGGCGCTTGTTGAACGCCAGGCGCCCCTGACCCCGCCCGAGTTCCTTCGCGGATTCATCCGGAGCGAATCCCCATGAATCGTCCCGGGGTTGCGGCCACCATAGGTGTTTTCGACGGGGTCCATCGGGGACATGCGGCACTCGTCGGCGCAACACTTCTGAAGGCTGCGCAGATCGAAGGGGATGCCGTGGCTTTTACGTTCGATCCGCATCCGGCGCGGATTCTTGCGCACGATCAACTGGCTCCGCCCCTTCTCATGCCGCCCCCGGAAAGGGAGTGCCGCCTCCTGGGACTCGGGCTGAACAGGGTCCGTTTTCTTCGGTTCGATCGGGCCATGGCGGATCTTGAGCCCCGGGACTTCATCGCGCGTCACATTCAATCGGGCGAATCCGTGCGTCATCTGGTCATCGGTCATGACTTCGCCCTCGGAAAGGGAAGATCCGGAACGCCGGAACGCCTTGGTGCGATTGGGGTTGATCTGGGCTTCCAGGTCACCGTTGTTCCGGCCGTACTGCACGAGGGTGAGCCTGTTTCCAGCACGAGGATCCGGCGCGCGATCGCCGAAGCCGATTTCGATCTCGCCCGCGAACTTCTGGGCCACCCGTTCCAGGTATCGGGCCGTGTCGTCAGGGGCGATGCCCGGGGCCGGGTCCTGGGGTTCCCGACCGCCAATCTGCCGGTCCCGGGCGAGTTGATGATGCCTCCGTTCGGTGTGTATGCCGGAAGGGTCGAGATCGGGCGCCTGGACGCGGTCGCGGCTCCCGGGCACGAGGGGAACGCATCCCCGCCTTCAGGATATCCGGCGGTCATGAATTTCGGCGTCCGGCCGACATTTGGTGGGGGACACCCGGTCCTGGAAGTACACCTGATCGGCTTTGGCGGCGAGCTCCTGGGCGCGGATCTGCGAGTGTCCATCGCGGGCCGGATTCGCCGCGAAATGAAATTCGAGGGCCCGGACGCCCTCGTGGACCGGATCAGGCTGGATATTCAGGCCGCGACTGCCCTTCTTGGCAGTCTTCCCGAGGGGGACGGGGAGGCAACTTAGGCCTTGACTCGGGAGATTCGCATGCTAAGCTCCCGTGGGTTTTTGTATGGTTTGCAGTTTGCTCGAACCGCCAGGACTCGCGGTGTCTTCCATCACTGGCCCCCAACCCGGGGTGGAGGAGTAGAACTCGATGGGGAGGAACAGACATGACCTTAAGCAAGGATCAGAAGCAGGGCATCATCGGTACGTTTCGTCTGCATGACAGCGATTCCGGTTCCCCGGAAGTCCAGATCGCCCTGCTGACGGAGAAGATCAAGTACCTGACCGAGCACTTCAAGATTCACAAGACCGACCACCACTCACGGCGCGGCCTGCTGCGCATGGTTGGCCAGCGTCGGCGACTTCTGGATTACCTCAAGGCCACGAAGATCGAGCGTTACCGCGCCATCGTCAAGGAACTCGGTCTCAGAAAGTAAACGTTTCTCAGTCCCGATGTCGGCGGGGCCAGCCGCTTGTGCGGTCCGGCCGGTCGGGCGTTGTTTGTTTTTCGGAGGAAGCATTTGATGTCAGACAATTTCGCGATGGACGTCGCTGGCAGAACCCTCTCATTCGAGACCGGCCGTGTTGCAAAGCTGGCCGCGGGTTCGGCCTGGGTCCGTTACGCAGATACGGTGGTTCTGGCGGCATTCGTCGCCGAAAAGGAAGCGCGCGCGGAAAGGGATTTCTTCCCGCTGACGGTGGATTATCGGGAGAAGATGTTCGCCGCCGGACGAATTCCGGGCGGGTTTTTCAAGCGCGAAGGTCGACCGACTGAAAAGGAAATCCTGTCCTGCCGCTTGACGGATCGTGCGATCCGACCGTTGTTCGACAAGGATTTCATGGCCGAGGTTCAGGTGCATCTGAGCGTCCTGTCACACGACGGGGAGAACGACTCGGACATCGTGGCATTGAACGCCGCTTCACTGGCGATCAACCTGTCCGATGTCCCGTTCCCGGGCCCGCTGGCGGCCGTGCGCATCGGAAAGATCGACGGGGTTCTGCAGGTCAACCCGAAGATATCCGAACTCGAGAACACGACCATCAACTTGACGGTCGCTGGAACAAAAGACTCGATCCTCATGGTCGAGGCCGGAGCCAATCAGGTTTCCGAAACCGAAATGCTGGAGGCCCTGACCCTGGCTCACCAGGAAATCGGAAAGATCTGCGACCTTCAGCAGAAGGTCATCGACGCGCACGGCAAGCCGAAGCGCGAAATTGTCCGCAAGGTGATGAATCCTGAACTCGAGGCCGAAGTCATCAAGCGCTACAAGGACGCGATCCATGAAGCGAACGGGCACAAGGAGAAGGACGCCCGCGAAAACGCCATGGACAAGGTCAAGAAGACGGCGGTCGCGGACCTGGCCGAGGTCTTTCCGGACATGGAATCGGACATCAAGAAGGTCATCGCTTCCATCGAGAAGAAGGATCTTCGTGACGCCATCCTGAACGAGGGCCGGCGTGCCGACGGTCGCGGCGTGCGTGACATTCGTGCCATTACCTGCGAAATCGGAGTCCTGCCGCGCACCCATGGGTCCGCCATCTTCACCCGCGGCCAGACTCAGGCGCTCGTAGTCACCACGCTCGGAACGACTGCCGACGAGCAGAAGATGGACAACATGGAAGGGGAGTCGTGGAAGAGCTACATGCTTCACTACAATTTCCCGTCCTATTCCGTCGGTGAAGTGCGCCGCATTTCCGGCCCCGGTCGCCGCGAAATCGGCCATGGCAAGCTGGCGGAGCGCGCCCTTGAACCGGTCATTCCGGCCGAGGAGCATTTTCCGTACACGGTGCGCGTCGTTTCCGACATCCTCGAGTCCAACGGGTCCTCTTCGATGGCCTCCGTCTGCGGCGGCTCGCTGTCGCTCATGGACGCCGGCGTTCCGATCCAGGCTCCCGTTTCCGGCGTGGCCATGGGGCTGATCAAGGACGGCGACCGCGTCGCGATTCTCTCCGATATCCTCGGGGTCGAGGACCATCTCGGCGACATGGATTTCAAGGTCACCGGCACCGCCAAGGGGATCACCGCCCTGCAGATGGATATAAAGATCAAGGGGCTCAGCTTCGACATCCTGACCAGCGCCCTGGAACAGGCCCGCGAAGGACGGCTTCACATCCTCAACGAAATGGCCAAGGCCATTTCCGCCCCCCGCAAGACGCTGTCCGAGCATGCGCCGCGCATCACGATCCTCAAGATCAATCCCGACCGGATCCGCGATGTCATCGGGCCCGGAGGCAAGATGATCCGTCGCATCCAGGAGGAAACCGGAGCAATCATCGACATCGAGGACGACGGAACCGTCAAGGTTGCCGCCAAGGACGCCGTCGCGGGAGAACGCGCGATCCAGATCGTCCGGGGGCTGACCGAAGATCCCGAAGTCGGCCGTGTCTACGAGGGGACGGTGCGTCGCATCGTCAATTTCGGCGCTTTCGTCGAGATCCTTCCGAATCGCGACGGCCTTGTTCACATTTCCGAACTCGATACGAAGCGGGTGGCCAAGGTCGAGGACATTCTCAAGGAAGGGGATGTCATCAAGGTAAAGGTCATCGGCATTGACCAGGAAGGCAAGGTCAAGCTGAGCCGGAAGGCCGTGCTCATGGAGTCGGAGGCTGTTTCATAGTCCGAGTCCCCATTCCCCCTGTTGACGGGGGATCCCTGAACAGGATTCCAGAGATTTTTCCCTAATGATGCCGGGGCGCGTGACAAGCGCCCCGGCGTTTTGGTCACTGAAATGAAAACCGAAAGCAGAATTCATCAGTGTGTCCTCGGCAATGGTGCAACATTCATCGGTGAGCCGGTGCCCGGCGCCCGGTCCCTAGCGATCGGCGTCTGGCTGAAGGCCGGTTCACGCGACGAAAGGCCCGAAGAGGACGGAATCGCCCACTTTGTCGAACACATGGCCTTCAAGGGCACCCGCCGGCGCAATGCCCTGGAAATTGCTCGAAGTCTCGAGGCCGTTGGCGGCAGCCTGGATGCGTTCACGGGCAGGGAGTCCACGTGCTACAGCGCGAGGGTTCTTTCGGAGAGTCTCCCGCTCGCCGTTGACGTCATCTGCGACCTCGTCAGCGATCCGCTGTTCCCGGATGATCAACTGGACCGTGAAAAGGCAGTCGTGCTGGAGGAAATCAGGGGACTGGAGGATGCTCCCGAGGAACTGGTGCACGACTACGTGGCCGCCAGGCTCTGGAACGGGCACCCGCTGGCCGGAACGATTCTGGGAACGGAGTCTTCCGTGCGCGACTTCGATCGAGGTCTTGTCCGGGGATTCTACGACCGACTCTACCGGTCGCCTGGTGCGGTCGTCGCCGTCGCGGGGGGGTTCGAACCCGAGTCCACGGCGGAGATGATCTCGTCGAGGCTTCGACTTCCGAACGTTCCGCCGATTATCGACCGGACGACACCCGAGACGGCTCCTCCGGCGCTGGTGAATTACCAGCGCAGTGCGGCTCAGGAGTATCTCTGCCTTGCAACCCCGGCCCCCTCGTGTCTGGATGAAAGGCGGCACGCGCTGCAGGTTCTGAGCACGGTACTCGGCGGCGGAATGTCCTCGCGCCTGTTTCAGTCGATCCGGGAGGAAGCGGCGCTGGCCTATTCCGTTTACAGCTACACTGACCTCTGTCACGATAGCGGCATTTTCTGTTCCTTTCTCGGCGTCAGTCCCGAGAACGCCGGCCAGGCGCTGGAGTCCACGTTTCGAGAGATGAAGAAGCTCCGGGAAGACGGTATCACCCGATCGGAACTCGACTCGGCCAAGGCCCAGGTCAGGGGCGGTGCGCTGATGTCGCTGGAGTCCCTGTCCAGCCGCATGGGGCGACTGGCCCGGGGGCAGATCTATCACGGCCGGTATCAGCCGGTCGAAGACATGCTGGTCAACTACGATCGGCTGACGACAAGTTCGGTGATGGATCAGGCGGGCGAGTTTCTCGATCCGGACCGGTACACGCTGGTGGCCTATGGCCCGACGCTCACATCCGAGTTGAATGTTCTCCCCTGGGGCATCACGATCGAAAAATGAGGCATGGATCCGGCGACGGAGCCTTCCGCGACCGGCATTCCTGGGCCCCGACTAACAAATGAGGGAGAAAAGTGGTTCGAATCGAGTACATGAAGCTCGGCCCGGGTGCCCGGGCGCCGGAGAGAATGACGGAAGGAGCGGCCGGATACGATCTTCGAGCCTGTCTTGAGTCACCGGTGATCCTGCAACCTGGAAGGGCAACTCTCGTACCCACCGGTCTTGCCCTGGCCATCCCCGGCGGATTCGAAGGGCAGATCCGGCCTCGCAGCGGACTGGCTTTGAAACACGGGGTTACCCTGGCCAACAGTCCCGGAACGATCGACAGCGACTATCGCGGCCCAGTCAACATCATCCTGGTCAATCATGGGGCCGAGCCCTTTCACGTCAACACCGGCGACCGGATCGCTCAGCTGGTCATTGCCCGGGTCGAGCCGGTCCGGTTCGAGGAAACGAATGAACTCGGCCGGACGGAGAGAGCCGAAGGCGGTTTTGGTCATACCGGCACATCGTGACACCGGCATTGGAGGTTTCTTGAAACGTGAACGCCCGCGGCCCCTGGCCGTCATTGCCCTGCTGCTTCTCGGGAGCCTGTTCTGGCTCGGTTCCGGGTCCGAGGATTCGGATCCGGCCCTTCCGGAAGTCACGGCGACCGTCCTTGTTCCATTGCCCGATCCCGGGGATCACCTTCCTGTTTTCGGACCGGGCGAGGAGCTTACGTACGCCGTCAAGTACGGACCCATCAGGGCGGGCACGGCAACGCTCAGTGTCGTCGGTGTGGAATGGGCAAACGGCGGGCGCTGCTATCGGCTGAGGAGCAGGGTGGAATCCTCCCGTTTCTTCTCCACGTTTTTTCGCGTCGATGATTTGACCGAGAGCTGGATGGATGTCGATGGCCTGTTCAGCCGGAGGTTTGTCCGGCACATAGAGGAAGGGTCGTACAGAAAGAACGAAGCGGTTCAGATTTACGCGGATCGGAACATCGCCCGCTACTTTCCTTCCCAGGACACGGTGGCGGTTGTGCCGGGGGCGCAGGACATGCTGTCCATACTCTACTACGCCCGAGGACTCCGGTTGAACGTGGGACAGGGCGTTCTGATACCCAGTCACGTGGACCGGAAGAACACGGAGGTGGAGTTGCGTGTCCTCGGTCGAGAAACCGTGCGTGTTCCGGCCGGCGTCTTTTCCTGCGGCATCGTGGAACCTCTGCTCAAAACCGCCGGATTGTTCAAGCAGGAGGGACGGCTGACCCTGTGGGTGTCGGATGATGTCCACCGGGTGCCGGTGATCATGAAGAGCAAGGTCAAGGTCGGTTCGATCGTTGCGGTGCTTGAGTCCCACAAGAAGGGCGTTCCACTCGCTTCCGGTTCCGGCGGAAACCGATGACCCGCTACAGGGAGATCGATCCGGCACTTGTCGCCACGCGCCCGGTGGCCGGCAGGGAAACCCGATTCAACGTTGCGGACCTGGCCCGTCGGGTCGAGGCGGCGGATGCCAGGCTCCTCTCCGCGCTGCCGGATGTACTGGGAGCGTCGTCGCTTCGGGCGGTGATTGACGCCGCGGGCCGGGCCTCCAGAACCGGAAAGCCGATAATCCTGATGCTCGGCGGGCATGTCATCAAGACCGGTTGCTCGCCGTTTCTGATTCAACTCATGGAGCTGGGGATCGTTCGTGCGGTGGCAATGAATGGAGCCACGGCCATTCACGATTTCGAAATCGCATCCTTCGGCGCCACTTCCGAGGATGTCGAGGCGGAACTCGATTCCGGAACGTTCGGAATGTCCAGGGAAACAGCCGAGGCCATGAACGGGGCCACTGGTGATGCCGCGGCGCGGCAGGAAGGTCTCGGTGAGGGATTGGGGCGCCATCTGCAGGAAGCACCGCACGCGGCCGTTTCGATCCTGGCCGCTGCGTACAGGCTCTCCATTCCCGCCACGGTTCACGTGGCTCTAGGCACCGATGTTCTGCATCAGCATTCCACCGCCGACGGCGCGGCCATCGGCGAGACAAGCCTGAGAGACTTTCGCATCCTGGCCGGTTCCATGAGCCCGCTGTCCGGTGGAGTCGTCCTCAATTTCGGCTCGGCGGTGATCCTCCCGGAGGTGTTTCTCAAGGCATTTTCGCTGATCACTAACCTTGGCGAGGAGGTTCGGGATCTGACGACCTGCGACTTCGACTTTATCCGGCACTACCGCCCGATGCGCAACGTGGTCCAGAGGCCCACGGCCGGGGGAAGAGGGCAGGGATACGCCATTACCGGCCATCACGAAGTCATGATTCCTCTTCTGGTCGCGGGTATCCTCGAGAATCTGGAGAGGTAAGCGACCTTCAGAGTCCTTGACTCGGGACAGTTGCGCCGATAAGCTTTATGAGGTTTTAATTTCACCCCCCACACTCGGGAGACACCGCAGGTCACTGGCTATTGAGTCTGAATGGAGTTGAATCAGCTCCGTAACTCACAGTCCGACAGAAACTTCCGTTTGTTCCATGGCCGGACACGGAGGCTTCCGTACGCTGCCCAGGACCGCCGGGTGGGCTCTGACCCCCCTGTTTTTGCAACCTCAAAAAGGCAGGAGCATCGTCGGAAGGGAATCCGCCGGCTAATTTTGGGGAAAAAGCAACCGATATACAGAAACCTATGGGACATGGAATCGTGCAGAAAACCAGATCAGCCCAGTCCGCAACTCTTGTTGCGAGCCTTCTCCTGGCCGCCGTTTCCCTCTCCGCGTGCGGAGGAAGCAGGAACATTGCCCTGAACGGACTTACCGTCGTCAAGGACGAGGATGTCGTCGTTTTCAGTCCGGCCGATACCACTTACATCGATCCCTCGTACCGGTTGGGACCTGGAGATGAGATTGAGATGAACTTTCTGTTCGACCGGGGGCTGAATTCGCGCGTCATCGTGCGGCCGGACGGGGGGATCAACCTTCCGATTCTCGGGGATGTCATCGTTGCTGGGGAGACACCTGGGCATCTTGCCGAGCAGATTGCATCCGCCTACAGCCGCTACTACACGAATCCCCAACTGTCCATCAATCTGACCAAGTATGCGCCCGCAGAATGTTATGTGATGGGTGCCGTCAAGTATCCCAAGGCTGTGGAGATCCGGCCCGGAATGTCCCTGGCAGGTGCGCTCGCCGCAGCCGGTGGCAGTGAGCAGGGAGCAAACCTGAAAAGTCTGCTTCTGATTCGAAGAATGTCCCACAAACAGGCCATTGCCCGCCGGATCGACATGGCGGCCCTCATGGGAGGCAAGGGGATGTCCAGCGATCTCTACCTCCAGGATTACGACATCATTTTCGTTCCGACCACCTTTTTGGCCAAATTGACCGGCACGATCCGCCAGGTATTCGACAGCGCAATGCTCTTGCCGGTTTTCTACCTGCGTGGGTGGGAGGCGTTTCATACGGACCTCGTTTACAATCGGCAGATACGTCCGAGTGAAGTCCCCACCACTTCCACGGAGACGAACTGACATGTCGGAACCTACCGTAATTCGCCAGGCGACAACACGTGACTTTCTGTCCGTCGTATTTCGCCAGTTGTGGGTCATCGTCACGGTTTTCCTGATTGCGGTCGTGTCGGTGATCGTCGTTTCATGGCGCAGCCCCACCGTTTATGAATCGGAAAGCCGCGTTCTGGTCAGCCGCGGAAGAAAACAGAGCGTTCTGAATCCGAACCTCCAGGTCTTTTCCTGGGAGGAAGAGGTCAGTTCCGAGATAGAAACGGTAAAGTCCTTTCCCGTGGCACAGCGGGCCCAGAAGATTCTGGATGAGTGGGCCTCCAACGGCACCCTCAACGCTCCCATCCGGATTCAGATGTCGGGCGTCGACGCGGGGGTCGTCGAGAAATCCAACGTCATCAAGATCAGCTACTCAGGACGTCATCCAGAGGCCTGTGTGCCGGTGACGAACGCATTTACCCAGGCCTACATGGATTTCCGCAAGGAGTCGACAACTGTTCCTTTCGTCAACGAGTTCTTCGCCCGAGAGATTGCATCAGTGGATTCGGCCATGGCCAGTGTTCTGACCCGCCGCGGGCTATACCTTGATGAAACAGGCACCGTTGCGCCGTCCGAAGAGCGTCACGAGCTGTTCAACCTGTTGAACGGGGCGGAGTATGAACTCGTGTCGGTTCAGCAGGCCATACGTGTCAACGATCAGAATCTCCGCAGGGCGAAGGAGTATATCGATTCTCCCGTCGGGCCGGATCCAGCCTTTTTCTCGTCACTCGACCTTGGCAACGCAAACAGCTTGTCGTCGTTGCAGCAGAAGGTAAACGAGCTCGAACAACAGAGAGAGACTCTCCTCCCGACTCAGACTGAGCAGCATCCGCAACTCAAGGGAGTTATAAGCGCCCTTGCCGAAACACGCGCCCAGGTTCGCCGCGAAGCCATCGCTTCCATGGAACTCATCAAGGCCAAGGGGGAGGCACTCAAGGAAAGACTGGTTGTTCTCGAGGCAAAGGCCGCCGGGTACCGCCGTCAACTGCAGGAGATTCCGGAGCGGGAGACGACACTTGACGCTCTGAATCACGAGATGAACACTCTCAGAGATCGCTACAAGGAACTTGTAGGCAAGGAGATTCAGGCGAGAATCGCCCAGGCGACGAGCCCCGATTTCACCGTGACCCTGTTCTCACCCGCCGGTCGACCGATTGCCTTGCGGACGACGGATTATGTGAGACTTGCTCTGGCGCCGATTCTTTCCCTTATCGTCGGTCTGATGCTGGCATTTTTCCTGGACAGTCTTGATCACTCGTTGAAGAGCGCCACGGACATCGAGGAATTCCTTGGTATCCCCGTTCTCGCGTCCCTTCCCGAATCGAAGAGCTGAAGCATGAGCAAGATCTTCGACGCCCTTCGCAAGGCCGAAGGCGCCACCGACAAGGCCGAGTCGCCGGAGCAACCGGCGGCTTCGGTTCATTCCCGGCAGGACGTGGAGCCCGAGCGAGCCCGTCCGGCGCAAATCGACATCAATCCGTCGAACCTGGACCTGCCGCTTGAGTTCGCACGCGAATTGGGGACCCTGCGGGGGAGCCTGGACCAGCTTCTCCCCGGCCGCACGCAAAGGACGCTCATGGTATGCGGAGCTCTGGAAGCGGAGGGGGCGTCCACGGTGGCCGTGGCCCTGTCACGGCTTCTCGCGGAGGATGAGGGGGTGCGGGTCGCGCTGGTGGACGCGGACCTCAGGGGTGTGAGGCGCCGACTGCCCACGCTGCCGTCTGAGCAGGGCTTCGCGGGTGTTCTTGGCGACCAGATACCCGTTGCCGAAGCACTGGTTGGGACAACGCTGGAAAACCTTGTCGTCCTCCCTGGCTCGGTCGCCGAGGAGAGTCCGCTGCGCCTGCTGACGGCAGAGAATTTTCGGAGGTCCCTGGAATACCTCAAGAAACACTTTCACTATGTGATCATCGATTCCGCACCCATTCTCGAGGCTCCGGAAGCCGCGGGCGTCATCAATCAGACGGACGGAGTCATCCTCGTCGTTCGCGCCGCGCGCACCAAACGCGAAGTTGTTCAACGAGCGATAGAGACCGTGGAAAAGCTCCAGGGGCGGGTGCTCGGCGCTGTTCTGAATCGCCGGCAGTACGTGATCCCGGAGTTCATCTATCGCCGGATCTGACGGAACAGTTTCCGCAACCCCGATGCCCGGAGTGTCCATCCTCATGCGAACCCGCGATGCCGGCCCCCGGTTCGAGGAGGTACTTTCCGCAGTTCGGTCCCAGGACTGGCATGACTACGAGATTGTGGTCGTCGACTCCGGATCGCGGGATGGGACCGTTGAACTGGCCGGCTCTTTCGGCGCCCGCATTGTCCATCTCGAGCCCCGGGAATTCACGCACGCCCGTTCCATGAATCTCGGGTTCGAATCGAGCCGAGGACATCTCGTCGTCAGTCTTTCACAGGACGCCACTCCGGTGTCCGGTAACTGGCTGGGCGCTCTCGTTTCCGCAATCCAGCCCGGGAATGTAGCCGCTGTCTTCGGCCGCCAGGTTCCGCGGCCCGGATGTTTCTACGTTGAAAGATCCGAGATCCAGAGGGCTTATCCGGAGTCGGGCGACGAACCCCGGACCCTGTTCTCCAACGTGAACTCGATAACGCGACGTGAGTTGTGGGAGCGCCGGCCATTCGATGAAAGCCTGAGAATCGCCGAAGACCAGGACTGGGTACTCTGGGCTCAATCTCAGGGATTCGTCATTGGATACGAACCTGGTGCCGTGGTTCTGCACTCACATGACTACTCAGTCTCGCAGTTTTTCAGAAGGTGTCATGAGGAAGGCCGGGCCCTCGCTGCGTTCCGGGGATATCGGCCGGGGTTGCGGTCGATCCTTCTCGGGTGGCCCCGCCAGGTCGCGGTGGACTTCGACGCGCTGCTCAGGAGCAGAAACCTGACGGCATGGCCCCGGGTCTGCCTTTTCCGCCTGGCCCAACTGACGGCCAGTTACCTCGGTGCGAAGCGGGTCCAATGAACACCTTCCAGTACACCGCCGATGGAAGCCCCGAAGCCGAGTCCCGCGTTCGCGAAGATCTCGACCGCATAGTGTCCACGACACTCCGGCATCTTCCCGAAGAGTCCATCGACCTGATCGCCGTGGGGGGAGGTTTTGGTCGCGGCGAGGGGGGCGTGATCCGGAACTCCGAAGGGACGCTTCATGCGTTCAACGACTACGACATCGTCGTCCTTACGACCGGTCGACCGGACGGGGACGGTCTCCTTGCCGCCGCTCCGGGCCTTGCCGGCGAGATCGGGGTGGACTTCGTCGACTTCGGAATACTGGATCGGGGAGCCCTTGATCGCGTGGCGCCCACGGTGTTCTGGTACGAATTCCTGGCCGGTCATCGAGTCCTTCACGGACCTCAAGACGCACTTGCCGGCATCCCCCGGATCGATCCGGCGACCATGGACGCCATCGAGGCTACCCGTCTGTTGATCAACCGCGGCATGGGTCTCCTCTGGGCATGGCTCCATCTGGAAGATGCGGGAAAAAATGCGAAGACATACGATGGGCTGCGTCACAGATTCACCGTAAACGCGATGCACAAGGCCGTCCTGTCCATGGGGGACGCTGCCCTGATCCGATCCTCGCGCTATCACCTGAGCTATCGGGAAAGGGCCCGACTCATCGCTTCCCCCGGGGTGACCCTCCCGCCCGGTTTCTCCGAGGACTTCCGGTCAGCCCACGGCGCGGCGACCCGCTTCAAGCTTCATCCCGAAATCCCTCCCGCGGATCTTCCCGAACTCCGTGATCGGTGGCACACGATTCGATCATGGCACGAGGCGTTCTTCAGGTGGGTCGAGGAAGAGCGGCTGGGGCGGTCCATCGGTGCGTGGAAAAACTATCCAGCTCGTGCCGGCCGGGAAGCGCTGGCCCGGGGCGCCCGGCATCCCGGCCGATTCATTCGGGAGCGTCTTCCGAAGTCTCCCCTCAAGGGGTTGTCGCGATTTGTTCTCGATTCGGAGATGTCCTGCCGGGCACAGTTGCCGTTCCTTCTCTATGGAATAGACCCCGATGGACTGAACGCCGAACTCGCCGGGTCCGGATTGAAGGGCTTCGGCGGCGGTGCGTCACGGGACGCCCTCCGCTGGAGGAGCCTGACCGAGGAACTGATCGGTCAGTGGCATCCATGAAGGGGGCAACGCAGGTCATTCTGTTGATCGACGCCCTGGGTTGGGAACTTGCCGAAAGAACCGGCTTCCTTGCCGACCTGCTTCCGTTCAGGCGGCGCCTTCGCACGATCCTCGGCTACAGCTCGGCGGCCATACCGAGCGTCCTGACCGGACAGCCCCCGGTGGGGCACGGACGCTGGTTTCTCTACTTCAAGGCGCAGGGACCGGGGCAGAGCCCGTTCAAGATGGCTGCGGCGATGTCGTGGCTTCCACCCTCCATCGCCAATCGCTGGGCGGTGCGCCGCAGACTTTCGGATTGGTGGCGTTCCACGGGCTCTATCGACGGATATTTCGGACTGTACGAAGTTCCGTACTCGGAGTTGAAGGATCTCGACTACGTGGAACGCAAGGACAGCTGGAAACCGGGAACATTCGCGCACGGGTCGTACGTGGACGACCTGTTGAAGAGAAACATTCCAGCCTTCATCTCGGACTGGAGGATGACCGACGACGAAAAACTCCGGCTCGCCATTCGATCCGCATCGGAGGACGACCGCAGGGTTTACCTGCTCTATTTGACCGAGATTGATGCTCGCCAGCATGCCCACGGGAGCATGGGTGGTCCGGTCGACGAGCGACTGAAAACTTACCGTGAAAGCATCGATGCCTTGCTGGCAATTCTCCGGCGTCGTGGTCCGGTTTCGCTCACCGTGTGCTCGGATCATGGCATGACGGATATTCACACGGTCCAGGATCCCGGTCCCGTGCTTGGCGAACTCGGCCTGCTGGAGGGGCGGGACTATCGAGTATTCATCGATTCCACCTTTCTCAGGTTCTGGCCAGCTTCCGTCAGCGCGGCAACCCGGATCCGGGAAGCCTGCAGCCGGATTGCCTGGGGGCGCGTGCTTGAGTCCAGGGAGATCGAGCGCGAGGGGGTTCTTTTCCCGGACGACCGTTATGGCAGCGTTTTCGTCCTGGCCAACCCCGGTGTGCTGATATGTCCCTCGTACATGGGGAGAACTCCACTGAAGGGCATGCATGGTTACACGCCGGACGATTCGGCCTCGGACGCGGTCCTCCTGCGAGGCGTGGACGATGCCGGGCCGCCGCACTCCATCCTGGATCTCCGCGGCTTGTTCGTGTCGGAACTCGAGGGCCTGGTCGGGTGAGTTCCGAGGCGAGGGTCGACAGCCCGCACGACGCAACGGTATCGGCGGTTGGGGGCGCCATGAGCTGGAGCATCATGGCCCGCCTTCTGCAATTCGGACTTTCCATAGTCAGTTCAATTCTGGTTGTCCGCTTGCTGGGCCCGGACCGATACGGACTGCTCACCGTGCTGCGGACTTCGCTGGCATTTGTCGCCGCGATCTGCGGCCTGGGTCTCGGACAGGCCGTTTTGCGTTACTTCCCGGCCGCTCGCGCCAGGGGTAATCGCCGGCTCGCCTCACAGTTGGTCCGCTGGACTGTCTTCCCCCAGGCCGTTGCCTGGGCTGCAGCGGTGATCCTGGTACTCCTTCTGGGGGGAGTGATATCGCGAATCGCCTTTCCGGAAGTTTCGCGACTCTTTCTTCTTGGCACCGTTGTCGTCGCGGCGGAACTCGCGTTTCTTGCTGCGACCAATCTGACAACGGCCTTCTATGATTCCCGCGGGTTGTCCATGGTGACGCTGGGAGGGGCGGTATCCTACCTGCTTTTCGTATCCCTTGCATTGCTCGGAGGCCTGGACGTGGCGGGTGCGATACTGGCCACGGGCGCCAGTCACCTCCTCATGGCCGTCATTCTCGGGTATCGACTCAAGCGCCAGATCGGGGCGATCCCGGTCTGCGAGCCCGGGACCGACATCTCGGCTCCCTCCGCGCGGGCCGTCTTCCGATATGCGCTGCCCTTCGGGGCGATTGCGATCATGAATCTCATAACCTGGAGGCAGTCGGAAACCATATTCCTCGCCCACTTTCACACCATGCGCGAGGCAGGGTACTTTGAGCTCGCTTACCGGATACCACAGATGATCCTCGAGTTCGTTCCCGGCGCTATCTGGCCCCTTCTCATGGCGGGATTTTCGGAGATCTATAGCCGCGACAGTGAGAAGTTGAATCGCGCCATTTCCACGTATTACAAGATCCTGTTTCTTCTGGTTTCTCCGATTTCACTTCTTGGGGTGTCGCTGGGGGATAGAGCCCTTGTCCTGCTCTACTCCGACCAGATGAGTCCTGCCGGCCCATACTGTCAGGCATTCTTCATGATCTTTTCCATTTCCTTCCTTTCGACTCCACTGAGCATGGCTTTCTATGTCCTGGAGAAACCGATGTACAGTTTCGGGATCTACCTGGTGAATTCCATCCTGATCATCGGACTCGATTTCCTGCTGATTCCGCCCCTGGGTCTCCTTGGGGCCCTCATACCCATGGCGGTGATCCTTTCGGCATCGCCGTTCATCAACTATTATCTGCTCCGGCGTTGCGGAATCCGGCCGGATATCCCCTGGAAATTCCTGTTCCGGGTTTACCTGGCTGCCTTGCCGTGCGCACTTCTGTACCCGGCTCGGCCGTTTCTTCATGGTACATTGGCCGTTATTCTCGCGGTCGTCGCGGCTCTTGCGCTGTACCTGCTGGGTCTGCGTTTGTTCAGGGTTCTTGGGAGGGAAGAAGGGTTGCTGCTCCGGCGCGCAGGTGTTCCATTCGCTGCTGCAATTTCCGCGTTTCTGAACATCAGGGAATCCGAGTCATGACCCGAAGGCTGCAGGTTCTGTTCAGTTTTCTGGTCAGCGGTGTGTGCCTCTATCTGGCGTTCAAGAACGTGGACTGGTCGGAAACCTGGTTGGCGCTGAAGGCCGCCAACTATCTCTATATTCTCGGTACGGTTGCCGTGACGATCGGAAGCATCTGGATCCGCGCGTATCGGTGGAAATTCATGCTCGACCCTGTCAAGAAGATACCGGCGTCCGGCTTGTTCTCCTCGACGATGATCGGGTTCATGGCGAACAACGTGCTCCCGGCCCGGCTGGGAGAGTTCGTGCGTGCGTATGCCGTGGGGCGTCAGTTCCAGCTTTCGAAAAGCGCCGCGTTCGCAACAATCGTGATTGAACGCGCTTTCGATCTGGTGACGCTCGTGCTGTGTCTCGGGGTCGTTCTTTTGCTCGTTCAATTGAACCCCAAGATTCAGTTCATGGGGGCGTTTGCGATCGTGGTCTGCATTCTCATGTTCGGTGTCCTGGTCTTTTTCCGTCAGCGCCGCGACGTGGTGTCGAGAATTGCCGATGGTCTCATGAAACGTCTGCCGGAAGGCGCGCGAGGGCGGGGCAGCAAGTTCGTCCACTCCTTCATTGACGGCCTGGAAGTGCTGGCGCGCGGCCAGCATCTTCTGGCGATCCTGGTCCTTTCACTCGTAATGTGGGCTTCGGTGGCCCTCAGCATGGAACTGACGATCCGGGCGTTTTCGCTCGAGGTTCCGTATTATGCGAGCCTGGTCCTGCTTGTCGTCGTCTCCCTGGGATTGATGATTCCGTCCGGGCCCGGCTTCGCCGGCACATTTGAGGCCGCGACAATCTGGGCCCTGATGCGATTCGATGGCGTGACGAACGACCAGGCTGCATCGTATGCGATCATGTTTCATGCGACCCAGTTTTTCCCGATCACGGCCCTCGGCCTCTACTATCTCTGGCGGTCAAAACTCTCGCTGAATGCCGCGTCACAGTCCGAGGCCCCTTGATTTTCCCCGGGACAAGGCGGTGATGGATCGCCCGGCAAGAACACTTCCATTGTCGTTGCTGACGTTGGCGTTGCTCTTGCTCGGCGCGATCCTTCCGTTTCCGGATCGATTGAGGGTCGCTTCGGCCATCGCCCTGATAGTGCTGGGTTTCCCGATTGCGATCCTCGGTGTTCGTCCTCCCTCGTTGTCGAACGATGCCCGCGGTGCCGGAAGAGCGATCGGGTTCGGACTCCTTGTTGGAATGGTTCCCGCCGCCCTGCTGACATGTCTTGGGTTGTTTGGTGTCTCGCTTTCGGCATTGATGACCGTCTACCTGGCTGCGCTCGGCATGACTCTCCTCGTCGGCGCCGGGCGGCCCGGAACACCGGCGATTCCGGCAGGCACTCCTGTTCAGCTCAGGGCCGTTATGTGGCTACTTCCGCTTCTGGTGGTGGCGACCCTGCTGGCTTCCTTCCATGGAACGCCCCTCGGAGCCACCGATGATTCGTTCGATCACCTGGCGAGTCTTCGTCACGTCATCGTCTCGGGCCGCGTCGAGTTTCCGGGTGCGTTTTACGGCCTCAATGACGTGTCCGGTTCGGATCCACGGAAGGGCATCATTCTGACTGTCCTGGCGCTGGCCGGGCATCTGACCGGCATCGAGGCGGCAACGGTATGGCGCTGGTCGGCGATCGTCCTGACTCCGGTGATGCTGCTGTGCATCGCTTCTCTGAGCCTCGTCGTGTTTGGTCGCGCCTATGCCGGTGTCGCCGGTGCTTTCGCCCTGCTGATGGCCTGGGGAGATCCACTGTGGCTGCTTCGCGGCGCCTATGGAGGACACTGGGGGCTGGCCATGTCGTGGGCGGCCATGGCCGTGCTGCTCGCCGGTGGGGGGCTCCTGCACGGGTTCATTGCCGGTTCGGTTGCCGCCGCCGTTCACGCATACAGCCCTGCGCAGGCCATGGTGCCGCTCGTGTGCCTTCTGGCAGTCCCGGCCTTCCGAAAGGATCTTCGCATTGCCGGTCTGGCTGGATTCATTCTCGGAGCAATTCCGGGAGAAATTGTCCGGATCGTCCTCGGGGGAGGAGGCAATCCGCTCCATGAGCAGGCCATGGGGTGGCTGATGCTTCCAGTCGGGCCTGTCGCGTCTCCACTGCAGATTCTGGCCTGGTACGGCTACATTGGCGTAGCGGCGGGAGGATGTGTGCTGGCTCTCTCGCTGAGGCCTGATGATCGGGCGGGCCGTTTCCTCCGGATTTCCTTTCTGTCGCCGCTCCTGCTCCTCCTGAACCCGTTCCTTTTTGAGCGAACGGCCAGTGTACTGGGGTCCGTGGCCAACAAGGTGGCCCTGGTCTGGATCCATCCGCTTGCTCTGGTCTGGATCGCGGGTGAGTGCGTATCCAGGCGGGGAGCACAACGTGCCGTCGCGCTGATCGGGGCGGGTCTGCTCGCTGCTCTGCTTGCCATGACCATTCCAGGCCGCATCGCGGCATGGAGGGCGGGGGATGAACTTTCGCCGTCATTGACACGGGCGATGACGATTGTGCGCGATGGAACGCCGGTTCAAGCCGTTGTGGCCTCTGATCCCATGACGAGCTACGCGATCCCCGCCTTGACAGGTCGCCGGGCGATCGTTTCGCTCCATCAACATGCGCCTCCCGGGGATACTCGGGCGCTGGAACGGCTGGCCATCGCAGCCGCCTTGTACTCCGAGTGCGTACCCGTCGACGAGGCATTGCTCCGGGTCCGGAAAGAGGGAGCAACCTACCTTCTGTCGACCGGTCCTGGCGAGCGTCGGCTGGACCAGTTCGGAAATCACGTTGACCCGAGAAACCACGCTCCGCTCCACGCCCGTTTCACGTCCCGGCCGGACCTCCTCGAGCCCGTGGCGGAAAGCGGAGGGTCGATCCTGTTTCGGATCCTCCCGGATCGGTCGGGTAGCGACGCGGCGGCTCCGATCAACATGGATTCTTCGTTCACGAGAACGGCGGCGGAAGCGGCACATGACACCACCGTGGACAGTGGAACGGCGGCAGACAGCACAGGACGCAGGGGCGGGGAAGGCGCGCCCGGCCGCCATATGGTCACGGACGGAATGATTACTCTGGCGATCACCGGAAGCCTGCCGTCCGACTGTGAACGAGGGCAGAGACTGGTCCTTCCGGTGGCCTGGAGACGGGAAAGGCCCATGGATAGTTATGTCGAGTACTTCGGCCATCTTCGATTCGAGAATGAGGCGCATCTCCCGAAAGAAGGTCCGCTCCGCGGTTTCCATAAGCCGTTGAGGAGATTGGTCTTGGAACCGATGTCCGGGGGCAGTCATCGATGGAGAACCGTCGAAATGCCCTTCCGGGGGCTCTGTCCGCCGGCGGAGTGGCCGCCTGGAGTTTGGCTGTCCGACTCCATGGACGTTGTAGTCCCGCCTCAACTGCTGCCTGGTCGGTATCGGGTCAGGATGAGCGTGGAGGAGGGAACACTCTATCCGAGACTGACCCCTGCCGATCTACTGAGTGATGAGGACCGATTTTCCGGACCCGTCATTGGGAGTATCCTTATCCGGTGAATACCGTTACACCACAGGCTCGGGATCGATCCAGATCCGAACGCTGGTCCGAAATAAAGGCCGTCTGGCTTCCTCGTGCCATCAACCTGGCCATTGCCGTGATTGTCGGCTGGATGCTCGGAAAGATGATCTACAGCCCGAGCCCCCGGATCATCAAGGCACTTGTCGGCTCCTCCATCATCTACGCGGCATGGCGGTTCCCGATCCACGTCAGTACTGCGGCCTTCCTTGTCTTGTTTCCGTTCCCGTTCAGCATTACCTACGGCTCGAGCAACACGCTCTTCGTTTTCCTGATTACCGCGATGTGGCTCGCCCGGATGGTGCTTCGAACCGCGCAGCCCGCCGGCAAGACCCTGCTCGACGTTCCAGTTCTGTTCCTGGTCGGTGCCTACCTTCTTTCATTCAACAACGTCGAAAGCGCTTTCGCACTGGGACAGGGACTCATCAACTTCAGCACGATCGTGGCCAGCATCTTTGTCTGCTACCTCATCATTCATTCGATCAGGACAGAGGCTACACTGCGTCACATGGTTCGAATGATCACGATCATGGCCCTGCTGTGTTTCGGGGTCGCCATCTACGAGCTGGTGTTTCCGGGTCAGCCGATGATCAGGGGATGGATCCTGAGCACCACTTACTATGATCCGGAAGCCATCGTGCGCGGCCTGCGTGTCGGCGGGCCCTTTCGCGACTTTGAACTGTTCGCGGAGTTCTGCGCGATGCTTTTCCCGCTCATGATCTTCCAGGCCATGCGGGCTGAGGGGTTGCGAAACCGGGTGATGTGGATGGGGATCGTACTTCTCAACTTCTTTGTACTCATGGCCACGGTGACGCGCGGTGCGACGATATCGATGCTCGTCGGGATGGTCTATCTTCTCTACCGCCTCAGGAAGGCGATGACCCTCAGGGACTTCATTCTGACAGTCGGCCTGTCCGTCTCGATCTGGTCAGGGATCGAGTTTTACCTGTCCAACTACACGGTCTCAGGATCGGTCATGGATCGACTCCTGAATACCAAGATAGTGGGAGGGCTTCCTGACTCCCGAACCTTCTGGCCGCAGATTCTGGAGCGCTGCCGGGAGCATATCTGGATCGGTCACGGGCCTTACTACGAGTTCGGGGAGTACGGTCGGGAAAAGCTCCGGAAGTTCTTCTGGCCGCACAACGGGTATCTGTACTACCTTCACACCGTCGGTCTTCTGGGCACATCCGCCTTCGTCTACATTCTCGGCAGGCTCTGGTGGACCACCGGCCGACTGTCCCATGCATCCCTCAGGGGAGAGTACGCTGGGTCGCTTCTTCTCGTCTGGCACATCATCATTACGATTTTCGCCATAGATCAAATGAAAATCGAGTACTTGAGGAATCAGGACTACCAGTTCTGGCCGTGGATCGTGTTCGGACTGACGGTGGCCACCATTAACGTCGTTCGAAATCAGCAACGAGGGGCTGGGGGAAACCCCGAAACTGCCGAAAACCAGCCAGGAGCCAGTGTTCGATCAGGCCCGGGAGGATGAGTACGTCCTGCCTGGTCAAGGAAGGGTCCATGCGGGGCCTTCTTGTCAGCCCAAAAGTGAGGAGTCGCGGATCACGATGGCTACATCGTTAATGTATAACAAGTTAGGAGATTCCGTGTCGAAGGTTTTGCCATCGATCACACTGCTCATACCCGCCTACAACGAAGAAAACGGGATCGGACCGGTTCTCGAGCAGGTCAAGAGCATCGGCCTTCCCGGGGAAATCATCGTGGTGGATGACGGGTCCACGGACCGGACCTTCGAGGTAGCCCAGGCAAGCGGGGTTCGGGTTGTCCGCCATGACGTCAATCGGGGATATGGTCAATCCCTGAAGACGGGCATCCTGGCGTCCAACTATGACATCATCGTAATTACCGATGCGGACGGCACTTACCCGAACGAAGAGATCAAAAACATCTTGAGCCATATGGAAAGTCATGATATGGTTGTAGGCGCTCGCATCGGGGCGAACGTGAACATCCCCCTGATACGAAAGCCGGCAAAAAAGATGCTGAACATGCTGGCCAACTATCTGGCCGGGGTCACGATACCCGACCTGAATTCGGGCTTGAGGGCTTTTCGAAAGAACATCGCACGCGAGTTTTTTCCGATACTGCCATCGGGATTTTCTTTCACCACGACGATTACGCTGGCCATGTTGTCCAACGGATATCGCGTGAAGTATCTGCCGATCAACTACCACCAACGTGAGGGAAAGTCGAAGATTCATCCGATCCGCGACACCCTGGGGTTCACAGCCTTGATCATCCGGACCACGCTCTACTTCAATCCACTCAAAGTGTTCATGCCGATGAGCGGCATGATAGCTCTGGCTGCGGTAGCGCTCCTCGTATACAGCAAATTCGTGATCGGCCGCGTGATGGACATCTCTGTAATCGTGCTTCTTTCCGCAGCCCTGCAGGTTGCGGTTATTGGCCTGCTCGCCGACCTAATCGATAAAAGGGGGCATCAATGAGAGCGCTTCTCGTCAACCCGCCCGATCTTCACACGGTGGTAGCCAACAATCCCACCGTGATCGATGAAGAACGTGGAACACATCCTCCGCTGGGAATTCTCCATGTGGCGGGATATCTCAGGGCGTTCAGCAACCACGAGGTCGGAATTCTGGACGCGCAGGTCGAGCACCTCGATTTCGAGGGCATTCGCCAGCGCATCGTGGATTTCAAGCCCGACCTGCTCGGCGTCACGGCCATGACCTTCACGATTCTCGACGTCATGGAAATCTGCCGGATCGCGAAGTCCATCGATCCGGATATCGTCGTTGCCCTTGGCGGCCCTCATGTTCACATTTTCCAGACGGAAACGATCCGGCTTCCCTTTGTCGATGTCATCGTGATCGGCGAGGGGGAAACCACGTTCAAGGATCTGATGGACAACCTGCGCGACAAGAAGGGGATGCGCAAGGTCACCGGGATCGTCTACAAGGACGAGGATGGGTCGCTGGTCAACACCGGCAACCGGCCTCTGCTCGACGATCTCGACGTTCTGCCGTTTCCGGCCCGGGATCTGACGCCCTATACGAAATACACACACCTGATGGCCAAGCATCAGCCCATCACCACGATGTTCACGAGCCGTGGATGTCCGTACAAGTGCACATTCTGCGACCGCCCGCACCTGGGGAAGAATTTCCGCGCCCGCTCGCCGATGAGCGTCGTCGACGAAATGGAAGAGATCGTGAATCTCGGGATCCGCGAAACCCTGATTTACGACGATACGTTCACGATCAACAAGCGCCGCGTTCACGAGATTTGTGACGAGATCCTCGCCCGGGGAATCAAGCTCGGCTGGGATATTCGCGCCCGAGTCAACACGGTAGACGAGGAACTTCTCGACAAGATGAAGGCCGCCGGCTGCGAGCGGATTCACTACGGTGTCGAGGTCGGAAACGACCGCATGATGCGCGTACTGAAGAAGGGGTTGACCATCTCGCAGGTGGAGCGCGGGTTCAAAATGACGAAGGATGCCGGGATCGAGACGCTGGCCTATTTCATGATCGGCAATCCGTCGGAGACCCGCGAAGACGTAATGGACACGATCGCACTGTCCAAGCGGATCGATCCGGATTACATCCACCTGACGATTCTTACTCCGTTCCCGGCCACTGAGGTCTACTTCGAGGGCCTGAAGCAGGGGGTCGTGAAGGCCGACTTCTGGCGCGAGTTCGCCAAGAACCCGACCGCCGACTTCGAGCCGGAGTACTGGCTGGAGCACTTCACCAAGGAAGAACTCTTCGAACTGCTCGTGCATGCCTACAAGGCGTTCTACCAGCGCCCCAGCTATGTGTGGAAGGTGGGACACCGGGTGCGTTCCGTCGGAGAGTTCATGCGCAAGGCCAGTGCGGGCCTCAAGATCTTCGGCATGGACGCACGTGGCGCTACGCGCCTGAGTGAAATCTAAGATCCTGCGAGGCTGGCTCCTGCGAGGAGTCGGCCTCGTTCTGTTTGCGCTGGTACTCAGCAGGATCGATTTCGCCCATTCATGGGCCCTGATTCGAGGGGCTCGAGTCGAGTGGCTTCTCTTCGCCGTGGCTCTGATTTTTCCGATGATTGCCTTGAAGACGGCCCGCTGGATCTGGCTCCAGCGGGCCGTCTCCATTCCGGGAGGGTTCGGCCGCTCGTTTCTGGCCTACCTGACGGGCATGTACGCCGGTTTGATCACCCCCGGTCGAATCGGAGAACTGGTGCGCGTTCGCTACCTGACCGATGCCGGGGCGCCACTGGGGGCGGCCCTCTCCACCGTTCTTCTGGACCGGGTCATCGACATTCTCGGCCTCCTGGGCCTTGGGCTCCTGGCCATGGCTCCGCTGGCGGGGGAGTTTTTTCCCCTGTACGTGTCCGTTGTCGCGGTCAGCGCAGGTTCAGTCCTGGCTGCGCTGACGTTGCTGAGACGAGAGGGGAGCGGCTACCGGATGCTCCGTGGTGGGCTTCGAAGGCTTTTCGCGGCCACGGGGTCTGCCGGCATGCGGGCGGAGTCCCTGGCAGTGGCATTACGGGATGCCGCGTCTGCGCTCACACCGGCCATGATAGCCGGAATGACCGCACTGACTCTTCTGGGCTGGTTCATTTACTACCTGCAGGCCTTCGCTCTGGCGAGGGCACTCGGCATACCCCTCGGGCTGTCCCCATTGATCGTTTCCACGACGACGGCTGCCGTAGCGGCTCTGGTACCCGTTTCCATCTCGGGCCTTGGAACGAGGGATGCCGTCCTGGTCGTCCTGTTCGGGAAGTTCGGGCGGCCGAGTGAGGAGGCGGTGGCGTTTTCCAGCCTCGTGTTCCTGATGCTGGTGGCCAACGCTTTCTTCGGTTTGATTGCCAGTCAGAGACTCGGGCCGTCGCCCGCACGTGACCGGGTTACTTCACAGGACGCGTCGCCACTATCTTGACCGATCTGGCCAGGCGGATCGTCCACGGAGTCATGCTGCGCAGAACGGAATTGACGGCAGCCAGGAGGGGGCTCCGCGCTCCGGCAAAATGCGCGTACACCTTGACGGAGAACCCCTGCTCCCGCAGGGACCGCGCAATTTCTTCCGGATACAGCAGGTTCTCGATGAAGTCCCCCTTTACGGGGTCGACCGGGGAGACGTCAACCCGGGGAGGGGCTTCCGGCAAGGCTCCCGATGCAAGCAGACGTCGGGCCTCGGTCATGATCTGCGACCCGTGCAGGCGGAAGGTCCCCCAGGCCAGGCGGTCCAGGGTGTCGTCACTCAGGCCTGTGATCTCTTCGGCTATGAGGGCCCGTCTCCGATCCCGGTAGGGAACTTCGACACGATGCCCGTGGATATCGTCTCCGGGGGGCCCCTCCTCAAAACGTTTCCAGATTTCCAGAACGCGTCTGACCGTCCGGGGGTTCAGGCCATTGTTTCCGTCACAGATCATGAGTGTCCCGCCCGGCTTCAGCAGCCGACCGGCTTCCCGGAGAAACTCGGCAGGGTATCGGAAATGGCTGTAGGCTTCGTTGCAGTAGATGAAATCGATGGACTCGTCCCGCAGGGGGGCATCGTGAACCGAGCCTCGCAGGATCGCCGCGGGAAGTGCTTCCGCGTAACGGGAACGAAGAACTTCCGAAGATGAAGACATGGTCCTGAAAACTTCCAGCCCGAGTGCCATTCGGGGGTTCAAGGAAGCAAGGCAAAGGAGGGTGACCCCGAAACCGGATCCGGCGTCCATCACTATCTTGCCCTCGGGAGAAACCCGCGCAAGGTTCAAATCCGCCTGCAGGGCCCGCGCGTATCGACTCCGGCCGGAGTCGGACGTCAATTCCTCAAAATAATCATAAAACCAGGGGCTCACAGCCGACGGGCGTTCGGAAAAGACGGCGCTCAGATCATCGACCAGAAAGGTCAGAATGGGATTGGGCATACGGAGGGGCACAATACCACCGCCAGGCCCGCCGGAACAACTGCAGGACATGGCTAACTCAAGGCGAATCATCGGCTTAGAAACACGCCCACGGGAGGCAGCCCCGGGGCATTTTCGTTGACAATCCACCTGGGGCATTGTTATACTGACCTCTCAAGTTCCTGTAGTTCTACAATTTACGGGGGGAAACACATAGAGCGATTTCTAAGGCGTTGTTCCTAGAAAAGGTACCTCTCACCTGATTCTGGCGTTCTTGGAGCAAGAACTTGCAAATGCATCTGTGTATGAGCCTTGGCCGCAAGACATCGCTCTGCAAATGGATCACACTTCCGATAACGAGAGTGAATCGGACGTGTTCCTCCATGGCTGGAATATCTGACCGGGAAACAGCTGGACCCCGGATTTTCGCGGAGTAACCTTCGAGTTCACTCGAAAGTTATCTCCTTTTTTTTTACGTGTTGCCGCGACACTCACCTCGAGCTGCCTCATGTTCAAGTCGGCGAACAGAGAATCAAGAAACGATGTTGGCGAGCTGCTTAAGAGGCCGCGCATGAACGGTCGTCTGGCGACGGCCCCGGTGCCGACCCAGACGGGGCGGCCGATGGCACACGTGCGGCCGGCTTTCGTCCCGGCGGATTTCCATCTGGACGAAAAGGGCTTTTACAAGAGGTACGGAAAACGGCTCCTGGACATAGTCACGTCATCTCTGGCAATTCTGGTTCTTCTTCCGTTTTTGCCGTTCATCGCACTGGCGATCAAGCTCTCCTCGCCTGGGCCGATGCTGTACCGGTCTCTGAGACTCGGGAAAAACGGCCGCCCGTTCGTTTTCTACAAATTCAGATCGATGGTGGCGGACGCCCATGCGACCAGGAATATCCTGCTTCACCTGAACGAGGTCGACGGGCCGGTCTTCAAGCTTTCGAACGATCCCAGGGTCACGCGAGTCGGACGATTCCTCCGGCGGACCAGCATCGACGAACTTCCCCAGCTCATCAACGTCCTTCGTGGAGAAATGACGCTGGTCGGTCCGCGACCGCCGATCCCGGAGGAAGTCGAAAAGTACGAACCGTGGCAGCGCCGGCGGCTGGATGTCACCCCGGGGATCACCTGCCTGTGGCAGATCAGCGGTCGCAGCCGCCTGGGATTCAACGAATGGATGCGTCTGGACCTCCAGTACATACAGAACAGATCCTTCGGCCTGGATATGAAGATCATCCTGCGCACAATACCGGCGGTACTGTCCCGGGACGGAGCCTACTGACGTTTCCCTGTCCGACCCGCTTGTACCCCGCAAACGACCCGCTGTGAAACGCGCCCCGCTCTCCCCGGCGGCGGATTCCGCCCTCTACCCGGTCGTCCTGCTGGTGATCCTGGCCGCCGCCATTCGATTCTTCCGCCTGGATCATCAGAGCCTCTGGATAGATGAAGTGCTCATGATTCAAAGAGCGTCGCTTGGCGAACCGTTCCGCTGGGCCGACTGGCTGGTCAATCCGCAGGGACCTCTTCCGGCCCTGCTCCTTCGCCTTTCGACACACCTGATGGGCGTTTCGGAATACGCGATGAGGTTCCCGTCAGCCATTGCGGGCACATTGACCGTTCCCGCAACGTACCTGCTGGCGCGAAGATTGAACCCGGATTCGGCCTGGGCCGCCGGCATTATGGCTGCATTCTCGCCCCTGCTGATCTGGTACTCGCAGGAGAACCGCCACTACGCACTGGCCGTTCTTGCGGCGGTCTGGTCAGCGACAGCTCTTCTCCGTCTTGTCGAAGAAACTACTCCACGGGTGTCGACGCAGCTGTCTCTTTTCGCCGGCATTCTTGTCGGACTGCTCAGCCACCTGTCGATGGTGTTCGTGGTCGCGGCCCAGGGGTTGTCGCTTCTCATCTGGCACCGGGATCGCTTCAGGCCGTGGCTCCTTGCCGTCCTTCCGGCATTCCTGATCATGTCACCCTGGTTCTTCGTGGCGGTGACGGAAAATCTCAATCTGAAGCATCTGGCCCATACAGGTCCCATCCCCACGGAAGAAATGCTTCGGGGGGAGTCGACGTTTTCCTGGTGGGGAATCCCCTACACCGCATATGTCTTCTTTGCCGGATACTCCCTGGGGCCCCCCCTGGGGGTTCTTCATGCGCATCCGTCTCCGGTGGCGCTTTTCCCGTACGCGCCGTCCGTGGCGGCGTTGACGATTGGAGCGGGAGTGCTGCTGATCGCCGGCGTACGTTCAATGCTTCGAAGCCCCTTTCGACTGGGGCTGATTCTTCTCTGGACGATGCTGCCGCTGTTGGCGGTCATATTGTTGTCGCAGCGAAATGCGAAGGTCTTCAATCCACGCTACATTCTTGTGGCGCTCCCTCTGTGGCTTTGCCTTGCCGGAAGCGGCTTGAGCAGTCTGTTTCGCCGCTCCGTTCTTGCGGGGATCGCGGTGGTGCTGCTTCTTGGAGGGGCCACAACTCAGTCCATCGTTCAGTACTTCGGGGATGGACGATATGCTCGCGAGAACGTCCGCGCCGCCGCAACGCTGCTCACCAGGGAAACGCGCGAGCACGACATCGTGCTGGCCCAGGGCGTTCCCCAGGTCCTGCGCTGGTACTACGATGGACGCGCGCCGGTTCAGGCTGTCCAGGAGTTCGATGTGCGATCCGAAGAGCGCCTCGATCGCAAGGTCCGGGAGTGGCTTGAAGGGCGTCACAGGGTCTGGTTGTTCATATCACGACCGTGGTTGCAGGACCCGGAACTTCGACTCAATGCACTCATGGACGAAATGGCCGGACCAGGTGTCGAGTATGCCTACGACGGCGTCCGGGTGATTCTCTATGAGATGAAGGGTGCTCCTCGATGACGGTCCGGGTGGTCTATGTTTCCGACGGCGCCTGGTATGGCGGGGCCGAGCGCTATATCGTCCGACTTGGTGGACATCTCGACCGGAGTCGTTTCTCGGTGGCATTGATTCATCCCGACAGAAGCTCGCTGGATGCGTTTTCCAGGGACGCCCGCTCGTCGGGCTTTGAGGTCGGCCGCATCCCCGCAGGCAGATTTGCAGGATTTCGCGATCCGGTTCAGCTTCAGAGACGCCTGAGTACACTCAGTCCCGACATCGTTCATCTGAACCTGCCCAGCAGTTACGATTTGAGCTGTGGGTGGGCGGCGGTCCCGGCTCGCCTCGGCGGAGCAAAAGCCGTCGTGGCAACGGAGCACATCGTAGATATCAAGGTGTCCCGCCGGCGGGCAATCGCAAGACGCATGGCGAACGGCTGGATCGATAGTTTCATCGCCATTTCGGAGGCCAACCGCCGGATAATGATCGAGCGCCACGGTGTCCCTGAAGAGAAGTCCAGGGTTGTTCTCAACGGAATTTCCAATCCCGGGCCGCCGCCGGAGAAGCCTCCCAGCCCCTTTGTCATTGCCTGTGTCGGATCGCTCGAGCCGAGGAAAGGGCAAAGCCTGATTCTCGATGCGTTCGTCCGACTGGTCAAGAGAGGCGTCGATTCCCGGCTTGTTCTGGTCGGTTCCGGACCGGATCGAAGCACGCTGGAAGCCTGCGTGAAGCGGACCGGAGTCGCCGATCGGGTTCGATTTGCGGGGGCGGTCGAGTCGGCCGTGGAGGAAATCGGGGCCGCGCACATTCTTGCCGTGCCATCAATGAGCGAAGGCATTCCCTTCGTGGTTCTGGAGGGGATGGCCTGCGGTGCCGTAGTCGTGAGTTCCAATCTGCCCGGATTATGCGAAGTACTGGAGCCAGGCAGGTCCGGCTGGATAGTCGACTCCCGGGACGCGGAGGCGTGGACCCGGCAGCTCGAGGCATTACACCGTGATCGTGCGTGTCTGGACGCATGCGCGCGGGCCGCCCGCATGGAGTTCGATCGCCGCTTTCACGTTGAACGCATGGTGCTGGAAACTCAGGCCATCTACGACGGAGTTCTTGGGTGAAGATTCTCGTCGTCAAACCGGTTCTTCCGTACCCACCCACGCAAGGTACGCGCCGGGTGACAATGGCTCTTCTGCGGGCCATCGTGCCGGGTAATGATGTAGACCTGCTCGTGCCTTTGCAGTCCGCCGACCAGGCGAAGGATGCACATGAACTGGAAAGCATCACAGGATGCCGTGTCACGGCCTGCCTGGTGCCCAACCGGCGGTCGCCGTGGCACCGCGCGTGGTACAAGTTGCTTTACCTGGTATCCGGCGCCGCCGGAGGGCATTCCCCCCGGGCGCTCTATGCAACGCCGCCCGACCTTCTTCGGGCGGCCGCGCGTCTTTCGAAGGAAGGCGGGTATGACCTCGCAGTCTTCGAATACTGGTACATGTACCGCGTGTTTCCGCAGGTTCGCGCCAGGCGCAAGATCCTGCTGGCTCACGACTTCGAGTTCGAGGTAAACAGCAGGTCCCGCGGCGGTTCCGGACGCAGGCGCTGGAAAGACGTCGAGGCAAGGAGAGAACTCGAGGCCTGCCGGTGCGTGGATGAAGTCTGGACATTGACACCGGAGGACGCGGCGGGGCTGTCGACCGCATCGGGGCTTCCCGGCGACCTCTTCAAGGTGTTTCCGTTCGGTGTGGACATCGATGCCCTGTCGACGCCCGTCCGATCGGGTGGTGAAAATGTCCTGTTCTTCGGTTCGTTTCTGGCGGACTTCAACATCGATGCCCTAGACTTTCTTCTCGAGGAGGTCTGGCCCCGGCTGAGTCGCCTCCGCCCGGAGGCTCGAATGACCGTGGCGGGGGCCGGACTCAGTCCTGCCCGGGTGCGACGCATCGAGAAGGCAGGAATCCTCTGCCGAGGCAGGGTGGACGACGTGGCTGACCTGTACGCCTCCGCATCCGTTGTGCTGATTCCGCTGCGGTACGGGGGAGGGTTGAGAATCCGCCTGCTCGAGGCGATGAGCTGTTCCAGGGCCGTTGTAGCCACGAGTATCGGCGCCGGGTCCATCGGGACGCCGGGGGTCGACCTGCTCGTTGCCGACGACCCGGATGGGCTGGCCTCGGCGGTTGCCGGATTGCTGGCCGATCCCGAGTCGGCGAGGGTTCTCGGCAATGCAGCGCGCACGCTCGTGGAAGCACGGTATTCGGAAGCGAAGGCGGCGGACGGAATTCGTGCGTTGATCGCCGCCGCGCCGCCGGATGGCTCTGTCCCGTGATTTGACTTTCAGCGGCTATAATCTATACTTTGCTGGTTCCGAACCTCTCCGCATTTCGGAATTCGTTTGTTGACAAGTCGTCCCCATCGGGTTCCTCGGCGCAAGCGGATCCGCGGCCCCGAAAGTCTCTACACCGAAAGCGGAAAGGCCCTTCGTGATCGTCAATCTCCGGGAATTCTTCGAGGACAGCCTGTACATTCCCGAACTCAAGTCCACCACCAAGGACGAAGCGCTGTCGGAAATGGTTTCCTGCCTGGTCGAAGCCGGTCGCATTCGAGACGGAGAGATCCTGATGGAAATGCTGAACCAGCGGGAAACGCTCGGGTCCACGGGCATCGGGAGGGGAATCGCGATTCCGCACGGGAGGTCGCTGGCCATCGGTCGCCTGACCATTCTGATGGCGCGTTCTTCGGCAGGGATCGATTTCAATGCGATGGACGGCAAGCCCGTCCACCTGGTGTTTCTGACGGTCGCGCCACCGCAGGACCGCTCCAACCTGTATCTTCCGGTTCTGGGCAAGATCGTCGAACTCGTCAAGAGCTCGAGGATTCGCAAGCGCCTCATGGCGGCAACCTCGTTCGAGGAAATATCCGGCATCATTCATGAGGTGGATGAAGATGGATGAGCAGTTGAAACTTCTGGTAAGTCTTCAGGACCTCGACACGATGATCCGCGAATCTTCGGATCCGGACCGACTCAAAGAACTCAAGACGCTTGGGTTCGAGGTGAAGGGTATCGAAACACTCAAGAAGGCCAGGGCCAAACTTGCCACTGCGATCGACAGGCGATATCTCTCGCTCTATGAGCGGGTGTCGGGAAAGCATGGTCGCGCCGTGGTTCCTGTTGAAGACAGGACCTGTCTTGGATGTTTCCAGAATCTTCCCGGGTCCTTTTTTTCGACGATTACGGCCGATAAGCCCGTCAAAGTCTGCGAGAACTGCGGCCGCATTCTCTACCTTCTGGACCGTTAGCCCCCAGATGCCATGCCGGGGTTTCTGACGCACCTGGAATGCACGCGCTGTTTCGCGCGTTTGAATGCCGAGGAACTTCACAATCTCTGTGCCTGCGGAGGCCCCCTCCTGGCGCGGTATGATCTGGACGCGGCGTCCCGGGCGATCGACCGCTCATCCCTCGCCCATCGCCCGTCAACACTCTGGCGTTATCGAGAACTGCTTCCCGCTTCACCCAACGAAAGCCCGGTGACTCTGGGCGAAGGATTCACCCCGCTCCTCCGATCCCGGATCGGGGAGCGAGCCGGTTACCCTCAACTGTACATAAAGGACGAATCGGGAAATCCGACGGGATCGTTCAAGGCTCGCGGCATGTCCGTCGCCGTAACGATGGCTCTTCACCGGGGAGCGAGCGCCTTGTCTCTGCCTTCGGCCGGGAATGCGGCAAGCGCCGCCTCCGCATACGGGGCGCGAGCCGGGCTGCCGGTTCATGTCTTCATGCCTCGGGACACGCCGGGCATCTTCGTCACGGAGTGTGAGGCCCTGGGCGCCAGCGTGACTCTGGTAGACGGGGTCATCACCGACGCCGGGCGCTCAATGAGACAGGCGGGAGAGGGAAAGGGCTGGTTCGACCTGTCCACTCTCAAGGAGCCCTACCGGGCAGAGGGCAAGAAGACCATGGGCTATGAGCTGGCGGAACAGTTCGCATGGACCCTGCCGGACGTCGTTCTTTACCCGACGGGCGGGGGAACGGGGATTGTCGGAATGTGGAAAGCCTTCAGTGAAATGGAAGCGCTGGGCTGGATCGGGCCGGGTCGTCCGCGGATGTACAGTATTCAGGCGGCGGGGTGCGCCCCGATCGTCAGGGCTTTCGAGCAGGGATTGGATGCAGCCGAATCGTTTCCATCGCCCCACACTTTCGCCAGCGGGTTGCGCGTGCCGTCGGCCATCGGCGATGCGTTGATTCTCGAAGCGTTGCGGAAGAGCGGCGGCGGAGCGGTTGCGGTAAGCGACGAGGAAATCCGGTCCGCCTGGCGAAAGACAGGTCCGGGCGACGGAATCTTCATGGCGCCGGAAGGGGCCGCAGTCTGGGCCGGCCTCGAAAAACTGGTCGAATCGGGTTGCGTGGGCAAAGAGGAACGGATCGTATTCTTCAACACGGGCACGGGGTTGAAGTATGCAGAGTGCTTTTCCACGGGCGGATCGTCGTGACCGAGGACAGGAGTCAGGGCAGCGGCGGGCCGGTCGGCGTACTGGAGCGGCTTCGGCGCCTGTTTCGCAACTTTCACGCGGTCGACCCCAGGCAGCCCATTCAACAGATCATGGACGAAGTCTGCACGGTCCTTCGAGATGAAACGGAGGCGCAGGCCGCGGCAATTGTGGTTCGTCGCGAAGGCCCGGGTGAAGATCATGGGGTGGTGATTCCCCGTCCACCGCTCGAAAATCGCAGATTCCAGACGAACTGGCGGGCTGCGCAGGAACCACCTCCAGGCCTGGGTGCCGGTCCGCCCGAGCTCGGCGTCCGGCCGGCCGGATATCCGGCCTTCGGACACTGCTACCAGGCTCTCGGACTTCTCGGGGGAAGAATTCTTTCCGCTCCGCTGCTCCGCCGAGGATTGCCCTTCGGATATCTGGAAGTGGTCGATCCGATGAGCACATTCTGGTGCTCGCCGGAGGGTGTCGAATTCTTCGGAACGGCCGTCGACGAGGTCGGGGGCATCCTGGACAGCGCACTGCTTCTGGATCGACTGAAGCGGGAGCGGCTGGAAAACGAGCTTCTGTACTCCGTGAGTCGGGAAATCAGTATCGCCGCGAACACGGATGAGCTCATGGCTTCCATCATCGACTCCCTGCGCCAGGTCGTGCCCTACGATGCTGCGGCCATCTTCCTGCTCGATGCCCGGACTCTCGAAGTCGCAAGGGAGACGATCCGCGACTATTCCCCGGACATGGCCGGAAAATTGCGGCTGAAAATCGGGGAGGGCGTCTCCGGCTGGGCTGCCAAAACCGGCCAGTCCGTCATTGTTCCGGACGTCCGCATCGACCCGCGCTATGTGTCTGCCCGGGAGGAAACGCGTGCGGAAATGGTGGCTCCTCTCAAGATTCGCGGGGAAGTCATCGGAGTCTTCAACCTGGAAAGCAATCGGGTCAACGCATACTCCACGCACGAGCTCCGTCTGCTGGAAACGTTTGCCAGCCATGCGGCCGTAGCGATCGAGCGATCGCGACACCTCCAGGAACAGATCGAAAAGAATCGCCTCGACAGGGAACTCTCCATTGCCCGTCGCATCCAGATTTCCTTCCTTCCCGAACGCGATCCCGGCTGGCCGGGATTCGACGTTTCCGGCTACAACATTTCGTCCGAGGAAGTCAGCGGCGATTTCTTCGACTACATTCCGATTTCCGACACCAACTGGGGACTGGTGATTGCTGATGTTTCGGGAAAGGGCGTACCTGCTTCGCTCATCATGGCCAGCCTTCGGGCGGCCTTGTGGGCCGAAGCCCGCAACACGTATTCCTTGTCCACGATCTGCAGGAAGGTGAACAACTTTCTCTATCAAAGCCTCGGCGAGACCGAATTCGTCACTGCGGTGTATGGGGTCCTTAATCTCGATGACTCCGTGTTCACCTACACCAGTGCCGGGCATTTGCCTCCGATACTTCTGAGAAGCGGTGGTGAGATTGAGCTTCTGGAAGAGGGGGGGCTGATTCTTGGTGCCTTCCCGGATGCGCGCTACGAACAGGGGCGAGTTCACCTGAAACAGGGAGACACGCTGCTTTTTTACACAGACGGAGCGGTCGAAGCGTTGGATCACGAGGGAGACGAGTTCGGGCGCGATCGTCTGGTCGACGCCTTGAAACGGTTAAGCCGACTGCCGGCGCACCTGATCAGAACAGAACTCGTTGCCGTCATTCAGCAATTTGCCGGCAGGATCCACCTTGCCGACGACTTGACGCTCATTGTCGTCAAGAAGATCTGAGTGGGCCCCCACATCGCAACAGTATTCCGGAAACTCTGACTATATCAGCGGGAGGAGGGCATCTCATGGGCCTGCTGTTTGACCGCCGCTGTGCTTGTAACGCTATTTGTTGCAATGTGTTACGTTTGCGATCTGCCCGCCTGACAGCCCGGTGCCCCACACCGGACGTCCATGCGCTGGAGAAGCCCGCGGACAGAGAAGTCCCGCACTTTCGGTGTCCCTGACATGAGGTTCCTTCCAGGTCACGCGTCGACATGTTCCGGTACGGGGACCAGAGTGTGGGTACGTTTCGAGCACGAGGAGTCGTGCTTTTTCTGCATCGTTTTCCTTTCAACTCTGTCTAAAACCGGGTATTTCGCAGAAGCCGATACGCACTGACAGGCTCTGTATACTAAGATTACATCGACAGGGCCCTTCCCGATGAGCGGAACAGACGGATAGGCGAGGCCCGACTCCCCGTGGAGATTCCTCAATGGACAGCGACATGACTCTCGTGGAACTCGCAAAGGCGGGCGACCACGAGGCTTTCACGAAACTGGTGCGTCGTTTCGAGGGAAAGGTCTATCAGCTTGCGCTGAGGTTGACCGGAAACAAGATGGATGCAATGGACGTCATCCAGGATGTCTTCCTGAGCGTCTATCAGAAGATTCACACGTTCCGGGGAGACGCGGCTTTCGGCAGCTGGCTGTACCGCATCACTGCGAACGCGTCCTTCGCGAAACTGAACAAGAGGAAGAGGGCGCCGTCCGTTTCCCTGGACGATGTGATGCCCGTCATCGAATCCTCCAGCGCGGGATCCCATTCCGAATGGAGCATCAAACCGGACGCGGCTCTATTCAACAAGGAGGCGCGCGAGGCCCTGGATCGGGCCATTAATGCCCTGCCCGACGATTTTCGTACGGTGGTCGTTCTGAGGGATGTCGAGAATCAGTCGAGCCAGGAGGTCGCCGATTTACTCCAGCTTTCTGTTCCGGCGGTGAAATCCCGCCTTCACCGCGCCCGTCTTCTTCTCAGGAAGGAGCTCGGAGAATACTTTCGGGCAAGGAAGTCAGCGTGACGCGAGGCCACAGTCCATTCCGCGCCGCCGGCACGACTCACGGAGATGATGATCATGTTCAATTGTGACGAGGTAATTCAGCTGTTGACGGACTATGTTGACGGAGAACTCGAGAGTGAATCCAGAAGCGAACTGGACGTTCACTTTTCACAGTGCCCGGAATGCGTTCATTTCATGGAGACGTTTCGCTTCACGATTGAAAAAACCGGGGAGTTTCGCTGCGAGGACATTCCTGATGAGGTATCTCTGAAATTACACGAGTTTCTTGATAAGCGAATCCGCGGGGCCGGTTCCTGATACCCGCAGCCGCCGACGAATCGATCGAAGTGACCAAATATTCTGGAATCTTGTCCAGTTTCTGAACATCTTAACGTCGTGATCAGGAGACTTGCTGGGGCCGGCAACCTCTGGTCTCTGGTATCTGCCCTCCTTGACAGAGATTGGTCATAGCCGGCCTCAGTTTTAAACCTTGTTCCCTGTTAGACATGTGCTTCGACTTGACGGGCGAGATTCTTCGCCGGGTTACCCCGCAACGGTCGATGTCGACACGGTCTCGACGGGGAACTTTTTTGCTTTACGGACGCGTATTCTGGCATCAATGGCCATGGCGGGTTTTCCGGGGAATGCCATGAAGGGATTGATGTCGATCTCTTCAATCTCGGAAAAGTCGGAAACAAGCCGCGACAACCTCAAGAGTGCTTCCTCGATCCCCTCGAGCGATATTCCCTTTTCCCCTCGATACCCTTCCAGCAGGGGCAAGCTCCGGACGGATCGAACCATTTCCCTCGCGTCGATATCCTTCAGCGGATGAATTCTGAACACAACATCACGGATGACCTCGACCTGGACCCCGCCGAAACCGAACATCATCAAGGGCCCGGCGACGGCGTCCATGGACATGCCGAGAATGAGCTCTTGGCCGCCCTGGAGCATGGGTTGAAGAAGAACCGGAGTTCCTCGCGCACTCAGTTGCCGGTATGCCTCGATGATCTGTGCCCGGTTCTGAAGGTTCAGAATGACCCCGCCGGAATCCGTCTTGTGCTCTCCGCCCGAGCCGTCTGCCTTCAACACGGCGGGAAACCCGATGTTTTCCAGTGCTTGATCGAGTTCAGCGGGGGATCTCACGGAAATGGAAGGGACAAAGGGGATGCCATAAGACTCGAGCACTCCCCGAGCGGCAGGTCCATCCAGCCATCCCTCGAAATGCTCGTTGAGTTCGAGAAACCGGGCAGCTCGACTTCGATCGACCTGAAATTCCACCGGACGCCCTTCCGGGCGTTTCTGCCATTGCCGGTAGGAAACGAGTGCCGCCAGGGCATGCGCTGCCGACTCGGGAAAGGTGTAGACGGGAATGCCCTGGCTGCGCATCTCGGTCACGCCGGGAACACCTTCGTCCGCTCCCATGAAGCAGACCAGAATCGGCTTGCTCGATTGCGTTCTTTGCTCGCAGATGGCTCTGGCGACCTCATCGGATCTGGTCATGACCGGTGGGACGAAAATGACGATCAGCGCGTCGACAAGCGGATCCAAAAGCATCTGCCGGATCGATTCCCTGTACTGATCCGGAGTGGCGCTGGCCAGGAGGTCCACCGGATTCTCGACGCTGGCATCGGGAGACAGTACGCCCCTCAGGGCGGCGCGGGTTTCCGGAGATGGTGGTTCGATGACAAGCCCGCACGCAACGCATGCATCTGTGGTCAGAATGCCGGGGCCTCCTGCGTTCGTGATGATTCCGACTCTCGGACCTTCGGGCGGGTCGAGTCGGGAGAACGCGGGAGCCAGATCGAAGAGATCCTCGACGGAGGATGCGCGGATGACTCCGCACTGTTCAAACATGAGATCGGTGGCCATGTCTCGGCCGGCCAGCGCGCCGGTGTGAGAGGAAACGGCCTTTGCGCCGGCAGTTGTTCGGCCCGCCTTGACCGCGATGATCGGCTTGGTTCTCGAGATGCGGCGAGCAATCGATGTGAACTCCCGCGGGTCGCCAAAGCTCTCCAGATAGAGCAGGATCAACTTCGTGGCCGGGTCGTGCTCCCAGTATCTCAGCAGATCGTTTCCCGAAACATCGGTCTTGTTGCCGACGGAAACGAACATCGAGAATCCGATTCCTTTCTTGTGGGCGATGCTCAATATGGCTTCGCCCAGAGCGCCGCTTTGCGACATGAATCCGATGTTTCCCGCTGACGGAAGGGTCCGGGCAAAGCTGGCATCGAGCCGGATGTCCGGCTCGGTGTTGATGACGCCCATGCAGTTGGGCCCGACCATTCTCATTGAGTATTTGTGGATGAGCCGGGCGAGTTCCGCCTCCCGCTCGGTGCCCGGCCCGCCGACTTCCTTGAATCCGGCCGTGATGACAACAAGACCTTTGACGCCCTTGCGTCCACAGGATTCGACGACCGTGAGAACATGTTCCTTGGGAACCACGATGACCGCCAGGTCGACCGGGTCGGGCACGTCTTCGACGGACGGGTATACTTTCAGGCTATGGAGTGTCCGGAGGTGAGGGTTGACCGGAAACACCGGACCCTGGAACTCGAACTCGATGAGATTATGGACAATCTCTCTCCCGATGTTGTTCGGTTTGTTGGAGGCTCCGATGACGGCTATGGCCTGAGGTCTGAAGATTGCGTCGAGTGACTCGTTCGTCTTTACCATCGCCAGAATTTACCATGCACGAGATCCGTCATGCACATCGGACTTGCCAACGAGGGGGACATGAGCTCAATAAGCAGATCGTTTGATCCGGAATCGTGGCTGAACGAGGCCGTTGTCGTAGTCCGCGCCGCCGGGGCCCTGCTCAGATCGGGACCGGAGGGGGCTCTGTCCGTGCGTCACAAGGGGGACGTGGATCTCGTCACGGAAATGGACCGCAAGTCGGAGCAGCTTGTTGTCGAACGCCTGAAATCCGCATTCCCGGGCACGGGGGTGCTTGCCGAGGAGGGGTCGGGACACTCAGCGGAAGCCGGGGATCTGTGGATTCTCGATCCACTGGACGGAACGACAAACTATGCGCACGGGTTGCCGGTCTACGCGGTCAGTCTTGCCCTGGAACGTAACGGAGTTCTCGAACTGGGCATCATATTCGATCCGTCGAGAGACGAGATCTTCACGGCCTTCAGGGGTGGGGGGGCACGAATGAACGGAACCCCTATCCGGGTCAGCGAGAAGAATTCCCTGGGATCATCCCTGCTTGCCACCGGATTTCCCTATGACATTCGAGAATCCGACAGGAACAACCTTCGTCAGTTTGCGGCGATGGCCCGGAAAGCCCGAGGACTCAGGAGGTGCGGAGCGGCGGCTCTTGATCTGGCTTATGTCGCGGCCGGTCGTTTTGACGGCTATTGGGAAGAGAAGATCTCTGTCTGGGACGTCGCGGCGGGTGTTCTGCTCGTCAACGAGGCGGGCGGGCACGTCACGGACTATACGGGAGGAAGGTTTCAAATTCGCAACGACCGGATCGTGGCTACGAACGGGCTGTTCCATGGCGAAGTGCTTGCCGTTCTTGCCGATGCCGACTCCTGACAGCCGATTCTAAGAGATCGATCCTGCCGGCCGATAACTTCCGCAGGTGCGAAGGAGTCGAAGGCGTTCCCGCGCCGCGCGGAGTTGACGGTCCGGTTCCCGGAACAGGGTTTCCTGCACCCCGCGAACCTAGGGAGGTCGAGTGCGTTCGAGTCTGCTGATCGTTGAAGTCAATTCACGTCTCCGGGACCGCTGGGCGGAAAGCTTTCGCAAGTCCGGGCATAACGTTTTCGCGCTTTCCTGTCCGAAGGCGGCAATCGACGTTGCCCTGGAGAGACGGTTCGACCTGGCAGTCCTTTCCTTTGACGATCCTGAAGCGTCCATGGAACTGAAGACAGTCCTGAAGAAAACGAATCCGTCCTGCCAGATAACCATCGTGTCGGAAAGGCCCGCGGAAGAACGGGATGCACTGGTCATGGAAGCGGGAGCCCGCTCCCTGCTTCTGAAACCGTTCGACGACAGTGTTCTGGAGCAACTGGTCGAACGTGCGACCTCAAGCCGCCGGAAAAAAACGGAAGGAGGGCCGGATGGAGATGCTCTCTCACGAATCCTCGGCGAAAGCGATGCAATCCAGGCAGCCCGGGAACTGATAGCAAAGATCGCCGCCGTTGCGGATACATCAGTTCTGATCCGGGGCGAAAGCGGAACGGGGAAGGAACTTGCGGCGCGAGCCGTTCACGGCCTCAGTCCCCGTTCCGGTGGCCCTTTCCTGGAATTGAACTGTGCGGCAATCCCGGAGAACCTGCTTGAGAGTGAGCTGTTCGGATACGAGCGCGGCGCGTTCACGAGCGCCGACAGGTCCAAGCCCGGCCTGTTCGAACTGGCCAACGGCGGAACGGTATTCCTGGATGAAATCGGTGAGATGAATCTCGAACTGCAGGCGAAACTCCTCCGTGTTCTGGACACGAGAATGGTACGCCGGCTCGGCGGGAGCGAGCCGGTTGGGCTCAATGTCCGCATTCTGACGGCTACAAATCGTGACCTTGCCGGCGAAGTGGATGAGCGGAGGTTCCGCGCGGACCTGTTTCATCGACTCAATGTCGTTCAAATCGAAATGCCTCCGCTTCGGGAGCGGAAGGGGGATATTGCGCTCCTGGCGGCGCACTTCCTCGGTCTCTACCGTCGAAAGTTCGGAAAGGGAGATATTGAATTCGGTCCGGGGGTCGTCGAAGGGTTGCAGGAGTATCACTGGCCTGGCAATGTCCGGGAACTGATGAATCAGGTCGAAAGGGTCGTTCTTGTTTCGGGGGCGGCCATCTTGACCCTGCAGGACTTTGGTTTGATCACAGCCGGCCTGGATACCTCTCTTGTCGAGATCGGTTCCAATGCCATCAAGGTGGACTTTTCGAGGGGGCCGGTGCCGATCGAACAGGTGGAGCGCGAATTGATCCTGCAGGCTCTTGAGAGTGCCCGCTGGAACGTCACAGAGGCCGCCAGATTGCTCGGGATTGGTCGGGGCGCGCTGCGGTACAAGATCGAGGCTTACGACCTCAGAAAACGCGCCCTGGCCGGGTGAAAACCCCAGCAGGCGGCTGCTGTCAGCCGTACGGACCGTAAAACAAATAATAACAATAATTTACAGAGACACTCTTCCCCCATGACCCCCCTTTTCTGGTCCTCCTAGAGGGTTCTGAACCCCAGTTCATTTCTGTGGACCGCACACTCCCGCTCAACGTATCTGACTGTAATACATTGCTGTTATTGCTGTTAGGTCTTGTTGACCTGCGAATCAGCCGGCATTTCCATTGAACGGCCCCGCACTTGCAAATCATCCCTCGCGGATAGGGAAGCGAAGACCAACGAGGGAGGTTTTCAATGATCGGTTCCGGAAAGAAAAGGATGCTCCTGGCGATCCTGGCCAGCGTCGCGGTTCTGGTTTCCGGCTGTGGCCAGGATTCGATTACAGGGTCCACAGCGGATACAGAGTATACCGGCCAGTCGATTGCGCTTCCGGAAGCTGAAAGGCCGTCAGCGGCGGGCTTCCTCGGAACTGGTGGCCCAAGTGTCACTGTTCTCGTTTCCGCGCAGAATGGCGGCACTGTTCGAATGGGCCGGTGCACCCTTGAATTCCCCCCCGGAGCCCTTGGCGCCGATACCCCGATCACGATCCGCCAGGCTGATCCGGTGGCAATGGTCGTGGAATTTGAACCTCACGGGATCCAGTTCAAGAAGCCCGTTCGTGTCCGGATGCGCGTCGGGGACCTGATATCAAGGTCCTCAACGAGCGTTGGCGTCGCCTGGATGAATGAAACGACCGGGATGTGGGAAGTCGTAGGGAAAAGTGCGGCAGGGGAACTGGCTGAGGCGGATTTGTGGCACTTTTCAAGATACGAGAGCTTTGAGGATTGAACCCTCTCCTAACTCAAAAGGAGGCCGGATGCAGAAGCTGCCCCCCGGCCTCTTTTCCTTGCAGGCAAATTACGACCGAAAGGTCCCCGACCAAAGCACAGCGTCAGCTGTTCCCTCTCTCACGCAGAGCAACTTCCTAGCGACTGCGGATCCAACCCAGGAGGTCCGCGCTGAATTCAGTCAAAGTAATTGGTTAAATGACGATCCAAATCGTAATATTGTGGCGTGGCAACTCCGGCGGTCAATGGATACGTTCTTGGCAGAGTGATCGGCAGAGGTGCGTCAGGAACCGTCTACGAAGCCACTAGAGAAGTTGGTTGGTCCGAGCCATCGATAATCACAGGTAAAAGCAGTCAAATCGGAATATCTTCGTTCGCCGCAAAAGTTTTTCCGATCGGTGGTATCAACACCGGAATCCTGGCTCGACTTCTTCAGTTAAATCACCCGCACCTCCTAACTCCCATTGCCGTCGAAGAAACACATGGTGGCGAACCATGTCTTATTCTTCCATTCATTTCTCACACTTGCCCACACGGTGTCGTTAAGTCCGGTGGGGTAGACAGCGCAATTGCTCTATTGATGCAAGCATGTGCAGCATTGAGCTATCTGCACGGTCAAGAGATCGTACATGGTGATATCAAGCCTGCAAATTTATTGTGTAGTGGGAGCCTTCAATCTGCGAAGGGTATCGAACTGCGAATCGCAGATCTAGATTATGCCATTTGTTCAAGTCTAGACGCCCGATCCACGGGCGTTACGGGCACGCTTGGATACATGGCACCGGAGGTTCTCATGGGACAATCGTGCTCATTCAGTTCCGATGTGTTCTCCTTGGGAGCCTGGTTCTACTGGGTTCTGACGGGTACCGAACTATTTGCAGCCCAGACAATTGCATCTGCAATAAGTAAACTCGATGAGAGTTCGAGCTTCATTCCTCCGGGTCGACTTGACGGAAGATTTTCCGCGCCATTCTGGACAGAAGTTATAAGGCGATCAGTCACTTCTGACCTGGGGGCTCGATTCAATAACGGAATTGAACTGCTTCATTTTGTTCTTGGTGCTGTCTCAACAGTTACCATCGAAACAGATCAGGTAGTCAAGCACTTGTGGAATCCCAAAGCTCTACTTCAGCATGAACAAGATGTGGAGAGAGAAATCAAGACAAAAATCAAGACTGTGTCTACCAGGCCTCACTTGGTTCATTTGTATGGAGGACGGTCTCACTCTGCGATGGAGATTGCTCGTCGAACGGCACTGCTGGTCAACCACAAGGGCCCCAATGTGATCAGTTTCGGCGGATTTCTTCGTGAGAGTGTCGACAGCGTCCTAGAAGAGATGAAACCACTGATTATTGATTGTTCGGATGAGGCGCACCGCTTCAGTTCCGAAGATATTCTCGCCATACTCAGAATTTTCGCGCTAAAGCAAACAGAACGGTCAATAACAAGTCAGCTTGTTACTGTCATTGAGAGCCGTTCATCCAGGTTGCTAGAAAGAAAACAGGATCTCGATCCCTTCTTTGATGTCGTTGAGATTTCCTGCGCTCAGATTCAACAGGCGGACCTGATAGATCCCGCTCCATACTTTTCCGGAGTGCGCGTTAGTTCTGAGCTCATAGGTCGATTGCGCAACCTTGGCTGCACAACGTCTGACAAGATGATTGTGGCACTTGAACAGTGTCTTGCGTGGAACTCCCTAGATATTGCGAATGGAGAGATCTCACTGCACTCAATGATGGGCGCAGAGTTACTTAGTCGCATTCCTCAATGCCTGGCAGATGCCGACACGCAATCCTCGTCGGTTCGATGCTTGCACAGATTGCTGAACATAGTGCCAGACGGTATTTCGAGGGAAAGCGTTGAGCTTTTGGCTTTGTATGACAGCAAGATTCAGTTGGCAATTGCAAAAGGCGTTGATCACCAGTTTTTTTGGTCAATAGATGGGAAAAGGCTCACTAGCGCAAGGGTGCCTCGGTCAGAGGACATCGATGTGGAGAGTGAAATTGTCGAGGATATTCGACGACTATGTGATGTCATGAGAGAACCCTATGGTTCGGATATCTTCAGGGGATCCAGTGAAGCAATTGTGTGCCGAGCTCTTGGATCGCGCCCGAAGAGACGAGATGCAAGACGGCTCATCGCATACGGTGTCCTCCTGCTGAAGAGAGGCAAAGTGTTTGAAGCCTATCGATTGCTGGGTGTGCCATTAGATGTGGTGGCGGATGATGTGCGGACTCATGCTCGCTGGCACGAAACGAGATCGAGAGTGCTTGGAGTGGTTGGAAAGTGCTCCGAGTCAATCAAGGAAGCAGAGAAGGCATGCGAGTATTTCTTACTGCAAGGTCGAGAGTGTCTGGCCGGGAGACTCTTCCTGGACTTGAGCGTTGAGGCTGCCGGGTGGTCCAAACTAGACATTTCAGATGAGCTAAGGAATAGGGCTGCAGAGATTTTAAGGGAATCGAGCGGGACGCTTAGGCTTCGTCAAGTTATTGCTTCTGAACAGGCACAGTCCCTTCTCTCACGGCGTGAGTACGAGGGGGCGTCCAAGATCGTAAACGATCTGCTTAGTCTGCCCCGGCTCGACTCTCGAGCTAGGGCAGTATGTTCTCGTCTTGCCGCCTTGTTGCACATTCGCCTTGGAAACACCATTGAAGCCAAGAGCAGTTACTACGAAGCAGTGCGTGCCTCGCGATTGTCGTGTGATAGAAAAAGTGTGGCCCGAGTTCTAAATTCGGTGGCGATCTTTCACTTTTCACGCGGGTACTATGTTCGTGCTCGCCGTCTGGTAGACAGGGTAATGGGGTCACCGAAAGGGACCGTTCGGAATTCGGATGAATATGGTGCGTGGATTACATCTGGTGGTGTTGCTTTTGAGTCTGGCATGCTCGGACGTGCCCTTGAAGTGAATGTTCGAGCATATGCCCTTTGTGAGCAGTCGAAAGATGTCGTGCGAGTCGGCAATGTCGAAACCAACATTGCACTGATTCTTCGTGAGATGGGTAGGATCCCGGAGAGTCTTGCGGTGGCACGCCGGTCCATCGACCGAGGGCATCATCGGTGGTCCATGCAGGCACACCGGATTGTTGGTGTTAACTATTGCGATTTGGGAAAGTTCGACTGTGCTGAAGACTATCTGAGCCAGAGCCTCTCGTGGGAGGATGATGGTCGAAGCCCACTGGTGAAGCCGTCGATTCTAATTGACTTTGCTGTGCTTGAGTATCTGCGGGGAGAAGTCAAAGCGGCTTTGTGTTACGCGAGAGATGCTGAAAGTCAGGTCGAAAGACTGAATGCTCGAGATGAGATCATAGAAGCAAAGTATTTGATGATCATCTTTGATCCGTTGCTGCAGTACCAGAACAAGGTCACACGACTCAAAGCTCTTGAGCAAAAAGCCATCGAGGTAGGCGGCA
>CAZQVN010000003.1:0-198033 GCA_964596775.1 uncultured bacterium
CCCGGGTGATCTACGTGCCGGGCAAACTGGTGAACGTGGTGCCGGGGAAGTAGGCTTCCCGAAGAACGATTTCCCGCGTTGTTCTACAGCCTTTGCCGCCGGGTTCGTTTCTTCTAGTTTACATAATATATATTATGCGCCAAGTGCTGCCGGGCCGTTCAGGATCAAGATGACGTCGTTTCATGTGTATTTGGGAGTTATCCCGCAGCATCTACCCTGTTCCCGCACCTTGAACCGCTTTTCCACCGGCTCTGGCCCCGGCGCGTTTCAGTGACGACAACGGCTTTCCCTGGAACTACCGGTTGATGTGCGTCTTCACGCCGCTCCAGGTCGTGCGTTCCACCGGGATGACGTTCTCGCAGTCCGCAAGGCACGGATTGCATCCGGAGGTCTGACCACCCGCGGAAAACACGGCAAAGCCCAGGTCGGCGCCCTTCAGCGGAATTTCCCTGCCGCCGCACCGGGCCACCTTGGCCGCGCCGTCTACGGGCCGCGGGACGACCCGGAATACGTCGGGACCGTAGGCCGCCACGTAGAAATAGCCGGCCGGCGTCAACGGACCCGTCTGGCAGGATTGCTGGCTCCAGGTCACCAGGTTGCCGCTGCCGGGACGCGGCCACTCGGCGGAGCTGAATTCGAGCGTGCCGCAGAGCGTCCAGGAAAAGACGTCGAGCCCGTCGCCGTCGAGGTCGCCGTTCGGACTGTTTCCGTCGTAGGTGACGCCGCACTGCAGGCCGGCCAGGTTTCCGATGTCGTTCGCGTCGAGCGACTGACCGGGAGCCCCGAGCAGGTAGATGAACTGGAATGGACCTCCCGGCGCGGACAGGGAACCGTTTGTGTTCACATCAGTGCAGCGGGCGGGGACGCCCTGGCCGCAGGCGTTCTTGCTGGTCGGGGTTCCCACGTGGACCATGATCTTGGCCAGGACCGGGTCCGGAGGCGGTGGAGGGGGCGGCGGAGGCGGCGGGGGCGGGATGAGGAACTCCTCGCACCCTCCGTTGCAGGGGTTGCAGCCGGGCACCCCTCCCCCGGCGGAGAAGACGGCGGTGCCAAGTTCCGTTCCGCCGACGAGGAACTCCTGGAGCTGGCAGCTGGCGACCTTGGACTGGTTGTCGATCGGCCGCCTGGTGACCCGCAGCGTGTCCGGTCCGTAAGCCCCCACGTAGAAGTATCCGGCCACGGCCACATCGCCGGGCTGGCAGCTGTTCCAGGAAATGAGATTTCCGCCGCCCGGCGCCGGCCAGACAGGATTGGGCGTGACCCCCTCGAACGAGGCGCACAACGTCCAGCTGAAGATGTCGAGGCCGCGCCGGTTGCCCCTCCCCGCCGGATCGTGACCGTCGTAGGTGATGCCGCACTGGATTGCGCTCAGCCCGACGAGGCCGCCCTTCGCGGCAACGAGATACACGAAGTACGCGTTCGGCGGATAGAGGCCACCCGACGTCGTGGCGCTGGAGCAGTCGGACAGGTTCGCCGCGGTGGTGCACTGAGCCTTGGTCGTGGCTCCACGCACGTGCAGAAGCACTTTCGGGCGCCCGTCATGGGGAGCGGCATCCGAGGGGGCCGGAACCAGGAGCGGCGCCGCCAGGAGCACTGCCAGGGCCATCCGGAGAGAAATGAGTCCTCCGGGAAAGGACCGAGGGGCAATTCCGCCCTTGAGACCCGACCACGATCGAATCCGCCGCATGCATAGAAGATAGTCCCCTGCGGCGCCTCCCGCAACGCTTTTTACCCGAATGGGGGCTTCAATCGTCCACGAGCCACTCCCCGTCCACCATCTCGAAACTCATCCAGCGATCCTTTCCGAAGATCGCCACGGCCCGGGGCCCCCGGATCACGATCCGGCGGACCTTCATGGCTTCCTTTTCCAGCTGTTCCGCGGCTTTCGCCCGCTTCGAAGCGTCGTTCCAGTCGGGGTTGGCGGCGAGCGCCTTGAGACGGTCCCGGGCCCGCGGAGTGCAGAGGGCGAGCAGATGGTCGAGATCCCCGTGAGCGAGGGCCCGGGCCCGTTTCCGCACCGCGATGATCTGGGGACTGCCGCGCGCCGCGCGCCCCTTCACCTCTCCGGTGATCTCCGGTTCATGAAAGAGCGGCGCGCTGAACGTGATGGAAAACTCGAGAGGACCGGCGGATCCCGCGAGCGTTCCGCCGACCCGCGTGTCGCTGTGGGAGAGTTTCCTGAGCCCCTCCCCGGCCGGGAGGGACAGCACGTCCGTACCGGAAACATGGACCGACACGTGAGCCGTCTGCATGTCGTCGGGCTGGACGCGGACGAGCAGGCCGGCCACCTGTCCCTTCTCCGCCAGGTACTCGACCGGGAGATAGACGATCCCGGCCAGCGCGTCGTTGCCGATCTCGCGGTCGGAGACGAAGATCCGGAGTTCGGGATCGCGGTCGAGCAGCCCTTCGTCGTCCTTCTTGAGAACAACGGCGGAATGAGCCACCTCGATCACCCGTCCGTCGATCGTGATGGTGCCCCGGGCGGTACCCGGGTCGATGGCCAGGGCGCCGTCCGGAAGGAGAGCCAGGCCGGCGAGCAGGAGCCCCGGGAGTCTGCGGTCCATCATCGTTCTTGAGTCCTTCCGCTATCCGCTCGCAGATGGCAGGACGAGGGCGACGAACGTGTCCATCGTGCCCGCTTCGCGATCCCCGGCGCGGTCGAGTTGTTCATACATTCAACCTTGCCCCCTCCCCTCCTTTACGTCAACCCGCTGGACAGGCCGGAAGGCACTGCCTATGATCGATCGATTTTCGCGTCGAGACCGGCGCACGGGAAGGCGGTGGGCCGCTGACGCCACGTCGGTGTACGGTCGAGCCGCGTTCCGTTGAGCAAGCGAGACCACCCGGCGTTTTCCGAAGCGAGCATGAGCCCGAAGAACTCGAAGTCCTCCGACAAGACGAAGAAGAAGAAGAAGGGGAAGAAAGGGAGCGGCTACTGGGATTCCCCCTGGTCGGCCGTGCCGATCTTCGCCGTGTCCCTCCTGCTTCACCTGATCCACCTGCGCCAGATGGCACGGTTCCTTCACTTTCAGACGCCGGTCCTGGACGCTGCGTTCTTCGACCAGTGGGCGCAAAAGATCGCCGCCGGGCAGGCTCCCGCGGACGTGTTCTTCGTGGATCCGCTGTACCCGTACTTTCTCGGCGCGCTGTACAGGATCTTCGGCCACGATCTCGATGCCGTCCGGCTGGTCCAGGCCCTGATCGGCGCCGGTTCCGCCGTGCTCATCCAGAGGCTGGGCATGCGCCTGCTCGGCGGTCCCGCGGGGTTCCTCTGCGGGATGCTCGCCGCCTGCTACCGGCCGTTCATCTACTACGACGCCCTGCTGCTCAAGCCGGTCCTCGTGGTGCCGTTCACCACGCTGTTCCTGTACTTCAGCGTCGGAGTGCTGAAGTACGGGCGTCGCCTCGAAGCGCTCTGGGCCGGCCTGTTTCTCGGCCTCACCATTCTCGTGCGCGGCAACTTCCTGATCCTGGTGCCGGTTGCGGCCCTGGCCTTCATCCTCTCCGGGAAGCTGAAGGGTGTGTCCCGGCAGGTGGCGGCGGCGCTGCTCGTGACCGGCGCGGCGCTGGTCGTGGCCCCGGTCACGCTGCACAACCACCGGGCCGGCGGGGAATGGATCCTGACCACCTCCGGCATGGGGCAGAACCTGTACATCGGCAATCACCCGGACAACACGACCGGCTCCTACGTGGGCGCCCCGTTCACGCGGCCGAACGCGCTGTACGAAGAGCTGGATTTCAGGACGGAAGCCGAAAAACGCACCGGCCGGTCGATGACCCCGGCGGAGCTCTCCCGGTTCTGGACGAGCGCCACGCTCCGCGTAATCGCCGACGATCCGTGGCGCTTCATCGTTCACGAGGGGAAGAAGATCTGGCTGCTGACCCACGCGGTGGAGATACCGGACAACTACTCGTTCGACTTCGAGCGGCGCTTCTCGTGGGTGCTGCGTCTCCCTTTCCCCGCCTTCGGCATCCTCTTTCCCCTGGCGATCGTCGGGATGCTTGCCGGCTGGCGCGAGAAGAAGAACCCGGCTCTCCGGTTCCTGATCCTGTTCAGCCTGGTCTATGCCGTGTCGCTCCTCCCCTTCTTCATCATTTCGCGGTTCCGGATCCCCCTGATCCCGGCGTTCATCGTCCTCGGCGTTTCGGGCGTCATGGCCATGGCACGCGCATTCCGGGAGATGGAGTGGAAACCCGCTGCGCTGTACCTGGCGCTGGCCGTGGGGATCGCCGCCTATGCGCACCCGGCGCCGGGGTGGATTCCGATGGCGGAGATCCACTTCAATTTCGGGACCCAGTTCCAGGAGCGGAAGCTTTACGCGGAGGCCGAGGAGCAGTTCCGCGAGGCGATCCGGCTCGACCCGAAGTACGCCTGGGCCTACAACAACCTCGGCACGGTACTCGCGACCGTCGGGCGCACGGAAGAGGCGAACCGGATGTTCGCGGAGGCGGCCCGGCTCGACCCGAAATACTGGGAGGCGGAGTACAACCGAGCCGACATGGCCGTGCGGGCCGGGCGGGCGGAAGAGGCCGGGCCGATCCTCGAGCGCCTGCTCGCGGAGCGGCCCGATTCCTACGAGGCCACTCTTTTGTCCGGGCTGGTGGAGAGGCGGCGGGGCAACACGGAAGACGCGCTGACGCTGTACCGGCGCGCGGGCCGGCTCCGGCCGGAAGCCGTGGAAGCGCCCTACAACGAGGCGATGCTGCTCAACGATCTCGGCCGGGTCGACGAGGCCCGCGAGGTTCTTCTCCGCCTTGCGGAGCGGCACCCCGACCACGAACCGACCGGGCGGGCGCTCCGCGCTCTCGGATCACCCTGACTCTTCGGCCGGTTTCCAGGCATCGTAGTCCGCGCGTTCGATCCACCATTGCGACCCGCAGCGCGGGCAGAACGCCTCGACCCCGGGGTCGCCACGAAAGAGTCCGGTCTCGGTATCGAGGTCCGGGCCGAAAATGGTGTGCAGGGCCGAAATCATCTTTTCGGGGCTGCAGCCGCACTGGAACCGGAACACCCGCTCGTCCAGCGGGTCGCCGTCGAGGGTCGCGGCGCGCTCCCGGTCCAGCCCGGCCAGCCACTCGGGGCTGGAATCGGGCAGGCTCTTGATCATCACGAAGCGTTCGTCGGTGATCTCGAACAGGCGGGCCGGCGACTGCTCCGAACGGGCGTAGTACTGCTCGAAAATCTGGAGAACGTCGAGTCCGTCCACCTCGACGAGACTTCTGGACTGCTCCTGCCCCGGGCGCTGCGACTCCACGAACAGCCGGCTGACTTCCGCGGTCCGGACGCCTTCGGTGAAGGCGCGCCCGGTCACCGTGGAGGTTTCCCCGTCGCCGGTGATGAAGATGTTGACCGGCGGCTTGCGCACGTTCAGGGTGAAGCCGACGGACTCGTCATGGGGGCGGAAGCAGAGATGGAGCGCCGCGGCCCCGAGCCCCTGCCGCATCATGGTGAAGGCGAGGCCGTCCGGCTCCACCTCCCAGCGGCGGACATGCTCCGTGTAGGCCCGGAACAGCGGCCCGAAACTTCCCTCCGCCACGATCACCTGGTGATCCCGGTTGAACCGCCGGCGGATCCGGGCATCGGCCGTGGTGGGCGGATCTATGTCTACTGCCCTCCGGAGAGGCTCGCCTCCGCCTTCAGGATGTGGGCCTGCGTGACGGCCCGCGTGGAGCTGAATTCCTTGATGATGCGATCGCAGGCGGCCGCCGCGCCGGAGGTGTTCCCGGCCAGGTTGTGGGCGCGTCCCGCATCCAGCAGCGCGTGGGCCTTTTCCTCGTCGCCGATCGGCGCCTTGAGCAGCGCTTCAAAGGCCGCCGCGGCTTCCGCGAACTTCGACTGGTTCTCCAGGGAAACGGCAAGCCCGCGCTGGGCGTTGAACCAGAGGTAGTCGCCGGGACCCGTCTTGCCGATCACCGCGCGGAACTGGATTTCCGCCGCGGCGGCGTTGTTGCGGCGGAGCTCCACGTCGCCCATGAGGAGGCGCCCCTTCAGCGCGGAGGATGTGCCGCCATGCTGCTGGAGGAGCGTGGTCAGCGAGCCGGCCGCTTTCTCCACCTGGCCCTGCGTGAACGCGAGCCGCGATTCGGCCAGCATGGCGGACGCGGCCTTTTCGGCGCTCCCCACGGAGCCCTGGAACAGGAGAAAGCCCGCCACGGCCACCACGACAACACCGGCCCCGATTCCCAGGTAGCGGCCGTTTCCGGTCATGAACTCCTGGGCCCGGGCCGCCATTGCCGGCAGGCTGTCGTCGGCCACTGCTTGTCGTACTACCCGATTACGGCTCACCAGACCTCCTCAAGGAAAACCTCAACTGCAATTTGCGGACTGAGCATTATGAAGCAAACGGAATCCTGAATCAACGTGGTTCAGGACGAACTTTTCCGGGGTTTGCGCGCCCGCCTGGGAACCGGCCAGGCCTCGCCGGAATGCAGGTCCACCCAGTAGTCGGCCACCAGCTCGCGGGTGCCCGGCGCCGGACGGGCCCGCCACTTTTCGATGGGCGTCCGGATGCAGGACGCGCAGGACAGGACCACGGACACGTCCGGGGAGAACCGGCTGTTTTCCTCGGCCAGACGGCGATCCCACTCCAGCTTCAACATTTCGATCCGCTCTTCGGACTCGTCGCGCCCCCGCTTCGTGTTCCGGGCCAGGCGCGCCCGCTTTTCCTCCTCGATGAGCTGCCGGTAGTACTTTTCGATGGTTTTCGTTTCGTCCTCGAGTTCCTGCTGCCCTTCTCCCTGGTAGCGGGCGGTGAGGCGCGCCACCTCCTCCTCCACCTTGCCCCAGGCCATCCGGAACGCCTTCTCCGGCTCGAGTCGGGTCACGCTCCGCTCCTTCTTCGCCGGCGCCGCCACGGCCGGATCGAGCAGGCGCTCCGGGTGCGTTTCGTGGCGGACCCGCCCCCGTTCGTAATCCACCCTCACGGTGTAGAGCTTTTCGTGCGGGGTGTCGAAGTAGAAGCCAAGGCGGAAGCTGAACAGGAAGATGGATCCCCACGCCTCCTTCTGCCGGGTGAACTTGCGCCCCTCGAGACGGTGCGCCGCATGGATGATCGACGCCTGGGGGTCGACCTCGGGATTTACCGGAAGCCACCCGGCCGCCGCCCTCCCCCGCTCGCGGACGAGCCGCAGCACGAGATCGTACATGAACGACCCGGCGCTCACGAGTTCCACGTCGTTCCGGTGGGCGGCCACGGCGGAATTGAACGTGAGAAACAGCTCCTTCTTCCCCATGCGCAGCGCCAGGTCCTCGGACAGCTGAAAATGCGTGACGTCCTCGGCGCGGAAGACTTCCCGCGCGCCGAGGGACTGGAGCGATGTCCGGACGAGGGCCTCCATCTCCGCCTTGACCATCAGCCGGACCCGTCGAAGATCGTGGAGTCCATCTCCTTGATCGATTCATAGCGCTTGCGGGCGAGGAGAAGCTGGTCGCCGAGCTGGCTGAACTTCTTCTGCACTTCCGTCTTTCCCTTGGACACGGCCCAGATCTTGAAAACGGTGTCCTCGAAGGAGTTCTTTTCGGAGAAGTGCCCGAGGATCATGTCCATTTCGCCGATGACCAGCTCGAACATGTTGATCTTCTTGTGGAGGATCTCGAGCACGTACGACTCGACCGTTTCCTCGCTGGAAAAGTTGTAGATCTCGATGTCGCGGGTCTGGCCGAGACGGTGGACCCGGCCGATGCGCTGTTCCACCTTCATCGGGTTCCACGGGAGGTCGTAGTTGATGACCTTGCGGCAGAACTGGAGGTTGCGCCCTTCACCGCCGGCCTCGGTGGAAATGAGGATCCGGTCGCGGTTCCGGAACGCCTCGATCGCGGCTTCCTTTTCCATGGCCGTGAGGTGGCCGTGGAACACCGAAACGGACTGTCCCGCCGCGGTCAGGTTCCGGGCCAGGAACTCCATCGTGGTGCGGAACTGGGTGAAGATGATCACCTTGTCGTCGTCCTGGTCGAGAATCGTCCGGACGCCGTCGAGCTTGGCGCTGGCCCCGACGTCCTCCGAAAGCTCGAACAGCCGGCGCAGGTCGTCCCAGTCCGCCCGGTAGCGGGGGTCGCCGAGCGCGCGCTTGAGCGTGCGGCGGGCGGCCTGGCAGGAGCTGCCGATCTCCTTCTGGAGAACGAGGGCCACGAAGTGCCACTTCTGGAAATCGGCGGCGCGCGCCTCGAGAAGCCGGCTGCGCACGAACTCGGTGACGCCGTCGTAGAGCAGCCGCTCCTTCGGGTTGAGCGGAAACGTGACCGTCTGCACGCGGCGCCGGGGGAACTTGATGGCCGTGGTGGAACGGGTGGTCCGGATCATCACCTTGTGGAGGAGACTGGAGAGGTCGCCGGTGTTCCGGGGGATCCGCTTGTCCCCGCGGACCATGAAGTTGCGCCGGAACGTGCGGTACGTGGACAGCGTGCCCGGCCGGAGCAGCGTGACGAGGTTGTACAGCTCGCGCAGGTCGTTCTGGACCGGCGTGGCCGTGAGGAGCAGCAGGTACTTGCTGGACAGCTGGCTGACGAACTTCCAGGCCAGCGTCTGGTGATTGCGGAGGCGGTGGGCCTCGTCCACGATCACCATGTCGTACTTCCCCTTGAGGATCTGCTCGCGGTTCCGGGTCATCTTGGCGGTGTCGAGCGATGCGATGATGAACGGGGCGTCCGACCACCCCTCCTTGCGCCCGTGGATGCCGAAGTTCAGGTGAAACTTCGTCAGGAGCTCCTCGCGCCACTGGGTGGTCAGCGAGGCGGGCACCAGAATCAGGGCGCGGTGCACGAGGCCGCGCATGATGTATTCCTTGAGGACGATCGAGGCCTCGATCGTCTTGCCGAGTCCCACCTCGTCCGCGAGCAGGGCCCGCCCCTTCATTTCGCGGAGAACGCGCAGGCAGGACTTGATCTGGTACGGGTAGCGTTCCACGTCGTGCAGGTGGTCGAGGCTGACGAGCTGGTCGAACCCCTTGCGCAGCGAATGTTCCGCGGCCTTCAGGTGAAGCCGGTACGACTCGATGCCGTCGAGCGACGGGTCCTTGAGCGCGTCGACGACGGACCAGGATTCCGGTTCGAGCGTGAGGTAGTCGAGATTGACGAGCCGGTCCCGCGGCACCTTGAGCCGCTTCTCCACCGGCTTGGCCACGGCGGCCTTCCGGGCGGGCGCTTCCTGCCCGTCCGGGGCCTCCGCAACCTCCGTGCCCTTGGGCAGGATCAGCGGATGAATGCTGGAGATCCGCTTGACCCCACCGTTGAACACGATTTCGAGAATGTCGTAGAAGATGCGTTCCCGCACTTCCACGACCAGTCCTTCACCGAACTCCGCGTGAACGATCCGATCTCCGACGCTGTAGGTGCAACGTTCCGTCACGATGTCATCCCTGGTGATGCGTTACCTGAGCAGGTAATAGTCGAGGCCGATCGCGATCTGCCCCGTGAACGAAAAGTCCTTCTCCCCCTGGAGATTCTCTCCGATGCACAACCCCTTGCCGGTGAGCCCGTAGCCGTGGGCGCCGATCTCGACCGCCCAGGCCTGGGTGAAAAAAATCTCGAAACCGGCCCCGGCGTGGAGCAGGAACCCCTCGCCGGGAAAACAGAACTCCGAGCCGATCGACTGCTGCTGCGTCTTGGGAAACTCGATTTCCGGCCGGTAGAAACCGGCGGTGAGCTCCACGTAGCGGAGGACATCGCCGTTGGGAATGCTGAAGAACCGGACGCCCCCGTGAACGGCGGTCATCTTGAACTGCACAAGGGAGTCCGCCCGGGCATCGAACGACTGGTTGTCGAAGTAGACGGCGAGGGCGGCCTTGCGGCTCACGTTGTAGCGGAAATGGAGGCTGTAACCCGGTCCGCTGGAAAAATCGAGACCGTAGCGGCTCTGCCCCTCCACGAGGCCGTACTGGAACCAGGCGCCGAGATTGTAGACACCTTCCCTGTCGATGCGTCCCGCCGCATGCGACAACGGCGCGGAGGACACCGCAAGCACCAGCAGTCCGGTCATGAACCCGAGAAACCTCTTCGTCCCGCTCTTCACAATCGCCTCTTTTCTCAAGCCCGTGGATGGAACGACCGGTGGACTTCGTGCAGGAAGTCGCGGTCCATTTCCGTGTAGATCTGCGTGGTCGTGATCGATGCGTGTCCGAGCAGCTCCTGGACGACGCGGAGATCCGCACCCCCCTCGAGGAGGTGCGTGGCGAACGAATGGCGGAGCGTGTGCGGGTGAAGCCCCCGGCCGAGGCCGATCCGGTCCGCATGCCCCTTGAGGATTTTCCAGAACCCCATGCGCGACAGCGGCCCGCCCCGCAGGTTGACGAAGATGCGCGAGACCGGCGGGCGGCCGCGGACGACGGCCGGTCGGCCGCCGTCGATCCAGGTCCGCAGCGCCGCCGCGGCGGCCCCGCCGACCGGCAGGATCCGCTCCCGCGACCCCTTGCCGAGGACCCGGAGGATCCCCGAGTCCAGGTCCAGGCGGTCGATGTCCGCGCCGAGAAGCTCGGAAACGCGGAGGCCGAGCCCGTACATCGATTCGAGCATGGCCCGGTCGCGCAGCGCCGCGGGCTCTCCCCCCGCCGGCGCCTCGACGAGACGACGCGCCTCCTCGACCGTGAGCACCCGCGGCAGCGGGCGGCCGGTCCGCGGAGCGGCGATCGCTTCGGCCGGGTCGGCGGCGATCGCCCCGGTGCGGGCGCACCAGCCGTAGAAGCTCCTGAGCGCCGCGCCGTGCCGGGCCCGGCTCGTGGCCCGGAAGCGCGCCGAGAACAGGGACGTGATGTACGTTTCCAGGTGGCCCGGGCGGACCGCGGCGAGATCCAGGTCCTGTGCGGCGAGCCAGCCGAGATGCAGGCGGAGGTCGCCGCGGTAGGCGGACACGCTGTTCGGCGCGAGGCGACGTTCGAACTCGATGTGGGCGAGCCACCCGTCGAACGGTCCGTCGTAGCGGGACAGGTCCGGTGCCGCTTCCTCGCTCCGCGGCCGGAGGCGTGCGGCGCGTTCCATGACGGTCGCCGGGGATTTCTTCACGAGGCCACCCCGGCTTCCTCGCCGGGATGAAGAGCCCGGTACAGGCGGCGGGCCGAAATCGTGCCGAAGCCGGGAGCCCGGGCGAGATCCTCCTCGCTGGCCCGCACCACCGCGTCGAAGGATCCGAAAAACTGGAGCAGCGAAAGCCGCCGTTCCTCGCCGATCCCCTCCACGTCGTCCAGTCGGGAATGGAGCCCCGCCCTGGCCCGGAGCGACCGGTGATAGCGGACGGCGAACCGGTGCGCCTCATCGCGCAGGCGGATCAGGAGTTTCAGCGCCGCCGAACTGCGGGGCAGCCGCAGCGGTTCGGTGGCGCCGGGGAGGACGATCTCCTCCATCCGCTTCGCGAGGCCGATGACCGGCACGTTTTCCAGCCGCGTTCCGGCCAGGGCAGAGAGCGCCGCGCCGACCTGACCGATGCCACCGTCCACGAGAAACAGGTCCGGAGCCTCGGCCTCGCCGGCTTCGATCCGCCGGATCCGCCGCGACACCACCTCGCGCATCATGGCAAAGTCGTCGGGACCCTTCGTCTTCATGCGGTACCGTCGGTACTCGCCGCGGGCCGCCTCGCCGTTGATCGACACGACCAGCGAAGCCACCGGATGCGTGCCCTGGATATTGGAGATGTCGAACCCTTCGATCCGCACCGGCGGGAGCTTCAGGCCGAGGGCCGCCTGGAGCTCATAGACGGCGGGGACGATCGTTCCCCGGCGGCGTTTTCCGTCCGCTTCCTCGGCGTCGAGCCGGGCGTTCTTGAGGGCCACGCTCACGAGCGACTTCAGCGGTCCTTTCCGGGGCACGACGAGCCGGACGCCCTTCCCCGCCCGCGAGACGAGCCACGCCTCGATCAGCTCCGGATCCTCCGGTTCCATCTCGACGGCCACCTGCGGAGGAATGATGTCGGAGCGGAGATAGTGCTGGAGCAGGAACGCCGCCACGATCTCCGCGTCCTTCCGTTCGGAGATCCCCTTGAGGATGCGCTTTTCCTTGCCGAGGACCCGGCCGTCCCGGACCTGGAGGACCACGCCGTGCGCCAGGTCGCCGCGTCGTGAAAACGCCAGGACGTCGGTGTCACGCTTGTGAACGTCGACCATCTTCTGCCGCCGCATCATCCGGGTGACCTCGTAAATCCGGTCGCGGCTGCGGGCGGCCGCTTCGTACTCTTCCCGCCCGGCATGATCGTTCATCTCCCGCTCGAGACGGGCGAGGACCGCGTCGCCGTCGCCGCCGAGAAACAGGCAGACGTCGTCCACCGCGCGGCGGTACTCATCGGCCGAGCACTTGTCGATGCAGGGGGCCATGCAGCGGTGGATGTAGTAGTCGAGGCACTCGCGCAGCTGGGGGCCGCGCCCGGGGCGATCCCCCATGCAGGAGCGGACGGGAAACAGGGTCCGCAGCGTCCGCAGGGTCTGGCGGAGCGAGCGGACGTCGGTGTACGGCCCGAAGTAGCGGGATCCGTCGTCGCGGACTTTCCGGGTCAGGAACACCTTCGGATACGGCTCCGAAACCGTCACCTTGACGAAGGGAAACTTCTTGTCGTCCTTGAGATTGATGTTGTAGACGGGACGCTTCTCCTTGATGAGCGTCATTTCGAGGATCAGCGCGTCCACGTCGGAGTCGGTGGCGATGACGTCGAGGTCGTCGATGCGGCGCACGAGGGCGTGATGTTTCGGATGGTCGTGTGTTCCGGTGAAGTAGGAGCGGACCCGCTGGTCGAGGCGCTTCGCTTTTCCGACGTAGAGGATACGTCCGGTTCGGTCTTTCATGAGGTACACGCCCGGGAGGCGCGGGAGGTTGGACAGTTTCCGTTCGATTCTGTCGTTCATCGCGGCACCCGGCGCACCGGTCCGGCCGGGCCGACTTTAGACCCGGTCTGAAGACGCGGCCATTCCTGCCTCTCGGACAACAAGTTGCCGAGGGTCCGTTTTACGGAGGAAACCGTTCCGGAGGAATCCGGGACCCGTTGTATATATCCGTAAAACATTGGCCTGTTTAGTTTTAGGCTCACCAAACGAACCATGCCACCTCCCCCTGGGAGTTTGACCGGTAACTGTACACGGCCGGGAGGGCGTTCGCAAGGGCAAACGAGGCGTGGAGGCGGCGGTGGCGTGGCCCTGGCCGCGCGCTGCGGTCACTGTGGGCGGCTCGGGAGGTGGCTGCGTGGCCCGCGGAGGATCGCGTGGCGGGCCCCGGGCGGCTCAGCCGGCGCGGCGGCCGGCTTCCGGATCGACGACGGCCACCGGGCTCCGTTTTACCGGCAGCAGGATCCGCACGGTCGTGCCCGTCTCGCGGGAGCTGTCCAGCGTGACCCGGCCGCCGTGAGCCTGGATCACGTTGTAGACCGTGAACAGACCCAGGCCCGTTCCCGGAGTGCGCGTGCCGTTGAGGGGCCCCTTCGTCGTGAAGAACGGATCGAAGACCCTCTCCCGGTCCGCTTCGGGAATCCCGATGCCCGTGTCGCTGACTTCGACGATCAGGTGATCGCCGTCTTCCCGCGTCCGGAGCGTCAGGGTTCCCCCCTCCGGCATCGCGTGGCGGGCGTTGGAGATCAGGTTCATGAACACCTCGATCAGGCGGCCGCGGGACACCCAGGCGTGCGGGAGCCGCCCGGATTCCCGGACGATCCGAATCCCCTCCTTGGACACCTGCTGGTCCACGAGCAGGATCGCGTCCGACATCACTTCATTCAGGTCCACCGCTTCGAAACCGTCGTCGGTGGCCCGGGAAAACGTGAGGAGACTCCGGGTGAGATCGCGGGCCCGCTCGCTGGAACTCAGGATCACGTCGATTCCCTTGGCGAGGACCCGTTCTTCGCGATTGTTCTTCATGAACTGGGCGTAACCGTAGATGGCGGCGATCAGGTTGTTGAATTCATGAGCCAGACCCGAGGCCAGCTGTCCGACCGCGGACATCTTGCTGGACTGGAGAAGCTGGGTCTCCATCGCCTTGAGCTCGGTGATGTCCTTGCAGAGCACGATGTAGCCGGTGACGGCGTTCCGCTCGTCTCGGATGGCGGTAAAACTCCCGAGATGGACGCGGTCGTCGATCCGGAACTCCTCGGTGACGTTGCGGGGCGTGTCGCCGGCGAGCCGCCCCAGCGCGCCATCCAGCGTCTGTCGCATCCCGGCCACGGCCACATCGGGAAGGGGCTTTCCGACGGCATCGTCGCGGTCCACGAGCCCGCGGGCCGCGGAGTTGAGCACGAGGATCTCCATGCGGTCGTCGCAGAAGAAGACCGCCTCCTCCATCTGGTGGATCATGGAGGACAGGCGCGACCGCTCCGCCGCCACGCGCTGGAAGAGCGTGGCGTTTTCCAGCGCGATCGCGGCCTGCGTGGCAAAGATGTTGATCGTTGCCAGGTCCGTTCCGCTGAAGTTCCGGTGGCCGATCTTGTACAGCGACATGACCCCGAGCAGCGCGTCCGCGCAGATCAGCGGCACGCAGAGCATCGCCTCGGGTTCCACCGGCGTTCCCTCGATGTGCCGGGATCGGGGATCGAGGTCGACCCGGTTCACGGTTTCACCGACACGGGTCCGGGCCACGTGCCCGGCGATTCCCTCCCCGATCGTGCAGCGGATCTTCATCATCTCCGCGGCGTATTCCGACAGGGCCAGGACCGGCTTCAGGGTGCGGCCGTCCGGTTCGAGAAGCATGACCATCCCCTCGTCCGCGGCGGTCATTTCCATGGCCCGCCGGGCCAGCAGCCGGGGCACCTGGGACAGGTCGAGCTGGCTGGACACCTCGCGGCTCGTGTCCAGCAGCCGGGCGAGACCGTCGAGGTTGTGGCGCAGTTCGCGCACCATCCGGGTGTTCTCGAGCAGGGGTGCGGCCTGCTGAACGAGGGCATGAAAGAGCTCCGCGTCTCCCGAGGAGAGGACTTGGCCGGTCCGCTCGCGGCCGAGGACCACCAGGCCCGGCTCTCCGGCCGAACTCGGCAGCGGAACGACGAAAAGAGCTCCGATACGGACTTCCGTGGCCAGCTTCTTCCAGTCGTCGGGCACCGGCGCCAGGTCCACGTCGGGGACCTCGATGTCCTGACCGGGAGTGAGGCGGGACAGGGGTTCGGACAGGTCCCCGAGACACAGGCTCTTTTCCCGGCCCCCGTGAAGCACACCGGGCCGGGCATCATGGAGCGACTGCAGGTGAATCCACTGGCCGTCCTCGCTCCTGGAATAGATGGACGCCATGTCCGCAAGGAACGTCTCGCCGATGAACCGGGTGAAGAAGTCGAGGAGCTCGAGATCGGAGACGCCGGAAGCGATCCGGCTCGACAGCTTGCGCGCACAGCGGCCGAGAACCTCCTGCCGTTCCAGCCGCGCCGCGAGAGTCAGCGCCTTGAGATGGAGACCGGCCACGCCGGCAACGCCGGCCAGGTCGCTCCGGGCGTCCTGTACCAGCGGAGCGCCCGGGCGGGAGAGGACCGCAAGGACGCCGGGCTCCCGATCCGAACCGATCCGCGTGGCGAGCACCGTAACGGGCGCGGTTCCCCCGGCAGGATGGACTGCTTCATGAAAGACCCTTTCGGAGCCGTCCAGAACCCGTGAGACGAGTTGCGCCAGAGGGGTGCCGGACAGATCCGATTCCCTGGAGCCCCAGCGGCAGAGGCAGCGCAGGGACGGTACTCCTCCGTCCACCGGAGCCAGGACAAAGGCCTCCCCTCCCTCCAGTCCCTCCCCGACATGGCGGAGAAAGTCGTGGCAGGCCACCTGGGGGGTACCTCCCCCGTCCAGGGCCAGAATCCGCTCGGAAAGGATCTGAACCCCGCTTTTCTTCCGGTCCTTTTGCTGCACGTCCGTAAGCCCCTTGTCATATCAATCGCGAAACTTCTCCTTCCATTATCGACATGAGCCCGGACCCCCTTGAGAGTTTCCGAAGGATCAGACTTGACGAAAGACCGGCAAGGCCATAGAATCCAACGGCTTTAAGGCAAGATGGGATAGTCCCTGGGGCCCTCCGGCCCGCCCGATCATCGAACGAGGAGTTGAAATGCCCCACCATAAATCCGCCGTAAAGCGGGTCAAGACGAACGAGAGAGACCGCAAGCAGAATGTGGCCCGCCGGTCCCGCCTGCGAGGCATCCTGACGGCCCAGCGAGCCCTGAATCCGGGCGAAGAGTCCCTGAAGGCCCTTCCGGCCGCCATTTCCGAGATCGACCGCGCCGCCAAGGCCCGCACGATTCCGGCCGGCCGCGCCGATCGTCTGAAGTCGCGTCTGGCGCGTCGCGCCAACAAGGCCTGATCAGGCCCGACCGAACCCCGAAGTCTCCAGAACCCGATCGATCTCCCGGGCCGTTTCCGGGCGCACCGGCGCCAGGGGCGGCCTGAGTTCGTTGTGCATCAGGCCGAGCCGGGCGAGCGCATACTTGACCGGCCCCGGGTTCGACTCGAGAAACATCGCCCGCGAAACGGGCATGGCCCTGTCGTGGAGTTGAAGCGCTTCCTCCATCCTCCCCGCCGCAACGGCCTCGAGCATTTTCCCGAGCCATGCAGCGGTCAGGTGGCCGGCCACGGACACGATGCCCCGGGCCCCGATGGCGGCCAGCGGCAGGGTCAGCGAATCCTCCCCGGACAGGAGCGTGAGACCCGGCGCCGCCATCCGGATGTCGATGGCCTGGTCCACCGAGCCGGAGGCCTCCTTGAGCGCCACCACGCCGGGCACGGCGGCGATCCTCGCCGCCACGGCCGGAAGCATGTTGTAGCCGGTCCGCCCCGGAACGTTGTAGGCGAGGATCGGAAGATTCACCGCTTCGGAGATCGCCCGGAAGTGCGCCTCGAGACCGTCCGGAGTCGGCTTGTTGTAATACGGCGTGACGATCATCACGCCGTCCGCTCCCGCCTCGCGGGCGTCCTGTGAAAACCGGATCGAATCGCGGGTGCTGTTCGTCCCGGTGCCGGCCACGACGAAGACGCGCTTCCCCGCCTCCTCCACCGCCCAGGTCACGAGGGATTTCCGTTCCTCGGGTGTCAGCGTAGCGGCTTCACCGGTGGAGCCGGTGACGACGAGTCCGTCCACGCCCTCGCCGATCAGGCGCCTGAGGAGGGCGCGGAACGCGTCCTCGTCCAGCGCGCCGTTTCGAAACGGCGTGACCACGGCAACGGAAACACCTTCGAACATGTCCAGCCTCCGTCCTTTCAGTTTTCGCGTCGCCCCGCGGGCCGGCGCAGCAGGACACCGCCGGTTTCCGCCGACGGCTCGACCCGCACCGGGAGCGGATCACCGAGCCGGTCCGTGAGCGTCCAGCTTCCGTTTCCGTCGAGGTCCGCGAACGCTCCGACGCGGTAGCGCCCCGGCGGAACCCGGGCGATCGTGAACGCGCCGTTCCTGACCATTGCCGAGCCCGCGAGCTTCAACGGCGGCCAGGAGAATTCCGATCCGTCCGGCGCTTCCTCGCAAAGTATCACTCCGTAAGACAGCGTGTCGACAACGGTCGTGTCGGCGAGCGCCTCGAGGCTACCGGAAATCTGCCCCGGGCTTTTCGGATCGATGAGATAAAACACGGTCGCCGCCCCTGGTGACGCGGCCGAGAGGCGGAGCGTGTCCGCCTGCACCGTGAGGTAGTCGCGCGTGTCCGAGTAGTCGCGGCTCCGGTCCGCGTCGTTCACCGTCACGGCAAGCAGCGGTACATCGAGCGGAAGGCCGTCGAGAACGAACCGACCGTCGGAGCCGGCTTCCGCAAGGAAGTCGGGATCGTCGCGGGTAAAGTCGGGCAGCGTGTCGGCAAGGGCACGGTAGAGCCAGACGAATACGGCCGGTCCCGCGGGGCGCCCGGGATTCGATCCCCCGGCGCCGGTCGATCCCTGCTGCGTGCCCCCCTCGATCCGGGTCCTCCGGATCGTTCCGGCCACCGTTCCCGGTGCCACCGAGGATCCGGTGGAAAACGTGCGCCGGAACGGGGCGGCGATCCGGTTGCCGTCACGGTCGAGAACGCCGGACCCGATGACGACGCTCACGGTGGAGTCGCGCGGCAGCCCGTCCCGGAAGCGGACGGTCACCGCCGGGCCGTCCCAGTCCATCGCCTCGATCCGCCGGTAGGGAGTCAGGAAGAACCAGTCGCGGACGGAGTTCTTGTCGACCTTCTCCGAAAACGTGACCGTGACCGGTGCCGCGGGGTTCACGCCCGTTTCCAGCGAGTCCGGAGACGCGGAGACGACGGCCGGGGGTGTCGTGTCGATCGGTCCGCCGGGCGGGCGGCCGATCTCCGCGCATCCCAGTACCGCGGCGGCGACGGCCGTCGCGGCGCAGCGAAGCATGCGGACTCCGCGGCCCGAGGCGACCCGTGACCCGCCGCCGGCGATGCCCCCGCGCGGGACGATGTTCCGATCGCCGTCCCGATGCCGGGACCCGTTCCGCAGCGATCGCACTCAGGTTCCCCGGTTCATCAACCGGACGAGGATCGCCTTCTGGATGTGCAGCCTGTTCTCCGCCTGGTCGAACACGATCGACGCCTTCCCCTCCATCACCCCGTCCGAGATCTCGTCGCCGCGATGCGCCGGAAGGCAGTGCATGGCCTTTGCGTCCGGAGCCGCGGCGGCCATCAACGCCTCGTCCACGATGAACCCCGCGAACGCCTTGCGCCGGGACTCCGCCTCGGACTCCTGCCCCATGCTCGCCCAGACGTCGGTGTAGACGATGTGGGCGTCCTTCACCGCCTCGCGCGGATCTCCGGTGACGATGAGCCGCGACCCCGCCCTTGCCTTCGCCCGGTCGTACAGGGGACCCTGCGGCTTGAACCCGTCCGGCGCGGCCACGGCCAGCGTGAAGTCGAGCGCGGCGCAGGCGTTGATCCACGACGCGGCCACGTTGTTGCCGTCGCCGATGTAGGCCACCTTCAGCCCGTCGAGCGTTTTCCGGTGCTCCCGGATCGTGAGGAGGTCGCCGAGGATCTGGCACGGATGGAGCGCGTCGGTCAGCCCGTTGATCACCGGGACGGTGGCGTGGCGGGCCAGCGTTTCCGCGATGTCGTGACCGAACGTGCGGATCATGATCGCGTCGACGTAGCGGGACAGCACGCGGGCGATGTCCTGCATCGGTTCCCGCTCGCCGCGCCCGATCTCCTTTTCGGTGATGTAGAGCGCCGAGCCGCCCGCCTGGATCATCGCGGTTTCGAACGACACGCGGGTCCGCAGCGACGGCTTGTGGAAGATCATGGCGAGAACCCTGCCCTTGAGCAGCGGTTCGCCGCGGCCGTCCTTCTGTTTCCGCTTCAGGTCGGCGGCGAGGTCGATGAGACCGGTGATCTGATCCTTCGTGAAATCCGCGATGCTGAGAAAGTCTTTCGGATACGACATGAGCTCCTCTATGTGTCTCGTGAACGAAGTCCCGGTTCGACCGCAGGCGTTGCCGACGGAGTTTAGCTCACCACGAACCGGAGACAAGACCTGCTACGTGTCCTCCGCGCGCGGATGAGCGGCCTTCATGGCCGCCCGCAGCCGGTCGACCGTGATGTGCGTGTACACCTGGGTGGACGAAAGGCTCACGTGCCCGAGCAGTTCCTGCACGGCGCGGATGTCCTGGGCCGCGCTGCCGGTCCGGTTCGCCGCCCCCCGCTTCCCCGCGGCCTGGTCGCGGCTCATCCGCGAGAGCAGATGCGTGGCCATCGTGTGGCGGAGAAGGTGCGGCGACAGGCCGGCCCTCGCCGCGACCCTCGCGAGATGGCGCTGGATCAGGCGCTGCACGGTGCGGCGGGAAATCCTGGCGCCCCCGCGGCCGAGGAACAACGGGAGGCCGGTGCGGTCGGCGACCGGACCCAGCGGGTCACCCGGAGGGACCGCTCCGCCTCCTTCCGGTGTGGCGTCGATGTAGGCCTGAAGCGCAGCGGCGGCCGGCCGGCCGAACGGCACGATCCGCTCCCGGCTCCCCTTCCCGAGAACGCGGACCTGCCGGCGGTCCAGCGACAGCGCTTCGTCCCGGTTCAGACTCACGAGTTCGGCGAGGCGGATTCCGGTGGCATAGAAGAGCTCGAAGATCGCGCGGTCGCGGAGCCCGTCGGCGCCTTCGCCGAAATCGAGGCGGAACAGCTTCTCCGTCTCCGCTTCCGTCAGGAAGGAGGGTACGGGTTTCGGAAGCTTCGGACTCCTGAGCGTGGACGCCCAGTCCGCCCGGAAACCGTGGCGGCGCAGGTAGCGGGCGAACGAACGGATGGCGGCCAGCTGGCGGGCCACGGTGCGGGCGCCGGCGCCGTTCTTCGTCAGGGAGGCCAGGTAGAGCGACACATCACCCGGTTTCAGCTCTTCCACCTCGGGGGTCTTCCCCTTCCGAGCCTCCAGAAACGCGAGCCAGCCGGTGAGATCGCGCCGGTAGGCGTCCTCGGTGCGCGGCGAGAACCCCCGCCCCGCGGTCAGATCGGCGAGAAAACGCTCGATCGCGGCGCGCATGGCGGGATCAGTCGGCCGATTCCTGGGCCGCGACCTCCGCCTTGCACTTCGGGCAGCGCAGGAACTGGCCCTTCGTCTTGTTTTCCTTCTGGCTCATGAACGGATTCTGGCACTGCGGACACTCCACCTGGACCGGCCGGTCCCACGTGGCGAACGTGCAGTCCGGATACTTGTCGCAGCCGTAGAACACCTTGCCGCGCTTGCTGCGCTTTTCCACGAGGTTCCCCTTGTGGCCGTCCTCGGGGCAGGCCACCCCGATCTTGAACGGCTTGGCGTTCTTGCAGTCCGGGTATTTCGTGCAGGCGAGGAACCGTCCGTAGCGCCCGCGCTTGACGGCCATCGGCGCGCCGCACTTGTCGCAGACCTCGTCGGTCGTCTCGATTTCCGAGGAGTCGTAGGGCTTCGTCGTCTTGCACTCCGGATAGTTCGGGCAGGCGAGGAAGATGCCGTTGCGCCCGTACTTCTTGATCATCTTGGCGCCGCACTTCGGGCAATCCTCCTCGGTGACCTCCTGGACTTCCTTCTTGAGTTCCTCGCGGCGCTTCTCGGCCACCAGGAGGTCCGCGGAAAACGGATCCCAGAAGTCCTTGATGACCTGGCGCCACTCGTCCTCGCCCGTTTCGATCTTGTCCAGTTCGTCCTCCATCCGCGCGGTGAAGTCCACGTTGAAGATGTCCGGGAACGTCTTCACGAGGAGGTCGGTGACGGTCATCCCGAGTTCCGTGGGCGTGAGCCGGCCCCGGTCGCGGAGGACGTAGTCGCGGTTGATGATCGTGGACACGATCGTGGCGTAGGTGCTCGGGCGCCCGATCCCGTTTTCCTCGAGGGCCTTGACCAGCGTGGCTTCCGTGAACCGGGGCGGCGGCTCCGTGAAGTGCTGGTCCGCCGAGATCTCGCCGGCGGTGAGCGCCTGCCCCTCGATCAGGGCCGGCAGCGTCGGTTCGGCCTCCTCGTCGTCCGCCTGGGCATAGACGCGGGTGAATCCGTCGAAAATCGGCACGGTGCCGGAAGCCCGGAACATGGCATCGCCGGCCATGATGTCCACCGACGTGGTTTCGTAGACCGCCGGCATCATCTGGCTGCCGACGAAGCGGTTCCAGATCAGCGTGTACAGCTTGAGGAGATCCGGTGTCAGGAACCCGGAAACCGAGCTCGGCGTCCGGGTGACGTCGCTGGGGCGGACCGCTTCGTGCGCGTCCTGGGCGCCCTTCTTCGACGGGAATGTCCGGGGCGTTTCGGGCAGGTAGTCCGCTCCGTAGGCGTCCCCGATGTGACCGCGGACGGCGGCCAGCGCCTCGTCGGCAATGCGCGTGGAGTCGGTGCGCATGTAGGTGATCAGTCCGACCTGCCCCTCGCCGAGATCGATCCCTTCATAGAGCTGCTGGGCGAGGATCATCGTCTTCTGGCTGGAATAGCGGAGTTTCTTGAACCCTTCCTGCTGGAGCGTGCTGGTGATGAACGGCGCGGCGGGTTGCTTCCGGCGCTCGCGCTTCTTGACCTCGGAAACGCTGTAGTCGCGCGTCCGCAGCGCTTCGGCCAGCGCGTTGGCGGTGGCGCCGTCCTTCAGGTCGATCTTGTCGTCGCCGACCTTCTGCAGGCGGGCCTTGAATTCCTGCCCCTCCGCCGTCCTGAGGAGCGCGTCGATGGTCCAGTACTCGACCGGAACGAACGCCTTGATCTCCTTTTCCCGTTCCACGAGCAGGCGCAGGGCCACCGACTGCACGCGGCCCGCCGACAGCCCGTAGCGGAGGATCGTCCAGAGGAGAGGGCTGACCTTGTATCCCACCAGGCGGTCGAGCACCCGGCGGGCCTGCTGGGCGTTGACCAGGTTCTCGTCGATGTCGCGGGCGTGGTTCAACGAATCCTTGACCGCGCGCTCGGTGATCTCGTTGAACGTGAGGCGGCGGATCGTCGAGGACCCGGCCAGGTAGTTGGCCAGGTGCCAGGCGATGGCTTCCCCTTCCCGGTCGGGGTCGGGAGCCATGTAGATCGTCTCGACGCCGGCGGACCTCGCCTTGAGATCCTTGAGGATCTTCGCCTTGCCCCGGATCGTCACGTACTCCGGCTCGAAGTCGTTGTCGACGTCGACGCCGAGCTTGGACGTGGGCAGGTCCATGATGTGACCATTGCTGGCCATCACCGTGAAACCGCGGCCGAGAAACTTGTTCAGCGTCTTGGCCTTGGACGGAGACTCGACGATCACCAGGCTCTTTCCGGCGCGCGATGGCGCGCCGTCGCCGGTCGTGTCGGCCGCGGCCTTTGCCGGGGATTTTTTCTTCGCGGCCTTTTTCCGGGCCGCCGGTTTCCTGGCCGCCTTCTTCTTCGCGGTCTTCTTCGCGGCCGGCTTCTCGGTCGTGCTCTCGGATTCAGTCACGTTCAGGCAGCTCCGTGGCATTTTTTGTATTTTTTCCCGCTCCCGCAGGGGCAGGGATCATTGCGGCCGATTTTCTCCGCAACGCGGACCGGTTCCTGGGATGTCTGCTGGGGGGGCGGCGGGCCCGCGGGGCGGGCCGGCATCCCGATGCCTTCGCTCCCCTGGCCGGCCATGCCGGCGGGTGTCGTCGGGCTGAACGCGGAGAAGGCGGAGTGGCTGATGCTCGACTGGACCGGCGCGGCCGGCATGCGGCGCGCCTCCTGGGGAACGAGGCTCACGCGGAAGATCCGCCGCGCGGACTCCGACTGGATCCGTTCGTTCATCTCCTGGAACGTGTTGAACGCCTCCTTCTTGTACTCGAGCAGCGGATCCTTCTGGCCGTAGGCGCGGAGGCCGATCCCCTCCTTGATGAGGTCGATTTCGTGGAGGTGGTCGCGCCACTGCTCGTCGATCACGCCGAGAGCCACGCGCCGTTCCACCTCGCGCATGATCGGTTCCGACAGTTCCGTTTCCTTGCGCCTGTAGGCTTCGCGCGCCTGCGCCTGGAAGTGCTCGGTGACGCGGCCGACATCCAGCCGCTCGCCTTCGAGGCTGTCCGGCGAGAACGGGTTCAGGAGGTTCAGCTCGAGATCGGCGGCCACCGCCTTCAGGTCCCATTCCTCGTAGTGAACGGTCGGATCGATGTTCGCTTCGACGATGCCGGCCACGTAGGCGTCGAGATACTCGAGGATCGTCTCCTGGACGTTTTCCCCCTCGAGGATGTGCAGGCGCTGGTCGTAGATCACCTCGCGCTGCTTGTTCATGACGTCGTCGTACTTCAGCAGGTGTTCGCGGATCGAGAAGTTGTGGGCCTCGACGCGCTTCTGGGCACGCTCCACGCCCTTCGTGACCCACGGGTGCTCGATGACCTCACCCTCCTCGACGCCCATCTTCTCCATGATGTTCGTGACGCGCTCGATGCCGAACAGACGCATCAGGTCGTCTTCCAGCGACAGGAAGAACCGGGACGAGCCGGGGTCGCCCTGGCGGCCCGAGCGGCCGCGGAGCTGCCGGTCGATGCGCCGGCTCTCGTGCCGTTCCGTGCCTATGATGGCCAGGCCGCGCACCTCGGATTGTTCCTTCACCTTCTTCCTGTCCGGGTGCTCCCCCTCGCGGTCGAGGACGCCCTGTCCGAGCTTGATGTCGGTGCCGCGTCCGGCCATGTTCGTGGCGATCGTGACCGCTCCGGCCTGGCCGGCCAGCGAAACGATTTCCGCCTCCCGCTGGTGGTGCTTCGCGTTGAGGACGGAGTGGCGTATGCCCCGGCGCGTCAGCAGCCGGGACAGCGTTTCCGAAACTTCCACCGTGATCGTGCCGACGAGGACCGGAGTCCCGACCTTGTTCAGCTCGGCGATCTCGTCGATGATCGCGTTGTACTTTTCGCGGCGCGTCCGGAAGATGACGTCGTCGAGATCGATGCGGCAGATCGGCCGGTGGGTCGGGATGACCACGGTGTCCAGCTTGTAGATCGTGAAGAATTCCCCCGCTTCCGTCTCGGCCGTTCCGGTCATGCCGGACAGCTTCTTGTACATGCGGAAGAAGTTCTGCAGCGTGATCGTGGCCAGGGTCTGCGTTTCCCCCTCGACCTTGACGCCTTCCTTGGCCTCGATGGCCTGGTGCAGCCCGTCGGAATAGCGCCGGCCCGGCATGAGGCGGCCGGTGAACTCGTCGACGATCATGATCTTGCCGTCCTGGATGACGTACTCCACGTCCTTTTCGTAGAGCGAGTACGCCTTCAGCATCTGCAGCGCCGTGTGGATCCGGTCGGCGCGCCGCGCGTATTCTCGGTGGCATTCTTCGCGGGCCTTCGCGGCCTCCGTCGGATCGAGCCCCTTCTCCTCGATCTCCGCGAGTTCGACGGACAGGTCGGGGAGCACGAACATCTCCGGATCGGACGGGGCGATGGTTTCCCGGCCGATGTCGGTCAGGTCCATGCTGTGGCCCTTTTCGTCGATCACGTAGCAGAGGTCGGCGTCGAGATCGTTCATCTTCTTGTCGCGGATGAACTCCATTTCCGTTTTCCGGATCAGGCGCGGCAGCGTCGCGTCGTCGGACACGAGCTTCATGTAGCGCTTGTTCTTGGGGTTTCCGCGGCGGACCTGGAGCAGCTTCACGCCGAGTTCCCACTCGCGATCGGATCCCTTTGCGCCGCTTTCCAGCAGCTGTTCGATCTCGGCGACGATCTTGTTCGTGGTCTGAATCTGCTTGCGGACGACGCGTTCGATGGACGGCTTCAACGCCTCGTAGTGCTGAACGGAGTGCGCCACCGGTCCGGAGATGATCAGCGGTGTCCGCGCCTCGTCGATGAGAACGGAGTCGACCTCGTCGACGATGGCGTACCAGAAGCCGCGCTGGACGCGGTCCTCGATGGAAACGGCCATGTTGTCGCGCAGATAATCGAACCCGAACTCGTTGTTCGTTCCGTAGGTCACGTCGCAGTTGTACTGCACGCGGCGCTGGTCCGGGGTCAGCGCGTTCTGGATGCAGCCCACCGACAGGCCGAGAAACTTGAGGATGGCGCCGACCCACTCGCTGTCGCGGCGGGCCAGGTAGTCGTTGACGGTGACGAGGTGGCAGCCGCGCCCGGGAAGGGCGTTGAGATACATCGGCATGAGGGCCACCAGGGTCTTTCCTTCGCCGGTGGCCATTTCGGCGATCTTCCCCTCGTGGAGGACGATGGCGCCGATGAGCTGGACATCGAACGGCACCATGTCCCAGCGGACATCGATGTTCACGACGGGCCAGGACTTGCCCACGTGGCGGCGGCAGGCTTCCTTGACCACGGCGAAGGCCTCCGGAAGGATTTCCTCCATCCGTGCCCGGACCATCTCCTCCCGGGCGTCCTCCTCGAGTTCGGCGTCGTCCCAGATGGCCTTGAATTCCGCCTGCCAGGCTCGTGTGCGGCCGACCAGGTCCTCGTCGGACACGGCGCTCAGGGATGTAAAATGCTCGTTGATTTCATCCACAAGCGGCTTGAGCCGCTTGAGATCCTTTTCGTGTTTCGTTCCGAAGAGTTTTGCGGCGAGCCTGGAAGCCGCGCTCAATACCGATCCCATGGACACATCCTTTATCTGCGTTCAAAACCGCCGGTTAGGCGACTCTGTAATGAGTTCGTTGCCCCGTCGACCCCGTACTCATCCGGGGCCGGAGCCCGGGAAAGCTAGCAAAGGCGGGGACCCCGGCGCAACCGGAAGCCCCTCCGGAAAAAAAGACTCGCCCGCTCAACAAGCGGGCGAGAGCTCCGTAACCTTTTGATGCTGGGTATGTTAGGCAGTACACTTAAAGTTTGATGACGTTGGCCGCCTGCAGTCCCTTGTCCCCTTCCTGGACATCGAACTCGACGCGCTCTCCTTCCAGAAGTGTTCGGTATCCATCTCCCTGAATCGCGGAAAAATGGACGAAAACTTCCGGGCCCTCCTCCGGTGCGATAAAGCCATAACCCTTGTTCTCGTTAAACCACTTTACTTTACCGAGCGTGGACATTGGAATGATCCTCCTCTACCCGGGTCACACGCGCCCGGGGCAAGTTCACTCTAAAATCGTGCCGCTATAATGTCAAGAAAACGTGTCGGGGAATCGCAATCCGGTCCCGTTCAGCGCGGTTTCGGGGCCACGGATTTCGGATCCGATCGGCCCGGCGCACGTTTCGGAGCGGCGGATTCGTGATCCCGTCGGCTCACCGCAGCTTCAGGGCGATGATCCGGCCATCGTGAGCGCCGACATAGAGCGAATCGCCCGCCAGGGACGGGGAGGACGCCATGGGGGCATCGATGGGAAACCGCCCGACGAGGCTTCCGTCCGTGCCCAGAGCATGGATGTACCCGTCGTGCGACGAAAAGAGCAGCACACCCTCCTCGACGATCGGCGTGGACTTCACGGCGGCGCCGGCCCGATATGTCCAGGCCACGTTTCCGGTCCGGACATGGATCGCCGACAGCACGCCCGCGTCGTTGCCGATGACGCCCAGCGAGTCGACGATGACGGCTCCTCCCCCCACCGATTTTCCCGTCGGGGTTTTCCAGCGCAGCTTTCCGGAGGTTGCGTCGACGCCGTAGACATTTCCGTCCTCGCATCCGAACACGACGGTTCCGAGGCCGACCGCCGGGGCCGAGTAGATTTCTCCCCCGCTCCGGAACGTCCACGCGACGCTCCCCCACTTCGCGTTGACCGATGTGACGTTGCCGTCCAGCGCCGCCGCGTAGATGTAGGTGTCGTCGAGGGCCGGGGTCGCCCAGAGCTGTGCTCCGAGGCGTCTCTTCCAGACCGGCTCCCCCGTGGAGCGGTCGAGGGAGTAGAGCGTGCGGTCGTAGGACGCCGCGATGATCCGCCCGTCCGCGTCGATCTGCGGCGAGGCCATGATGCGCCCCGCCGTTTCCTGTTCCCATACGGGCGTGCCCGTGCGGACATCGAGGGCGCGGACGATCCCGTCGAAACCGCCGAGGAAAGCGGTCGAATCCAGGACGGCCGCGGTTCCGCCGAAGCCCTTCGCGGCGACCCGGCTCCACGCGATCTCCCCGGTGACGGCATCGAGACCGTAGATCCTGCCGTCCCGGCAGCCGGCAATCAGCAGGTCGCCGGAGCGCACGGGAGAACCCGTTACGGCGGCGGGCAGCCGGGCCTCCCAGAGGATCCCCGGACCTTCCTGGACCGCGCCGGACACTTCCGGTTCTCCGACGGGGCTGCCCTCGCCGGCGTGTTCCGCGGCCGGAGGGTCCGCGGTCGTTGCCGCCTCCCCCGCAGCCGCCGGGTCCCTTGCGGAACGCCGGACGGCCGGCCGGACGAACAGGACGTAGCCGGCGAGAAGCAGCACGGCCGCGGCCACGAGCCCCCAGGAAAGCCGGGACGATCGGGCCGCGCCCCGGACGTACCCGTCACGATCCGTCCGGCGCGGCGCGAGCGGAACGTCCTCAGGTGGAGGCGGCTGCGGGGTGGTTCCGGCACCGGTCGCCGGAGGCGGCTCGGGAGAAACGGCCGGTTCGTCCTTCATCCACTCCGGGAAAACCACCCGGATCGGCGCGCCCGGTGCCGGCTCGTCCCGGGCGTCGGGAGGGGCGGCGGGAGCGGCCGGAGGAGACTCGCGGAATTCCCCGGGCGGAGGTTTCGATCCGGGCGACGGTTCTGTTTCGGCCGGCGCCGGAGTCCGGGTTGCGGCCGGGCGGCTCGACCCGGCCGACCGCCCTCCGGCATTTCCGGACGGTCCCTGGACGGCGGCCTGCGCCTCTCCGGCGAGGACGCTCACGATCAGCGCGCCGTCCGCCGTCCCTCCCCGCTCGAGTCGCTCGACGACGTCGGAAGGCGCGAGCCCTTCCGCGGCTTCGGGAGGAACGCGCCCGAGGTAGTAGCGGTCGCCGGGCTCGACGGGGCACAGCGTGATCACCCCGGGTTTTGGCGCCTCGTTTTCCCAGCGGCGGCGGGCTCCGGCCGTCAGCGGAAGGACCCGCGTCCTTCCATCGACGAGAAACGCAATCCGTTGCGGCGACGTCACGAGGACGCCGTACTCGAGCGGCGTGCGTCCGGCCGCGGCCGCGCGCCGGACCTCGCCGATCAGCTCCGCGGGTTCGGGATCGCGCGCCGCCTTGAACGCGGCGACGATGCGCCGGGCCACGTCCTGCGCGTCACGGCGCGCCGTCGCACCCGCCTCCCCCGGGGGGGTCGCCGCGGGGCCGAGAATGAGAAAGACGCCCCGATGGCGGGGTTCGCCGCCGATCTCGAAGAACGTGATCCAGCCGGACTCCGGCCCGGGCCGGACGGTGTAGCAGGTGACCGCCATCCTCAGCGCACCGCGGCGCGCGGGTTGTAGAACAGGTGGAACGTCTGGCGGTTGTATTCCACGCGCCGGACGTAGTCGCGCGTTTCCGAATAGTCGATCAGCTCACGGTAGAGATCCGGATCGTACTCGTCGAGCAGGCCGGCCCATTCCCGAGCCTTCCCTTCGCCGGCGTTGTAGGCGGAGAGCGCCACCTCGATGCGGTTGTCGAACTCCTCCAGCTTGTCGCGGAGATAGGTCGTTCCGTAGCGGACGGAGACGTCCGGCCGGAACAGGTCGTCCAGTGAGGGGGCGGGGTCGCCGAGGGACCTGGCCACGCGCTGCGCCGTCGGATGCATGAGCTGCATGAGGCCGCGGGCGCCGGCGCGGGACACCGCCCTCGGGTCGAACAGGCTTTCCTGGCGGATCAGCGCCGCCACGAGCATCGGATCGAGGCCGTGCCGCTCGGACGCCGGGCCGACCAGGTCATAGAAGCCCGGCGCGTACACGTAGCGCCACAGTCTGGCGCGCACCGGCGCCGCACTCTCCTTTGCGAGCGCCCGCCGGGCCGTGGTCATCGCGTAGAGATACATGTCCAGCCGGGCGGCCAGCGACGCCGTGACGTCGAGAATCGTCGGGTCGTCTTCCGAGAAGCGGATCGCCTGGTTCAGTTCGTCGATGGCGTCCTTCGTGAACCCGGCCCGGGCGAGGGCCACCCCTCGACGGAAATGACTCTGCGGACGGAACGGAATGTCGGGGAGCCCGGCAGGCTCGAGTTCGTTGCGCTTCGGATCGAAAACCGGCGTCGGAAACCAGTAGGACGCCGTGTCCTGCGGCGACAGCGTGGCCAGGAGATGCCGGACCCGGTAGCCGTACAGGCCGTCCGGAAGATCGTGGACCAGCGCGGCGCGCAGCGCGGCACGGGCGTTCGCGGAGTCGCCCCGCGCCAGGGATGCCCGGGCGATCCAGTACCCGGCTTCCTCGCGCTCGGAGGTTCGGTTGGCGCGGCGGCGCAGTTCCTCGAAATCACCCTGGGCCGCCTCCGGCTGTTTCCGGATCATCCGGACGACGCCGCGGAGTTCCAGCGCATTGAGTATGTCCTCGCCGTACGGAAACTTTTCGATGTAGACGGACAGCGCCGCCTCGCAGTCCGCGAACCGCCCCAGCGCCTTGTACTCCCGTGCGAGTTCCCATCCCCCCCGGGCCGCGTATTCCCCGGACGTCGAATCCGCGCGAAGCTGACCGTAGGTGCGCTCCATCTCCGGAATGCGCCCGGCGTTTCTCAGATTCCGTCCGAGTCCGAGACGGGCGCGTCCGCGGTCGCGCGGGTCGGTGGCCCTCCTGAGCATGGCCGTGTACGTCTGGCCGGAGAGGTCCCACTTCTTCTGGCTGTAGAAATGGAGCGCCTCGTCTTCGATCGCGGCGACCCCCTCGGCTCCCGTGGTCACGCCGCGGAGGAGCCGCAGTCCCTTCTCGTGGTTCCCGCCCTTGAGAAATACCGCCGCGCCGAGACGTGTTTCCGAGTCGGTGATCGTCGATCCGGCGATCGCGGTGAATTCGTTCCACCCTTCGCGGGCCTGTGCGGACGAGGTCGCGCCGCGGAACAGTTCGAGGTAGGCCGCCCGCGCGGACGAAGCCTGGCCGGCCGCCCGGTAGGCCCTGGCCAGGAGCAGGAGGCTGCGCGCCTTCGCGTCGCCGGTCAGCGACGCGCCGGTCAGCCCGACCGCGGCGGTGAGTGCGGCGTCCGTCCGTCCGGCCCGCAGGTCCGCCTCGGCGAGCCACAGGCGTGTTTCGTCGGTGCGCGCTCCCGGCGGCTCGTGGGCCAGGGCGGTTTCCAGCGCCTTCCGGGCGCCGGCGGTGTCCCCGGTGGCGGCAAGGAGCAAACCCAGCCGGTAACCGGCCAGCCCCCGGGCGGGAAATGCCGGATCGTCCGCCGCGCGGCGGAACTCCGCGGCGGCGTCCGACTTCCGACCCGCCGCTTCGGCGAGATCACCGGAGAGGAACCGCAGGAGCCCGTGGTCGGGGTCCGCCGCCGGCAGGCGGGACAGCAGCGGCGTGATGGCGCGCCGGACGAGATCCTCCCTGCCCCGGCGCCGCGCCAGGAGAAGAGACTCCACGTGCGGCCGGGGAGAAGCGATGTCTCCGCCCTGCCGCGCCCAGTCGTCGAGGGCCTGAAACAGCTGGTCCTCGGCCGTCCGCCGCCGGGCCGACGCGGTGGTGATGTCCGCGCGGTCGCCGACGTTGAACGCGCGCCACGAATCGGTCTCGGCGGTCCTGTACGTTTCGAACCGCGCCGGCACGTTCGCGTCGGCCGGTCCGGCGACCAGGAACAGTGCGAGACCGATCGCGGCAATGAGCGTCAAGGCGTCACGACGATCCGTCGCGAGCGATCCCCGTATCCTTCGATTTTCAGGCGTGCCCAATAGACTCCTCCCCTCAATCCCCCGGAGCTCGAAGCCCCGATCCACCGTGTGCGAAAGGACCCCGGAACGGCGGTGCCACCGGCAAGCCGGGCCACGAGGCGTCCCTGGACGTCCACGATATCCAGTTCGTACGCGCGCCCTTCCGCGCCCCGCGGAAGAACGTATTCGATCGTCAGCGGCGGTCCCGACGGATCATACGGCGCCGGGTAGGGCCGTTCGAGCCGCGGAGCCGCGCCCGCGCCGATCACCGTGACCACCTGCGACCGGAACGTCAGTCCCGCCCCGTCCTCCGTGACCAGGCGGGCCTCATAAACATATCGACCCGGCGGCGGTTCGTCCGCAAGTTGAAAAACAGCGGATCCACCTGTGAAAACACGGAGCGGAACCGCGCGGGAGTCGGGCGCATCCGTCCGGCGGAGTACTTCGAGCGTCAGCCCGTTCCGTTCGCCGTCGATGACCAGACTCAGCTGAACGCGGTCTCCTTCCGGAACGGTGGCCTCGATCGTGACCCGGCTCGGCGCCGTTTCCACGGCAACGTCGTCGATGGCCCATCCGCCCTGCTTCTGTTCCGCGACCGGGGCGGAAAACGCGTCCGAGGCAAACCGGAAACGGATCCGGGCCGAGCGGCCGGCCCAGCGGGCCAGGTCGATCGCCTCGCGACGGAACCCGCGCGTGTTTCCGGAATAGACGCCGCGGCCGAAGAGGACGTTGCCGCCTCCCTGCTCGACGCGGAACGGGTAGCCCCCCTCGGGTACCAGATCCGTCCAGCCTCCGCCGTCCAGCGCGATCTCGATGAGCCCGCCGTCCCACGCCCGCCCCGTGGACAGGCTCTCCGCTTCGAGCGCGTGATGAAACACCAGTTGGCCGCCGGAGGGAATCCGGAACGGTGGCGATGTGAGAACGGCGTCCAGCCGGAACTCGTAGGGAGCCTGCGTGGCGCTCCCGATGAAAAAGGACGAGGGCGCGGAGCGGAACCGGCTATCGGTGAGCGTCCACGCCGTGAACGTGAACGCGGAGAGCGATTCCGTCGACCACCCCGCGGCGGGTGCGCTGAAGTCCGCGGACAGCCCCTCTTCGGCGCCGAGCGACACGAGGAGGCTGTCCTCGGCAACGATCGTGGGGCAGAGAGGGCACTCGGAAAAGGCGAAGATGCTGTTGAACCAGGCGGCCGGCGGGGGCGACGCGTCCTCGACCCGGAAGAGAAAAGCGCCGGTGAAGTTCCGTTCCTCGTCCTTTCCGATCGGCCCGATCGGCAGGACGCCCCGTTCCATGGTGACGAAGTTCGACTTCGGCGAGAGGACGAGCGCGAGGTTGTCGCTGGACAGCGTGCGCCCGAGGTTTCGGACGGTCACGTCGATCGCTCCTCGTTCTCCCGCCGTGAAGTAGCCGTCGAGGTTCCCCTCCGTTTCCCGCACGGCGATCCCGGTGATGACCGGGCGGGCGACCGCGCCGACGGTCACGTCCATCGTCCAGCCCCCGCCCCCGGGGCGGATGTTCTCGATGCGGACGCGCGAGTCCGTACCGGAGTTCGAGCGGCTCGACGGATCGCTGGTCGGGGAAAACTCCTCGTTGCGCGGAAAGAGCGACGGGTAGGGATCGGACTGGTCCCCGCGGTTTCCGCCGATCCGGCCCAGGTCGTTGCGTCCGTCCGCCTGGATCACCCGGACCTTGTAGCGACCGGCGGAGTTCGCGGGAACGCTCTCGTCCACGTGATAGATGACGACCCCCTCTCCCGGCAGCCAGGCGTCGAAACCGGTGCGGGGTCGCGGTTCGAGGAGAAAGTACTCGCTCTCGCCCCCGGCGCCCCAGGCCCGGAGGACCGTGTCGGCGGCCCGGGTCAGCGTCACCGGCACCCCTCCGTCGGTGGCGTCGAGGCGGAGCACATGCGTGAAACCGAGTTCGTGGCGGCTCCACGCGTCGAGATTGCACGGGTTCCTCCCCCCGTTGAGCAGGGCGCCCGTGCCCATCAGCGACCAGTCTCCGACGCCGAAGGGGCCGTTCGACCCGTTGAAGGGAGCGGTGTCGTAGAGATCGACGAGGCCGAGAAGATGGCCGAACTCGTGAGCCACGACGCCGAGGCGGAGCTGCTCGTCGGCGATCGCGTAGTCGAACGCGGCGGCGCCGCCCAGCGGCACCTCGCGGGTGGTGCGGAACTGGTGGGCGAGAATCCGCCGCCGGTTGTCGCCCGTGCCGAGCGGGACGGACTCGTCCACCCCCTGCCCCGCGTGGATGACGAGGACGCCGTCCACGAGGCCGTCGCCGTTGTTGTCGAATTGCGCGGCGTCGATCGTCCCGGCGACCTTCTCCAGCGCCTCCTCGACGAGGCGCCGGGCGTTGCGGGGGTAGGCGGCCGTGGAGAGCCCGCCGGCGTCGCCGGCGTAGTAGGCCATCGTCGAGTCCACCCGGACCCAGCGGGTCACCTGGCCTCTCAGTTCGAAGCGCCCGCCGGAGTTGGAACGGTAGTAGTCGGCCAGTGTCGGCGTGTTCCCCCCGTCACCGAAGAGAAGCCGGTGCACGTCGGCCGGTGATTGCCGGCCGGCGCCGGCGCGCACGTCCGCGAACTCGACAAGGAGGACAAGGAGATTGAATTCGTGCGCCCGCCCGGCCTCGAGCTCGGGAAGGCGGAACGCCCGCGGGGCCGGAACCCCCGCGAGTCCCGCGGAACGGAGCTCCGCGGCGGCTTCGGCGGTGAGGGCGCGGCCGGGAAGGAACGCCGCGGCCGGGAGCGCCGCGAGGAACAGGCAGAGAGCCAGGAACGTCGCGGCGCACCGCGCACCGGCGCGCCGCCGGCCCCGATCACTCAAGGGCAGCGGACGGGCGGATGCACTCCGGACGACCGCCGCCGCGCGACCCGCGGCCTTCTTCATCAAACACCGACAGGACGCAAACACGCACTGCTCCCGACCCAAGCCCTTCCCTGCGCCGGCCCGTCCGCCGTTCATTCCCACTCGATCGTGGCCGGCGGCTTCGTGGAGATATCATAGACCACGCGGTTCACCCCGCGCACCTCGTTGACGATCCGGTTCGCGATCCTCGACAGCACCGCCTTCGGGATGTCCGCGAAATCGGCGGTCATGCCGTCCACGCTCGTGACCGCCCGGAGCGCCACGACATTCTCGTACGTGCGGCCGTCCCCCATCACCCCCACGGACTGGACGGGGAGAAGCACCGCGAACGCCTGCCATATTTTTTCGTACTGGTTGTTCCTGCGCAGCTCGTCGAGATAGATCGCGTCGGCGGCCCGGACGATCTCGACGCCGCGCGGCGTGATCGGGCCGAGGATGCGGACGGCGAGCCCCGGGCCCGGAAACGGGTGGCGTCCGACGACCTCCTCGGGAATCCCCAGCCGGCGCCCGACCTCGCGCACTTCGTCCTTGAACAGTTCGCGGACCGGTTCGATGAGCTTCAGGTTCATCCGTTCCGGCAGGCCGCCCACGTTGTGGTGCGACTTGATCTTCACCGACGGCCCGCCCACCGACACGCTTTCGATGACGTCGGGATAGAGCGTGCCCTGGGCCAGGAAGTCCGCGCCGCCGAGGCGGCGGGCCTCGTCCTCGAAGACGCGGATGAACTCCTCGCCGATGATCCGGCGCTTCTGCTCCGGATCGAAGATCCCCTCGAGCTTTCCGAGAAAGCGTTCGCTCGCGTCCACGGAGTCGATGTTGAGATGGAACGCGTCGCCGAGGACGCGGTTGACGGTGTCCGCCTCGCCGGCGCGGAGCAGGCCGTGGTCCACGAAGATGCAGGTCAGGCGGTCACCGAGCGCCCGGTGACAGAGGACCGCCACGACCGAAGAATCGACGCCGCCGGACAGGCCGCAGATCACGCGCCCCTCGGGCGCCTGCTCGCGGATCCGCTGGGTGGCCGCCTCGATGAAGTTGTCCATGTTCCACAGTTCGGTGACGCCGCACACTTCGAACACGAAATTGCGGATCAGGGCGCCGCCGTGCTCGGTGTGCGCCACTTCCGGATGGAACTGGAGACCGTACAGGTTGCGGCCGGGATGCACCGCGGCGGCGACCGGGCAGTCGTCGCTCCGTCCGGCGACCCGGAATCCCTCGGGCAGGTCGGTGACGCGATCTCCGTGGCTCATCCAGGCCGTGAACGAGGCCGGGAGGTTCCGGAACAGCGGAAGCGAGGGGTCGGTGACCTCGAACGTGGCCGGTCCGTATTCCCCGCCGCCCTCGGCGCGCACGGAGCCGCCGAGCAGGTGCACGGCGGCCTGGAGCCCGTAGCAGATGCCGAGGATCGGAACACCGAGGTCGAACAGGCGGCGGTCGGGGACCGGACTCTCCTTCCAGTACACGGAAGCCGGGCCGCCGGACAGGATGATCCCCTTCGGGTTCATCGCCTTGAGCACCTCGAACGGCAGCGAGTACGGATGGATTTCCGCGTAGACCTTCTGTTCCCGGACCCGCCGGGCGATCAGCTGCGTGAACTGCGACCCGAAATCGAGAACGACGATCCGGTCGAACGTGTCGGTGACTCCCGTCATGCGCTCCTCGTCAATGCAGGAAAACCCTCCGGCCCGTGAACACCATGGCCATGTCGTGCGCGTCCGCGGCGGCGATCACCTCGGAATCCTTGATCGACCCTCCGGGCTGGATCAGCGCGCGGATCCCCGCCGCGTGGGCCCGTTCCACGCTGTCCGGAAAGGGAAAGAACGCGTCGGAGGCAAGGGCGGCCGAATCGCCGATGCCGCGCCCCTTTTCCGCCTTGCGGATCGCGTCCTCGACGGCGTCGACCCGGCTCGTGCGGCCCGACCCCATGCCGAGGAGCCCGTCCCGGTCGGCGAGCACGATCGCGTTCGATTTTACATGTTTCACGATCCGCCACGCGGCGTCCATGGCCCGGCGCTCCGCGTCGTCGGGGGGGCGCTTCGTCACGGTGCGGAACTCCGGCGGCGCCCCCGGCGGGTTCTCGTCCTGGTACAGGTAGCCGCCCGATATGCGCCGCAGCTGTCTTTCGGGTCCGGGCGGCCGCAGCGCCGCGGCCGGCAGCTCGAGGATGCGGAGGTTCTTCTTCCGCGAAAGAATCGCCACGCTCTCCGCAGGGAACTCCGGCGCGATGACGATTTCCAGGAACGTCTCCACGAGCGCCGCGGCGGTGGACGGGTCGCACGGTCGGTTCAGGCCGACGATGCCGCCGAACGCGGACAGGGGATCCGAGGCGAGGGCGTGCCGCCAGGCGCCCTCGATCGTGTCGGCAAAGCCGACGCCGCAGGGATTGAGGTGCTTGAGGACGATCGCCGCCGGATCCGGAAACTCGGCGAGCAGGCCGATCGCGGCGTCGAGGTCCAGGTAGTTCGTGTACGACATCTCCTTGCCCCCGAGCTGGCGGACGGCGCCGACCCCCCACCGTTCCCCGGGGTCCAGGTACACCGCGCCCCCCTGGTGCGGGTTCTCGCCGTAGCGGAGATCGCGATCCTTCGCCAGGCGCAGGTGCAGCGCCTCGGGAAACGCGGAAGCCGGGCCGGCGCCTCCCCCGTCCACCCGTGAGTCACCGGAGTCGAGCGCGGAGCGGAACCACTCCGCGATCGCCGCGTCGTAGTCGGCGGTCCGGCGGAACGCTTCGGCGGCCAGTTCCCGCGCCAGTGACCGGGGAACTCCGCCCTTGTCATCCAGCGCCGCGAGAATCGCGGAGTAGCGGGACGGATCGGTGACCACCGCGACATGCCGGTGGTTCTTGGCCGCGGCCCGGATCATGCCCGGGCCGCCGATGTCGATGTTCTCGACCGCTTCCGCGAACGTCACGTCCGGACGGGCCACCGTCTTTTCGAACGCGTAGAGGTTGACCACGACCAGGTCGATGCCGTCGATCCCGTGGGCGGCCATGTCCTCCCGGTGCCGCGGCGCGTCCCGGTCCGCGAGGATGCCTCCGTGGATCTTCGGGTGCAGCGTCTTGACCCGCCCCCCGAGCATCTCCGGGGTTCCGGTGACGGCGGCCACGTCCGTCACCCGGATTCCGGCTTCGCGCAGCGCGGCCGCCGTGCCCCCGGTGGAGAGGATCACCACGTCATGCCGCGCTAGCCCGCGGGCCAGGTCGACGATTCCGGTCTTGTCCGTCACCGAGAGAAGCGCCCGGCGGATGCCGATCAGGTCCATGTTCCGTTCTCCTCCGAAAAGCGGAGCGGCGTTTCCGTGTCGATGATCCGGCGGGCCGCTTCCTCGTAGCGTTCGAGCGTGCGCCGCACCACGTCGTCCGGCAGCTCGGGGGCCGGGGGCCGTCGGTCCCAGCCGGAAGCGCTCAGCCAGTCCCGCACGAACTGCTTGTCGAACGATTCGGGGCTCGCGCCGGGCCGGTACCGTTCGGGATCCCAGTAGCGCGACGAGTCGGGCGAGGCCACCTCGTCGATCAGCGCCACGCGGCCGTCGATCACGCCGAACTCGAACTTCGTGTCGGCGAGGATCAGGCGCTTCGACTCCGCATACGCGGAGAGGTTCCGGTAGAGCCGGAGACTCAGCGCGCGCGCCTCGTGAATCTCCTCGCCGGCCAGCGCCACGGCCTCCTCCATGGAGATGTTCTCGTCGTGCCCCGTGTCGTTCTTCGAGGCCGGCGTGAAGATCGGCTCGGGCAGCTTCGCCGCTTCGGAGAGGCCGGCCGGAAGCGGGACGCCGCACACGGATCCCGTGGCCCGATAGTCGACCCAGCCCGAGCCGGCCAGGTAGCCGCGCACGACGCATTCCACGTCGAGACGACGGGCCTTGCGGACCAGCATGGAGCGCCCGGCCAGAATCTCCGCGTGGTCGGAAAACGGCGCCGGGAACTCCTCGACGCGGTCGGTCAGGAAGTGGGTCGGCATCACGCCGGCCAGGGCGCGGAACCAGTAGACGGACATGCGGGTCAGGATGCGCCCCTTCCCCGGGATCCCGGTGGGCAGTATGCAGTCGTAGGCGGACAGGCGGTCGGTGGCCACGATGAGCAGCCGGTCGCCGAGGTCGAAGATCTCGCGCACCTTTCCGCGATAGTCCGCGGAGCGTCCAGCCAAAGTGATCTGCGTCAAGGCCTTATCCATGGAGCCTCATGTCGCGTGACACGTGAAGTCGCGTCACGCGGGCACCACGCGGCGCCCGCGGAGGCGCACCTCGCCCCGCGCCACCCGGTCGATCGCCCGCGGATAGATCCGGTGCTCCTCGACGAGGATCCGGGCCGCCAGCGATTCCTCGGTGTCGTCGTCGTTCACCGTCACCACCGCCTGGTCGATGATCGGTCCGGCGTCGACTCCGGCCGTGACGAAGTGCGCCGTGCAGCCGGCCACGCGGGCCCCCCAGCGGAACGCCTGGCCCGGTGCGTCGAGACCCGGAAAGGCGGGGAGGAGCGAGGGGTGGATGTTCAGGATGGCCCAGGGGAAGGGATCGAGGAACGGTGCGTGCAGGACGCGCATGAACCCGGCAAGCGCCACGAGATCGGCCTCGTGATCCTTGAGTTGCGCGACGAATCCGCGCTCCGCGTCGGGCGTGAGTTTCGCGCCGGGCGGTCCGGAAGGAATCGCGAATGCCGGGATGCCCGCGTCCCGCGCGATCCCGAGGGCCGGTGCGTCGCTCCGGTCGGACAGCACGACCCGGATCGGCAGGGGAAGCTCCCCCCGTTGCCGCGCCTCGATCAGGGCCTTCAGGTTCGATCCCCGACCGGACACCAGTACGCCAAGACCCTGAAATCGCATCGTCCTCCAAGACTCTCTCTGCAGCGGGAACGCGGAAAACAAGGACGCTACCAGATGCTTCCCGAGGCATCAAGAAAGGCCCGCGGCCAGGCGTCCCCGTTGCGGACGAACCCGCGCCGCGGCGGGCGGAACCGGCCGTCCCCGAACCGCTCGAACAGGATTCCGTTGTCGAACAGCGTGACGCGGAGCGCGCCGCCGGTGTCGGTGCGGTGCAGCGCGATGCCGCCGCCGACGTAGCGTTCCACGATCTCCGGGGAGGGATGACGGAAGCGGTTGTTCCGCCCGCAGGACATCGCGGCAAGGCCGGGCTTCCAGTGATCGAGCCAGGCCTCTCCGCTCGAAGTGCGGCTGCCGTGATGCCCCGCCTTGAGAACGTCGACCGGGCCCGGCGGCGGCGGCCCCGCGACTCCGTGCAGGAGATCCTCCTCCCCTTCCGCTTCGAGGTCGCCGCAGAGGAGGATCGAGCGACCCCTCCAGGTCACGAGCATGACGAGGGACAGGTTGTTGACGACGTTCGCCGGCCGGTCGTAGTCGTCGGCCGGATCGGCGGGGCGCGGCGGCCAGAGGACCACCGCGCTGTAGCCCGGCCCGGTCGCGATCGTGTCTCCCGCCGCCACCAGGCAGATGGCCACGCCCCGCTCCGCGCACAGCTCCCGGAACCGGCCGGGCATGCCGCCCTCCGGTCCGAGGCCGCTGTCGAACACCCCGCCCACCGGGACGAGGTTGATCAGTTCGGCCAGCCCTCCCTGGTGGTCGAGGTGCTCATGACTCAGGACCATCGCGTCGAGCCGGGTGATCCGGGCGGCGCGCATCACCCCGCGGACGGTCCTCTCCCCCGTCTTCGCCGAACCGCCCGGGCCGCCGTCGACGAGCAGCGTGCGGCCGTCGGGGAACTCGAGGAGCGTGGCGTCCCCCTGGCCGACGTCGATGACGGTCACCCTGAGCCCGGCGGGCGGCGCGGCCGGCGCGGCCACGAGCAGCGTCAGCGTCACGAGCCAGGCCAGCACGCATGCGGCGCCCGCGCGCCGTCGGCCGGACTGGAACGCCAGCACCGCCGCGATCGCCGTTCCGCCGAACGCCCAGGGCACGAAGGGCGGCGGAGGACGGAGACCGGTCAGCCCCGGCGAGTGTGCGGCGAGTTCGTGCACCGCGTAGCCGACGAACCGCGCGAGACCCCAGACCACGGCGAAGATCCGGTCCGCCGAGGCGGTGTGGAAGAGATCCACGGCCAGTGCCATCAGCCCTCCGGTGAGAACGAGATCGGAAACGCCGACCACCAGGAGGTTCGCCAGGGGAGCCACGAGCGGCCAGTCCCCCCAGAGCGGAATCACGAACGGCGCCGTGGCGGCCTGCGCGCCGAACGTCAGGCCGATTGCGGACGCGGCCGCCCGCACCGCCGTCGGTGCCGTGGCCAGCCGGGGAATGGCCGCGAGGGTGCGGTGGGCGGTCAGCAGGCCGGCCACCGAGAACACCGAGAGGAGGAAGCCGAGATCGAACAGCAGCCCGGGGGATGCGGCCAGGACGATGAGGGAGGCGGACGCGAGGAGAGGCACGCCGGAGACGACCCGCCGCGCGTTCCGCGCGGCGAGGACCAGCGAGAGCATGGCCGCGGACCGGACCGCCGCGGACGGGGCGCCGACGAGAAGCGTGTACCCCCACACGCCGGCGAAGGAGAGGATCAGGGCACCCGGCCGCCGCTTCCGCCCGAGGAGCAGCTGGATCGTGGCCGCCACGAGGCCGACGTGCAGCCCGGACACCGAGAGGACATGCACCACGCCGGCCCGGCGAAAGTCCTCCTCCTCCTCGGGAAGAAAGGACACCCGGTCGCCGATGAGCAGGACGCGGGTCAGGCGGCGGGCGAATCCGTCCATGCGGGCGTCCACGGCGGCGCCCGCGCCGGCCCGGAGCCCTTCGAGCGCATTCTCGAGACTCAGCGCGGGGCCGGGGGTGCGGATCACGGATCCGTTCCGTTCGGGGGAAAAACGGTACCGGATCCCCTGGCGCTCGAAATGGAGCCGCTGATTCCACTCCCCGGGGTTCGTCGGGCCATGGATGTAGCGCACGACCCCGCGGAACGTGACCCGGTCATCCGGTTCGGGCGGATCCAGCGTTTCGGGCCAGCTCGCCAGCGCCCGGGCACGGACGGAGCGGGCCGCGTCCCGGTGACCCGCGCGGGGCGCCCCCGTGTCCGCGGCGACGGACAGGAGACGCAGGCGAACCCGGTACCGGCCGGAAGCCCGCGGCTCGACCCGTTCGACGAGGGCGGTCATCGTCCGCACCGCCTCCGCGCCGGCGAGGGTTTCCATGTGGAGGTCGCGGGCCCAGGACAGCGGCAGGCCGGCCCGCAGAAAACCCGCCAGGACGAGGAACAGCGGAAACAGCGTCCGCCGCGGCCGCGGCAGCAGGAGAACCAGGACGCAGAAGAGAGACGCGGCGGCCAGGGACGCCCGGAAGAACGGAGAGCCGGCCTCGAGACCGGGACCGAACCAGAGGGCATCGGCCGCGCGGATGCCGAGCGCGAAGAACAGGAGAGCCCGCAGAGGGCCGGGGAAAACGAGAGGTGTTGAGCCGGACATGACCGTCCTCCTTCAGAGGACGGGTGGTGCGGTCATCCTAGCAGATCGGGGGATCTCAGTTCGGCTGCGGCTCGATCCGAAGCGGAACCGGGGAAACGGATCCGGCGGCGCTCGCGTCGACGAACTCCGGCGGAGCCGCCGGACGTTCCGGAACGATGCGGTGAACGGCGCCGGCCCGGACGGTGACGGTGCTCTCCCAGACGAGTTCGTCGCCGTCCTGCAGCGAGAAGACGTGCGGCCCCGGCGCCATCTCGCGGACGGCGGACCCGGCTTCGTTCCACTCCGTTCCATCCACGCGGAGCACGGCTCCCGGGGGAACTTTCTCCATGTCCACGATCAACTCGCCCGTCCAGTCCGGCACGAGTTCGGTCGATCGTCCGGGGTGCACTTCGACCCGCGTGACCCACGGATCGTTCAGTTCGTTGAAGAGTTCGATCCGGTGCGTTCCCGGCGACAGCGCGACGCTTCCCTGTTCCGGTGCGACCTCCGTTCCGTCCACGACGACCCGGGCGACGGATTCCGGCACCACGAGGGTTCCGGATGCAGGCTCCGCGTCCCGCGTCACCGCGCGCGTCGGCGTGTGGAACAGCGACGATTCGAGGACGAGACCCCGGGTCGCGGCGAGATCCATCCCGGCGACGCACAGGAGCGTTCCGAGGATGCCCGCGGCCAGCCCGCGGGCCAGCGACGAGTCGTTCCGACGCCGGTCAGTCATCGGTGCCGCTGCGCAGTTTCGCTTCGATTTCCTCGTAGAGCGGGCCCTTCTGGGCGAGGAGGAGGAACTGCTTCCAGGCGGTGGTGGCCCGACGCCGCGATCCGCGCTGGTGGTGGATGCAGCCGAGGTGATAATGAGCCATCTCGTCGTTCGGGTTGAGGGCCACGGCTTCCTGGAGAGCTTCCACGGCCTTGTTGGGGTCGCCGAGATCGCGGTAGCAGGTGGCCAGGTGGACATAGAGGTCCGACGACCGGACGCCGAGCGCCACCGATTTCTCGAGTTCCTTGCGCGCCTCGGCGATCATGCCGAGGTTGAAGCAGGTGAACGCGAGGCTGGCCTGGGCATGGGCGTAGTTCGGATTGATGGCGAGAGCCATCTTGAACCTTTCCTGCGCCTCTTCGTGCCGCCCCTGCGCCGAGTACAGAAGCCCGAGGTTGTAGTGGACGTCGGCCCAGCGGGGCCGGAGCCGCGCGGCTTCCTCGAACTGCTCCAGGGCCTGCTCCGAGTCTCCCTGGGCCGCATGCTCGAATCCGAGGGCGACCCGGGCCGGCACCCAGGACGGATCCGTCTTCACCGCGGTTTCGTAGCAGCGGATCGCCTCGGCGTCGTCCCCTTTCAGGGCCGCCAGCGATCCCATGCGGGTGTGGTACCGGGCCGCGACTCCTTCCGCAAGGTAGGCACGCCGGTAGGCCTCGGCGGCCTCCCCCCAGAGCCGGGTCCGGGCACAGATCCGCGCATAGTAATCTTCCAGTTCCGCGAGTCCGGTGTGGGTGGGGATCAGCGATTCCATCCGGTCCAGCGTTTCGTCGTCGATGTCCGAAGCCTCGTGAAGCCCGGCCCGCTCGTAGAACCGGGTGACCAGCGGATCCTGGGCCGCTTCACGCCACAGCGTCAACGCTCCGTCACGGTCACCCTGCCTCCGCCGGACCACGGCAAGACGGTGCAGCCACGGCACCCGCCGGCCGGTCAATTCGATGCAGGCCTCGAGATGCGTCGACGCCTCCTTCAGCCGGTCGCGATGGAGATCCACGAGGCCGAGCCCGTAGTGTCCCTCCGTGCCCGTGGGGTCGTCCGTTTTCAGGGCGCCGAAAATCTCGGCGGCCTGGTCGAACCGCCCGCGGTTCAGGTAGACGTGGGCCAGGGTGGCCCGGGCCGCGGCGTAGCGCGGGTTCGTTTCCAGTGCCCGCTGCAGCGCCGTTTCCGCGGTGGCCAGATGGGCCTGGGCCACCTGGAGCAGCGCGCTCATGTGATGAAGATCGGCATACTCCGGGTGGCGCGCCAGATCGGCCGCCAGGCAGGTCCTGGCTTCCTGAACGACGTCCATGCACAGTTTCAGGTCTTCGCGCTTCAACCGGCCTTCCGGATTGCCCATCGTCCGCTCACCTTCGTCAGATTTTCGAGGTTCCACATGACATCACGGACTCCGCGGATATTGCGCAGTTCGTGCTCGATCCGGTTCAACAGCAGGGTCATCTCCTCCGTCTGCTCTCCGGCATCTTCCTGGTGCAGGAGTTCCTTGCGGAGGTGCCCGTTCATGTAAACGACGCCATTCACGGAACCATGATCCAGCCGGGTTGTATCGACCCAGCAGCGGGTCAGAAGGCTGCGGATGGCCGCATTGATCCTGTAATCTTCCGTGTTCACGTTGCGATCCCCTGTTTGTGTCGTCATCAGGGGTACTATCGGCCCTTTTCCAAAAGGGCTTAATCAAATCCGTGGAGATGCCGATAAATGAACCGTTCCGAGGATCAGGGGTATTGCGCGGACTGTCCTCCCCCCGTAAACTGCCGCGCTGAGTCCCTCGAACCCGACCCGGCCCGCGTACAGGAGGTCTCTGCTTGACGCATTCCGGACGAACCCGGCGAAACGGTCCCGCCAGTGCGGGGAAGCGCATCGCCCGCTTCGCGCTTCCCGCCACTCTGATCGCCATCAGTCTGCTCACCGGCTGCAGTTCCCGGCCGGCACTCGTCACCGACCTGACCACCCCGACGGAATCCGGCACTCCCCCGAGCGATGCCGCGCAGGCGCGCCTGGTGGACGGCTGGGAGGAATCGCTGAATCGTAGCCTCGGTCTCGAGAGCACCGAGGCGGATTCGACGCTGTTCTTCCGTTTCCAGACCCTGCTGACCCACATCGACCTGAACCGGATTTCCCGCGAGGACGCGGCGCTCCGGGCCCGGGCGGAATCCGTGCGTGCCCGCGCCGCCGCGGGGCGCGACCAGGCCTGGCTTCGCTGGCAGGTCGACGTCACGCCGCCTCCGGACCTCGGCCTCGCCGAAGACGGCCCCGACGGCATGGTGATCGTTCCGGAGTCGAATCCCCAGGTGGACAAGTGGATCGACTACTTCACCGGGGCCGGGCGGGAACGCTTTGCCATGTGGCTGTGGCGTTCCGGCACGTACCGGTCCCACATGGAGGAAATCCTCCGCGAGGAGGGACTCCCCGCGGAAATGATCGCGCTCGTCTTCATCGAGAGCGGATTCAACCTGACCGCCCGGTCGCGCGCCGCCGCCGTCGGCCCCTGGCAGTTCATTTCCGGAACCGCCAAACGCTACGGCCTGTCGGTGAACCGCTATCGCGACGAGCGTCGCGACTTCGAACTGTCCACCCGCTCCGCCGCGCGCTACCTCTCCGACCTCTACGGGATGTTCGGAGACTGGAAGCTGGCCCTGGCCGGGTACAACTGCGGCGAGGGACGCGTTTTCCGGCAGATCGCCCGCCAGAACACCACGAATTACTGGGAGTTGAACCTCCCCGCCGAAACGCGCGACTACGTGCCGAAGTTCTTCGCGGCGCTCTCGATCGTGTCCCAGCCGGAAAAGTACGGATTCACGACGGAGTACTCCCCGCCGCTCGCGTTCGAGGAACTCGCCCTGCCGGGACCGGTCCGGGTCGACGAACTCGCGAAGCACTGCGGCATCGAGGTGGCCGACGTCAAGACGCTCAACCCCGCGTGGCTGCACGGAATCACGCCGGCCGACGGCGACCCGGTCCGGGCGAGGGTGCCGCTGGGGGCTCTTGCCCGCTTCTCGCCCGACGACCTCACCGTCGTTCCGCTCAGCCAGGCCCGCAACGTCGGAGGCTCCCACAAGGTGCGCCGGGGCGAAACCCTGGGCACGATCGCCAGGAAGTACGGCGTCTCCACCTCGGCCCTCGCCCGGGCCAACGGGATGTCGCTGAAGTCGATCCTCAGGTCGGGACGCACCCTGCGACTCCCGGACAACGCGACCGTGGCCGACGGCGGTTCGTCGGGATCGGCGTCGCGGGGCAAGTCGAAGAGCCGGAGCGGAAACATCCACGTGGTGAGGTCGGGGGACACGTTCTGGTCGATCAGCCAGAAATACGGGGTTCGTCTTGCCGACGTCCTCAAGTGGAACCGCGCCACGAAGCGCAGCGTCCTCAAGCCCGGAATGAAGGTGCGGCTGGCCGGCTGATCGGGAGTTGACGTCGATCACGCGAGCGAGCGGCCGGGCTTCGGCGTTCCTGCCGCCTGCTGGAGGCGGCGCGCGGGGCCCGGCGGTCCCTCGGTCCGGCTACTCGGTGTTCCCGATCATGGAACCTTCCGGAACGTCCTGACCCGGGAAATCCTTCCCGTCAATGTCCGAAGCCAGGCAGCTGTTGCGTCCCACCCGGGTACCGGGCGGAATCGTCGCGTTCTTTCCGACCACGATGAGACCGCTGTTCAGCAGTTCGGGGATGTCCCGGTTCGGTATGGCCGCGTCGCCGTGACCCACGACCGCGTCGGCGCCGACCGAGATGTTCTTGTCGAGTATCGCCCGGTCGACCCGCGCCCTGTCCTCGATCCGCGTGTCGTTCATCACGATGGAGTCGGTGACCTCCGCGCCCGGCCCGACGAACACGCCGGGAAAGAGCACGGATCGCTGCACCCTGCCGAGAACGATGCAGCCGTTGGCGATCAGGCTTTCCGAGGAATCGCCGCCCGGGCCGAACTTGACCGGGGGCCGTTCCGCCGACGGCGTATGGATCTTCCAGGACGTTTCGAACAGGTTGAGGCGGGCGGACTCCTTCACGAGGTCGAGGTTCGCTTCATAGAACGCGTCGATCGTTCCGATGTCGGCCCAGTAGTCGTCGAAACGGTAGGCGAACGCCTTGCCCTCCGGAATCATCGCCGGAATCACGTTCTTGCCGAAATCGTGGGCACTGCCCGGGTCCGCGGCGTCGGCGATCAGCCGCTCGACGAGTGCCTTGGCCCGCCAGACATAAACCCCCATCGACACGAGGTTGGACGGGGCGTTTTTCGGCTTCTCCAGGAACCGGGTGATGCGCCCCTTCGCATCCACTTCGACGATGCCGAACTGGCTGGTGATCTCCCAGGGAACGCTGGTCACCGCGATCGTGACGTCGGCGCCATGCTCATGGTGAAACCGGATCATCTTGTTGTAGTCCATCTTGTACACGTGGTCGCCCGACAGGATGACGGCATGTTCCACGTTGCGGCGAACGATCTGATCGAGGTTCTGGTACACGGCGTCGGCCGTCCCGAGGTACCAGTCGCCCGTCTCGCGGCCGAGGAAAGGCTGGAGAAGAGTCACTCCCCCCTGCATGCGGTCGAGATCCCAGGCTTTTCCGTTGCCGATGTGCTCGTTGAGGGACATCGGCCGGTACTGGGTGAGGATACCGATGTCGTCGATTCCGGAGTTCACGCAGTTCGACAGCGTGAAGTCGATGATCCGGAATTTTCCGCCGAACGGCACGGCAGGCTTCGCTCTCTTCTGGGACAGGATCGACAGGCGGCTCCCGACGCCGCCGGCCAGGATCATCGCGTAAGTGTTGCGCATCAGGCGATGTCCCGGCTGCGGCGGGCGACGGTCGATCCTTCCGGAACGTCCGTGTCGCCGAAATCGCCCGCCCTTGCGGACGGCTCGACGACGGAGCGGGCACCGATCACGATGTCGTCGGGGATCTCGGAGTCGCGTCCGAGAACGGTGAGGCCGCCTTCGCCGGCCGCCCCGACCCGCGCGGACTTGCCGACGCGGACATGCTTGTCCACGACGGCGCGGTCCATCAGCGCCCCGGATGCGACCGTCGTGTCGTTCATGACGATCGAATCACGGACGACCGCCCCCTCCTCGATGCGCACGCCCGGGAACAGGATCGAGTTTTCCACGGTGCCGAGGACCTCGCATCCGTTGGCGAGCAGGCTCCGGTCGATGCGCGCCCGGGCGCCGATATGCGCGGGGGGAAGCTCCTCGCTCCGGGTGTAGATGACCCACTCCGGATCGTAGAGGTTGAGCCGGGGCGTATCCTGGAGCAGGTCCATGGACGCCCGGTAGTACACGTCCAGCGTGCCCACGTCCTCCCAGTACCCTTCATAGCGGTACGCATCCACCTGGTCGCCGCGGGCGATGATCGGCTGGATGATGTCCGTAACGAAATTGTTCGCTTCCGGGTTCGCCTCGAGTTCCTCGATCAGGAAGTCCGTGTTCACGCAGACGATCCCCATGAAACCGAGCCCCTGGACTTCTCCCTCGGGTTTCTCCCTGAACTCGCTGATCCGCCCGTCGCCGTCGAGGGTGGCGATGCCGAAACGGCCGGACTCCTCGGGCCGGAACGATCCCACCGCGAGCGTCATCCTCGCCTTGCGATCCTGGTGGGCCTTGAGCAGCCACGAGTAATCCATCTTGTAGACGAGATCGCCGGGCAGGATGAGCACCCAGCGGGCGCCCCGGTTCACGAGGACGTCGAGATTCTGCCGGACGGCATCGGCGGTGCCGAGGTACCAGCGCGTGGCGCTCTGGCGCTGGTACGGCTGCAGCAGGAGCACGCCGCCGTCACGGCGGTCCATGTCCCAGGGTTTGCCGATTCCGACGTGGGCGTGGAGGGACAGCGGCGCGTGCTGGGTGAGCAGGCCGACGGGATAGATCTCGGAGTTGCAGAGATTGCTGAGGGTGAAGTCGATGACCCGGTACTTTCCGCCGAAGGGAAGCGCGGTCACCGCCCGCATTTCGGTCAGTACGGACAGATCGCGGGTGCTGCCCCCCGCGAGAACGAGCGCCATGACGCGCCTCAATGCGGATCCCCCCTCCTGGAACGGTTCATGCGCGGCTTCGTCATTTCGGGGATCCGGCCGCCCGCGCTGCCGGAAACCCGGTTGATGCTACCAGCCGAGATTGAGCGTCACCCGGTTCGTCGCGTCGAGTTCGTCGTGGTCGAGGAAGGCGTAATCGACGCCGAATCGCTCCATCGGCCCGAGCCGGAAGCGCAGGCCGGCGCCCGCGGAAAAATGTCCGGCATTGGAGCCGACGCGGAGAGCCAGCGCGTCGTTGTACCAGTACTCCAGCCCGGGCAGGACGTTGCCGGACAGGCTGCCGGTGCTCCACTGATCGGCCTCCCCGAGGTCCTCGAAAGCGGTCTGGAGGTCGACGCCCACGGTCAGCGTGCCCCGCAGCGGCGTCACCGTCCGCGTCGTCTGGAATCCGATCGTTGCCGTGGGGGCGAGCGTTTCATGGCGGCCCGTGTCCCAGGAAATCTGCGTCGTGGTGATGTCGGCGAGCCGGAGGCCGAAGCTCGTGCGCGGATTCGGATGGAACAGGAACCCTAGGTCCGCACCCAGTCCGAACGAGGATCCGTCGTCGAGGAGGCTCTGGCGGATCATCTTGAACGTTCCGCCGACGGACCAGCGATCTCCGACCGCGCGTGCATAGGAGAAAAGCAACCCGAGGTCGTAGGCACTTTTCGTTTCGACCCGGGACGGATCGATGCGGACCAGGCCGCCCGATTCCTCGATGAGCGCGTCCTTGGTGACCTTGATGTCGTCGACCGACAGGCGGATGGCCGTGACCCCGATCGTGGCCCGGTTGTCGTCGTTGCCGATGGGCATTCCCCAGGAAACGACGTCGTGCTTGAGGATTCCGCCGAAGACTTCGGCATGGGTGGCCTGCAGATTGACGGCGGGAAGAAACGTGAGACCGGCGGGATTCCAGTAGGCCGCGCTGGCATCGTCGGCGACCGCGACGAAACTGCCCCCCATTCCGAGGGCACGGCTGCCGACGCCGATTTTCAGAAACTCGGCTCCGAACTTGTCCACCGCGTGCGCCGGTGACACCGGCGCCGCAAGCAGACCGGAGAGCACGAGGAGCGCCGCGGGGCTCCACCACTGATTCGTCGGCATGACCAGATCTCCTTCTCCCCGGCCGGTCGGCGGGCCGGGTCCATTGCGATTAGGGGCGGGACAACCGCTCGTCGATCAGATCCCGCATGAGGCGCCAACCGATGTAGTCTTCGATCAATAAGCGGTCCTCCTTGCGAACATCCGTGAAGCAGCAGGCCAGTTCGTAGTTGTCCGTGTCCTCTTCATCCCGGACACAGCGCACGACGATCGCCTCGCAGTTGATCACCTGGGTTTTTTTCCCCTGCCTGCCGAAGGACGGCAGAAGAAGGGTCAGCGCCACCTTGGACGCGGGGGCCACATAACTCCTGACGTGGCAGTACAGCCCGCCCGAACTCAAGTTCAGACTTTCCGTCGTCGCCGGACGTTCGGCGCCCCCCTTGAGGCGCTTTTCCACCTGGAGTGCCAGGCGGGCATCGATCCGCGGACTTTTCCGCCGTTCCGAAACATCACTGGCCATTGTTCCTCCGTTCGGTACGGCGCGGAAATCCGTCACCATCCCGACTGACGGCTCGAATTGAACCCCTATGCCGGCGGACCTTTCGGCCCCCGGCACCACAAGGACGGTTCCGGCGAATTCGGCTCCTGAACATTGAAGGCCGGTCCTGAATGACAGGAACACTCTTCAAGGCTCTTTTCCGGAGCCGCACGACAACGCGGAAACGGCCGGTCAACAAACCCGCCCGGGGCAGGCAAGTTCATTGAAAACAACATGCTAACCCGATGACACTAGCATAGCGAATTCGACAGAGTCAATTTGCCGCGCCCCTGTCTCGGGCGTGTTGCGCCATCGATTCAGCGCAGTCGGTACTCGAGCGCCGGTGATGCCGCGTGCGGCGCCGCAAGGCGCACGGCCTCGCGCAGGAAATCGCCGAGGCGCAGCGAACGCCGCTCCTTCGAGACGACCTTCGGTTCCCCACGAACGCCGCCCATGTCCGCGGCCATGAGAATCGCCTCATGCAGCCCTCCCAGCGCATCGACCATCCCGTTCTCGACGGCCTGGCGTCCGCTGTAGATGCGCCCGTCGGCGAGGTCGATGACGGAGTCCCGGTCCATGTCCCGACCGGCGGCCACGGCGTCGACGAACTGATCGTAGGCGTCGTTCACGACCCCTTCGAGCATGGCCCGCTCCCCCTCCGTCGGTTTGCGATGGAACGACCCGACGTCCTTGACCGGGCCGCTCTTCATCACCTCGAGTTCCACGCCGACTTTTCTCATCAGTTCCTCGGCGGTGAGATAGGAAAAGATGACGCCGATGGACCCGGTGAGACTTCCCGGGTTCGCCACGATCGAATCGGCGGCCACCGCCACGTAATAGCCGCCGGACGCCGCCATGTTTCCGATCGAGGCCACCACGGGCTTGGCGGCCCGAAGCCGCAGCACGGCGTCGTGAATTTCCTGGGACGGGGCCACGCCCCCGCCGGGGCTGTCGATGCGGAGGACCACCGCCGCCACGTTTCCGTCCCGGGCGTGACGTTCCAGTTCCTCGACGACGTCGCGGCTGTCGCTGATCTCCCCGATGATGTTGACGACCCCGATGTTTCCGGTGCCGAAGGAAAAGTCCCCGCCGTCGGTGACGGTGGAAACGGCCAGGAACAGGAAGAACAGGCAGGCCGCGGTGAACGCGAGAACCATCGAACAACCGATGAGCCAGTAAGTGCCGGCCTTCATGCACCCTCCCCCGCGGCCCGCGACTCGAGATACTGCCTGAGGTCGGGGTGCGCCCTGGCGACGGTCGCGCGCTCGATCAGGGTTCCCCGTTCCGAGGCCAGTGCCGATCCGGCGTCGAGCGAGGCGTTCACGTCGGCGAGGATCCCGGTCAGGAGGATCGTCGTCTTCCCGCCGATCCCGCGGGCGGCATGGATTTCCAGGAGCCGCGCGTCGGAAGCCTTGGCCGCCGCGTCGGCGGCCAGCAGGCCGCTGGAAACGGTTCCGCACTCGAGGATGCCGAGGGCTTCGGAAACGGAGCCTCCCCGCCTTCTCAGCGCCGCGGTGACGTCGCGGTGGACGAGAGGGAGAAGAAGGCGGTCGATCAGGCAGGTACCGGCCGCGGCAAGTCCCGCCGCCTCGGCCGTTTCCAGTTCGGCCACCGACCCGTGATAGAGAATCAGCATTTTCCCGGGAGTGACAGGTTCCACGGTGACGAGGGTCACCGCGGCCGCCTTGACGAGCGCGTCGGCCACGACATAGCCGCGGGCGATCGAGGAAATTTCCAGGAGCGCCAGCGAGTCCGTTCGGGCGCGCGGGGCGGATCCGGAATCGGAAGGCATGCTCAGCCTTCGGACTTGGAGTAGAGCGTGCGGCCGCCCGACTCGACGACGTCGACAATCGCCACGATGGCCGTGTCGGAAGGCTTGCCCGTGGTCACCTCGGTGTAGCGGGCGCTGCTGCCGGTGACGAGCAGAACGGTTTCACCCTCTCCGGCGCCCACGGAATCCGCGGCGACCAGGACGGAGCCGGCCGGCTTGAGGGCCGCATCGAGCGGTTGAACCGCCAGGAGCTTCAGTCCCTCGATGGACGGGTCCTTGCGTGAGGACACGACTGTTCCGAGAACACGGGCGAGGATCATGCGGAGGCATGCTAATGAGATGGGTCCGGAGTGTCAACCGACGCCCCGCGGTCGACGCCTCCGGGTCGGATGTTCCGGCCGGACAGCGGACCGTGAACCACGATGCTCCCTAAATGTCCAGGCCGGCCGGTCCGGGAAGGCGAACCGCTAGTCGACCCGGCCGGAGCGGTAGCGGATGCTCGGCTGCTCCCCGGCGCCCGTGTCCGACCAGATCAGGTGCAGGTTCCCTTCCGGATCGGAAATGAGTCCCGGCCCCCGGGTGGCCCCCAGCGTTTCCGTCAGGCGCGTCTTGTGGACATCCCAACCCGTGTCCGGCCGGATCTGGCGGAAGTAGAGTTCGCTGTTCCCGTGCGAAAAATCCTCCCACACGACATTGACCGTGCCGTCCGGCCCGCAGGCCACCGAGGAGTTCAGGTGCTCCGCCGTGGAAAAACAGAAACGCTTCTCGTGACCGAAACCGAATTCCGGCAGCCAGCGGCGATACCAGATCGCGAACGGAAAGGGGTTGCCGTTCCCGTTGGCGCGATCGCGGTTGTCGCTCCAGAACACGTGCACCGAGCCGTCCGCCGCCGCCGCAATGGACGGCTGGTGGGAAATCCCGAGGAAACGGCTGACCCGGTCGCGCGGAACGACCGTCCGGCCGTCGCCGTCGAGGAGCTGGTGGTAGATTTCCAGGTTGACGCCGGTTTCGCCGGGCTGCGGATCGAGCACGTTGTCCTGCCAGACCACGTGAAGAAGACCCGCCGCGTCGACCGCGATGGCCGGGTTCTCGGACGGACCGATGTCGTCGGTCAGGACCGCGGCCGGAGACCAGGTTCCGTCGAGGTCCCGGTGGCGGTAGTGGATCTCCAGGTTTCCCGTGGCGCCGTCCGACCACACGAGATGCACGCGCCCCGCCGCGCCCTCCGCGAGCACCGGCGACTCGGACGTGGCTCCATCGACGGTGAGCCGCTGTTCCGCTTCCCAGGCGCCGGCCGGTGTCCGGTGCCGGTAGTAGATCTCCATGTTGTTGTGGCGGCGGTCCTCCCAGACCACGTGCACCCCGCCGTCGGTCGTGGCCACCATGCTCGGATTGATCGACAGGGAATCGCCGAGGGAAATGTCCGGGTCGGGGACCCAGGTGCCTTCCGGCCCGCGCCGGGCGCCGCGCACCCGGGAGCTGTTCTGGGTGCGCCTCTCGTACCACACCGTGTAGAGGGATCCGTCGGCAAGCCGGCCGATCGACTTCCCCGAGGTCGTGGTGAGTGAGATGGAGGAGCTGTTCGACACCGTGGCGTCCACCAGCGACCAGACCGCCGCATGGGATGTGCCGGGCACGAGTGCGGCAAGGCCCAGCACCAGCCAGGCCAGCCACGACGCCGAACCCGGAATCGGGCGGTCCGTCGGCGCGCCGCAATCATCATGGAGTCTCCCGAGAATGCGGGGCATCATCGGGCCACCACCACTTTCCGCGTCTCGCTCCGGTCCGGGCCGGCCAGCCGGTAGAAATAGATGCCGGCCGGAACCGCCGCGCCCTGGTCGTCGCGGCCGTCCCAGAACACCTCGTGATCCCCCGCGGCGAAGGTTAACGTCGGAAACGCGCGCACCCTGCGTCCCGCGGCGTCGAACAGTTCGAGGTTCACCTCCCCCGCCCGGTCCATCCGGAAAGACACGACAGCGCTCCCGCGGACCGGATTCGGGTGAACGAAAAGTCGCGGCAGGCCGGGGGCGCCGTCCGCTTCGAGGGCGATCGTGCCGAGAATCTCGGCGGACCCGTCCCGGCGGAGGGCCTCGAGCCGGTAGGTCACTGCTTCCGGCCCGGCCGTGTCGTCCAGAAAGTCCCCCTCGGCCGCCGGGGCAAGCCGGTCGGCGAGCGTCAGCGGAGCTCCGCCGCCGGCCGAGCGCAGGAGGCGCAGGCCGGCCAGGATCTCATCGGAGTACAGCGACCAGCGGACCCGCGCGCCGCCCGTCTCGCGCCGGGCCGAGAACTCGAGCAGTCGCACCGGTGTTCCGCCGGACTGGACGCGCACGTTGTCGATCGTCCACCCCGTGCCGGAGAGGATCACCCGTTCGCTGAAGAAACGGAAACGTACCCGCGCGCCCCCGGTCATTCCCGACAGGTTGAGGACACCCGACCGCCACCGGTCCTCGTTCGTCGTCCCGGTGAAGATGCGCCGGCCGTTCAACTGCGGATCGAAGCTCGGATAGGAAACGTCGTACCCCGTTTCCGGAGTGATGTGCGTCCACGGACCGTCGTTGAGGGAAATCTCGATGAACCCGCCGGCCACGACGTTGTTGCCGACGTCGCGGGGAACCTGGACGAGGTGGTCGAACAGGAGGCGTCCATCCGGGGGGATGATGAAATACGGCGTCAGAAGCGAGGCGTCCACCCGGTCGCGGAAGCCGTCGCCGGGATCGCTGCAGCGCCAGGCGCGGGCGCTGCCGTTTCCCGGATTGTCGTGCATGCGCCACAGGTCGAATTTCAGGAGCCGCGTGATCTGGTGGGTAAAGCCCTCCTCCCCCGTCTCGAACGTGGCGCTGAAGCCCTGCACCGTCCCCACCGGAACGCTGAACGTCCGGTTGAGGCGGATCTCGTCACGATAGTCGGCCTCGAGCCGGAGCTTCAGGTTGTACGGGTTCACGGTGATTTGCGGGGAGGCCCGCACCAGCAGACCGGTCACGTCGTACAGCCCGGGGGTCAGGTCGCCGAGCGACTTCGACGCGGTGAGCACTTCGCCCAGCGGATCGTTGGCGAACAGCGTGACCCGGACATCGTGCGCCGTGCCGCCCTCGACGCGCAGTTCCGGCATCACGTCGAACGTGTCCCCGGCCTCGACGAAGTCATCGCCGGTGCCCCCCTCGGGCACCGGGGAAGCGCCGGCGAACCGGACGGACGCGCCCTTGAGCGTGCGCAGGTCGGCGAGATAGTCCCCGTTCGCCTCCGGGCCCCGGATGTTGTAGACGGTGACCCCGCTGCCGATGCCGTCGTTCGAATCGCTGGAGGGCGTCGTGTACCGGCCGAATCCTCCGGACGGCGTGGTGCTCGTGTAGGGGTCGCCGGCGTCGCCGACGCTGGCGAGACCGAGCAGCTGCTCCAGCTGGAACAGGCCGTCGGCCTGCTCCAGCGCGACCCTGTAGAAACCGGGCTGCTTGTTGTTCGGCTGGCGGGGATCCACGTGATAGATCAGCAGTCCTTCGCCGGGGAGCGCGGCGTCGAATCCCGTCCGGCGCCGGTTTTCGAGGAGAAAGTACTGGAAGCCGGTCGCATCGAGCCTGTAGATGGCGCCTCCCGTTTCGACCGGCTCGATGCGGACATCGGAAAGATTGCCGTTCACGGTGATCACCGGAGCGAAACCGAGTTGCGCCTTGCTGTAGGCGTCGAGGTGGGCCGGGGTGTTCGTTCCGTTCAACGACCAGCCGGCCGACATCAGCGACCAGATGCCGAGCCCGGAGGTCACACCGGTTCCGTCGTAGAGATCGATCAGGCCGAGGAGGTGAGCGAGTTCGTGGGCGAAGATTCCCACCCCTCCCGTTTCGGGACCGAGGGCAAACTCGTAGACGTTCACGCCGTCCAGGGGTTCGTCCGCTGGAAGCCACCAGCCCACGGATCGGAACACGTTGGAGCCGGACGTCGTCTCCCCTCCCGGTCCGGCATGAACGACCATCAGGAGGTCGACGCGCTGGTCGTCATCGATGGTGTCGCTCGTCTCGTCCGGCCCGTCGTTGTCGAAGAGCGCGTAGTTCACGTCCGGGTCCGCCGCGCGCACCGCGTCCCGGGCGAGCCCCTGGGAGTTGGCGGGAAACACGCCGAGCCCCTGCTGAAAACCGGCGTAGGTGGCCTGGGGCTGCGGCATCGTGTACCAGCCGGCCACCTTTCCATCGAGAATGAAGCGTCCTCCGGAGTTCTCCAGGAAATATTCGGCGAGGCTTCCCGTCGGGAGAACGCCGCGGCTGAAGAAGAGCTTGCGATAATGCTCGGGGGAATACGTCACGCGGTCGGCGGGGCGGTCGGAAAAGTCGACGAGAATCACCACCATGTTCATCCGGACGGTGCCGCCGTTCCGGAGGCGCCCGGAGACGGCATTGAGCATGCCGGTGCGCGGCACCGTGGACAGCGTGGAGACGGCGGCGCTCGAGCGGGACGGATCGGAAGAGTCGGGGGCGGCGTTCTCCGCGAGCGACGTCGCCGGCGCGCAGAGCGCCGAGGCGAAAAACGCGGCGATCAGAACGGCATCATGAAGTTTCATCGGACCACATGCCGGAGGCAGCTTCCGGCGTAAAGAGTCTCGTAACCCCATGAAGGACTGTAGCGCACCTTCCGCCATTCCGCAAGGTTTTCGCGGCCGTCGCGGCTTCGTGGCAGTCATGCGGAGTCGTCCGGGTCGAGCCAGCGCCGCCGCGCGAAGTGCGCCAGCGCGGCTCCCACGCCGAGGCCGAACACGAGGCCGGCAAGCACATCCCCCGGGTAGTGCACGCCGACATAGACGCGCGAATAGGCGACGCCGGCGGCCAGTGCCGGGACGACAAACAGTGTTGCCGGATACAGGGTACCCAGCACGGCCGTGACCGCTCCGGCGTTCGTCGCGTGGTTGCTCGGGAATCCGTTTCTCCCCCCGCAGCGCACGAGGACCCGGGCGTCTTCCAGCGCGCGGCAGGGCCGCAGGCGGCCGAACGCCGGTTTCAGGATCTGGGACGCGGTGGCGTCGGACAGGGCGAGCGCCGCCGCGAGGACGAGGACCGTGACCCGGCCACGGCGGCCGAAGCGCGCGGCGAGGATCAGGGAGGTTGCCGCAAGCACGACCGCCCATACCCTTGAGTTCGTGATCACGGGCATGATCGTGTCGAGCACGGGCAGCGTTGCGGTGCTGTTCACCCAGTGGAAGAGCGCGGTATCGACGGCGTTCATCGGATCGACCGGAGCGAGGGCGGGAGCGCGGTCAGCATGTCCAGCTGCCGGCGGGCCGCCTCGTAATCGGGTCGAATGAGCAGGCACTCCTCCCACGCCCGGCGCGCCCCGGCCAGGTCGCGCATCCGCACGCGCGCCAGCCCGAGGAAGTAGAGCGCCTCGGCGTGCCGCGGGTCGCGCTCGACGACCTGGGAGAAAGCGCTCGCCGCCTCGAGATGTTCCCCCTCCATCAGCAGGCTCTTCCCCAGGCCGAGCCGTCCGGCCACGTGCCCCGGCTCGATGTCGAGGAGCCGGCGGAAATGCGCAGCGGATTCCGCGAACATCTGCAGCCTGCCGTAGATGACTCCGGCGTTGTACCGCACCTCGACTTCGTCCCCCCCGTCGACGAGCGCCCGGTCGATGTACTCCCTGGCCAGTTCGAGGTTGCCGGTGTGCTCGTACCACGCGGCCATGTTGTTGATGGTGCGCGGATACGCCGGATCGATTTCCAGCGCCCGGGTGAACTCGGCAAGGGCTTCATCGGTGCGGTCCCGCTGCATGAGGAGGACGCCGAGGTTGTTGTGCCCTTCCGCGAAACCGGGGTCTTCCTGGATCGCGGACCGGTACGCGGCCTCGGCCTTGTCCGGCCGGCCGCGCGACGCGTGAAAGATCCCCACCCGGAGCCAGGACTCGGCGAACGTGTGCCGCTCGCCCAGCCGGTAGAAGTCGGCGTTGACGAAGATCGCCGCGGCGGCGAAGACGGCCAGCGGCGCCAGGCAGGAGCGGAATCCTCCGCGGCGCAGGCGCTCGCCGACATCGACGATGAAGTAGGCGGCGGGAATGCAGAGAACCGGGATCACCGGCGCGCGAAACCGCCCGCAGACGAAGAACAGGATGACCGTGGCCGAAAACAGGGCCACGAACAGGGCCAGCAGGCGGGCCGGGTTCTTCCGGATGAAACCCAGCACGAAACCGGCGAGGGCAAGCGGGGCGATGGCGCCGAACATCAGGAGCAGGCGGTTCCGGAACAGGAACGAGTAGCGGTTGAAGTAGTAGAAGTCCTCGTTGTTCGGGATTTCGAACGCCTGCCAGAACAGCACGGCCTTCCGGGCGGTCAGCTTCATCCAGTCCAGCGGATTCGCCCGGATCCAGTTCAACCCGCGCGACAGCCAGTAGTCGGACACTTCCGATGGCTTCAGGGGTTTTCCCACCGCCTCCTCGGCCAGGCGCTCCGCGTCACGGATGCCTCCGTACCAGGTCTGCCGGAACTCCGGGGCCAGCGCGGCCATTCCGTCCGCGGCGGCGTTGTTTCCGAGATAGAAATTCAGCCCCCCCTGCGAGGCGATCGGCACGAAATCCCCACCGACGGCAAAGTTGCGCACGAGGACGACGCCGATCGGGGCGGCCGCGCCCGCCAGGTACAGCATGAGCGCAAGAGCCCAGACGGTTCTCCCGTGCCGCCTCAACCGGCGGAGCAGAAAGAGGATCGCCAGCGGAATGATCACCAGGAAGTTCGGCCGGGTGATCGCCGCCAGTCCGAGCGCCACCCCGGCCAGCAGCGCGTGATGCGGAACCCGCAGGCGATTGCTGCCGTCCGCGGCAATGAGCAGTCGATCGAGGGCGAGCAGGGAGAGGAACGTTTCGAGAACGACGAGCAGCAGCTCCGCCTCGTAGTAGACGCTGGCGGCGAGCAGGGCGGCCAGGACTCCGGCCACCACGCCGACGACCGGCCCGTAGAACCGCCGGCCGATGCGGAACACGAGGACGCAGGAGAGCGCTCCGACGACGGCCTGGATCACCCGGGCCATCAGGTAGGAGTGGCCGAAGATCGCGTAGACGGTCCCCAGGAAGTACGGGTAAAGCGGAGCGCGGAAGAACACCTCGGCTCCGATCCAGTCGCCCCTGGCGATCGACATCGCCCAGCGATCGTGATAGAGCGCATCCATCTGCGGATCCGCGAAGAACGGATTCGACCGGTATCCGACCAGGTAAGCGAGGCGGACCACCAGGGCGACGAGGAACACGAGACCGCCCCCGGTGAACAGGGCGTCGCGGACGCGCCTTACGAAGTCCGGCGGTCGTTTGCTAGGATGCGGCGTCATGGACTCTCCCCCGCCTTTCGGCCTGTGCGGCGGCCGCTGGATCGTCCGCTGGGCGCCACCCGGCTTTCCCGACGTCAGCGCGGGAATCATCGGACGCACCGCCGGTGCCGGTGGTGCGCCCGGCGGAGCGGACGAAGTTCCCACCGCGCGACTCGATCAGGTGCACGGAGCCGCGGTCGTCCGTGCGGAAGGAGCCGGCGTGACCCCGGTGTGCGATGCCTCGATAACGACCCGCTCCGGGCTCCGGCTGCGGGTGAACGTGGCCGACTGCGTGCCGGTGTTCCTGGTGTCCGCGGGGGGGCTCGGGCTGGCTCATGCCGGATGGCGGGGCACCGCGGCGGGGATCGTCGGGAAGGCGGTGGATGCGCTGGCGACCGCCACCGGAGATTCCCCGCGAAACATGAAAGCCTGGATCGGTCCCTGCATCGGTCCCTGCTGTTATGAAGTCGGTCGCGACGTGGCGGATCGTTTTCCCGTCTCCTCGCTGGTCCGGGGCGGCGGCCATCTCGACCTTCGCGCCGCGAACCGGGCCCAGCTCTTCGCCGCGGGCCTTCCCGCGGCCGGTGTCGACCAGTCCCCCCTCTGCACGAAGTGCCACCAGCATATTCTTCATTCCCATCGGGGATCCGGCGGCGGTCCGGGTCGCATGAACGCCGTCCTCATGCGGCGGGATCCGCTGTCTCATTTCGATCGGGTTTTTTCGTAGAACTCCACGTACCGGTGCACGACGTGCTCCACGTCGAACTTCCGAACGGCCGATTCCCGGGCGGCTTCCGACATGGTCCGGGCAAACGCCGGGTCGTCGAGTATCCGCGATGCGGCCTCGACCATTCCGTCCAGGTCGTCGGGACTGCGCAGAAAGCCGGACACCCCGTCCTCGATGACCTCCACCGTTCCGCCCTGGTTCGTGGCGACGACGGGAACGCCGGCGCTCATCGCCTCGAGCGCGACAAGGCCGAAACTTTCGTGATGGCTTGGCAGGAGAAAGAGATCGGCCGACGGAAGGATGTCCTCGATGTACTCCTCGTTGCCGCGGAACACCACCTTGTCGGACACCCCGAGTTCGGCGGCAAGGCGCTCGGCGCGGGTCCTTTCCGGTCCCTCGCCGACCAGCACGAGCCGGCAGGCGTGGCGCGCCCGCAGGGCGGCGAACACCCGGATCACCGCCTCGACGTTCTTCACCGGGCGAAAGTTCGAAATGTGAAGAATGATCTTGTCTCCACCCGGAGCCAGGCAGATCTTCGGCTTTTCCCGGCAGGCGGGCTTGAACACCTTCGTGTCGACGAAATTGGGGATCACCTCCACCCCGTTCTCGATGTGAAAGCTCTCGATCGTCTGCCGACGCAGCCATTCCGAAACGGCGGTGACGCCGTCGGACTGCTCGATGGAAAAGCGCGTCACCCGGTAGAAGGACGGAAGCACGCCGATCAGGGTGATGTCGGTCCCGTGCAGCGTGGTCACCGTGGTGATCCCCCTGGGCTTCAGCATTTCGCGGGCGAGGTAGGCGCACACCGCGTGAGGGATCGCGTAGTGGACATGGAGGACTTCCAGCTGGTGCAGCACCGCCACGTCGTGCATTTTCGTGGCCAGCGACAGGTCGTAGGGCGGGTACTGGAACAGCGGGTAGGATTCCGGCACGACCTCGTGGAAGTAGATGTTCTCGTTGAATCCGCGCAGGCGGACCGGAAGCGCCGAGGTGATGAAGTGGATTTCGTGCCCCATGGTCGCCAGGCGCTTGCCGAGTTCCGTGGCCATGACCCCGGAGCCCCCCGCGGACGGATAACAGGTGATGCCGATCTTCATGGCGCCTCCCGCCGGTCGGTGGCCGGAAGACGCCCGGTCACGAGTTCATCCACGCCGGCCAGACCGAACGGCTCGCGCATCGCGAAGGGCTCCCCGTGGCTCGCTCCGATCCGGGAGCCGAAATGCCGGGCCCGCGCCGCCACGAAGTCCATGAAATCCGGATCGGATATCCGGGTGACGGCCGGGTCGTCCGCGTCGCGGAAGAACTGGCTGCGGAACGCCGACGCGGCGTGCACTTTTCGCTCGAAGACGTCCGACACGTCCACGATCACCGCGGGTTCGAAGACCAGCCGGCCCATGTAGAACAGAAGCCGGTCCGGCCGGAACGGGTCGCCCGGGGCCTCGTACCGGGCCAGTCCGGCCAGCCAGGCGGCGCGCTCGACAAGGAGAGCTCCCTCGATGTGGTCGGGGTGCTGGTCGTGCTCGCTGGACACGAACACGGTGGCGGGTCGGCAGCGCCGGAGCAGCGATATCACCGCCGCGATCTGGTCCGCGGACCGCGAGTCCACGCCGAGGTCGGGAAAACCGAGATTGACGCGAAACCGGGCGCCGAGGCGCCTGCGGGCTTCCTCCGCCTCCTCCGCACGTGTCTCCGGAGTGCCGCGGGTGCCTTTCTCGCCGCGGGTCAGGTCGACGAGCCCGACGGTGTAGCCGCGATCGGCAAGGCGGATGAGCGTGCCCCCGCAGCCGAGTTCGCAATCGTCCGGATGCGGGGCAAAGGCCAGAACGTCGGCGCGGCGCGCCGGGTCAGGGGATGTCGACAAGGGTGTGACCCCTCTTTCCATTGAAGAGATTCCGTACGTGCCGGTCCGCGACCTCCGCGATCAGCGCTTGAGCGGCCGGGCCGGATGCGAGTTCGAACGTGAGCGCGGCCAGCTGTCGTTCCTGCGGTTTCCGCCGCGGACTCAGAAAGTCGGCGAGATGCCGGAGCCGCGGCGCCGCCAGTTCCCCCTGGTGCTTGATCTTCTTGCGGACGCCCTCGGAAACGCGGCCGAGCTGAAACATGGCCTTGTCCCTGGCGGAATCGATCTGCTGAACGAGGCTCGCGTCGATCGCGGTCGAGGCCTTGCGCAGCCCCGCGAACGCGTCGCCGATGAGAGTTTCGGCATCGGAGAGCGCCCCGCGAAACGCCGCGGGCACCTTCAGTTCCTCGGCACGCCGCAGGGCTTCCTCCGGATCCTTGAGGAGATCCCCGGGCGGAATGGTCAGCGTCGCGGCAAGGGCCATCGCCTCGGCGGGCATCAGGGTCAGCGACAGCCGGTCGACCACGATCGGCTGGAACACCTCGAGCCGTGCGTAGACCGGGGCCAGCTGCCCAAGGTAGACGTACTCGGACGGTCCGGCCACGTGGGCGAGGGTCGGGAATACCGTGTCGGTGACGAGCGGGCGCAGGATCACGTTCGGCGACAGATGGGAGGGATGTGTCGCCAGGGCCCGGCGGGCCTCGGCGAACGTCTCTTCCGCGGAAAGCCTGAGGCGCTCGCGATCGGGGGTCAGGAACAGCGCCGTTTCCAGGCTGTCGGCGTCGAGCTGCGGCGGGTACCCCTCCCCGATCATCAGGGTCGACTGCGCGTGCAGCGCCGCGTGGACGGCGGCGTGATCGTCGAGGTAGCGCTCGAACAGCGGCACGGCGGCCCTCCTGATTTCGGGAAGCCGGGCATCGGCGACGACCAGTCCGTCCTCGGCGAACAGCTCGAGACAGATCCGGGACATCCAGTCTCCAAAATCCCTTTCCGCGGTCGTGGGGGCCGCGATGTTCGCCGCCAGCGTTCCGTGTTCCCCGTGAGCCGCGAAGAGTCCCGCGGCCTGCTCGAAGACGGCCCGGACCCGTTCCAGCGGGATGTCGCCGACCCAGCCTCGCGGCGTCCGTCCTTCCGCGGAGAGCGCAAACTTGAGGATGGAGAGATCGGGACCCGGCATCCAGACATGACTGACTTCATCGAAGTCGGCATCGTCGGCTCCGTTCCAGTAGACGGGCACGCAGGGGATGGAGTGCCGCTCGGACACCCGGGCGGCGAGGGCCACGGCGGTGGCGATCTTCAGCCGGGTATGCATGGGGCCACCGAACACTCCGGGCTGCTGGCCGGTGACGATGGCCATGGCCCGCCCGGCGACGAGCGCCTCGAGGTTCTTCAGGGAAGCGGCGGATGCCCCGAGCCTCCGGTGCTCGATGCGCAGGGCCGACGCGAGTTCCTCGTGCACGGGAAACGGCCCGCGGGCCTCGCGCCGGGCCGCCCACGCCGCCGGATCCTCGGGCGACCACGCCGGCCGGAGCGAATCGGGGAGACGCCCCGCCGCGTGATCCATGTAGAAGCGGCTGAAACCGGGAAGGCTGTCGAAGGAGGCTTCCGGGAAGCGGCTCATTCGGCGCTCCTCCGTGCGATCGCGATGAACCGCGAGGATCGATCCACCCGGAACGCCGAGCCGTCGTAATCACCGAACGTCTGCAGAACCTCGAATCCGGCTTCCTCGACGAGCCCGGTTACCTGGTCATGATCCAGTGCCAGGACTTCTTCCCGGAACGTCTCGGCGAGAGTGCCGGCGTCGAAGATCTCGATGGTCTTGTCGATCCGTGGGATCTCCTCGTCGCCGCACCGAACGTGCCTGGCCTCGCGAACTTCATACCGCCCCACCGTCCGGACTCCCGAGGGGACGAGATTGGCAAGCGTCGTCCGGGCGTTGAAGTAGTCCACCGCCAGGCCGCCGCCCGGTGCCAGAACGCGCGCCGCTTCGGCGAGGACGCTGCGGTTTCCGTCCAGCTGCTTGAAATACCCGAGGCTCGTGAACATGCTCATTGCCGCCCCGAAGACCGCGTTCCGGAACGGAAGGCGCCGCATGTCCGCCCGGACCAGCGCATCGCCGGAAGCGGCGCGGGCGCTCCGCAACAGAAACCAGGACAGGTCGAGCCCGACTCCATCGTACCCCCGTTCGCCGAGAGCCCGGAGATGACGTCCGGCGCCGCACGCTATGTCGAGAATCGGGAGGCGGCTCCCTCCCGTGACCGCGACCGGCAGATGGCCGGCGAGGAGATCGACGGCGCTGCGCGCCTCCCGGTCGTCACGATGACCGTAGAGCTTCTGGTAGAACGGGCCGAACGACTCCTTGAACCAGGGCGCCGCCTCCCGCCACTCCGGATTGTCTCCGGTCCGGTCGCCCGACACGCTCAGCGCCGGGTGATCTTGACCACGCGACGCCCCCCGGATCCGTCGGCCCCGACGGACGCGGCGATCCGGCCGGCGATGGCGCGGAAGGCAAGGCTCACTTCCGACTCCGGGGACGAATGGGTGATCGGCACGCCGACATCCCCACCTTCCCGGCAGGCCGTGTCGAACGGAACCTCCCCCAGGTACGGCACCTCGTGACGCTCGCAGGCGGCCAGTACGGTGCCGCGCCGGAACAGTTCCGTCGGCTCGTTGCAGTGGGGGCAGTGAAACAGGCTCATGTTTTCCACGATGCCGAGAATCGGCGTCCCGGTCTTCTTGAACATCATGAGCCCCTTGATCGTGTCGCCCATGGCCACCGCCTGGGGCGTGGACACGAGCACGGCGCCGGCCAGCGGGACCTTCTGGACGAGGGTCAGCTGGGCATCGCCGGTGCCCGGGGGCATGTCGACGAGAAGGTAGTCGAGGTCCCCCCAGTTCACGTCGCGCATCAGCTGCTCGAGCGCGTGCATGACCATCGGCCCGCGCCAGATCACCGCCTCCTCCTGCTGGATGAGGAATCCGAGCGACATCAGCTTGACGCCGTAACGCTCATGGGGCTGGATCTTGCCGTCGATGACCTCGGGCTGCTTCGAGAGACCGAACATGATCGGAACGTTCGGGCCGTAGATGTCCGCGTCCAGAACGCCGACGGACGCGCCAAGGCGCGCCAGCGCCACGGCGGTGTTCACCGCCACGGTCGACTTGCCGACTCCCCCCTTGCCGGAGGACACGGCGATGACGTTCCGGACGCCGGGAAGCAGCGGCGGTCCCTGTGGAGGAGCGCCGGGCGGTTTCTGCGGATGTCCCATCGGACGGCCTCAGCCCACGACCGTCTTGAGACGCTTGTCGTACTCGGCGCGCGGGTAGGCGCCGATCAACGAGTCGACGACCTGCCCCCCCTTGAAGAACAGGATCGTCGGAATGTTGCGGATACCGTATTTCATGGCCACGTTCGGACTCGAGTCCACATCCACCTTGACCACCTTGACCTTGCCCTCGTACTGGCCGGCCAGTTCCTCGATGATCGGGCTGATCTGGCGGCAGGGGCCGCACCAGACCGCCCAGAAATCGGCCATCACCGGGGTGTCGGACTTGAGGACTTCCGATTCGAACGTGCTGTCATTGACATCGACTGCCTTCATGCACTCTCCTGACGGGTTTGTGTTGCGGGTTTGAAAAGAATCAGCGCGGCCGGCCCGGTGCGGGTAACGGAGGCGGCTCTCTCCCGCCTCCCGTCCCGTCGCCGTTGCCGGAACCGTCGTCATTGCCGGAACTCAGAATCGCGTAAACGCCGGCGGCCACCGCGGCCCCGGCGACGGCGAGGATGACCGACGCGTCGGGGCCCCCTTTCCGGACTTCAACCGACCGGACTTCGGACAGGGGGATCGCGGCTTCCCGATACTGGTTGCGGACTTCCATCCGCTCGTTGTCCCCCTGGCCGGTGACCCGTTTCTGGATCGTGCGGACGGTGCCCTTCAGGGACCCCTCGGAGACGCTGAGGCTGACGAAGTCCAGTTCCTCCCCGGCCGTCGTCGTCACGAAATACTCGTCCCGCGCCGGCGCCGCAGCCAGATCTTCCACCGGAATGGCCGTTCGCCCGGCGCACCCTGTCAGTACCAGAGGCAGGACAAGGCCGATGACGGCCCCGAAGATGTGTGCGGAGAACGGGCTGCGTGTACGATTCATGCCGATGAGATTATCAAAGAGGGAAGGGGATTCAAAGATGCCCGGTTGCGGAACGTCGCCCAGGAGGAGGATGAGCGACGCGCGGCCCGTGCCGCGACCCGCAAGGGTAAGCGTGAGGCGCCGAACGCTTCAGTTTCAAAAGCCTGCGGAAGTTTTCTCAGCGCGGCCGAAGTCCCTCGCTAAGGAGGCCAATCCCGGAACTTCGGCTGTCGGTGCCCGGTGAAGCCTTTCCGAAGGCTTCCGATCCGTGAGTTGCACTACGGCGCCTCACTGAAATCTAATATATGTATGAATTTTCGGATCGTCAATCCTGGCACGAAAATCGCTCAACATCATTCTCCGTACTTGCTTATGAGCTTCTGGAGAGCCACCAGGGCTTCGATGGGAGTCATGTTTTCGGGATCGAGGCCGGCCAGGTCCTCCCGGAACGCGGCGGACTCCGCGGAAAACAGGTCCATCTGGGCCGCATCCGGCCGCGGAGGGGTCTTCTCCACCTTGTCGAACCGGCCGGCCTCGAGAAGTGAAAGGACCATCCTCGCCCGGACGAGAACAGGCTCGGGCAGTCCGGCCAGCCGGGCCACGTGAATTCCATAGGAGCGGTCGGCGGCTCCCGGCACGATCTTGTGCAGGAAGCGGACCTCGTCGTTCCACTCCTTGACGAGCACGTTGAGGTTGACGACCCGGGGAAGTTCCGCGGACAGGTGCGTCAGTTCGTGATAATGGGTGGCGAAGAGGGTACGCGGACGCCCTGAGCCGCCCTCGTGCAGATACTCGGTGACCGCCCAGGCGATCGACAGGCCGTCGAACGTGCTGGTCCCCCGCCCCACCTCGTCGAGGATCACCAGGCTGCGGTCCGTGGCGTTGCGGAGGATGGCCGCGGTCTCCTGCATCTCCACCATGAACGTGGAGCGTCCCCGGGCGATCGAGTCGGCCGCCCCGATCCGGGTGAAGATGCGGTCGACGATCCCCACCCGGGCCTCGGCCGCGGGAACGAAACAGCCGACCTGGGCCATCAGGACGACCAGCGCCGTCTGGCGCAGGTAGGTCGACTTGCCCGCCATGTTCGGCCCGGTGATGACGAGGATCTGGCGGTCCGCGGCGTCCATGTCGAGATCGTTCGGCACGAACTGCCCCGCCGGCAGCAGCTTTTCGACGACGGGATGCCGGGCTTCGCGGAACAGGAGCGTCGTGTCCTCGGCCAGCACGGGGCGCGTGAATCCCCGCTCGCGGGAGGCGCGGGCCAGGCTCAGCCCCGCGTCGATCTCGGCCAGGCTCGCCGCCGTTTCGCGGATCGCCTCGGCCTCGTCCACCACCGCGTCGCGCAGTTCGCGGAACAGTTCCGCCTCGATCTTGCGGATGCGCTCCTCGGCGCCGAGCACCTTCGCCTCCTCTTCCTTGAGCCGGGGAGTCACGAAGCGTTCGGCGTTCACCAGCGTCTGCTTGCGGATGTAATCCTCGGGCACCTGCGCAAGGTTCGCCTTGGTGACCTCGAGGTAGTACCCGAAGACCTTGTTGAACCCGACCTTCAGGGAGTTGATGCCGGTGCGCTCCCGCTCCTTTTTCTGAAGCGTGGCGATCCACTCCTTCCCGGTCAGGCTCCCCGCCCGCACCTCGTCGAGTTCCGCGTTGTAGCCGGTCCGGAAGATGCCGCCGTCGCCGCTCTGGGCCGGCGGTTCGTCCACGAGCGCGCCGAGGATCCTCTGCCCGAGCGGCGCGAGGTCGCGCAGCCCCTCGGCCAGCGCGAGGAGATTTACCGCCTGGAATCCCTCGACGATCTTCCGTATTCCGGGGATCAGCACGGCCGTGTCGCCGAGCGCCTTGATGTCCCGCGGCGTGGCCTTGCCGCAGGCCGCCCGGCCGAGCAGCCGCTCGAGGTCATGGGCTTCCCGGAACGCCTCGACGAGTTCCTCCCGCTCCTCGTTCCGCTCGATCAGGTCGGCCACGGCGGCCAGCCGGGCCTCGATCGCACGGGCATCGAGGAGGGGCCGCTCCAGCCAGGCCCGGAGGCGTCGACCTCCGGCGGCGGTCACGGTCCGGTCGAGAACGCCGATCAGCGAGGTGTCCGGCCCGTCGGGAAACGCCGGCTTGAAGATCTCAAGATTGCGCCGCGTCGTGTCGTCGAGCACCATCGTCGCCGCGGATTCCAGGCGGCCGATCCCGGTGATGTGGCGGAGGTCGCCGTTGCGCACCTCCTTGAGGTAGCGCAGGAGCGCCCCCGAGGCGCCGAGCGTCGCCGGCGTGAAATCGATGCCGAGCCCTTCGAGCGCCCCCATGCGGAAGTGCTTCGTGAGCGTTTCCTCCCCCTCGAGGGGGGTGAACTGCCAGCCGGGCCGCCTGGTCACGACGTAACCGTCCGGAATCCGGCCGGTCGATTCCTCGGCCACGAGGACTTCGCGCGGGGCCCAGCGCTCCAGCGCCTCGCGAAGCGCTTCCGGCTCCGGATCGTCGAGGTAGAACTCCCCCGTCGAAACGTCGGCCAGGGCCAGGCCGGTCCGTTCCCTCCCGAACACGACCGCGGCGAGGAAGTTGTTCTCCTTCTCGGCCAGGAGCCCTTCCGAGAGGACCGTGCCCGGCGTGACCACCTCGGTGACGGCGCGGTCCACGATCCCCTTGGCGGTGGCCGGATCCTCGATCTGGTCGCACACCGCCACGCGGTGTCCCGCCTTGATCAGCCGTGAGATGTAACGATCCGCGGCGTGCCAGGGAACGCCGGCCATCGGCACCGGCGACGGGCTGTTGCGATCGCGGGTGGTCAGGGTGAGGTTGAGGATCCGCGCGGCGGTCACGGCGTCCTCGAAGAACATCTCGTAGAAATCGCCCATCCGGAAGAAGAGGATGGAGTCCGGGTTCTGCGCCTTGATCCCCTGGTACTGGCGCATCATCGGGGTCAGGCGTTCGCGGGTCCCTGCGCTCACGGCCGGTTGTCTTCGGGGCGCACGATCCGGTAACGCAGGCCGAGCGACGCCGTCACCTGGTCGCCGGCCCGCTCCGCGCGGACCTCGTCCGGAAACGGGCCGAAGCGCACGTGGTAGAGCCGGTCGCCGTCCGGAGCGCGGTCGATGCGGACTCCCGCATAACCGAGCCGGTTGAGATCGTCGGCGAGCTTGAGGGCGTTGGCCTCGCGCGCGAAGGCGCCGACCTGCACGCCGTACCCGGCCACCTCCTCATGTTCCGGCTGCGCCTCCTCCACGGCATCGGGCCGCGACGATCCGGTTGCCGCCTTCAATCGCCCGCGGGCCGTGGCGGCTTCCGGCGAGCCGGCCCAGTCGGCCACGAGGCGGGACAGCAGCGCGCGCGCCGCCGCCGAATCGCCGAGGAGTTCCCGCGCGGTCGCCTCGCCGAGAAGCGCGGCGGGAGCGTGCGCGCCGTCGGGAAAAGCCGACAGGCAGTTCCGGTAGGCGCTCGCGGCCGCCTCGAAATCACCCGCGTTGCGCTCGAGCTCGCCGAGGGCAAACAGGGCTTCCTCGCGCCATCGACCACGCTCGGCCGGTTTCGCCGCTTCGAGGAGATTGCCCCGCGCGTCGGAAAACTCCTGAAGCGCCACGAGAGACAACCCGATCCAGTACGCCGTTTCCGCCTTGTCCGCGTCGCCGCGGGCGATGTCCCGCGCCGACTCGAATCGACGCAGCGCCGTGCGGAAGTCGCCCTGGGTAAAGTAGAAACGGCCGGCCATCAACTCCACCTCGGACCCCCGGCGATCCTTGCGGCCGCCATGCTCGAGAAACAGGTCCAGGTAGCGGATGTACTCGAGTCCGTCCACGGAGAGGAGCGCCAGGTGGTAATAGGCCGACCTGGCCTCGGGATTGTCGCCGTGCCGCTCGACGATCCTGGCGAACGCCGCCGCGCCGCCGGCGCGGTCGCCCCGCTGTACCAGGGCTTCCGCGGCGGACAGGTCGTCCTTGAGGCCCGCGGTGGCTTCACCGGCGCCGGTCAGGAGGAGGGTGACAAGGACGATCGCGGCGGGCCACCGGGGCCGCCGGCCCGGGGCGTGGATCATGTGTCGAGCACCGGCATCCACTCCGAACAGGACGGGCAGCGGAAAACCGGACGTTCCAGTTCGACGCCGCACTTCCGGCACTCCAGGTGACCGGGCCGCTCGTCGAGAAGCTTGAGGATCCGGTCGATGACGCTCAGCGCCTGGCGGGAATCGCCCCGCTCCTGGTAGACCCTGAGAAGCCCGCGATGGGCCACCAGGTCGTCCGGCGCTATTTCCAGGGCCTCGCGGATCAGGTCCTCCGCCGACTGGTGATCCCCCCGCCGCATTTCGATTTCCGAAAGCGCGAGGAGTATGGACGGCTGGGTTTCGCGCGGCGCGGTGCGCAGCAGGTCCTCGTAGAAACGGATGACGTCGGAAAAACGCCCCATCTCGAAATAGGCCCGCTCGAGTTTTTCGAACACATGACGCCCGGCCGCCGGCGAGCGGGTGGCCATCGTCTTCCAGTGTTCGACGGCTCCTGCGTGGTCGCCGTCCTCCATGGCCAGGTTCCCCAGTTCGAGGTGGGCGAGCAGGCAGCCGGGGTCGAGGCCGAGAGCCGCGTCGAGCCGCTTTCTGGCCTCCGTCCGGTTCCCCTTGGACAGGAAACCGAGGGCCACGAAGCCCTGGTACGCCGCGAGGCGCTTCTTTTCGTCCCGTCCGTCAAGGCGGGCCAGCTCGGCCTGAACCTCGTAGGCCTGGTCCCAGGCCCCTTCGCGCTCGTGCACGCTGACCATGGCTTCCAGGGCGTAGCGATTCTTCCGGTTGACCCCCCGCAGCTTCCGCGCCGACTCGAGAGCTTCCGTCGACCGGTTCAGGGCGAGATAGTCGCGGGTCAGGCTCTGGTACACCCGCTCGCGATCGGCCGGCCGGAGGTCGGGCCGGACGGAGAGATCACGGTGCAGCTGGAGCGCCTTGGCGTGCTCCCCGGCCACGCGGAGCAGGTCGCCGAGGCGGAGATAGGCGTCGGTGTTCGTCGTGTCCTCGATCACCGCCTCGCGGAACGCGATCAGGGCGCCGCGCCGGTCGCCGGCGATCAGGTGATTCAGGCCCCGCGCATACGCGGTTTCCGCCACCGGGCTCGAGCCCCGCGACCTGGCGGCCACCCATGCCCAGAGGACCCACAGGCCGCCGAGGATGATCAGAACGAGAAGGGCGATCAGGACCGTGTCGGTCATCCGTTATCCCCGGGAATCTCGGGAAGCTTGAGGCGGTCCGTGTCCAGCCCCTCGAGCGGCATGTTGCGCAGATCGGAAAGCTCCTTGAGGAGTTCCTCGTTGCGCTTCTTGAGCCGTCCCATTTCCATCTGGTGCGAGAACGTTCCGTAGACGGACACCATGAACCAGGTGATGACGCCGACCAGGTAGGCGCCGAGCAGCGCCAGCGGCAGCGGCACGTCGTAGAACGTGGGCACACCCGGCCGCGTCAGGTACAGGGTGACGCTCTGGTTCATGTTCAGGATGGCTATGTACAGGAACACCGCGCCGACCACGATCATCAACAGGGACTTCAGAAAACCCATTTCGCCTCCGTTTCACGCTTCATGCCGGAACGGTTTCCGGAACGGCCTCGCCGGACAGCGTGACCCCGCGAGCCCCGGTAACCCGGACCCGCCGCATGGACCCGATCCACCCGGCCGGCCCGGCAAAGATCGCGGGCTTGAATGTCCGGGTCTTGCCCATGAGTTCTCCCGGCCTGCGCGGGTTCGGCCCGTCCACCAGGACTTCCTCCACGGCGCCGATCCGCGATGCGCTGATCTCGTGGCTGATCCGGCGCTGAAGGGCGATGATCCGCTGCAGGCGGGCGTCCGAAACGACTTCGGGAACGCGATCTTCCATCACCGAAGCCCGGGTGCCGCGGCGCTCCGAGTACACGAACATGAATGCGGAGTCGAACCGGATCTCCTCCATGGCCTCGAACGTCTTCTCGAAATCCTCGTCCGTTTCCCCGGGAAATCCGACGATGATGTCCGTCGTCAGCGCCATTCCAGGCATCAGCCGGCGCGCCGCGCCGACGAGATCCCGGTAGCGGTCGAGCGTGTAGCCCCGCCGCATACGGGCCAGGACGGAATCGGAGCCGGACTGGAGCGGAAGGTGCAGGTGTTCGCAGACCGCCGGCGACGCGGCCATGGCCTCGAGCATGCGGCGGTCGGTATTGATCGGATGGCTCGTGGTGAAACGGACGCGGTCCAGGCCGGGCACGCGACCCGTCTCGAGAAGCACGTCGGCAAAGCGGTGGTCTCCGTCGTGCCAGGAGTTGATGTTCTGGCCGAGCAGGGTGATCTCCCGCACGCCGCGCGACACCAGCTCCTCCGCCTCGCGGAGAATCATCCCGAGGGGCTTGTAGCGTTCCTTGCCGCGCGTGTAGGGGACGATGCAGAAGGAGCAGCTCTTGTTGCATCCCTCCATGATGGAGAGAAACGTCTTCGTTTCCCCCTCGGCGAGGCGCGGGCGTTCGATCTCGGTGAACCGCTCGCCGAACGTCAGGTCGACCTGGGACTCCCCGGTGGTCTCGACACGCTGGATCAGGTCGAACATGTTGCCGTAGGCCCCGGTGCCGACGACGAGGTCGACGTAGCGGGCGCGCTCGATGATCTCCGCGCCGAGCCGCTGGGCCATGCATCCGGTGACCCCGAGGAGAAGTCCCGGGCGTTCCTGCTTGAGGAGGCGCAGCTGGCCAAGCCGGCTGAACACCTTTTCCTCGGCATGTTCCCGGACGGCGCATGTATTGACGAGGATCAGGTCGGCTGCCTCGGCGGACGGGGCCACGGTGCACCCCTGCAGTTGAAAGCGGCCCGCCAGAACCTGCGAATCATTGACATTCATCTGGCAGCCGTATGTTTCCAGGTAAACGGAACGCCCCATAAAAACCTCGAATTCTCCTTCGCGAAAAACGTCATGTCCGAATGGACAGGTCATTGTAGCGCAGTCACTTCGCCCGGTACAGGGGGGAATCGAAGCGGGGCGGGCTCACCTTCCGCGGGGGGCTTCAGCACCGACGAAGGATCTGGATTGCATAGTCGAAAACATCCGGATCCGTATCTTCGCCGGTTCCGTCCACGACCGCCTCGATCCGGAACCGGGAGCGGCCGACGAGTTCCGCCCACTCCGCCCGGTCGTAGGCGCGCAGCGTGTAGCGGAAATCCAGATGCTCGACGCCGGAAGGGCGCACGCAGGTGACGTGGCTGACCACGGTCTCCATCCGGTCGGAGCGGTCGGCGGGGAGGTACTGGCAGACCTGCGTCACGCGAAGCGGTCCGCGCACCCCGTCCCATATGTCTTCCTCGACGCAGTCCCGACCGTAACGGGCAAAGTCCAGGCCGACCGCGTACACGGCGCCCGGTTTGAGGCATCCATGCATGCCCCGGAAGTGAGCCAGGACGGCTGCATCGGATTCCAGGTGACGGATCGAGTTGATCGGCGCGATCGCGAAATCGGCGCTGCCCCCCGCCACGCATCGGGCCACGGTTTCCGCCGCCGCGACGTGATAGCGGACCCCGGCCACGCCACGTCCCCGCCAGGTCCGGAGCGTCCTGCGCCGGGCGTAGGCGATCATCCCCGCGTCCCCATCGACACCGATCCCGGGAAAGCCGCGTCGCGCCGCGGCGCGCAGGTAACGACCGGTTCCACAGAACGGTTCCAGCCATACCGGACGACGGGCGCGCGGAGAAAACCGACGGCAGATCCGAACGAGACCCTCAACTTCCTCATCCGTTCCCGGCGCGTGAAGGATGTCGTAGATCAGCGGACGGTCGTAGAAACTCTCGATCTCCATTGTTCATACCTCAGGATGTGCGTTATGGCGACCCGTAAACAAGTCGTAAAAAAGTGCCTGCTATTGAAACCTTTCCGACTGTCGGGCCGTCGGACACTCGACCGTCGACGCGAGGCCTGCGGCGCCGGAACACACTGTCCAGCAACGCGTTCACAGTTCACCTTGTCGCTCGTTTTCTGCCATGGGCGGTTTCCTTCTGGAACAATGGAAGAAGCAGGATATACCGATGGTCCGGGTGTCCTATACCATGCACAGACTTGACCGGCTGCGATCCTGGCTTGCGGCCGGAGGGGTCCTGACCGCCCTCGTGACCGCCTCGACGGTTCCCGCATGGCAGGACAAGCTGGAAACAGGATACCACCAGGTGCGGCTGCTGCCGCAGCGGCTGGTCACTCCCGTTGACGAAATGCAGCGGCAGACACTGGGGGACGATTTCGAGTTCGTCGCCCTCGTGCGCAGCCGGACGTTCGAGGACGCGGTGATCCTCGTGTCCCAGGATCCACGGGACGGTCGCCTGTCGTCCGAGGTCTGGCTCGCCTACTTTCTCTACCCGCGTGTCCTCGTTCAACCGTCCGAACGGAACCCGGATGTGGCGGTCGATTTCATCATGACCACCCCGCACTTCGATCCGTCCGGCGGTTCTAATCAGGAACCGGACGAAGGCCATGGCCTGGTCGCGGTTTCCGACCGCGCGCGCGACTGGGGACGCGTTCACTGGAACCGGTGACGATCTTCCGTGAGTGGGGCGTACCCCTGCTCGCCTGGGCGGCGGTGACCCTCGGAGCGCGGGGCTGGCTTGGCCGCTACGGTCTCCTTCTGCATCGACACGACTGGGCCCTTCCGTTCCTGGCGGGATTCAGTGCGCTGACCCTGCTGATCTACATCGGTGGACTGATCGGTATCGCCATCGGGGCTCCGCTCGTCATCGCCGCCGCCGGCGTTGTCTGCCTCTCCGGACTGGCGGCGGGGGCGGCCGGTCGTAACCGTCCGGCGAGCCCGGCGGAGCGCGAGATCTGGTCGCCGCCGGAACTGCTGCTGGCGGCGGCGCTCGGGATCTACGCCGGCCTCGCGTTCCTCAACGCCTGCTACTTTCCGATCACCGCCATGGACGCGTTTGCCTACGACGGTCGGGCCCGCTTCTTCATGGAAGACGGAACGATGAACATCGCGCTCTATCACTGGCCGGGCAACGAGTCCACGCCGCGGTCCAACATCACCTATCCCCCGCTGTTCAGCCTGGCGCTGAGCACCGTCTACATGCTCGGCGGGTGGCAATCCAAGATGATCACCGGGTTCTTCGCGGTGACCTGGCCGTTCCTGGTCTTCGCCGTCCTGCGGCGCTCGCTCCCCCGCTTTGCCGCGCTGCTCTGGACGCTCGGCCTGGCGTTCACGCCCGAGGTGTTCGCGCACGCCTCGTTCGCCCTGCTCAACCTTCCGACCATGGCTCTCCTCCTCGCCGAGGTGGCCTGCATCCTCGTATACCGCGACACGCACGATGCACGGATTCTTGCCGTCGTGGCGCTCCTCGGCACCGCCGCCGCCGGCGTCCGCCCGGATGCGATCGTCTATCACGCGGTCCTCGTGGGCGCCTGTGCCCTTTTCGAGTGGCGGAGCGGACGTTCCGGCGACGCCCCGGCGGGGTCGACCGACGCACGGTTCCGGACGGAGAACCACCGCCGGCTTGCCCGCCTCGGACTTGCGTTCGCCGCCCCCCTGCTGATGCTCGGCAGCTGGGCCGCCTACCTGCGCTTCGTGGTGGGAACGGTGGCGGGCGACCCCTTCTCCGGCGGCACCCCGCTCGGATTCGGATTCGTGCTTTCCGAGCTGCCGCGGCGGCTGTTCCGCATCGACACGAACGGCCCGGTCTTCCATGCCTGGCTCGTGGCGCTGGCCGGTCTTCTGGTGCGAAGAAACCGCGATGCCCTGTTCCTTCACACGGTGACCTTCGGGTTCCTCGCCGCCCTCGTGGTGCTGTTTTCGCGGCTCGACGCCGGGCAGGGCGGCGGGGCTCTCGAGGTTGCGGCCTCCTCGTTCAAGCGCTCGCTGTTCTACGTGATCCCGGTGGCCGGCCTGGCCGCGGCCCACTCGGCGCCGTTCCTGAACCTCGCCCGCCTCGGTCCGGGCATCCTCTACGACGCCGCGCGGGCGCGGGGGCCGGCGGTCGACGTCCCACCACGGCTCCGGTAGGATCACCGCCGGAGGGATCGTCATGAAAATCCTGGCCGGAACCAGCGGTTACGCCTACAAGGAGTGGAAGGGGTCGTTCTACCCGGACAAGATCGCCGCCGCGGCGATGCTCGCCTGGTACAGCGGTCGTTTTCCGACGGTGGAGATCAACAACACGTTCTACCGGATGCCGTCGGAATCCACGCTTCTCAAGTGGACCGGCGAAGTCGGGCCGGAATTCCTGTTCGTCCTCAAGGCTTCGCAGCGGATCACGCACCAGAAGCGGCTCAAGGAGTGCGACCAGGAACTCGGCTACTTTCTCCGGACCGCGTCGATCCTCGGAGCGAAGCTCGGACCGACCCTGTTCCAGCTCCCCCCGAACATGAAGAAGGATGCCGCCCGGCTGGAAGCGTTTCTCGCGCTGATCCCGGACCGCTGGCGGGCGGCCTTCGAGTTCCGCCATGCCTCGTGGTTCGACGACGAGGTGTATGCCCTGCTGCGGACCCGCAACGCCGCGCTCGTCGTGTCGGACACCGACGAGGGCGACGCACCGCCGGTCGTGGCCACGGCGGACTGGGGTTACGCCCGTCTTCGTCGCGCTTCCTATTCCGACGAGTCCCTCCGCGAGTGGCATGCGCGGTTCGCGACCGGAAACTGGACGGAACTGTTCGTCTTCTTCAAGCACGAGGACGAAGGAACCGGCCCGGCGCTCGCCGCGCGGTTCCTCGAATTGCGCGCGGGCTGACCGCGATCCCGAGTCGGGCAACGCGCCCCGGCCCCACCGGCTTAAAGCGGTTCAAGAAAGCCCTTATCGCTCCGGCGCCACGGCGTCCAGAGGATGGACGGCTCCGTCACCGTGATGTCGGACTTTCGCGGCGCGAGAGTCAGTTCCTCGAGCGCGAACTGCGAGGGATCTCCGGCCCCGTCCAGCGCGGCCAGGTCCTCCGCGAAGGCCGCTTCCAGCTCCTGGAGGTCCCGCCTCAGCGCCTCTTCCTTCTCCCTGGCCCGTTCCACGTCCTGGCGTTCGCGGGCGGCCCGGCTCATGCCGCGCGCCGCGGTCGTGGCCCGGCCGACGCTCCGGCTGGAAACGAGCTTGCGACCGAAAACGGCCCCGAGGATGGTGGCCCCCATCGAGATGACGGTCTGCGACTTCTGCTGCGTGTACTGCGCTTCCTCGCGGTCCACGGCGCTCTCCGCGCTGCGGATTTTTTCCTGGAGCCGTTCCAGCTTCGGAGCATAGGTCGTCCGCAGTTTTTCCTTTTCCGCGTCGCGGTTTTCCCTGGCCTGCTGCCCGAGGCGGATCCGGAAGTCCTTTTCGGACTCGCCCGGTTTCGAAAACTCCTTGAGCGAAGGGCACGACCAGAGCGTCAACGGATGATTCCGGTACAGATGATCCACGAGCTTCTTCTGCCAGGCCTTGTAGCTTTTTTCCTCGAGGGCCGGGGCGGGAAGATCTCCCCACCCGGCGCCGGGAACTGCCGCACCGTCGAAGGCGGGCGCCTCCCCCTCGTCCACGCTTCCGTCCTCCCAGGGGTCCTGGGCCGTGTCCTCGGACAGCGGCGCCGCGCAGGTGACGGTCTGCCAGGTGTCCACTCCGCATCCGGCGCGCACGTAATGAACCTTCGCTTCCGCCAGGATTTCCGGGCGGTACACCCAGCTGGAGGCCTCGCTCCGGTCCGGCGGATGCCGGAACCACTGGGCAACGGAAGGAGGAACGAGCGGCGGAACGGACGGTGATCCCGGACCCGATGCGGCAGCGGGAGCGGCCGGCCCGGGCGGCTGGGCCGAGGGTGCCGGCGCGGCCGTTCCCGGTGAACCCGCGGACGACCCGCCCCCCTGGGCGACCGGCGGAGATCCGGCCGCCGGGGCGGCGTTCCGTCCCGCCATCAACCGCTGGATCTGGCTCCGGGTGATCGGCCCGGCGAGATAGGACAGCGCCCACCGCGTGTGGAACAGCACCGGCTCGTCCTCGTGCACGTTGTTCATCAGGAACACGCGGCTCCCGAGGCCGGCCAGGATGGACTCCATCCGGCCACGGTCGAACTTCTGTCCGGCGGCCGTCGACGCCCCCTCGAGCCCCTCGAGGACACGCTCCTTGTCCCGTTCCGTCTGCAGGCGGCCGAGAAACCAGGTCCCGGTGTTGGACAGTCCCTTGTAATCCAGGTCGACCGGGTTCTGCGTGGCCAGGACAACCCCGAGGCCGTAGGCGCGCGCCTGCTTGAGGAGCGTGAGCATCGGTTTCTTCGACGGAGGCTCGGCCACCGGCGGGAAGTATCCGAACACCTCGTCCATGTACAGGAGCGCCCGCAGGCTCGACGTTCCGGCCTGGGTCCGGACCCACGCGAGGACCTCGTTGAGCAGAATCGTGACGAAGAACATCCGCTCCGCCTCGGAGAGATGGGCGATCGAAAGAATCGCGAGCCTCGGCCGGCCTTCGTCGGTGTAGAGGAGCCGGTTGACGTCGAGGGACTCCCCTTCCAGCCATCCGGCGAACGCCGGCGACGCTAGGAGGTTGTTCAGCTTGATCGAGAGACCCATGCGGTCCTTGCCCGGATAGAACGTCTCGACCGTCATCGCGCCGACCTTGTCGAACGGGGGCTTCTGGATCATTCCGATGAGTGAGGCCAGATCGAGGCTTCGCCCGGCGCTCCATTCGTGGCTGAGGATGCTCGACACGAGTATGTGCTCGCGGCTCTGGATCGGGTCGCCGTCAACGCCGAGAAGCGCCAGGAGTCCGGACGCGGCGGCGCTGATCCGGTCGCGAAAGAGGTCGGCGTCCTCGCGGACCGCCGCGGGAGGTGCGTCGAAGGATCGCAGCACCGTGAGCGGCACGCCGGCGTTCGAGCCCGGCGTGTAGACGACCATGTCCACCGCCGATTTCAGTTTCCGGATCCGCGCGCCGTCCTGCCCCCACTTGGCGAGGCCGTTCCGCCAGAGTTCGGCCGTCTGCTCCGCGAACGCGTCGGGCGTCAGGTTCTTGCGGGCCGCCGCGGATTCGTCGATCCACGGCCGAAAATCCCCGGGCCGGAGTTCCGGAAACGTGAGGAGGAGATTGCCGAGATCCCCCTTCGGATCGATGGCGATCGCCGGGATCCCGTCGATCGCCGCCTCCTCGAGGAGCGACACGCAGAGGCCGGTCTTTCCGCTGCCGGTCATCCCCACGCAGACCGCGTGCGTCGTCAGGTCCTTCGCGTCGTAAAGGAGTAGATCCTGCGTCGTTTCGTTCGTGACCGCGTCGAAGGCCCGCCCGAGATAGAACGAGCCGAGCTTTTCAAAGTCGTCCATGTATCCTCCCTGGCGCCCCCGCGGGGCGATTCGGAATCGTCATTTCGGTCGGTCGCGCGGAGCAGAATCGGTCCCGCGGTCCGGAACACGCAGAATACCATGCGTGCTCCGGCGGGGCACCGGCCGGAGACTCATTCCCGCGCCCCTTCCGCTCCGGCCCGGATCCTCCGCAGAAACTCCTCCTCGAGCGACGAACCCGCGGCGCGCAGGCTCGTCCACTCCTCCCGTCGCAGGTCGTGCAGGATGCGCCCCCGGTCCATGATCAGGATCCGGTCACAGAGGAATTCCACGGTTTCGATGGCATGGGTCGACAGCAGCACGGCGCCGCCCCGGCTGAACTCGACCAGGGTTTCCTTGAAACGAAACCGGATCTCCGGATCCAGCCCGTTCGTGGGTTCATCGAGAACGAGGAGGCGCGGCGACCCGATGAGTGCCGCGATGAGACTCACCTTGCGGCGCATTCCGAGGGACAGCGTGATGATCAGCGTGTCGGCGCGCTCGGCGAGTTCGAAGCGGTCGAGCCAGCGCGCGATCGAATCCGATCGCGCCGGCTGCGGCACCGACCGCGCTTCGGCCACGAACTCCAGGTACTCCCGTACCGTCAGGTACTCGAACAGGACGTCCGTTTCCGGAACGAACCCGATCTTGTTCTTCGGCCCGGGATCCTCGAAGCGCAGCGGCGACCCGTCGAGAAGAATGGAACCCGAGTCCGGCCGGGTCAGGCCGGTCAGCATCCGGAACAGCGTGCTCTTGCCGGCGCCGTTGCGGCCGAGCACGCCGCAGAGCGACCCCTCTTCCACGCTGAACGACACATCGCGAACCGCATGAACGGAACCGAATGACCGCGACAGGTTCCGAACTTCGATCATGAAAACTCCCCCCGGTCGAAGGAGCGCGGAGCCGTGCGTGTCCACCAGCCCAGAACGAGCACCAGGAGCATCACGCCGGCCGGTGGAACGACGAACCACAGGACCGCAGGCAGGATCCAGGCCAGCCCCAGGTAGAGCTGTGCCAAATGGTGTCTCATGAACAGCGCCAGGCCGACGTTCGCGAACAGGGTGGCGGCGGCCGGCGCGGTCAGCAGCACCGCCACGAGGGCCGCGGACTGCTCGGGGCCGAGCCCGAAGCGGGCGAGGAGAACGAGGGCCGCAGCCGCGCCCGGGAGGGCGGTCAGGACAAAGGCCGCCAGCCACCGTGCGGCCCAGATGGAGCGCCCCGGCACCGGCAGGGTTCGAAGCGCGTCGACGCTGTCGGCGTCCTTCCGAAACAGCACCAGCAGTTGATGGATCGTGAGAAGGCCCGCCGTTCCCTGGAGCAGGACGACGAGCATCCATCCGTCGCGCGGAGTTCGGGCCTGCAGTGCCGCGTACAGGGCGGCGAGAAGCGCCAGCACGGGCAGCAGCAGGGTCCAGCGGTCGCGGCGGACCAGGTAGAGCAGGTCCAGCTTCACGATGGCGCCGACAAGACCCCGACCGGCATGAAACGTTCGCGATGCGGACGCGACGGGCGGTGCGGGCCCGGCACTCCTGTGGAAGAGTGGCCGGGGCCTGAGCGCCTTCAACCGCTGCCCCGTCCAGACCGAGAGACCGGAACCCCCAACGCCGATGGCGACCAGCGCGGCGGTGCGGGCGGCGATGCGGCCGCCGTCGTGGGGGCCGCCGAAGTCGGCGACCAGCGCCGGGAGCCCCCAGAGCAGGGCAAGGAGCAGCGATACCCACGCCCGGTTCACTCCCTCGTAGACGAAGAGCGTGCGGGGCGCGAACGGGAGCATCGCGCAGACATCGGTGTCGCGACCGCCGGGGCGGACGGTGAACGGGGCCAGCACGCACAGGAAGGCCATGAACACGAAGGCACCGTCGGAATCGGCAAGCCCGCCACGAAGGCGAAACAGCTCCCCTCCTCCGGCAACACCGAGAAGCGCGGCGAGGAGCGCAAGGCGGATCAGCGTGCCCCGGTCGAACTCATGGCGCAGAAAGTGAACCGTCCGCCGGACCCGGACGCGGAGAAGAAGGGACAGCGTGGCCGCTATGGTCGTGTCCTCATTCGTTGAGGCTCCAGTCGTAATGCGTGTGCGAGACGGACCAGCCTTCGGGATCTGCCCGGATAGCCGCGGCCGCATCGTCGGCGAGGAATCGGGTCGCGTACAGAAGAATATCGCGGCGGGACTTGCCGAAGTCATCACCGTACCAGTCGAGGATCTTCGAGAGATATGCCGTGCGGGTGGCCGTGTCGAATCGATTCTTGAGAGGGTCCGCGAAAAACCGGCGCCCCTGGTCGTTCAACTGGTCGTCCAGGACCTCACCCCGGTAAGCCTTGGACCGTAGCGGCGGGCAGGACTCGGCCGCGCAGACGAGCGCGAAGTGCGCCCGCGGATCGCGGAAGTCCGGCCGGACGATCCCGTGCTCGATGTCGTTGAGGGACAGCTTCCTTCCCCCGACGACCGCCAGTTTCCGGTGCCAGACCGTTTTCCTGAGGATCATGCCGAGAACCAGTCCACCGGAGTGAAGGTCGTTGATGCTGTCGATCGGGTAGCGCTCGCAGACGGCCTTCAGCGTGTAGGCGTTGTAGACGTTGATCCAGAACGCCAGGCGTTCGTCCGCTCCCGCCAGCGATTCCGGATCGGTGTTGGCCACCCAGTTCAGGTAGCGATCGAGACGTCCGTCCCCGCACAGGGCCGCGTAATTCACCCGGCCGTCGACCACATGCTCGCCCAGTACGCCGTCGAGCAGCCGGCGCGCGGTTTCGGTACCGGTGATCGGGGTCGGTCCCGTATCGACGTTCACGGAGCCGAGGCCGCCGCATCCGGCCAGGCACACCGCCAGCGCCAGAACGAGGGCAGCGGTCACCGGTACCCCGGTTCCATCCCCGGAGGGACGCCCGGTGGAGGCATGCGCTCATAGTCCGCGGCGATCCGGGCCGGAGGCTCGCCGCGCAGGTAGCGGACGAGGTACGCCGTGTTGGCGCACTGGCCGCGGAACACGCCGGTCCGGTCGTAGCGCCGTGTCGAAACGAGGATCTCCGCCGGGAGCACCGGGCTCCGGGTGCGGGCGCGAGCCAGCCGGAGCAGGCGCACGTCCTCGAACAGCGGCCAGTCCGGAAAACCACCGAGCTCGGAAAAGAAGGACCGCCGGATCACGATCCCCTGGTCGCCGAAACGGGTCCAGATCGAATCGATCCGCGACAGTGCCGCGGAGACGTCGAGCCAGAATCCGCGCCGGTCGAAACGGCGGCGGAACGTGGCCAGCCGGAGATCGGGGCGGGAAAATGCCGACCGCACCGCCGGCAGTGCGTCGGCATCGAGGCGCGCGTCCGCATGGAGAAACAGGAAGAGATCCCGGCGCGCCGCGGCTGCGCCGGCATTCATCTGCACCCCCCGCCCGCGTCCGGAACGGACGACGCGGGCGCCGGCGGCGGAGGCCATGGAGGTCGTGGCATCGCGGCTTCCGCCGTCGACGACGATCACCTCGTCCTCCGCTCCGCAGCGGAGTGCGGCCAGCGCTCTGCCGATCCACGCTTCCTCGTCGAGCGCGGGGATGATCACGGACACGCCCGGGCCGCGCGCGGCGGCCGGCATCACTCCGCCTCCACGTGGATGTCGTCGAAACCGGCGGCCGCTTCCGCGTTCGTATTGTCGGTGTCGACCATGACCGCCACGGCGGACAGCTCCCGGGGCGGGTGTCCGAAGAACGCGCGGTAATCGGCGACGAGATCCCTCTCTTCCTCGACCCAGGCGCCGGCCTCGTCGTCTCCGCTGCGGAGCACGATCGTGGCCACGTTGCGGCTGTACGGGTTCCGGTAGCGGCTGCCGACCGGTTCGCGACCGGCCCACACGTAGGAGATCACCCGGGTGTTCCAGATCGGAAAGCGGTCCTCGAACACGACCTTGAACCGGGCGGCGTAGTCGTCGCCGCCGCGTTCCCGTTCCCGGCCGTTTTCCGAGAGACTGCGGTCCACCTTCCAGCGCCACGACGCGCGGGCCGCGTGCAGCGGCTTCACCCGGATGTCCCGCCAGAGACCGCCCGCGGCATCGCTGCTCGTGACGCGGAGCACCCTGTCCGCGCTGTCGGCGACCACGTCGTAGACGTTGCGTCCCCGGGACAGGCGCTCCTCCGACCACGCCTCGCGCCAGGCGGGCGCGGAAAAGTCCTCGTGCAGCACGGAACGAGGCCGCCGGCTCCCCGGTCGCCCATCGGAAACCGGACTGGACAAGGCCCCAGCCTCGAGCCGGGTGCCGGGATTGGCGTCGCCGCGGGCGTGTTCCGGCGCCGACAGGACAAGCCCGGCGATGACGAGCGACGCAAGGGTCCTGCCGTGATTCGATCGGTGCGATGTCACGTCGAGTTTCTCCTCCGTTTGCTTCCGGTGCGATGGTATCCTCCCGCCCGTTCCGTGGCCAGCCCGACGACCCGAAACCGTGGAAGTGCCGATGACCCTGCATACGCGCGCCGCCGTCCTCCGGGCGGCATCACAACCCCTGTCGATCGAGCGGCTGGAGCTGACCGGCCCCGTTTCTGGCGAAGTCCTCATCCGGGTGGCCGCCTGCGGCGTCTGCCGCAGCGATCATCACGTGATGACCGGTGATACCCGCCACCCCCTCCCGGTGGTCTGCGGCCACGAGGGCGCCGGCGTCGTCGAGGCCGTGGGCCCCGGCGTGTCCCGCGTGAGTTCCGGGGATCACGTCGTCCTGTCCTGGACTCCGTCCTGCGGCCGCTGCTGGTACTGCCTGCGCGGCAAGCCGAATCTCTGCGAAGCGTTCACCGGGCCGCTCTGGGCCGGCACGATGATGGACGGAACGACCCGGTTCCGCGATCGCGGGACGCCGGTGTATCACTACTGTGGCCTCGCCGCGTTCTCGGAGCGGATCGTCGTCCCGGAGAATGCGTGCATTCCGATCGAACGTGACATTCCGTTGACCGCGGCGGCGCTGATCGGCTGCGCGGTGGCCACCGGAGTCGGCGCCGTTCTGTACACGGCCCGGGTGGCTCCCGGCGACAGCGTCGTCGTTCTCGGGGCCGGCGGCGTGGGGCTCAACATCCTGCAGGGCGCGGCGCTGGCCGGTGCCGGAACGATCCTGGCCGCGGACTCAGCCCCGCACAAGGCGGAGACGGCGCGCCGCTTCGGGGCCACCGAGGTCCTGGGGATGGACGGACTGCCGGACGCGGTGCGCAGCCGGACCGGCGGCCGCGGCGCCGATTATGCCTTCGAAGCGGTCGGGGCCACGCATCTCCAGGAGGTGGCGCTGGATTGCGTCCGCCCCGGGGGCACCGTGATCCTCGCGGGGCTCACGCCGATGGGGTCCGCCACGAATCTTCCCGGGGCGGTTCTCACGCGAACGGAAAAGACGGTGAAGGGGAGCTACTACGGATCCGTCCACCCCGAGCGCGACTTTCCGGCGTTTCTCGACCTCTACCGGGCCGGTCGCCTCAAGCTCGACGAACTCGTCTCGGCCACCTATCCGCTCGACAGGATCAACGAGGCGTTCGACATCATGATGAGCGGACGTCACGCGCGGGGCCTGATCGTTTTTCCCGACACGGCCTGATGCCGCAGTGGCCGGGACAGGCGCCGTTCTACAGCCCGCCCAGGTCCCGGTAGGCACTGAGGTGGCGCAGGGCCAGGTCCAGCCGTCCGGCCCGGTTGTGGATCCGGTACAGGTTGTAGTGCGCGTCGGCGGACTCGGGGTCGAGTTCGATCGTGCGCTCATAGGCGCGGATCGCGTCCGGGTGCCGGTTCAGGTCCTCGAGGACCACGCCCAGGTTGAACGACGCCGTGGCGTTGGACGGATTCGTTTCGAGTGCCTTCCGGTACTGGAACTCCGCGGAACCGAGCTCGCCGCGCGCGTGGAGCAGGCGCCCCAGGTTGACCCGGCCCTCGTCCATCGAAGGATCCAGGTCGACCGCCCGCCGGTAGGCCTCGATCGCCTCCGCAATGTCCGTGGTTTCGAGATCCATGGCGATGTGAAACCAGGCCTCCGCGGAATCGACGTCCTCGGGATCCGGATCCGCGGGCGGTGCGTGCAGCCGCGTCACGTTCGGCCCCGATGACACGCCGTCGAAGTTGAACCGCGTCTGGCCGGATTCCGGCTCCCAGATCAACGCCCCGTCACGGACGACGATCGTGTCGCGCTCGAAGGAGATCGCCAGGCTGGCGAGATCCCGCTCCGGGAGTCCCCTGCGGATGCGGAGGAGCGTCCGGCGCACGCGGGCCGCCGGGAATTCCTCCATGAGGGCGCGGGCGCGGCGGAGGACGACCATGTCGCGAAAACTGAGGCGGTACTGGCCGCGGGGATCGCGGCGGGCTTCGAGGACGCCTTCGCGCGCGCAGGCCCGGACCTGGCCCACGGGCATCTCGAGGAGCGTCGCGGCGTCGCGCGTCCGGTACTCCCCCATGGCCGTACTTATCGCCCGGCCTTCTTCCGGCCGCCCGCCGCGGCGATCGGCGTGACCTTGTCGGCGGCCTTTTTCGACGCCTTCGCGGGCTTCCGAGCCGGAGTCTTTGCGTCCGAATCGGAGTCCGCGGCCTGGCCGAGGCTCGCCTTCAGGGCTTCCATGAGATCGATGACCGGGCCCTTGGGCATCTCGCCCGGCGACAGCGTGATCTCCTGGCCGTCCACCTTCTGCTGGATGACTTCGCGGAGGCGCCCCTTCACCTCGTCCTTGTACTTCTCGGGATGGAATCCCTCGGCCACCGTCTGCTGGATCAGCTGAACGGCCAGCTTCAACTCGTTCTCCTTGATGTCCGCCGCTTCGGGCATGGGCACTTCGGAGAAAGGACGGATCTCGTCGGCGTAACGGAGCTGCTGCATGATGACTCCGTCCTCCTTGGGAAGAAGGAGCACGAGGTACTGCTTGCCCCGGGCCGCGTACTGCGCGATCCCGGCCAGCCCCGTCTCCTCGAGCGCTTTCGACAGGAGCCGGTAGGCGCGCTCGCCCCCCTTTTCCGGGGCGATGTAGTAGGCCTTCTCGAAGTAGATCGGGTCCACGTCGGAGAGCGGCACGAACTCGACGATGGCGATCGTCTTCGTGGCCTCTTCCTCGACGGCCTTGATCTCTTCCGTCGTGAAGATCACGTACTGGTCCTTGGCGAACTCGTACCCCTTGACCGTGTTGTCGCGGTCGACCGTCATCCCCTCCTTGGGGCAGATGTACTGCTGCTTCAGGGGGGTGCCGCAGTCCTTGTGGAGCATGCGGAAGGAAACGGACTCCGAGGTCTGGCTCGCCGAATAGAGGCTGATGGGGATGGTGACCATCCCGAAGGAAATGTAGGCGGAGGCAATCGGTCGCGCAGGCATGATTAAGTAGTATATCATTCAAGGCCTTATGCCAAGTACTGTCTTGCCGGGAATCTTGGATTCCCGGCAATGGGTGGTCAGGGGGCGGGGAGCCCGAGAATGGGCCCGGTTGAGCCGGAGCGCCCCTCCCGGAAAGCGGAGATCTCGAAATGAGCCCAAAAAAGCCGCCTCAAGGGAAAAACCCAGGGATGCCCCTCTCCCCCCCATCCCCCAGCCGGGAATCGGGAGATTCCCGGCTGGACAGGTACCGCACCAAGCGTTCCCCCGGCACCACCCCCGAGCCGTTTGGCGAAGGGCGAAAGAACCGCTCCCGGATCTTCGTCATCCAGAAGCATGCCGCCACCCGCCTCCATTACGACCTGCGGCTGGAGTGGAACGGCGTTCTCCTGTCGTGGGCGGTGCCGAACGGCCCGTCGCTGAATCCGGCGGACAAGCGCCTGGCGATGCACGTGGAGGATCACCCGGTCGACTACGCCCACTTCGAGGGGGTGATCCCGAAGGGGAACTACGGCGCGGGCTCGATGATCGTCTGGGACCAGGGCACATGGCGTCCCATCAACGATCCGGACGAAGGGCTGGCCACCGGAAAGGTTCACTTTGCGCTGACCGGCTGCAAGCTCCGGGGCGAGTTCGAACTCGTGAAGATCAAGGGGAAGGGGAAGAGCGCCGGCAACGAGTGGCTGCTGTTCAAGAAGAAGGACGACTACGCGCGCCCCGACGGGTACGAGTTCGACGAACGCTCGATCCTCTCCGGCCTGACGGTCGAGGATCTGGGCGCCGGCCGGTCGATCGAGGCGGAAGTGCTCGAGCGGCTGTCCGAACTCGACGTTCCGCCCCTCACAGAAGCGAAGCGGCCGCTCCCGTTCATGCTCGCCGAAACCGCCGACGACCCGTTTTCGTCGCCGGAATGGCTGTTCGAGTTGAAGTACGACGGCTACCGGATGCTGGCCACGCGCACCGAGGACGGAACGCCGGTGCTCACCTACCGCGCCGGCGGCGACATGACCGCGCTCTACCCGGAACTGGCCGGTGTCGTGCGCGCACTCCCCTACCGCGACTTCATGATCGACGGTGAGGTCGTCGTGCTCGACGAGAAGGGGCGGCCGGATTTCCAGCGGCTCCAGAAGCGGGCGCGATTGACGCGGCGGCAGGACATCGAGATCGCCGTCGGCGAGCTTCCGGCCACGCTGTTCGCGTTCGACCTCCTGAGCTTTGCCGGCCGCGACCTGCGGGGGCTGCCGCTTTCCGAACGGAAGGAACTGCTCCGGAAGATCGTTCCCTCCGCCGGTCCGATCCGCTACGCCGACCACATCGTCGGAGCGGGCGCGGCGATGTTCGAGCAGGTCAGGGCGATGGGGCTCGAAGGGGTCCTGGCCAAGAAGATCGAATCGAAGTACCGGTCGGGCCGGTCGCCGAACTGGCTCAAGGTGTCGGCGGACCGGACCGGCGATTTCGTCGTGGTTGGGTTCACGCCGCCGAAGGGGTCGCGCGCGGGCCTCGGGGCGCTCGACGTGGGACTGTACGACGGCGAGGATCTCGTGTACGCCGGGCGGGTCGGCACCGGATTCACCGACGACGACCTGACCGGGATCCGGCGGCAACTGGAAACGATCGAGATCGAGGACGCGCCCGGCGTGCGCGGGTTTCCGAAAACGGAAAAACATCACTGGGTGAAACCGGAGCGGGTCGTGGAGGTGCGCTACAAGACATTCACCGAGGAGGGACTGCTGCGTCACCCGGTGTTCGTCCGCTTCCGGCCGGACAAGGGGCCGCGGGAATGCGTGGTCGAGCCTCACGCGGAATCGGCCGGTGACGAGGACGTGCCGGATCCAGCGAGCGCGGCAGGGCCGGCGGATGCGACCGGATCCCCGGCCGTCGTGGGATCCGCCCCCCCTCCCCCGCCTTCGGTTCCGGAGGAACCGAAGGTATCGAACCCCCGCAAGATCTTCTGGCCCGAGGACCGGTACACGAAGAGCGACCTCATCAATTACTACCGGGCCGTCTCCCCCTGGCTGCTTCCCTACCTCGCCGACCGGCCGCTGGTCCTGACCCGCTATCCGGACGGGATACACGGCAAGAGCTTCTACCAGAAGCAGGCGCCCGACTACATGCCCGACTGGATCCGCACCGTGTCGATCTTCACCGAGGAGGGGGAAAAGTACATCGACTACATCGTCTGCGAGAGCGTCGAGGCGCTGACGTACGTGGCGAACCTCGGCACGATCCCGCTGCACATCTGGTCCAGCCGGGCCGACCGCCTGCAGCGGCCGGACTGGTGCATCCTCGACCTCGACCCCAAGGACGCGCCGTTTTCCGACGTCGTGACGCTGGCCCTGGCGATCCATGAGCTCTGCACCGACATCGATCTTCCGGCGTTCGTGAAGACGAGCGGTTCGTCTGGCCTCCACGTTCTGATCCCGCTCGGCGGACGATTCACCTACGAGCAGTCACGGATGCTGGCCCAGCTGATCGCCCGGATCATCGAGGCCCGGAACGAGACGATCGCCACGACGACCCGGGTGATCGCCGACCGCGGCGGCAAGGTGTACCTGGATTTTCTGCAGAACCGGCACGGGCAGCTGCTGGTAGCGCCGTATTCGGTGCGCCCTCTCGCGGGCGCGCCGGTCTCGGCGCCGTTGTTGTGGAAGGAAGTGAACGAGGAATTATCGATCATGGATCACACGATCCGCACGATGCCGGAACGCTTAAAAAGCATGCCGCACGATCCGGTGCGGGACGTGCTCGATGCGAAGCCGGATCTCGTGAAGGCGCTGATCAAGCTGGAAGGGATGTTGAAGGGGTAGATGTTCCCGCGCCGGCGATGGGCGTGGCGTGCAGCGGCACATGGCCGAACAGGTTCCGGAACCTGTTGGAGGTTCGATCCCGGGATGCCGCGCCCTGTTCGACCGGCATCACTACCGGGTGGCATAGAACTGACTCAAGCTGCCCTTGAGCTCTCCCAGGCTCATCCCCGCGTCCATCAACGTGCGTTCAGAGCCATCCACCTTGATGAACACCGTGGAATCCTCGGTTGCATCCGCAAGAAGCCAGCGGCCGAAGGACATCCGCGGCAGTGAAAAGACGCCCGATGGATCGTCGTAGCCGTCGGGCACGGGATACCGCGCAAAGACTCCGATGATGCGATCCCCGGTCACGATCCATGGAACGTGAAGCGAAGCCGTGAAGTGAGCTACGCCGGTCCCGGGATCCATCCACGTCACGTTGCGGGCAAGAAAGGAGAGCCAGTCACCCTGGGAATCACCGTGGAGAACGGATTCCACCCGAAAACGAGCCTCACCGGCCATGCTCTCATGACCGTACCGATTCCGATACCGGCGGGGGATGACGCTGACCACCGTGCCGACAGCCACCACCGGATTATCGACGTCGGGGAAACGGAGTTCCCGGACACTCACCGAGTCGATGCAAACCAGGGGTCTCTGGAGGATCTGGTAACGGTCCCGGGAGGGTTGCCCCTCTGAAACTCGAGGCGGAGCCTGAAGGCTCCGGACTCCGGCGATACCGAGGCTGGAGCAGATTACGATGGCCGGTGCCAGGGCGGACATTCGGCGTGCGGTCGTCCTCACTGTGCTCATTGCATCTCCACTATCTCCCTGTCGGCAGGACAATAAGCCCCCTCCCCTGGCAACTGTACCATTTGGGTCGGCACAAACGGACAAGTCGCGACGGTACAGCCGTTGAAGTGATCGCTGGTGTCGACTGGGCGCAATGGCATGACCTGTCTCCCACCTCCTCGGCTCACTTCCCTTGCTTCCCATCCCGCGCAGAACTCAGGACGCCCGGGCTCTTCCCCCTTTGACTTCTCGCCACGCCCTTCCGAAAAACTCCTCCGCCTCATGATCATTGTGACTCCGACACCTGAGTTCAATATTCTCCACCGTTGCCGGGCCACCCGCCGCGCAAGGCTTTACGTGATGGAATTCGAGGAACCCTTTTTCCCCGCAGCGTCGACCGTCCCGAGCGCGGAAAGCACAGCACCCCTCGTCGCCGGCCCAGACCGCCCGACGGACGCTCATGGGAACATATCTCACGGCCCGGCCTTCCGCCGGCCGAGGTTCATGGCAGGAGGCCGAGCCGGGCCGCGACGGGGCGGTGGACGAGTGTTCTGCGCGCTTCGCCACCCGTGGACGGTCCACCTCCCCCACCTTCCTCTTCTTGATTTCCTTCAACAGAACCTTCAGCGCCAGGTCCAGGATCTCCGCCGGATCTCCATCCGGAATCCGGTGACGCAGCAACGCCTGCGCTTCGAGCAGCCGGGCGCGCATGGCCTCACCGGCCGTGAACTGGATCCTGTATTGCGCCGGCGCCAGGGGCAGGACGATCGCCGGCCGCGGGAGCGAAGCGGGAGCCGCCGCGGGCACGGCTGACGAACCTGGCCGTGCCGACGAAGCCTCCGTGCACCCGGCAGTTTCCTGAAACAAGTTTCCAGACTCCTCGACCGGCGCATCCGCGGCGTCCGACCGCACCGCAACCTTCCGCACCACGGATGGAACCGCCGGCTCCGGCCGAACCCGCGCGACGATCTCCAGCACCTGGCTCTTCGACTTGTGCGCCGCATCCTCCAGGAGTCCGGAGCAATTCCCCGGCGTGAGAATCGGCGCCAGCAGCGTCACCGCCGTCAGGTGCAGCGTGCCGTTTTCGAGTCGCTCGAGGATTTCCGGAAACCTCCGCGACGCCCGCGCCGCGGCGATCCGGTTGTACGCCGCGTGCTCCGAAAAGTGCAGGATCTCGGTGCAGTAGCGGAACAGCGACGCGCACCCTTCGCCGCGGTAGAGTCGCCGCGTGTCGAACTCGGCAAGGTGCGCGATCAGTGCAGCCGTGACCCGCCTCTCCTGCCGAACCAGTTCATGGATCCGTGTGATGAGTGCGTCGTCCGTGAGATGTTCGATGTGTGTTCGCATTTCTTCATGATACGCAGGGTGAATCGCGAAGCCGTGCAGGCGAACCGGGACCGGAATCCGGCATCTTTCCGACGCGCATGTGTCCATCACGCAGATCCATGCTGCGGAAGCGTTGTAGCGCGCTTACAGGGCAACCTGCGGGGACAAAGAAACGCGCAAGCGGGGTGGCCTTGAAAGACTGTCAAGAACTTTCTTTCGCGGCTTCACTTTTTTTCAACAGGTTCCGGAACCTGTCCCGGGTCCCGGCGGTCGAGGTGACCTCCCTGCACGCTCCCCACCGCCCGTCGGGAAAACGCGCGGCTTGGAGAACTCCCGTTCCGGGATGACATGTCCACGGGGGTACCGTGCTCCGGGTTTGCGTTTCAGCCCGTTGTCCTCTTCGATTGTCGGGCCTCAGTTCACTCGCTATGCTCATCCACGAACAGGTTCCGGAACCCGTTCACCGATGAAGCTCCCGCGCGCGGCATGACGCGCGCTCCACAAAGGACATCACAATGAGCGAAGAGAACGTCATCGACCTTCAGGACTGGATGAAGAAGCAGAACTGGGTGAGCACCGGCGGCGAGGCGAAAGTCGTGATCCAGGGCGGCCAGGTCAAGGTGAACGGCGAAGTCGAAACGCGGCGAAGGAAGAAGCTCAGGCCGGGCGACCGGGTGCAGTACGCGGGACGGGAGATGGACGTCACGTTCTGATGCGGCGCCGCCGGTGAAAAGGTCCGCTGTGTGGGGGACGCATCCGGCAACGCCCGGCGCCTTCGCGTCCTTTACACCCGCTACTCCCCTGTCTACAATGACTTGGACGTTCCGTCTTCTCTTCTACCTCAATCTCAAGAGGTGATCACATGTCCCGATTCTCCGCATTCAATCTCAAGGCCTGGGTGGACGAAAACCGTCACCTGCTGAAGCCCCCGGTCGGCAACAAGATGGTCTGGAAGGACACCCACATCATGGTGATGATCGTGGGCGGGCCGAACATCCGGAAGGATTACCACATCAATCCCACCGAGGAGTTCTACTACCAGATCGAGGGGGACATAACCCTCAAGGTGATCGACGACGGGAAGAAGATCGACATACCGATCCGCCAGGGGGACATCTTTCTCCTGCCGCCGAACACCCCCCACTCCCCGCAGCGCCCGGAAAACACGATCGGCATGGTCATCGAGCACCGCCGCCCGGAGGGGCAGGACGATCACATCCGCTGGTACTGCGAAAAGTGCGACGAGATCCTTCACGATCCGCACTTCTATCTCACCGACCTCGGAACGCAGATCAAGCCGGTGATCGAGGAATTCATCGGCAGCGAAAAGCTCCGGACCTGCCGGAAGTGCGGCACGGTGATGCAGATCCAGAAACCGCAGCCGGCGAAGTAGGTGGGGTCGGGATTTCGAGGCACCTCCCCGGTGGCGAGCGATCGTGAAGGTTCCCGCCACGCACCGCCGCGGGCGGTCGGGCCTCACCGCGTGATCGCGAGGGACTCGCCGGCCCGCGACGGGTACCCATGAAGATCGACCTCCACACGCACATCCTGCCGGAGCGGTGGCCCGACTGGGCCCGCCGGTTCGGCTACGGCGGCTTCGTGCGCCTCGATCATCACGCCCCCTGCCGGGCGAAGATGTTCATCGACGACCGCTTCTTCCGGGAGATCGAGTCGAACTGCTGGGATCCCGCCGCGCGGCTGGCCGATTGCGACCGGGACGGCGTGACCGTGCAGGTCCTCTCCACCGTTCCGGTGATGTTCAGCTACTGGGCGAAACCGGCGGACGGCAACGACATCTCGCGATTCCTCAACGATCATCTCGCCGGAGTGGCGGCCCGGCACCCGGCCCGGTTCACGGGGCTCGGCACCGTACCCCTGCAAGACCCGGACCTGGCGATCCGGGAACTACACCGCTGCGTCCGCGACCTCGGCCTCCCCGGCGTGCAGATCGGGAGCAACATCAACGGCCTGAACCTCGACGATCCCTCGCTCTTTCCGTTCTTCCGGGAGGCGAGCGATCTCGGCGCCGCGATCTTCGTCCACCCGTGGGAAATGATCGGCCGCGAGCGCATGCCCCGTTACTGGCTCCCGTGGCTGGTCGGCATGCCGGCGGAAACCGCCCTGGCCATCTGCTCGGTGATCTTCGGGGGAATCCTCGACCGGCTTCCGAACCTCCGGATCGCGTTCGCGCACGGCGGCGGCTCATTCGCCGGGACGATCGGCCGGATCGAACACGGCTGGCGGGTGCGCCCCGACCTCTGCAATGTTCACGAAACGCAAAACCCCCGCGAGTACCTGCGGAGGTTCTACGTGGACTCGCTCGTGCACGACGCGGGCCAGCTCCGGATGCTGCTGAACCTGCACGGCGCGGAACGGATCGCCCTGGGGTCCGACTACCCGTTTCCGCTCGGCGAGGAGCATCCCGGCGCGCTCGTCGAGTCGATGATGGACCTGGATCCCTCCGCGCGCGACCGCATCCTCGCGGGCACGGCCATGGAGTTCCTGGGCCTCAGGGCCGGTCCGCAGGGGGGTATCGGCGCTACGCACGATCCGGGCCGGGCGGGCCACGCCTCCGGGGGCGATCCTCAACGCAATGCGGAAGGCACGGGACCGGCCGGGGGGGATGCGCCATGACGCCCGCGTCGATCCCCTTCCGGACCGATCCGGCGTTCGCCCGCGAACTCGACGGCGCCGACCCTCTCCGCTCGTTCCGGGACCAGTTTCACATCCCGCGGACCGGGGACGGCGTTCCGGTGGCCTATTTTGCCGGCAACTCCCTCGGCCTGATGCCCCGGGATGCGCGCGGGCGGATCGAGCAGGAACTGGACGACTGGGCCAGGCTGGCCGTGGACGGCCACTTCGAGGCGAAGACCCCATGGTACTCGTATCACGAAGTGTTCCGCGACGGCATGGCGCGGATCGCCGGGGCGCGCCCCGATGAAGTCGTGGTGATGAACAGCCTGACCGCGAACCTGCACCTGATGATGATGTCGTTCTACGAGCCGCGCGGTGACCGGCGGAAGATTCTCATCGACGCTCCGACGTTTCCGTCGGACCTGTACGCGGTCCGGTCGCAGCTGTCGCTGCGCGGCTGCGACCCCGTCCATGATCTCGTCATCGTCGAGCCCGACCCCGGACGGCAGACCATCACCGAAGAGCGCATCCGCGAACTCCTGGACACCCGCGGCCACGAGATCGCGCTGACCCTCCTCTCCGGGGTCAACTACTACACCGGCCAGGCCTTCGACATCGGTGCGATCACGGAACGGGCGCATGCGGCGGGTGCCCTGGCCGGCTGGGACCTCGCCCACGCCGCGGGGAACATCGCGCTGAACCTCCACGACTGGAACGTGGACTTCGCCGCCTGGTGCGGCTACAAGTACCTGAACGGCGGGCCGGGCACGGTGGCCGGCTGCTTCGTGCACGAGCGCCACGGGAGGGAGATCGCCCGGAAACGGCTGGCCGGCTGGTGGGGCAACGATCCGGCCACCCGCTTCCGGATGCACCTCGAACCGGAGTTCATTCCGAAGCCCGGAGCGGACGGATGGCAGCTGTCGAACCCTCCGATCCTGGCCCTGGCGCCGCTCAAGGCTTCGCTGGAGATCTTCGACGCGGCCACGCTCCCCCGCCTCCGCGCCCGGTCGGAACGGCTGACCGGATACCTCGAGTTCCTCATCGACGCGCTCGGCACCGATCGCTTCGAGATCATCACGCCGCGCGACCCGGCCCGGCGGGGCTGCCAGCTCTCGCTGTTCGTGAAGAACGACCCGGAATCCCTGTTTGCGCAACTCAAGACGGCGGGAATCGTATGTGACATGCGGAAGCCGAACGTCATCCGCGCGGCGCCGGTCCCGCTGTACAACAGCTTCGAGGACGTCCGGCGCTTCGCCGAAGTGCTGAAGGGAGCCTGATTCATGTCCGAAAAGAAACTCACGCGGTCCAGGGACAAGGTCATCGCCGGCGTCTGCGGCGGCATGGCCGAATATTTCGGCTGGCCGGCCAACCGGTTCCGGTTTCTCTACGTGATCGTGTCGATCGTTTCCGTGGCGTTCCCGGGGACGATCGTCTACATCGCGCTCTGGTTCCTGATGCCGGGTCCCGAGGATTGATCCCGACCGTGCCGGACGCGAGGACGCGCTCCATGCCAGGCCCGCCGCCGGAACGCCCATGCCGCGGAAGATAACGATCGTCGGCGCCGGTCTCGGCGGCGCGCTCATGGCCAACTTTCTCGCCCGGGAGGGGCATTCCATCACCCTGGTGGACCGCCTGCCGGATCCGCGCGGCGAACGGCGCACCCGCGGGCGGTCGATCAACCTGGCCCTGTCGACCCGCGGCCTCGCGGCGCTCGAGGAAGCGGGCCTTGCCGCCGAGGTGATGAAGACCGCGGTGCCGATGCGCGGCCGGATGATGCACGCGCCGTCCGGCGACCTCTCGTACCAGCCGTACGGCACCGACGCCTCGCAGGCGATCAACTCCGTGTCGCGCTCCGGGCTCAACATCACGCTGCTGAACGCGGCGGAACGACACCCGAACGTGACCATTGCATTCGAGGAAGCCTGCGCCGGCGTCGATCTCGACACGGGCGCCGTGACCGTGGAGAACGCGGAAACCGGCGCCCGCCGGGTCATCACGGGCGACTTCGTCATCGGCGCGGACGGGGTCAATTCGCGGGTCCGCGCCGCGCTGCAGAAGACGTTCCGCTTCGACTACAGCCAGGAGTTTCTCGCCCACGGGTACAAGGAACTCACGATTCCGCCGGGCGCGGACGGCGGCTTCCGGATGGAAAAGCACGCGCTCCACATCTGGCCGAGGCGGAGTTTCATGATGATTGCCCTGCCGAACGAGGACGGTTCGTACACGGTCACGCTGTTCTGGCCGTTCGAGGGACCGGGTTCGTTCGACGCGATCCGGACGAGGGACGAGGTCCTCGCGTACTTCGGCGAGCACTTTCCGGACGCGGTGCCGCTGATCCCCACGCTCGCCGAGGACTACCTGGAGAGCCGCCCCGGGGCCATGGTCACGATCCGCTGTGCCCCCTGGCATCACCGGGACAAGGTCGTGCTCCTCGGCGATGCCGCCCACGGCGTCGTGCCGTTCTACGGCCAGGGGATGAACGCCGCGTTCGAAAGCGCCACGGTCCTCCACGACTGCCTGAAGCGGGCGGGCGCCGACCGCGAAGCGGCGTTCCGCGACTATTTCCGGCTGCGGAAGGAGAACACCGACGCGCTGGCGCAACTCGCCGTCGACAACTTCATCGAGATGCGGGACAAGGTCGGCGACCCGGCGTTTCTCCGGAAGAAACAGCGGGAAAAGTTCATCGCCCGCCTGCTGCCGGGCTGGTACGTGCCGCTCTATTCCATGGTGTCGTTCAGCCGCATCCCCTACGCGGAGGCCGTCCGCCGGGCCCGCCACCAGGATCGCGTCGTCGGAAACGTGATCCGCGGCGCCGGCCTGTTCCTTCTCGGAGCGCTGATGCTTCTCGCCCTGCTGCTGTCCGCCGGCCTGGCCCGCGCCGAAGGTCGTGCTCCCCTCCGGATCGCAGCGGCGGCGGGGCCCGTCCTCAACGATCTCGAAGTCGGCGACGTTCCGGTCGCGGTGGCCGCCGGCCTCGAACTGCGCCCGCGGCATGGTCCGTTCCTGTTCGCGGCCGACGTGCGCTACCTGTCCGCGGACCTCGCCTTGCGCGAACATTTCCTGGTTCCGGAAGCCACGCTTCAGGCGGAGGGGCGCCTCGGACGGCTTGCGCCGTTCGCGGGCGCCGGCCTCGGAGGCCTGCGCCGCTGGCGGGAAGGCCGGTCCAGCTTCGAGTTCGCGGTCCACGTTTCGGCCGGAGCGCGCGTCGACATCACCGGCCGCCTGGCGGCTAGGGTCGAGGGGCGCCTCCGCACGGTCGATCCGTTCGGCGACGCCACGCTGGGGCTGACCTGGGCGCCCTGATCTGGGATACAATGCCGGCGGCCGCCGCCTGAGGAACTCCACGCCCGGCGATCCCCCGGCGCCTTGCGAACACCCAGACGGAGATCACGCCCGATGCCCCTGACCTATTCCGAGTACCTGAAGCTGGATCGCCTGCTGGATCTCCAGGAACCGCGGTCGAAACCCGCGGAGCACGATGAACTCCTGTTCATCGTCATCCACCAGGTGTACGAACTGTGGTTCAAGCTGCTCCTTCACGAGCTGGACAAGGTCGGCCGCAACTTCAGCGGGAACGATTTGTACGGCGCCATCGCCACCGTGCAGCGCAGCCGCACGGTGATGAAGACGCTCGTCGGCCAGCTCGACATCCTCGAGACGATGACCCCGATGTCGTTCACGAGCTTCCGGGACCGCCTGGAAACATCGTCCGGATTCCAGTCGAGCCAGTTCCGCGAGATGGAGTTCCTCCTCGGCAACAAGCGGAAGGAGATGCTGCGGTACTGCGATGAAACATCACGGGGATACGCGGAGGCCCGTAGGCGGCTCGAGGAGCCGAGCCTGATCGACCGGTTCTACGATTTCCTGGAACACAACGGCGTGACGATTCCCGCGGAGCTGAGATCGAAGCCCCGCGAGGAGCCGACGCAGCCGAACGAAGACCTGCAGGAGGGATTGCTGAAGCTCTACACGGAACGTCCGGACCTGGCGATCCTGTTCGAGCTGATGACCGACTTCGACGAGGGGCAGCAGGAGTGGCGCTACCGCCACGTGAAGATCGTGGAGCGGACGATCGGCAACAAGCACGGCACCGGCGGATCGCTGGGCGTGGAGTTCCTCAAGAAGTCGCTGTTCCAGCCGGTGTTTCCGGATCTCTGGGCAATCCGGCACCGGTTGTAGTCCGCAGGCCGCCGTCCGATCCCGGCGACACGGAGGCAGCCTCCCCCCGGTCGGCCACCGTCGTCCAGAAGCGCAGGCTCTCCTCGAGAAACCGGACTCCGGCACCGGTCGACTCGGCCGCCGCCGTGCCCGCCCGGCCGGCCATGTCCAGGATCTTCCCGAACAACTGGCCGCCGAGGCCGGCCACGCCTTTCGCCGCCCCGGTCGTTCCCTTCACGGCGCCGCTCACGACCAGGTTCTGCGTCAGCCGGGCCATCCGCGCCGCTCCGCGCGTGACGACGTCCGCGAGCAGGCCGGCCGCTTCCAGCGACGCGCTGCGGCTGACGGTGGTGCGGTCCCCCTCGACGCGGAGCGCGCAGTAGCGGCGGGCCAGCGTGCCGACCCGGAGCGTCAGGAACGCGTTCGCCGAGCCGTCGAGAAAACTGTTCACGAGCAGTGAAATGATCGGGGCGGTGCCGCCGACCGGCACGAATCCGGCGATCCCGGCGGTGACCGGCGCGCCGAGCACCGCGAGCAGTTCCGAATCCTGGATCTCGCCGGCCACGAACGTGGCCGCGCCGACGTTCGCGTACAGCGCCCAGAGATCGCGGGCGCCGGGGCGCTGGATGTAGATCTCGGCCACTTCCCGGATCATCCGGATCTGGGCCGACATCACGATGGCCCCGTCGAGGCGGCCGCTCTGGGACACGGCGGTGGCGGTGAACACGGCGGCGGCATGCTTCGCCACGGCATCGCGGGCCCGTGCATCGAGAAACCGGCCGGCGTCGACCGACTCCGACTCGATGAGCGCCGTGTCGCCGGACCGGACCGCCCGGACCAGGGCATCGTAACCGGGGTAGTCCGCCTTGAGGTGCCGGTTGCCGGTCAACCGGTTTCCGAAACGCAGCACGTAGCGCGACCAGGCGGCCGCGTCGTCGGGTTCCGGCCGGGACAGCGCCTTCGGGAGCCGGAGGATCCGGACGAGCGGGTAGACGACGAGCAGGCCGATACCGGCGGCGACCACCACGACCACGAGTACGCCGAGCGCCGGGTGAACGGCATTCGCCTCGCGGAACAGGATCAGTCCCGCCGAGAGGAATCCGAGGAGCGCCAGAAGGGACAGGCCGGTCAGGGCAGACAGGACGATTTTCTTGAACGGTTCCAGCATGGGTTGAGAATAGCAGAACAGGGGCGGAGGCCGTGACCCGGATCCGTCCGACTCGCCGCCGAGGCGGAGCACGAGGACGGGATTTGTGCTCGCCATGGGGAACGGCTATCGTTCCCGAATGCTGCTCCTCACAAGGATCCGGGGCGCCCTGGCGGCGATCTTCCTGTTCGGCGCACTCGGCACCGGGACGGAACTCCTGCTCCTCGACCATACGGAATCCGCCTCGCAGTGGTTTCCTCTGATCCTGCTGGCAGCCGGCGCTCTCGGCATCACGACGCTCTGGGCACGCCCATCGCGGACGGCCGTTCACCTGGTCCGGATCCTGATGGCCGCGCTGATCTTTTCCGGTTTCCTCGGCATCTGGTTCCACTATCGCGGGAGCGCGGAATTCCAGGCTGAGCTGAAACCTTCGCTCACCGGTTTCGATCTGTTCTGGAAAGCGTTACGATCCAAGGCACCACCCGCTCTCGCCCCCGGTGTGATGATGCAGCTGGGGCTGATCGGGATCCTGATGACCGTCCGGCACCCTGAACTGTCGCGCCGGACGGACGGCGACTCGAACCGGGAGATTTCATGAAGCGCAATACCTGCTCCGTCACGATGCTCGTTCTTGTGTTTCTGGCCGGGTGCTCCGGGTCCGGTTCCGACTCGTCCGGAAAGGCCGACCACGCGGCTCCGCCCCCGGCCGAAACGCCGGCCGCCGACACCGCAACGCCTCCGGCCGCGTCCTCGGGCCTGATCAATCCGAACACTGCCGGCGAGGCGGAGCTGATGTCGGTGCCGCATGCCTCCGCCGAACTCGTGCAGGGCATTCTGGCCAACCGGCCGTTCGACGGCATGCCGGCGTTCGACGCGTTCCTGCCGGCCTCGCTGGACAGCGCCGCCCGCGCCGAACTGTACGGGGCCCTGTTCATTCCGCTGGACCTGAACACCGCTTCGAACGAGGAGATGTTCCTGATCCCGGGCGTCGGCCCGAAGATGGCCCACGAGTTCGAAGAATACCGCCCGTGGACATCGGTGGAGCAGTTTCGCAGGGAGATCGGCAAGTACGTGGACGAGTCCGAGGTGGCGCGCCTCGAGCGGTATGTCCGCATTGCCGGATGAGCGGCATCCCCGCGGTACCGCCCGAAAGGAGTGTGTGACATGAATGCACCGCACGGTGCTCCCCTGTCGCCGGACGTTCTCCAATCGCTGCGAGCGCGGCTGCGCGGACCGCTGCTGACCCCCGGCGATGCCGGCTACGACGACAGCCGGTCGCTGTGGAACGGCATGATCGACCGGCGCCCGCTGGCGGTGATCCGCTGTCTCGGCACCGCCGACGTCCTGGCCGGCGTGACCTTCGCCCGGGAGGCCGGCCTTCCGCTCACGATCAAGGGGGGCGGCCACAACATTTCCGGCCTGGCTGCGGCCGACGACAGCGTGATGCTCGACATGTCGCTGATGCGCGGCGTGCGGGTGCACCCCGGCGAGAGGACCGCGCACGCGCAGGCCGGATGCCTGCTCGGCGACATCGACCGCGAAACGCAGGTGCACGGCCTGGCCTCGGTTCAGGGGTTCGTGTCCAACACCGGCATCGCCGGGCTGACGCTCGGCGGAGGCTTCGGGTACCTGACCCGCAAGTGCGGTTACACCAGCGACACCGTTCTGTCCATGGACGTGGTGACCGCCGACGGCCGGGTGGTCCGGGCTTCGGAAACGGAAAACGCCGACCTGTTCTGGGGGCTGCGGGGCGGCGGCGGCAACTTCGGCGTGGTCACGCACATCGAGTACCGCCTGTTTCCGGTCGGACCGGAGGTCATGGCCGGAGCGATCGCCTGGAGCGCCGACGATGCGGAGGCGGTCTACGCGATGTACCGGGATATCATGGCCGACGCCGGACCGGACATTTCGATCATCGCCGGGTTCCGGATGGCTCCCCCGGCCCCGTGGATCGATTCCGCGTACCACGGGAAGCCGGTGGCCCTGCTGATCGGCGGCCACTTCGGACCGGTCGAGGAGGGGAAGAGGGCCCTGGCGGCGCTGAAGGCCTTCCGCAAGCCGGTCGGCGACGTGATCCAGCCGCGCCCGTACACGACGCAGCAGAGCCTGATCGACGCCACGCAGCCGAAGGGGCGCCGCTACTACTGGAAGTCGGAGTACCTCCCGGAAACCGGACCGGAGCTGTTCGGTCACGTGATCGAACAGGGGCGGAAGATGCCGTCCCCCCATTCCGCGATCCTCGTCTTTCCGCTCGACGGCGCGTTGAACCGGCTGTCCGGAGACCACTCGGCGGTGGGGAACCGCGACGTGAAAGCCGTGCTGAACATCACCGGGGCGTGGGAGGACGCCGCACACGACGAGGCGAACAGGGAGTGGGCCCGTTCGGCCTGGCGCGTGCTGCGTCCGTTCGGGACCGGCGGCACCTACGTGAACTTCCTGAACGAGGACGACGGCGGTGACCGCATCCGCGCCGCCTACGGTGCGAACCATGACCGGCTGGTCGACATCAAGACGCAGTGGGATCCCGACAATTTCTTCCGGGTCAACAAGAACGTGGCGCCGCGCTGAGGACCGGACGGGTTCCGGAACCTGTTGACCGGGCCTTGCGGCCCGGTCCGCGGGGCCGGACGAGCGGATCGGCCCCCTACTCCCCCATCCAGGCGATGACTTTCAACTCCACCGCGATCGGCGTCGGGAGCGCCCCCACTTCCACGGTGGTCCGGGTCGGCTGGTTCGTCGCGAAGAATTCGGCATAGAGGCGGTTGAACGCGGGAAAATCGGCCTTCATGTTCGTCAGGAACACCGTGACGTCGACAATGCGGTCCCACGACGCTCCGGCATCCTCGAGGACGAAGCGGACGTTTTCGAACACGGCCCTCGTCTGGACCTCGATGTCGTAGTCGGCGATCGCGCCGCGGTCGTCGAGCGTCACGCCGGGAATCTCCTTCGAGCCTTTCTTCCGGGGACCGATCCCGGAAAGGAAGAGGAACGGTCCAACCCGGCGCGCGTGCGGAAAGGCGCCCACGGGTTCCGGCGCCCGCGCACTGTGTCTGGCCTCGCTCATGACAAATCCCTCCCTGTTGTTCGCGGCCGGCGCCCCGGGGTCACGTCCGGACGCAGATGTTCTTCGGTTCGGTGAAGAAGCGCAGCGCTTCCTCGCCCCCTTCTCTCCCGACGCCGCTCATCTTGACGCCGCCGAACGGGACACGAAGGTCGCGGACGAGCCAGCAGTTGATCCACACGGTCCCGGCCTCGATCGCGCCGCCGACACGGTGCGCCCGCGCCAGGTTTTCCGTCCAGACCGACGCGGACAGCCCGTACTCCGTGCCGTTGGCCAGGGCCACGGCTTCCGCTTCCGAGTCGAACGGGGCGATCGTGACGACGGGCCCGAAGATCTCCTCGCGGTTGACCCGGCAGCCGGGCCCGAGACCGGTGATCACGGTGGGGTTGAAGAAAAAGCCGCCGCGGCAGCGCTCGTTGACCGGCTCCGGAGTCGAACCCCCGCAGAGCACGCTGCCCCCTTCCTCGCGGGCCAGTTCCACGTAGCGGACCACCTTTTCGAGGTGGGCGCGCGACGTCAGCGCTCCCTGGTCGGTGGCGGCGTCGAGCGGATCGCCGACCCTGAGCGACCGGGCGGCCGCCGTGAACCGCTCGACGAACGGCTCGAACGCGGCGCGCTCGACGAGAATCCGCGACCCGCACAGACACACCTGCCCCTGGTTCGTGAACGCCGCCCGGACGCTGCCGGCCACGGCCGCGTCCATGTCCGCGTCGGCGAAGACGATGTTCGGGTTCTTGCCGCCGAGTTCCAGCGACATCTTCTTGAACAGGGGCGCCCCGGCCAGCGCCACGGCGCGCCCGGTGGCCGTACCGCCGGTGAACGAGATCGTCGGGACCCCCGGATGTCCGGTCAGCGGGGCGCCGGCCCCGGCGCCGGTGCCGTGAACGATGTTCAGCACCCCGGCGGGGAGGCCGGCGTCACGGCAGACGTCCGCGAGAAGGTGCGCGGTGGCCGGCGTCAGTTCCGAGGGCTTGGCCACCGCGGTGTTTCCGGCGGCGAGAGCCGGCGCGATCTTCCAGGACAGGAGATAGAGCGGAAGATTCCAGGGGGCGATCAGCCCGGCCACGCCGCGCGGCGTGCGCAGCGTGTAGTTGAGCGCCGCATCCATCGCGTGCAGGTCCGATCGCGTGTGGAGCACGGCGCCGGCAAAGAAGCGGAAGTTGCGGATCGCCCGCGGGATGTCCACCGTCCGGGCCAGGTTCAGCGGCTTGCCGGTATCGCGGCTTTCCGCTGCGGCAAAGTCGTCGAAGCGGACCTCGATCCCCGCGGCGATCTTTTCCATCCAGGCGGCGCGTTCGTCCACCGGTGCCGCCGCCCAGGCCGGAAACGCGCGGGTGGCGGCGTCCACGGCCCGGTCCACGTCCGCGGCGGTTCCGGCGGCGACGAGGCCGCAGACGGCCCCGGTGGCCGGTTCCACGTTGTCGAGCCACCCGCCGTCGGCGGGTTCGACGGGTCTGCCGTCTATATAGTGTGGGATCCGCTCCATGTCCGGACTATACCCGGCCCGCGGGTGGCCTGCCAGCAACGGCGCGCCGGGCGGATCGGTCCGGCTGGATTGCGGCCGCCGCATCCGGCCGCCACCGACGCCTGCCCGGGTTTCGACTCACTGCATGACGAAAAACCCCCAATGCATTGCCGGAATGCCGGTTGCCGGACCGGAAAAACGCCCAGTCAAGAATGGGCCAACACCGCCCCCCGATCCTGTCCGCTGCGGATCCCCGTGCGGCCCGGTCGGGCGCTCCGTTCGACCGGGCCACGGCGCGATGACCAGCGAGCCCACTCCGTCCTCTCCGCAGGGACCGGCTCAGGAGGTTCAGAATGAAGTGCCCCGGCTTAGTGTCCCTGATTCTCGGGTCGGCGCTCCTCGGTGGAACGGCCGCCCAGGGAGCCACTCCCTCCTCGGGATCGCTCACCCCCGGAAACCCGACCGTCACCTGGACGGGAAACCCCGTCGGGGCGAACGCCAACGAATCGACCTGCGTCGACGGCGTCACCTGCGACGTGTACACGCTCACGCTGGCTCCCGGCGATTACACGGGGAAGCGGATCGCGATCAACACGTCGTGGCTCGTTCCGGCCAACGACTATGATCTCTACGTGCACGCCGGGACGCTTTCCGGACCGATCGTCACCCAGGACGGCAACGGCGCGCCGAACACGGCCGAGAACGGCTCGATTCCGATCGATCCACCGGTCGTGACCACGGCCAGGGTCTATGTCGTGCACATGGTGGCGTTTTCCGTGGCGCCGGGCGATCCCTACACCGGTGTGGCCTCGCTCGCGCCCGAGTCCGCCCCCCGCTTTCCGACGTACCTCCCCGGGTCGCTGACGTTCAGCGAGAACGTGGCGTTGAAGATCCCCGTGGCCGCCCAGGACGGCGAACCGAGCGTGCGCGTGGACGTGCGGGGCAACTGCTACGTCGGCGGCATCCGCGGCGTGCCCGCCGGCGTGGACCTCTGGCGCTTCGACCTGAACCCGCAGAGCCCCACGTTCGACCCCGGAATGCAGAACCCGGCCTATCTCGGCCAGCCCGATGCGTTTCTTCCCCAGGACCCGAACGACCCCACGACCGGCGGCGCGGACGGCGGCGGCGACATCGACATCTCGGTCAGCTTCCCCTCCCACCCCGACAGCATCCCGGTCGTGACGATCGTGAGCCTGGCGGCCGCCAACATCTCCTCCGCGGTCTCGTATGACCGCGGCGAGACCTTCACGCTCAGTCCGGCCGTGGCCATCGTGCCCGCCGACGACCGCCAGTGGATCGAATCCACCGGCAGCAGCCGCGTGTACATGATGTACCGCGCCCCGATCCCGGCCACCGGGCTCTTCGTGACCCGGTCCGACGACAACGGCCTGACCTACCCGCTGACGACCGTGGTCAATCCGAGCGGCACGACCCCCGGGTACATCGACGTGAATCATGCGAACGGGTCGGTGTTCGTGGCCCACCAGAGTTCGTCCACGGGAACCGTGGCCCGGTCCAACGACGGCGGCGTGACCTGGAAGAACACCACCGTGGACAACACGAGCGGTCACGACCAGCTGTTCGACGTGGTCAAGGTCGGCGACGACGGGACCGTCTACTCGCTGTGGGGCGACGGCAGGAACATCTTCATGGCCCACTCCACCGACAACGGCGACAACTGGAGTTCGAAGGTCCGGGTCAACGACAACTCGGTGTACCGGACGAACCTGTTTCCGTGGATGGAGGCGGGGAGCGCCGGCCGCGTGGTGGTGGTCTGGTACGGAACGACGAACAACGTGAACGACGACAGCGCCGACTGGTCGGTGCTCCTCGCCCAGACCACCGACGCCACCGCCCAGAATCCCACGTTCCGCCAGCAAGTGATCAGCGACCACATCATTCACGGCTCGAACATCTCCACCGGCGGCCTGACCGGCGGAGCGAACCGGAACCTCATCGACTACTTCCAGGTGGCCATCGACCCGCAGGGGGCGGCCGTGGTGGCGTTCACCGACGATCACAACGACTACGCCGGGCACACCTACGTGACCCGGCAGCTGGACGGCACGAGCCTCTACGCGGCGGCCAACGGCACCGGTCTCGTGAACCCGGTCTATCCCCCGCCGCTGCCCACGCCCGACCCGAACGATCCGGAGGTGGCCGATTTCCTGCACGACGCGGTCACCGGGCTGCTGCAGCCGATCGTCACCGACAATCCGTTCGACATTCTCTGGGTGGACTATTCCTGCGAGGACATGCCGCCCGACCCGATCTACATCACGGCCACCATGAAGGTGTCGGCGCTGGACACGATCCCGGCCGGGGCCAACTGGCGGGCCAGCTTCAGCGCGAACGCGCCGGGCGGGGTGTCCGACCGGGGGTCGCAGTTCTTCATCCAGGTCAACGCGGACAATCCCGCCGTCCCCACGTTCCGCTGGGGCACCGCGGTGCGCGGCGGCAACGGCTCGGTGGTCTACACCGAGCGGGGCGACGCCGCCGGATACTTCGACACCGTCAACGACTGCATCGTGATGAAGGTGGCGCTCGACGACATCAACCCGTTCGTCACCGTCGGGCCGCCGATCGGCGTCGGCAGCGTTCTCCACGGGCTTCGCGGCCAGACGTTCACCACGGGAGCGAACGGCATCCGGGACATCTGCCGCGGCGGCACGAGCTTCACGTTCCCGTTCTGCGGACCGAGATCGGGCACCGCGGCACCGACTCCACCCGTCGAACCGGTTTCCGCCCGCTTTCTCGGGGCGGCGCGGCCGAATCCGACCCACGGTGCCTCGACGATCGAGTTTCACATGCCGAGGCCCGGATTCGCCGAGCTGTCCGTCTTCGACGTGAACGGGCGGCGGGTCCGCTCCATCCAGGCCGGTAACCTGCCGGCCGGAGATCACACCCGGACCTGGGACGGGCGGACGGACCGCTTTTCCGACGCGCCGGCCGGGATCTACTTCTTCATGCTGAACACGGTCGACGGCATCCGGAGCCAGCGGGTGGTTCTCGCGCGCTGACCAGGACACGGAGTCTTTGTCATGGACCGGGGGGCCGTTCCGCGCGGGGCGGCCCCCCATTCGTGTCGGCCGGTCGCTGTGGACCGGAGCGGCAGGCCGGGCGAAGCCCGGGCCGTGATCAGGGCATGCGCGGCCCGCGGGGCGAAAGCCCGAGCTTGCTCAATTCCGACTCGAATCCCGGGTCGTGCATCTTCCAGTAGGGCAGGCGCTCGGAGGCCAGCAGTTCCGCCGTTTCGCCGTCGGAGCAGCTCCAGCGGATCAGGCGATGGGGCTCCGCCGCCTCGACCTGGAACGTCCAGGTGCGGCCCGAAGCGAGGGTCGCCGTCCTCTCTTCGACTGCGAACGTGCCGGCCGGAACGGTGACGGACGTGACCCCGGCCGCCCGGGCCAGGCGGACGCTGCCGCGGTCCACGGGCGTGTGCGTGAGGCGTGCCACCCGGAGCGACTTGAGGACATCGGTGGTGACCGTTTCGCCGGGCCCGAGGACCGGCCCGGCGAGTCCGCGGGCCCAGAGGAGCAGGACATCCTCGGACAGCAGTCCGGAATCGCCGGGCAGTTCCGTATCGAGATCCGCTTCGCCGTCGAAGTAGCTGTGGGACTGCAGGCGGATCCGCGTTTCGTCGAACAGCGCCTGGCTGTAGGCATGGCCGCACCATTCCTGCGCGGAAAAGGACACTTTCGTGGCCGCCCCCGCCGGGCGTCCGTTGACCGGGACCAGCGCCACGAAGGCGCTCGTCATCATGTTGTAGTCGTAGATCCCGGTCGGAAAATCCTGGACCAGGTTGAGCTTGATGACCGGGAACTCGTCATCGGCCGGGTGCTTCCCCGGGTCGGCCTTGACCCGCAGTGACCTGGAAAACGTCTCGGTCACGAACACCGCGACCGCGGTACCCCTGCGGATCGCTCCGTACCTGGAAAGGGTGATGTCGTAGGCCGCGAGCTCCGCGCGGCCGTCTCCCCAGAACTTCCAGAAGGCGTCCCCGAACTCCGGCGACTCCGCCGCGCTGGACGGGGCGCGCTGACAGACGAGGGATGTGGCCGCGAGGAACAGGGCCGCCGCCTGGATCCGGGTCGTGCGCTGCATGGTCCGCATGATTGATCTCCTTCCGCGTCTACAGTAGCATGCCCCCGATGCCTCGACTTCTCGTTCTCTCCGCCGGCGACGTCACGGCGCTCCTTCCGGCCGAGGCGTGCCTGTCCGTCATGGCGCGGGCGCTGACCGACCTCCAGCGCGGGCGCTCCTTCCAGCCGCTGCGCTTTCTCGTCCGCCCCCCCGACGCGCCCGGATTCATCGGCCTCATGCCCGCGCACACCTCATCGCCCGTGCTCAAGGGGGTCGAAGGACCGGTGGGCGGCTCGGCCTACGGACTCAAGGCCGTCTGCGTCGTTCCGGACAATCCGTCGCGCGGGCTCGATTCGCACCAGGGGGGTGTCCTGCTGAGCGACGGCACGACCGGGGAGCTTCTGGCCGTGATGAACGCCACGGCGATCACCGCGATCCGCACCGCGGCGGTCACCGCGCTCGGCGTCAAGGCGCTCTCCCGCCCCGACGCCTGCGACCTCGCCCTGATCGGGGCGGGTCACCAGGCCGGCCCGCATCTCGAAGCGGTGTCGCGCGTGCGCGCGCTGCGGCGCGTGCGGGTTGTTTCCGCGAATCCGGCCGGCGCCCGTGCCTTCGCGGAGCGGCATTCCGGAGCGTACCCCTTCCCGATCGAAGCGACCGCTTCCGTGGAGGAAGCGGTCGCCGGCGCGGACCTGGTCGTGGCGGTCTCGAGCGCGCGGACACCGATCCTCTTCGGCCGCTGGCTCTCCCCGGGAACGCATGTTGCGCTGGTCGGCGCCTGTGTCCCGACCGCGCGCGAGGCGGATGCGGCGGTCATGGCCCGCGGCACGCTGTTCGTCGACCGCATCGAGTCCGCGTTGAACGAATCCGGCGACATCCTCCTGGCCATTGCCGAGGGGGCCCTGCCGCCGGATCCGGAGCTCGTCGAGCTCGGTGCCGTGCTGGCCGGAGCGCATCCCGGGCGCGCCTCCGCCGACGAGATCACCGTGTTGAAAACGCTGGGGCTTGCCGTCGAGGATCTCGCGGCCGCCGCCTATCTCTACTGCGAGGCGAAGGTGCGGGGCGCGGGGAGCTGGATCGAGTTCTGAGGTACGCCCGGGTCGTGTGGACGGCCCGGCGAGGCGGCGGATGCGGCGTTCCCCCGACGTGGCGGTCCGCGCCCGGCCCGCCGGGGGTTCTGGCTTTACCGCTCCACCAGTCGCGACCCCGTGCCGAGCGCCAGATCCACACCGACCGGCCGGTGATCCGACAGCGGTTCCTCCCCCGGCGGTCCGGCGGGAAGGGTCACCGGGGTGGTGGCCTCCAGCCCGTGCGCCGCGATCCAGTCCAGCCGCATGGACAGCGTCCGCCCTTCGAGGCGCGAGGCGGCGAGCAGCGCCCGGCCGAGCCACCCGGGCAGGAACGCGAGATCCTCGACGCGACCGAGATGCTGCGAGGCGGTGGGCACGGGCTCGTTGGCCGTGTCGAACCGGAAGCCCGCCGCGCGCAGGTCCGCGAACAGGGGCTCCCTGGACAACGGCCAGGCGAGTTCCCGGTCGAGCGCTTCCGGCCGCGTGGACACGATCCGCAGGAACTCGACGATGCTGTCGACGAGGCGTCCCCGACGGAACGTGTGGGTGTTCCAGTCCCCGGTGATCACCGCCATCGAGGTCCGCCAGGCGCGGCGGGCGGCGTCCAGCCCCTCGAGGAACGCGCGGAACTGCCGGGCACGGCACGCCGGCGGGCAGCGCATTTCAAGGTGAACGGTGGCCACGATGATCCGCGATCCGTTCCAGTCGAGCAGCAGGTAAAGGCCCCGCCGCCCCCCGAACCGCTTTTCCCGGAAACCGAAGTAGTCCCAGCAGGCCGGCAGGGCATGCACGCGGGTGTCGAGAACGGGAAGACGGGACAGGATGGCGGTGCCGTGCAGTCCGGTTGCGTTCCGCGCCCCGGCGGGCGCCTCGCCGGCCAGGCCGGTCGTGCACTCGATGTAGTTCGGCACGGATACGAACCGGCTTCCGTGGGCGGCCGCGAGTTCCCGGACCACGTCAGCGTTGTCACCCGACCGGGCCATCCCTTCGTCGACCTCGTTGAGCGTGATCACCGCCGCACCGGACAGGCAGGGATCGTCACGGAAACGGGCGCTCAGCCGGGGCAGCGTCTTCCCCTTTTCGATGTTCCAGTGGACGAGCCGCAGCAACCGGTCCGGCGGGACCGGATCGCGGACCGTGCCTCCGGACCGCGGCGTCACGAGGAGGGCGTCGAGCGCGGAGCCATGGTCGGCGTAGAACGCGGAGGCCCGGAAGGAGGCCTCCGAATCGTGCCGCAAGGCCTCCGTGAGGAAATCCGCGTAGGAGAGTCCGGGAATCAGCGTGCCCATGAAGTCGTCGATCATCCCGTGCCGGCGGTTCGGGCGCAAGTGAAAAGTCCGGCTCCCCGCGGGGAGCCGGACTTCGGGTTCGTGAACACCGCCGATATCAGCGCAGGCATGGACCAGGCTAGAGCGATCCGTGATCCAGCGGCGCCTGCTCAGTTCAGGACGCTGATTCTCCGGGTTTCCGAGCGTCCGGCCGCCTCGAGGCGCGCCCAGTACTGCCCCGCCGGGACCTTGCGGCCGTCGTCGGCCGTTCCGTCCCAGTAGGCTTCGCCGTCGGCCGCGCCGTCGCCGATCGGCAGCCGCCGGACCATCCGGCCGCTCAGATCGAAGATCGCGAGATCGGCGGGGCCGGGTGCCGGCAGGGAAAAGCGGATCCGGGTCGAGGACGTCATCGGATTCGGGGTCGGGTCGTCCATGCGGAAGCCCCCGCGCGGCACATCGCCGACTCCCGATACGGCGGTGCTCCAGAAGAAATGGTAGTGCTGGGGGTTTGCGATGTCCGCGCCGGTCGCGCGGTACACGGCGATCGGGAACGTTCCGGTGACCGGTGCGGTGAACGCGAGAACATCCACGTCTCCCCCGTTTTCCGTCAGGTTCCCCGACCGGGCGATGGCCTGGTCGCGGTTGTAGAGCCCGGTTTCCGACGGGAAGATGCAGAACTCCATGTCGGCGGCGCCCTGGTACTTCGTCAGGGTCAGGTGGTACACCTGCCCGGCCGTGAAATGCCCTTCGTAGACATCCGCCACGCGGTTGGCCACGATCACCTGGCCGGGCCACTGCTCGAGTCCGGTCGTTCCGACGCGCGCCGCGGCGTTGGCGACGGAGATCGCGAACGGCTCGTTCTCGACCGATCCGGCCGCCTTGACGACGGCCGGGTACACGGCGCCGGGCGTTGCCGCGCCGCGCCCCACGACGAACTCCGACCGGGCGCCGTTTCCTCCGGAAGCCGCCACGACCCGCGAAAGGCCCGCGGTGCTCCCCGAGTAGTCGTCATAGAGGCGCAGGTCGTAGTCATCCCCGGGATCGCGCGGAACCATCCCCACGGCCCAGGACACTCCGGAACCCGGCGACCAGGCGAACGCGTCCGAGTTCGGTTCGACTCCGTGCCCGGCTTCCGGCGGCGCTGCCCGCAGAAGCGGCTGTTCGGGGTCGATGGGCCGGGGGCTCCAGACGAACTGGCCGCTCCAGCTGTTGTCGCTTTCCACCGACTCCGGAACGAGCGCGTCCGGATCGGCGATCACGGTCAGCGTGTGCCGTCCGCCCCGCACCATCACCGGTCCTTCGTTGAGGACCTGGTAGGATCCCGCCGCGGCGCCGCCGGCGATCTGCATCGTGCTGACGGGTTCCCCGTCCAGCAGCAGGCGGGCGGTCCACGGTTGCACGGCACCGGCCCCCTCGACCTCGACGGCCCAGTTGAGCGACGTATTGGCGGTGTTCCCGTCCAGCACCGGCGTCAGGACGGCATTGTTGATGCCCGCGTCGGCCCGGTTCCGCGGAACGGCCGGTACGCTGAAGGATCCGGGCGTGACCGACGCATTGAGGTTCGGGAATGCGGCCCCGACGCGCTGGGCGTAGATGTCGCCCGCGTCGGACCGCTGGTCCGACCACACGATGAGCGCATCGCCGAGTCCGAAATCGATGCCGACCGGCCGGGACTGGTCGCCGGGCTCGACGCAGATCATGACTCCGTCGGCGGGCCAGCCGTTCTGGATGACTCCGTCGGCGGTCACGCACTGGGCCACGACATCCAGGTTCGTCTGCCCCGGAGTTCCGTGCCACGCGACGATGGCGCCGCCGAAGCCGCTGGGGATGATCGTCGGCCGCGTGCTCGGCGAGGTGTTCAGCTGGACCCCGTTCACCGGCCAGACCGGATCCATGACCCCGGAGCCGAGTATGTGGTGCGCATACACGCCCACGGTGGACCGGTTGTCGTACCAGGTCACGATGGCGCCGTTGGCCCCGTCAGGAACGACGACCGGTTCGAACTGGTCGTTCGGCGCGGTGCAGACCGCAACTCCGTTGGCCGGCCATCCCGAAGCCACCGCCCCCGCCCCGGTGATCCGCTGGGCATAGATGTCGTACCCGCCCGTCCGGGCGTCGTACCAGGTGATGATGGATCCCCCGGCCCCGTCGCTCGTCATCCTCGGCAGGACCTGGTCGCCGGGGGCGGTGCAGACGATCACCCCGTTCGTGGTCCAGGCCAGCGTTCCGTTCGCGTTCAGGCGCTGCGCGAACACGTCGAAGTTCGCGTTCCGCCAGTCGAACCAGGACAGCAGGTACGATCCGTCGCCGGCCGGCTGGATGGATACATAATATTGATGCGGCGCGGAGGCGATCTGCACGCCGTTGACCGTCCACATGGGCTGCCCCGCGGCGTTGAGCCGCTGGGCGAACAGGCGCGCCGCCCCGCCGACCCGCCAGTCGCGCCAGAAGATCACCACGCTGCCGTCGCCGTGAGCGACGATTTCCGTGTCCTGCTGCTGGCCGGATTCGACGCAGACGGGCACACCGTTGGCCGCCCAGAGCGGCTGGCCGCTCGGGTCGATGCGCTGCGCAAAGAGATCGAGGTTGCCGTTGCGGTCGTCCCTCCAGGTGATCACCGCGCCGCCGGCGCCGTCGGACGCCACGAACGGGAGGCGCTGGGCGGCGGGCCCGGTGGCCACCGGGACGCCGTCGGCGGCCCAGAGCGGCAGGCCCGACGCCGACACGCGTTGCGCGTAAATGTCGAAATTGCCGCTCCGCTTGTCCATCCAGGTGACGATCGCGCCCCCCGCCCCGTCGGGAACGACGCGCGGGTTGGACTGTTCGCCGGCGGCGCGGCTCAGCGGAACGCCGCCCGGTGTCCACGCGGCTTCGGATACCGCCGGGAGGAGAAAGGCTGCGAGCAGTGCGGCGCGGGCCGCCCGGGAGACGAGTCTTCGGATGACGTCGGCGTAGTTGCGATCCATGAAACCCCCGTGGAAACACCGCGGCGCGGCGCACGTTGAATTGGAACATCTCGGGAACAGTTCATGGATCGGCCGGGGGGAATGAAGATCGTACGGAAAATTGTCAGGAAGGGGGCAAATGGCGCAACGGAAAGAGGGGCGGATCAGCGATGATCCGCCCCTCCGGGGAACATGTTGAAGAGAAACTACTTATCGATCCGGGCCGCCAGTTCCTTGCGGAAGCGGTCGAGCTGATCCTTGTAGTACTTGCGGTTCGGATCTTCCCGGACCGCCTGCTCCGCGAGCTCCACGGCATCCTCGCAGCCGCCTCTGGCGAGGCAGATCTCGGCGGCCGTATCGAGAATCATGGCCCGGTCCGGACCGGGTTCCGAGAGTTCGACCCCCTTCCGCGCCAGCGCCAGGGCCTCGTCGAGATTCAGCTTGTTCTCGAAACACCACCAGGCGAAATCGTTCAGCGCGGCCGGCTTCGTCATCCAGCCTTCGGGCATCGAAACGCGCTTGTATTCCAGCGCTTTGGCCGGATTCTTCTCGACGATCAGCGCGTGATCGATGAGCAGCGTCGGGCGGATTTGTGCGATATCCGGGTCGGTGACGCCCGAGACCGCCTTCACCGCGGCCTCCAGGAACGGGGCGGCCTGTTCCGGCTGGCCGGCCCGATTCGCCACCGACGTCATGATCATGGCCACCTGCGCCACGCCGGACGGCGTGGCGTCATGCTCGAGAACGGCATGACCGGCCGCGGCCACCTCCTCGGCAGTCACGCTGCCCCGGCGCTCCCCGGAGGCGAGGGCGTGGAAGATTTCCGAGGAGTAGGCTCCCTTCTTTCCGGAGAGTTCGGCGGCCTTGCGGTACATCTCCACCGCCTCGGCCCAGGCGCCGCGCGAATCCCGGATCCGGGCCAGTTCCCTGGCGTCCTTTTCCGTGGGATCCGCGGCGAACCGCGCTTCCTTGTCGGCCAGCGGGGTCGGGTCGGCGAGGCTCGCGGTGAGCGCGGCGGCAAAGTCGTCGCCGCCGGCGAAGCCGATCCAGCGGTCGATCACCGCGCCTTCGGCCGACATGAGCACGAAGGTCGGAAATCCGACGACCGTGTGCTCCTTCGCGAGATCCACCCCGCCGTCCTTCTCGGCGTCGATCTTGACCAGGACGACGTTCTCCAGGGCGCCCATCAGCGCCGGCTCCGTTTCGGAGGCCTTCGTGAACGCCTTGCACGGCCCGCACCAGACGGCGTAGAAGTCGACGAGGACGGGCACCCCGCGCTCGGCGGCCACGACCCTGGCCTCGTCCAGCGAATGGAGCGCGCCGGCGGCGGACGGCGAGGGCGCGCAGAGCGCGGCGGCCAGCAGCACGGATACGGTCTTCCAGTTCAAGGATCTCCCGTGGATCATCAGGTCCTCCTGTTTACGGGTTGCGACGGGCCTGCATCGCCCTGGTGAATCATGAGGGCAGGCAAGTCTAACGAATCCGGCCGTCATAAGCTATCCTCGCGCCATGAACGCGGACGAGCCGGACGACGGCTGGTGCATCTACATTCTGAAGTGCGCGGACGGCAGCCTGTACACCGGCATCACCAACAGCCTGGAACGACGGCTGGAACGCCACCGTGCGGGGACGGCGTCGCGCTACACGCGGAGCCGGCTGCCGGTGCGGCTGGCCTGGTCGGAGCCCGTGGACGGCCGGTCCGGGGCGCTGAAGCGCGAAGCGGCCATCAAGAAGCTGACCCGCGCCGAGAAACTGGCGCTCTGCCGCACATCCCGGCGAAATCGTTCCTGAAACCCGGATTGCCGAAACCCGACCGACTCAGGGATTCTCGTCGGCGTAGGAGATCAGGCACTCCGACCGGATCCCCTTGAGTTTTTCGCGCCAGGGCAGGAACGCCAGCTCGATGAGAAACGCGGCCCCGATCACGTCCGCACCCATCCTGCCGAGGAGTTCGACGGTGGCCGCGGCGGTGCCGCCGGTGGCCACCAGGTCGTCCACGACCAGCACCTTCTCCCCCTTGCGGACGGCGTCGGTGTGCACCTCCAGAACGCCCTGCCCGTACTCCAGCGCGTACTCCGCGCGGTGGGTGTCGTAGGGCAGCTTCCCGGCCTTGCGGATCGGGACGAACCGCGCGCCGAGATTGTAGGCCATCGCGCCGCCGAAGATGAATCCGCGGGATTCGATCGCCGCAACGGCGTCGATCGTCCCGCCGGAAAAGGGCGCGGACAGACCGTCCACGGCCTGGCGGAAGGCTTCCGGATTGCCGAACAGCGGCGTCACGTCGCGAAACATGATCCCGGGTTTCGGAAAGTCGGGGATGGAACGGATGATGGAACGCAGATCCACGCTCATGACGTCTCCTTGATCATTCGGTCTCGGCGGAACCGTACCCGCGGGCCAGCCCCTCTTCGGCGATCTCGATGAACTTCTTCATTTTCTGGAGCGCCCGCTTCTCGATCTGGCGCACCCTCTCCCGGCTCACCCCGACCTTGTCGCCGGTGGCCGCGAGCGTATGGGATTCCCCGTCGTTGAATCCGTAGCGGATGCGGAGAATCGTTTCCTCGCGCTCGGAAAGCCGGCCGAGCAGCTTGAGCATCTTTTCGTTTTCCAGCAGCTGCTCGATCTGGCTCTCCAGGGACGGCGGAGGCTTGAGCACCTCTGACTCGGAAAGGCTTCCGAGCGCCTCCCAGGACGTTTCGTAGTCCAGCGACTTGATCCCCTCGATCAGCGTCTTGAGGCGCTTGATCCGCTTGACCGGCTCGCCCATCTCGACGGCCACTTCCTCGAGCGTCGGCTGGTTCTTCGTCCGGTGGCGGATCCGGCTCTCGGTGACCAGGTAGCGGTTGACGAGCTGGATGACATGGAGCGGGATGCGGACGGTGTGGGCCTGGGTGGCGATGCCGCGGATGATCGCCTGCTTGATCCACCAGGATCCGTACGTGGAAAAACGGAAACCCCGCTTGTAGTCGAACCGGTCCACTCCGGTGATCAGGCCGAGGTTTCCTTCCTCGATGAGGTCCTGGATCGGAACCCCGCGCCCGTTGTACGCGTAGGCGATCTTCACCACCAGGCGCAGGTTGGAGAGAATCATCTTCTTGCGGGCGCTCTGCCGGATGTGGGGGGTGGTGCCTTCGTGGATGTTCCGGGCGGTGGCCACCTCCTCTTCCGGCGTCAGCAGCGGGTAGCGGCTGATGTCGGCGAGGTAGAGCTTCATGGAGTCGAGGTCGGGAGCGCCCTTGTCCTTGCCGGTGTCCGCGACCCCGTAGTCCTGGACCTCGATCCCGAGGTCCCGGCAGAGGTCGAGGAACAGCTCGAACTCCGTTTCGTCGAAGTCCCTGGCATTGAGGATCCGGTCCAGCTGGGTGGAGGTGAGTTTCCCGGCTTTCTTGCCGGTTTCCAGCAGGGAGGTCAGCAGATCCTTGAACGGCTTGTCCTGGCTCATGATGCGTGTCCCATCGTGCAGGAACGGGAACCGGGAGGGCTTTCGGTCGACAGGAGACGCGAATCCGCGAATTGGTCGGGGCGAGAGGATTTGAACCTCCGACCCCCTGGTCCCGAACCAGGTGCGCTACCAGACTGCGCTACGCCCCGACTTGATTGCGTTGAACCGCGATACGGACGGAGCGCTGTTGCGACAACCTGCTCTTCCGTCACAGGGGGGAGACTATACCTTTGATGCCGGACCGGAATCAATGCCATTTCTGGAGAATGGCTGCCGATGGCCCTGGTGCGGCGTGGACGCCCCTTCGTGGAGTTCAGAAGTCCCAGTCCTCCATGTCCACCAGGAGCTTGTGATCCGTCATGTCCATGTTCAGCGGGGTCACCGAGACATAGCCCTCCTGGACCGCGCTCATGTCCGATCGCGGCAGCGCTTCCCACTGGGGCGTGCCCGCGACCCAGTAGTAGGGTTTTCCGCGCGGATCGGTCTTGGTGACGATCGTGTCCCTGAAGATGCGGTGACCGAGCCGGGTCAGGCGGAACCCCTTGATCCCCTCCATGTCGAGCGCCGGAACGTTGATGTTCAGGAGCGTCTTGGCCGGAAGTCCGCGCGCAACGAGCGCCCGGACGACCCGGACCGCGACCTCGGCCGCCGTGTCGAACGGATACTCGTCGAACGTGGCCAGCGAAACCGCCACCGACGGAATCGAGAGCAGCGTCCCTTCGAAGGCGGCGGACACGGTGCCCGAATAGGTGACGTCGTCCCCCATGTTCGGCCCGGCATTCACCCCGGACACCACGAGATCCGGCGGCCGGTCCAGCAGCGGCCCGTGCACGGCCAGGAGCACGCAGTCGGTGGGCGTGCCCGAAACCCCGTAAATCCTCTCCCCCACTTCGGTGACCCGCAACGGCTGCCGGATCGTCAGGGCGTGTCCGGTGGCGCTCTGTTCCGTATCCGGGGCCACGACAACGACCTCTCCGAGTGCGGCGCAGGCCCTGGCCAGTGCCCGGATGCCCGGCGCCATCACCCCGTCGTCGTTCGTCACGAGAATGCGCATGTTCGTCCTTTCGTTCGTCGGATGCATTACTTCCAGCTGCGGCTGGCCCGGAGAAGCCGGATCCAGCGCAGCGTGTCGGCCACCGGCCGGATCTTGCTCTTTTCCTCGCCGTAGACGGCCGGAATGGCCACCTCGGCGATGCGGAATCCCCGCCGCCCGGCCTTGATCAGCAGTTCCGATTCCGCCTCGAACCGGTCCGTGGTCAGTTCGACCCCTTCCAGGACGCGGCGGCGGATGAGGCGGAAGCCGGATTGCGTGTCGCCGACCGGCTGCCCGATCAGCCCGGACAGCACCCGGGACATGAACCGGTTCGTCAGGACCCGGAGAAGGGGCATCGGTCCGGTGTCCGTCATCCGGCTGCCGATCACCAGGTCCACGTCGGGCGACAGGCCGGCGAGAAGCCGCTCCGTCCACTCCGGGTGATGCTGCCCGTCCGCGTCCATCGTGACGCAGGCGTCGTATCCACCGGCGATCGCTTCCGCGTAGCCGGTCCGGAGGGCCGCCCCCTTCCCCCGGTTGACCTCGTGCCGGTGGACGCGGACGCCGGTCCGGGCGGCCTCCGCCGCCGACCCGTCGGCGCTGCCGTCGTCCACGACGAGCACGTTTTCAGTCCCGGCCACCACGGCCGCCCGCCGGGCCACGTCGACCAGCACGGGACCGGGATTGTAGGCCGGTATCACGATCAGCAGTTTCAGCGGCTTCAAGCCCCCATGCTAAAAAAAAGGCACCCGTGACCGGAGCCACGGATGCCGACATTGGTCGGGGCGACTGGATTTGAACCAGCGACCACTTGCACCCCAAGCAAGTGCGCTACCAGGCTGCGCTACGCCCCGAACAAAAGGGTCTTCAACAAGCGGTCGGTCATAGTAGGCTACCGGGGGTCCGCAGGCAACATCATTCTTCCGGCGCCGGCCGCGCCGGCGCCGCGCGGGCCGGATCGCCCGCGCCGTCCTCGTTTCCGGCCGCGTCCTCTCCCGACGGATCCGGCGCACGGCGCCCCCGGGGGTCGACGGCGTCCATCCCGGTGGCGTCCTCGTCCCCGTCGGCATCGTCGGGATCGTCCTCGATGGCCGGGGTTCCGGAGCGGGCGTTGGCCGCCTTGAGATCCTTGAGGATCGACTTCATGTCCCGGATGACTTCCATGAGCATCGTGGACCGGTCGACTTCGGAGAAGCGGATCTCCAGCTGGTCGCGCAGGGCCGCCCGTTCATCGAGGAGCTTGCGCCGGGCGCCGTTGATGGTGAACCCCTTGTCGTAGAGCAGCTCCTTGATGAGCTGGATCAGTTTCAGGTCGCGCTTCCGGTACATGCGGTTGCCGGCCTTGTTCTTCTTGGGCTTCAGCATCTTGAACTGGGTTTCCCAGTAGCGAAGAACATGCGGCTTGACCTTCGCGATCGCGGAGGCTTCGCTGATCGAGTAGTACAACTTCGTGTCGTGCTTGTCCCGCATTCGACTCACTGTCCACCCCCCCGGTGACGTCGAGTCCGACGACCCTGAATCCTCATGACAGTTCCGGCTTCGGATCGCGCTGCATCAGGTCGCGAATGGCCGACCTCGGGTTCTTGCCCGAGAAGAGAACTTCGTGAACCTGGTCCGCGATCGGCATTTCCACGCCGGCGTTTCGGGCCATGTCGCGGCAGGCGCGCGTCGTGCGCACCCCTTCGGCCACCATGCTCATGCCGCCGAGGACCTCTTCCGGCGTGCGCCCCCGCCCGATCTCCTCGCCCACATAACGATTCCGGCTGTGGCGGCTGATGCAGGTGGTGACGAGGTCGCCGAGGCCGGAGAGCCCGGAGAACGTCGCGGCGCGACCTCCGCGGGCCACGCCGAGCCGGGTGATTTCCGCGAGCCCCCGCGTGACCAGCGCCCCCATCGAGTTGTCCCCGTACCCCACGCCGACCGAGATGCCCGCAGCGATCGCGATGACGTTCTTGAGGCCGGCGGCGAGTTCCACCCCGACCAGGTCGGGGCTCGTGTAGACGCGCAGTGTTTCGGAGCTGAGCAGTTCCTGGGTCACCGCGGCGGCCCGGGCATCCGCGGATGCGGCCACCAGCGCGGTCGGGTGGTCGCGGCTGACCTCCTCGGCATGCGACGGGCCGAGGAGCGACACGATGGGAACATCGGTGCGGCCGTGCTCCCGGAGAACCTGGTCGAGAACCTCGGACATCCGGAACAGCGTCGACTCCTCGAGCCCCTTGGCCACATTGACCACCGGCACCCCGGCGGGGATGGCCGCCGCGGCCGCCCCGGACACGTCGCGCACGGCGTGCGAGGGCACGGCGCAGAGAAGAACGGCGGCCCCGGTCATCACGCCGCCGATGGTGTCCTCGATGCGGAGCGAAGTCGGAAACGCGATTCCCGGAAGATACTTGCGGTTCTCGCGATCGGCGGCCAGCTTCCGTCGCTGCTCCGGGTCGTGGGTCCAGCCGTGCACGTCGTGTCCGTCACGTGCCAGGATGCAGGCCAGGGCCGTGCCCCAGCTTCCGAGGCCGAGAATGGCCACCCTCACTCCCGGTTCCCCTTCCGGTACAGGCTCGTTTCCGTTCCGTTCATCAGGCGTTTCAGGTTCGCGCGGTGACGGATCCAGATGAAAGCCGCCAGGAGAAACGCCAGCACCAGGACCGATTCCCACTGATTGCGGACGCTGGCCCGGGTCAGGTACACGGCGACCGGCAGCACGGTGACCGCGATCATCGAAGCCAGCGAGACGATCCCCGAAAACAAGACGAACACCGCCCAGACCCCGATCGACAGGCCCGCCGCGAGCGGCGCCAGCCCGAAGAAGACGCCGGCGGACGTGGCCACTCCCTTGCCGCCCCGGAACGAGGCGAACGGGGTGAACACGTGACCGACGACGGCGGCGAGTCCGCCGACGAGCTTCAGGTAGGGAACGGCCTCCGAACCGGGCAGCAGTCCGGGGAGGACCGCGGTGGCCGCGTAGCCCTTCCCCGCGTCGAGGAGAAACACGAGGATGCCGATGACGGGCCCCATCGTCCGGAAGGCGTTCGTGGCGCCGGTATTGCCGCTTCCGAGGGAGCGCAGGTCCTTTCCGAGAACCAGGTGACCGATCCAGAGGCCCCAGGGAAGGGACCCGGCCAGAAATCCCGCAAGTGCCACCGCCACGTAGTAGTTCATCGTCTCGCCTTGTACCTCAGCCGGATCGGGGTGCCGCGGAAACCGAAGATGTCCCGCATCTGGTTGATCAGGAAGTTGCGGTAATGGGAAGCGAACGCCTTCGGCTCGTTGACGAACAGCGTGAACGAAGGCGGGCCGGTGGCGGTCTGCGTGCCGTAGTAGATCCGCGGAGGCTTGCCCACCCGCTTCGAGGCCGGCGGCTGGTACCGCCCGACGATCGTCTCGATGGCCCGGTTCAGTTCCGAAGTCGGTATTTCGCGGCTGCGCTCCTCGGCGAGGGTCTTGACCATCGCCGGAATCTTGGCCACCCGCAGGCCGGTCAGGGCGGACACGAAGAGGATCGGAGCGTAGGAGACGTGCGGCAGGCGTCGCCGCGCCTCCTTGACCTGCTCATCGGCCGTTTTCGTTTCCCGCTCCACGAGATCCCACTTGTTGAACACGAGGATGACCCCCTTGCCCGCTTCGTGGGCCAGGCTGGCGATATGGGCATCCTGGTGACCGATCGACTCGTGGGCATCGATGACCACGAGCGTCACGTCGGAGCGGTCGATGGAGCGCTGGGTGCGGACGCTGGAATAGTATTCGACGCCGTCGTTGACCCGGGACCGCTTGCGGAGGCCGGCCGTGTCGATCAGGCGAAACGAGGTTCCGTCGTAGCGGAACAGCGAATCGATGGCGTCGCGCGTCGTTCCCGGGACGTCGCTGACGATCATGCGCTCGTCGCCGAGAAGCCGGTTGACCAGCGACGACTTCCCCACGTTCGGGCGACCGACGAGCGCCATGGACACCGGTCGCTCGATCCGGCGCGAGCGGCCGGTGGGCAGACGGTCGATGATCGCGTCGAGGAGGTCGCCGAGGTTCCGGCCGTGAGCCGCGGACACCGCGAAGATCGTGCCCATGCCGAGGCGGGCGAACTCGTGCGATGCGGCCTCGGCCGTAACGTGCTCCACCTTGTTGACGACGAGCAGGAACGGTCGCCCGGACAGGCGGATGGCCGCGGCCACGTCCTCGTCGACCGCCGTCGGCCCCTCGATGCCGTCGACCATGAACAGGATGAGGTCGCAGTCGGCGAGCGCCTTTTCCGTCTGCTGCCGGATCGCCGCGGTCATGCCGGTCTTGGCGTCGGGGATCAGGCCGCCCGTGTCCACGAGCGTGAACGGCACCTCGCGCCAGGTGGCTTCCCCCTCGTTGCGGTCGCGGGTGACGCCGGGTTCGTCGTGGACGACGGCCTTCATGCCTCCGACCATGCGGTTGAAGAACGTGGACTTGCCCACGTTCGGACGGCCGATGAGGCTCACCACCGGGAGGCGGGTCAGCGTGGACATCACCGCTCCCAGAGGGCGTCGAATCCGATTTCGACGCGGCCGTCGAAACGGCGGGCCAGGGTATCGAACGGAACGTTGTCGATGAACACGCGCGCATCGTTGAGGGCATTCGGGGGCACGAGGGCCAGGTCGAACGGGGCGCGCGCCTCGAGATGGCGGATCAGGTCCTTGCCGCCGAGAAGCCCGGTCACGGTGACGGAGTCCCCGAACGTTTCGTTCCGCACCGGCTCGGTCTCGATGATCACGCCCTCCTTGCGCGGGAACTTGCGCCGGAGCACCCCGTCGAGCATCGGACCGGCGCTGGCTCCCGACAGGGCCACGATGCGGCGCCGGCCCCGGTCGCGCAGTGCCCGGAACGCCGGCTTGCGGCGGCGGAAGTCGTTGAGCAGCTCGCGCATCATCCCCACGCCGTTGCCGAGCTGCAGGTAGCCGTCGTAGTAGGGGGTCGTGGGGATCGGCAGGCCGGCCAGGAGCAGGAATTCGTCGGCGAGGTACACGAACCCCTTCCCCGTCCGCGCGCGATACTCCTCCGTCATCCGGTGGACGTGCGCGCAGACGTCCCGCGCCTCTTCCCGCGTGTAGGTCCGCAGCTTCCGTTCGGCGGGCATGTAGGCCGTGAGACCGATCGGCACGACGCCGACGGACTCCACTCCCGGGTGATACTCGTACAGGCCGCGGACCGTGTCCTCCATCACCTTTCCGTCGTTGACGCCGGGCAGGGCCACGATCTGGGTCTGCAGCGTGATCCCCGCCGCGGTCAGCCTTTCGATCTGCGGCCGGATCTCCTTGGCCCGCGGCGTCCCGAGCAGGTAGGTGCGCACCTCGGGATCCAGCGCGTGCACCGACACGTACAGCGGGGACATGTGATAGTCGATGACCCGCTGAAAATCCGATTCCTTGAGGTTCGTCAGCGTGATGAAATGCCCGTCGAGAAACGAAAACCGGTAGTCGTCGTCCCGGACATAGAGCGCCTTGCGCATCCCTTCCGGGTTCTGGTCGACGAAGCAGAACGGGCAGTGGTTGCCGCAGGTGCGGAACCGGGGCGTGGGAAACTCGAGGCCGAACTCCTCGCCGTAGACCCGTTCCAGGGCCACCGAGATCCGCCGGGTGCTCCCCCCCTCCTCGCGCTCGACTTCGAGGTCCACGAACTGTTCGCTCAGGTGGAAGTAGAGATCAAGGAAATCGCCGACCGGCTGACCGTTGACCTTCTGCACCCGGTCGCCGACGCGCAGGGACGACCGGGCCGCGGTCGTTCCGTCCTTGATGGCCGAGATCTGCATGCGAAGAGGATCCTCGAAGACGCGGGACAACCCGCCGGCCCGGTATTCCGGACGGCGGGACGTTCACTCCCAGAAAAATGTGGAGCGGGCAACGGGGTTCGAACCCGCGACATCCAGCTTGGGAAGCTGACACTCTACCAGCTGAGTTATGCCCGCTCGTGATGCTGTAACAGCAGCAATATAGTCCGTTTGGGGGATTTGGGTCAAGTAATATCTGAGTTCCGGTTCCCGGGCTTCCGCGCCGGGTTACCGGCCCTTGCAGGAACTACGCCCTCTGCCCGGCAAGCGCCCGGACGATCCGTTCGGCCACCGTATCCGCCTCTTCTCCGCGGGCCACACCGATCCGGATCGCCCCGTCGAGCTTCCGGAACCAGGTTTCCTGCCGTTTCGCGTAGTTCCGCGTGACCGTGGCCAGCCGGGCTTCCAGTTCTCCGCGGGTCATCCCCCCCGCGAGATGGGACGCGATTTCCGGGTAGCCGTGGGCGCGGAACACCGGAAGCCGGACATCCAGCCCCGCGTCGAGGTGACGGCGGACTTCCTCGATCATGCCGCCGTCGAGGAGCTCGCGGGTGCGGGCGTTGATCCGGGCGTGGATCTCCGCTCGGGGTCGCTCGAGGATGACGATGCGGGTCCGCTTCCGGAGATCCTCCACCTCGGGATCCGGAGGAGCGCCGAAGGCCTCCCCGGCCGGGCGTCCGGTCAGCGTCACGATCTCCAGCGCACGGGTGACCCTCTGCGCGTCGTTCGGATGGAGACGGGCCGCACTGTCCGGATCCAGTCGCTCCAGCTCGGCATGGAGCGCCGCGGTCCCCTCGGTCCGCGCGCGCTCGCGGAACCGCTCCCGCACCGCCGGATCGTGCGGCAGCCCTTCGGCCAGGCCGCCGAGAACGCCGCTGAGGTAGAGCCCCGACCCTCCCACGAACAGGCCGCGCCGTCCCCGCTCCTCGATGGAGCGGAGCGCGGCCCGCGCGAGGCGGCCGAAGTCGCCGGCGCTCATCCGCTCCGAAGGAGGAACGCTTCCGAACAGGTGGTGCGGGACGCGGGCCTGCTCGGCGGGGGTCGGCTGGGCGGTGCCGATCTCCATGCCGGCGAAGATCTGGCGGCTGTCGAGACAGAGGATGTCGGCTCCGAGCCTCTCCGCCAGCGGCAGGCTGACCGCGGTCTTGCCCGAAGCCGTCGGGCCGAGCAGAACGAAGACGTCCGGACGCATCTCAGCCGCTCCGGCCGAATCTCCGGTGAAGCTCCTCGATCGGAATGCGGAGATAGGTCGGACGGCCGTGCGGATCCCCCTGCGGCAGTGTCGTGGCGAAGAGACGGTCCACGAGTTCGTTCATCTCGAGCGCCGTCAGGGGTTCGCCGGCCTTCACGGCCGCCCGGCAGGCGTAGGACCGGGCCACCCGCTCCTCGATCGGGGGGCCGCCGGGGAGGTCGCCGTAGAGCGCGATCATCTCGTGCAGGAGTTCGCCGTCCTTCCACCGGGTGAGGCCGGCGGGAATCCCGTGCACGAGAACGGTCGTGCCTCCGAACAGCTCGATGTGGAAACCGAGACGGTCGAGCGTGACCTGGATGTCGAGCAGCTTCTGGAACTCCTCCGGGGTCAACTCGACCACGCGCGGGAAGAGCAGCTGCTGCGCCGTTCCCCGGCCCGCCCGCAACCGGAGAATCGCCTCCTCGAAGAGCACCCGCTCGTGCGCCGCGTGCTGGTCGATGATCATGACCCCGTTCCGGATCGACGCCATGATGTACGTGCGGTGCAGCTGCCAAAGGTCGGCCCGCGCCGGCTCCTCGATCAGCGTTTCCTGGGCGGACGCGCCCCCGGAACCGGGCAGCGCGTCGAGGCCGCTGAACGGCAGGATGTTGGACGGCGGCGCCTCCTCGCGAACGCCGGAGGCATCGTTCGACGCCGGGGCGAAGAGATCGCCCATGTCGCGCACCGCGTCCCGATGGCCGGCCGGATCCGCATCGCGACCACCCATCCGCCCCTCCCACGCCGGCTGGTGCGCGATCACGATCTTCTTGAGCGAGGACACCAGGGCCGGAAAGAGGTCGCGGTCCGACGAAAAACGGACCTCCCGTTTCGTCGGGTGCACGTTGACGTCCACGCGCCCCGGATCGACGTGGACGGACAGGACGACGAACGGATGACGGTCGAACGGGATCAGGTTTCCGTAGGCCTGGCGAACCGCCTGGCGGAGGAGCGGATTCGTGGACCAGCGTCCGTTGATGAAGAACGTTTGCTGGTCGGAGCGGGCGCGCTGGTCCTCGGGAGCGCCGAGGTACCCCTCGAGCCGCACGAGCGGCGTGCGGGCCTCGACGGCAATCATCCGCCGGACGCGGTCCCGGCCGAAGATGGCGGCCATGCGGTCCGCCAGCGGCGCCGGCGGAAGGTTCAGGATTTCCCGGCCGTCCACGCCGTAGCGGAAGTGCACGTCGCCGCGGGCCAGGGCATACGACTGGAGCGTGCGGGCCACGTGCTGCAGTTCCGTTGAGGCCGCCCGCTGGAATTTGCGGCGGGCCGGCGTGTTGAAGAAGATGTCCCGCACCTCGATCGTCGTGCCGCGGGCGCGCCCCTCCGCGCCGATTTCCACGATGTTCCCCGCCTCGACGATCGCGCGGGTCCCGCCCCCGTCCTCGGTCGACGTGACGATCGTCATCCGGCTCACCGCCGCGATCGACGACAGTCCTTCGCCGCGGAAACCGAGCGAGTCGATCCGCCAGAGATCCTCCGCCGACTCGATCTTGCTCGTGGCATGACGCTCGAGGCTGAGCTTCAGGTCCGCTTCGCTCATCCCGCAGCCGTCGTCGCTGATGCGGAGGAACCGGTCCACGCCCCCTTCGACGTCGACGGAAACCCGGGTGGCCCCCGCGTCCAGGCTGTTCTCCAGGAGCTCCTTGAGGACCGAGGACGGCCTCTCGATGACCTCGCCGGCGGCGATCGCCCTGATGACGTTTTCCGGGAGGCGGCGGATCACCGCGTGCGTTTCCGTCATGCCCGGCCGGCCACCGGTGCCTTGAGGAGCGGCGCCACGATGTCCCCGACGATCTGGAGAAGCGCGCGCGTCTCCTCTCCCGAGGCGTTCGCGTCCACGGCGCCGTCGAGAACGATCACGCCGATCGGGAGAGCGTCCTCCTCGCGGCCGGAGCGCACCGGAAGGAGGTACACGCCCCGGTCGTCCCCCATCTCGTCGGCCGTGTAGACCGTGACGCTGCGTCGTTCCAGCGCGCGCCCGGCCATGCCCCGCCCGACCGGGATCGACACCCACCCCTCGAAGTCCCCGGAGAGGCCGGCCGCCGCCTCCAGCGACAGCCGGGCCCGGTCGTCCGAGACGCGGAGAAACTGCGCGAAGTCCGCCTGCGTTTCCATCACCAGGAAATCGAGCAGCCGCGACCAGCGTTCGGAAGCCGGAACGCGGGAGTCGAGCATGAGGTCGCGGACGCGTTCCTTGAACCGCAGCGACCGCAGTTCGGCGCCCATGCCGGAGAATTCCACGCTGCGCTCCAGAGCCACGCCGTAGTCCGTGGACTTGCTCCCCACGGCTGCCACGAACGACTCCGGGAACGGGCCGTCGGCGACACGGCGGAAAATGCCGAGCAGGCCGAACGCCCCGCGGTCGCCGGCGAGCGGGACGGCCAGCATCTTGAACTGAGGTCCGCCGTCGGCCCCCTGCGGCGGGCGCGGTGGATCCACGACGCGCGGCGTTCCCGCCCGCACGTGCGTCTCGAGTTCCCCGGGGGGAAAGGAAACCGTCGGCAGGCGGTCGGCGTCCGGCGCGAAGCTCATGAGCGCATAGCGCTGCCCTTCCGCCTCGCGCTTCCACAGGACCGAGGAGAAACCGCCGCCGGCCTTCAGGGCCGCTCCGGTGATCCAGCGGGAGAGAAGCACGGGATCGAAAAGGTCGCGCAGCGGCGGCGACCCGGGATCGAAGGCCTGGGCCGTTTCCGGCGTCGCAACCGGTCCCGCCTCGCGGTGTTCCTCACGACGGCCGCCCGAGGAGGTGATCGGCGCCGTCGCCGAGGTCACGACGGGGGCCGGGCGTTCCGGCGCGACCGGCATTTCCGCCGTCGGTCCTTCGGGGTCGATCGGGCTCTGCTTCCGTTCCGTCGTGGAACCCGCGCCGGAACCCGCATCCTTCCCCGCGGGAGCCGCGGCATCCCCCCCGTCCGGAGCCGGCGTCGCCTGCCGCGCAACGTAGGACGACGGATCCTTCAGGTAGAGGTCGAAGTCGCCGGCGGGCACGAACACCGGCGCGGCCTTCCCCTCGCGCGAGGCGCGGCCGGCCAGCTCCCGGATCGCCTGGGCGGCATTCTCGCCGCCGACGCAGAAATCGATCGGCAGGGCCGCGAGGGCTTCGATGTCGAAGACCACCGGCACGTGGGCGAGGCCGGCGAGCCGGACGACGAGCGCGGCGGGGTCGGGATGATAGACCGCCCCGAGCCGGACGTCGTCCCGCTGCCGGGCCCGGCTCAGCAGGTCCACTTCATGGTCTTCGAGTGCGAGCAGCGCCATGTGTTGCATGATCACCTCCGGTGTTCCTGTGCGCCGGTGTTGCCGGCCGAACGTTCCACGGCCGAAAGGACGTCTTCCGGCGCGATCTCTCTCAGACAGCGAAAATGCGTACGGGGACAACGGGCGCCGCCGTGAATGCTGCACGGGCGGCAGCCGAGATCCCTCTCCAGAACCTGGTGGCCATCCCCCGCCGGAAAGAAGCCGAAGTCGGAGACGGTCGGACCGAACAGCGCCACGACCGGGGTACCGACGGCCGCGGCCAGGTGCATCATCCCCGAGTCGTTGGTGACGACCGTCCGGCAGCGGGCCATGATCGCGGCCGCCCGCCGCAGCGGCTGGCGGATCAGGCGCATGGCCTCGGGACGCCGCACGAGGCGGCGGAGCGCCGATTCCACGGCCAGGTCATCGCCCGAGGAGGACAGGAACACGGGCACCACCGCCTGGCCGCGGGCCGACAGCCGGTCCACGACCTCCGCATAATACTCCACCGGCCACCTCTTTGTGGCCCTTCGCGCCCCGGGGCAGAGCCCCACCCCCCCCGGCCTGATGTTGAAGCGCTCCATCTCGCGGGCCGCCCAGGCATTCTCGGCGGCGGCGAGATGAACGCGGGGCACGGGGGCGGGCTCGCCGCCGCCGTGACCGGTGTACGCGTCCACGGCGGCCGCATAGGCGTCGATGACCCGCGTATCGGAGTTTCCGGACGCCGCCCGGACCAGCCAGGGGGCGCGGACCCGGAGGCGGCGACGGAACGAGCGGTTCCGGTAGCGGACCGCCTTCGGCGGACCGAGGAGCAGCGCGAGGAGACGGCTGCGCAGGTTACCCTGGAGGTCCACCAGCCCCCCGATGCCCTCCCCCTTCAGGCGCCGGGCCAGCGCGAACGGACCTTCCAGCCCCCGCGGATCGGACCGCAGGACAAGGACGCGGTCGATGCCGGGATGATGATAGAGGACGGGCGCCCACTCGGCGCGCGTCAGGAACAGCACCGGCGTATCCGGACGGATCCGCCGGAAGCGCTGAACCGCCGAGGTGGCGAGGATGACGTCGCCCAGCGCGTTCGTCCGGACGAAGAGAACCGGTCGCCCGGGAGCGCTTCCCACCGTCTAGTCCCCGGAGCGGCGCGAAGGAAGGGCCGCCCGGTCCTGGCGCTCCGACTCGTCGGTGTCCCGCCCGCCGGTCGATCGCGGCTTACCGCGCCCGGCCCGGCTCTTCCGCCGTGCCTTGCGCGACACGAAGGCCGCCTCGATGACCTGGCCCAGTTCCTCGACGGGGATGAACGTGAGGTCCCGACGCACCTCGTCGGGGACGTCGTCGAGGTCGCGCACGTTCGCCTTCGGGAGAATGATGCGCCGGATGCCGGCGCGGTGGGCGCCGAGCACCTTCTGCTTCAACCCTCCGATCGGCAGGACCTGGCCGCGCAGCGTGAGTTCGCCGGTCATCGCGGTGTCCCGCCGGACCGGACGACCGGTGAACAGGGACGTCAGGGCGGTGAACATGGCCACGCCCGCGGAAGGGCCGTCCTTGGGCATGGCGCCGGCCGGCACGTGGATGTGCACGTCGTACGCGGAAAAATCCTCCGCGTCGATTCCGTAGTCGCCGGAATGGGCGCGGAGATAGGAGTGGGCCGCCACCGCCGACTCGCGCATGACGTCGCCGAGCTGGCCGGTCAGGGTCAGGTTCTTGGCGCCGGGCATCCGCGAGGCCTCGATGAACAGGATCGTCCCCCCTACCGGCGTCCAGGCCATGCCGGTAGCCACCCCCACGGAATCGCGCCGCCCGCTCTTTTCCTCGAAGAACGGTTCCGGTCCGAGAAACTCCGCGAGGTTTTTCGCGGTCACGCTGACCTTCTTCCGCTTGCCGCGGGCCACGCCGGTGGCCACCTTGCGGACCACGCGGTTGATCTCCCGCTCGAGGTTCCGGACTCCCGCCTCCATCGTGTAGCTCAGGATCAGCTTCTTCAGTCCCGCGTCGGTGAACGCGATGTGCTTCTTCCCGAGGCCGTTTTCGTCGACGGCACGGGGCACGAGAAACGTCCTGGCGATGTGCAGCTTGTCGAGCGCCGTGTAGCCGTAGAGCTCGATCACCTCCATCCGGTCGCGCAGCGGGGCCGGTATCGTGTCCAGGACGTTCGCCGTGGTGACGAAGATCACCCGCGACAGGTCGAGCGGCAGGTTCAGGTAGTGATCGCTGAACGAGGAATTCTGCTCCGGATCCAGGACCTCGAGGAGCGCCGAGGTGGGATCGCCCCGGTAGCTCACGCCGACCTTGTCGATTTCGTCGAGCATGAACACGGGATCCGGCGCCTTCGCGGACACGAGGCCGAGAACGATCCGGCCGGGCATCGCGCCCACGTAGGTCCGGCGATGGCCGCGGATTTCCGCCTCGTCGACGACGCCGCCGAGCGACAGGCGGGCAAACGGGCGGTCGAGCGCCCGGGCAATCGACTTGCCGAGCGACGTCTTGCCCACGCCGGGAGGTCCGACCAGGCAGAGAATCGGCGACCGCGGCTTGTCCTTGAGTTTGCGCACGGCCAGGTATTCGAGAATCCGCTCCTTGACCCGTTCCAGGTCGTAGTGGTCGCGGTTCAGCACGTCCTCCGCCTTGCGGATGTTGATCGCCTTCCGCGGCGGCGCCGTCCACGGCACGTTGAGGATCCAGTCAAGGTACGTGCGGGCCACCGTGTACTCCGCGGCCGCCGGAGGAATCCGCTTCAGCCGCCCGAGCTCCTTCATCGCCGCCTCGAGCGCGGGCTCCGGAAGGCGCGCGGCCCGGATCCGTTCCTCGAGTTCGGCGGTCTCGCCGGACGCGTCGTCGGACTCCCCCAGTTCGCGCTGGATGGCCTTGATCTGCTGGCGGAGGATGTAGTCCTTCTGGGACTTGTCGATCTCCGTCTGGACCTCGGACTGGATCTTCTGGTGCATCCGCTGCAGCGACAGCTCGCGGTTCAGGTGCAGGGTGACGAGTTCCATCCGCCGCGCCACGCTGGTCGTGGCCAGGATCTCCTGTTTCACCGGAATCGCCAGGCCGAGGTTGGCGGCCACGAAATCGGTCAGGCGGCCGGCCTCCTCGATGTTCAGGGAGATCACCTTGAGTTCGTCGGGCAGGGTCGGCGACCCGTCGACGGCGCGGCCGAACAGTTCCGCGAGGTTCCGGGTCCGCGCGGTCAGCTCGAGGTCGGGGGATTCCTCGGACACGAGCGTCGACGTCTTCACCTTCAGGAACGGTGTGTCCTGGAGCACGGCTTCCACGCGCACCCGGGACACGCCCTGCACGAGAAGGCGCATGGCGCCGTCGGGGAGGCGGAGCATCTTGTGGATGATCGCCGCCGTGCCGATGCGGTACAGGTCCGTGCCGTCGAGCGCCTCGTTCACGATCTCCGGATGACCCTGCGCTCCGCCGGACACGCGCCGCGTCAGCAGGGCGATCGCCTTGTCCCCGGCCAGCGCCTCGTCGGCCATCTCCACGAGATGGGGTTCGTTGATCAGCAGCGGGAACATCATGAACGGGAACGCCACCGCGTCGTTGAGCGGAAAGACCGGCAGAACCTCCGGAATGTCCTGACCTCCGGCCGAAACGACCTCCGGCTCGGGCGACGAAGCGTCCTTCTTCTTTTTCTGGGGCACCATGGTCTCCTAGAGAATCTCTATGGTCACTTCGCCGGTCGGCCCGCCCGCGCTCTTGCGGCAGCGCACTTCCAGGATGCCGTCGCGGTACGTGGCCTGCACCTCGGTGATCCGGGTGCCGTCCGGCAGGGGAACCTTCCGTTCGAAGGGCCCCAGCGTGATCTCCATCTTGTAGAAATGCTTCTTCCCGGGCGGCACGGTGTCGCGCCGTACTCCCCGGACGACGACTTCCGAGGCGGCGACGACGACCTTGAGGTCGTCCCGCCTCACGCCGGCTACATCGAGCCGGATGACCAGGTCCTTTTCGGTTTCGTAGACGTCGGTGGCGGGATGCCACACCATGCTCCCGCCCATGGCCGGGCGGGTGGCATCGCGGAGCATGTGCTCCATGATTTCCTTGAGGTCCCGCCAGTCCCTGTCGTGACGGCTCACCGTGCACACTCCGATTCGAGTCCTACCATCGATACTCCGATTCGAACGCATCGTCGTAACGGACGATGCCGGAAAAATCCTCCAGCGAATCCTCTTCCGTCCGGCTCATGATTCCGGCGCCGATCAACCGGAAGACGATTTCGCCGACATCCTTCCCGTCGTGAAGCCCCCAGTGATTGAGGACCGTGCGGCACATCGGGCCGAAGCGCTCGAAGGCCAGGAGCGTGACCCCTTCCAGCAGCTCCGCTCCGGTGATGTGCCGGTGCTCCGGAAGGCGGTTCACGCTGTAGTCGAGCGCCTCGCGGACGAAGTAATACGCCCCGGCCCGATAGCGCGAATCGTCCGCGCAGATCGCATCCACCAGATCGCTGAAATCGACGGGTGTTTCCTCGTCCACTCTGCCGTCTCCGTTCACGGGCCTTCCGGCGCTTCGACGCCGGCGCCGATCCGCGGCCCGAACGTCACGTCCCGGCCGCGCAGCATGAGAGTATCACGCTGGAAGGCCCGGTCGTCGCGCTCCGGATGATTCTGCGTGAAATGCAGCCCGCGGCTCTCCTTCCGCGCCGCGGCCGACAAAACGATCAATTCCGCGAGAAGGGTGATGTTGCGCAGTTCGACGAGATCCGTATCCACCGTGAAACGGCGGTAGAACGCCTCCACATCCTCGCGGATGATCCGAAGGCGGGCCAGGGCCCCCGCCAGGCGCTCGTCGCTGCGGACGATCCCCACGTAGTCCCACATCAGGCCGCGCACGGCGTCCCAGTTGTGGTCCACGATCACCTTTTCCTTGACCTCCGACGCCGTCGGCGACACCCACGCGGCGGGGCGGGGCACCCGGGCGCCCTGCAGCAGGTCGCGCGCCGTGCCAGCGCCCCGGCGGGCGAAGACGAGCGCCTCGAGCAGGCTGTTCGAGGCCAGGCGGTTCGCTCCGTGCAGGCCGGTCATCGACACCTCCCCCACCGCGAGCAGCCGCTTCAGGTTCGTGCGGGCCGACAGGTCGGTCACCACGCCGCCGCACATGTAATGGGCGGCCGGCACGACCGGAATCGGCGCCGCGGCCGGGTCGATGCCGAAGCGCCGGCAGGTGGCCATGATGTGCGGAAACCGCTCGACCAGCTTCTTCTCGCCGAGATGCGTCGCGTCGAGGTGAACGTGCGGCTCTCCCCGCGTCTTCATTTCCATGTCGATCGACCGGGCCACGATGTCGCGCGGGGCGAGATCCGCCTTCGGATGATGGTCCGCCATGAACGCACGGCCGTCGAGCGTCCGGAGGATCGCCCCTTCGCCGCGGACGGCCTCGGAAACGAGAAACGAACGCGCCTCCGGGTGATACAGGCAGGTCGGATGGAACTGGACGAACTCGAGATTGCCGACCGCGGCCCCGGCCCGGTGGGCCATGGCGATCCCGTCGCCGGTGGCGATGTCCGGGTTGGACGTGTAGCGGTAGACCTTCCCGGTGCCCCCGGTGGCCAGGCAGGTGACCGCGGCCATGAACGGCTCGATCCGGCCGGTGGCCGCGTCGAGCACGTAGGCGCCCCAGCAGGTGTCTTCGCCGGGAGGGCGCCGCCCGGTGCCGAGCAACCTTGATTCCACCAGCAGGTCCACGGCCACATGGTTTTCGAAGAGCCGGATGTTGCTCTTCGCGGCCACCGCCCGCAGCAGGGCCTGCTCGATTTCGCGCCCCGTCTGGTCGGCCGCGTGGACGATCCGCCGCCGCGTGTGCCCCCCCTCGCGGCCGAGGGACAGGTCCCCGTGCTCGTCGCGCGAGAAACGGACCCCGAGTTCCATGAGTTCGCGGACGAGGTCGGGGCCTTCGCGGACCACGGTTTCCACCGCGTCCGGGTGGCAGAGCCCGTCGCCGGCCTCGAGCGTGTCCTGGATGTGCAGGGCAAAGGAATCGTCGGGAGAGAGAACGCTGGCCACGCCCCCCTGGGCGTAGTTCGTGTTCGATTCCGAGCGGTTTTTCTTCGTGACGACGACGACATCGCCCCATTCGGCGCAGCGCAGGGCCAGGGTGAGGCCTCCGATGCCGCTGCCCAGGATCAGAATGTCGGTGCGAACCTGAACCAAGGGATCTCCCCGGACCCGGAGGGCCCGGCTCATATTCACTCATATCCGCGATCAACCGGCCGAAAATGACTATAACGCGGCGTCTTCCCGCGGACAAACCCGAGCCCGGCCGCCCGTGCCGGGGGGCACTTCGCCCGGAGGACATTGCGGAATGCACGATCGGAGCGCTCGAACCGGGATCCGATTCCGGGAGATCGGGCGGATATTGAACCGGAAACCCCTGTTCCACCGCGGGATGGAACGATCGGCGAAGAAAACCGGGGCAACCGGCACAACGATTGCCAAATGAAGTCCAGCCGGTGTGCACGCCGAACCGGCACGTCCGTCGTTCAAGCGACCGCCCGCTCATCAAAGCGGCGGCAATGAGGAGGAGAAGGAATGAAGCGGTTTGATGACGTCCGGAAGGGGCTCGGCGCGATCCTGGTCCTGGGTCTTGCCACGACCGTCGCTCTCGGCCTGGCCGGGTGCGCCGGAGATGACGACGAGGGAACCCGGAACATCGTCCAGGTGGCCTCGGTGAACAACAACCTTCCGCTCCTGTCGGATCTCTACAACTACGGCAGCGACAAGGAAGATCCCGCCGACGACTACATCCCGATCGACTACGTCGTCATCCAGTTCCAGAGCCGGGCGCACGATCCGGCCCTGTCGCTCCGTCCGGACCGCGCGTTCGGATCGGTGACGTTCACCCGGTACACGCTGGATTTCTCGAAGAACGATCTCGACGGCAACGGCACCGTGGACGTCGAGGATCTCGACCTTCCGATGAACGCGCTCGTTCCCGCCGGCGGCCTCGGCTCCGGCGCCATCCTCGCGGTGCCCGCCGGATGGAAGACACGGGGCGCGCTGCTGGGCGCGCTGGTGTCCGGCGGCGAGTACGTGACCGACGCCACGATCACGCTCTACGGCGAGGAGGAGACGAGCCACGACAAGATCGTTCTCAAGGCCGGTCTCGTGGTGGGTTTCGCCGACTACGCCGACGACTAGAAGACATTGAACATGCGGGAGCCCCCCTCTCCGGGGCTCCCGGACGACGGATGTGGCCAGCGCCGGGCGTCGATACGGGTCCGTTGATTTTCACCGAGAAAATCGCTCCCCTTCCAGGGACCCGGGTCGCCCGGCGTTCGCTTGTCCGGGATGCGCCGGGAGGAACCGCCGCCCTGCCGGCGATCTCCTGACCGCCGGGGTTGCGTGGCCTCGATGCGCCCCGTCCCTCCGCGGGCTCCCGGGCGGATCGCGGCGTGCCGCTCCGTTCAGCCGGTCCCCGGAATCCGGGCCAGGAGTTCCTCCGGCTCCGCAGGCCGGAACGCGACCCGCGCCACCCACCACCCCGCGCCCGACACCCCGGACGCCCTCCAGCGCACGGCGTCCTTGGCCGTGGTCACCACCGGCCGCCCGTTCCGCGCCGCGTCCACCCGGTGCCGGTCCGCGGCGTCGAAGCGGTGATGATCCCCGAACGACAGGAGTTCCCCCACCGCAAGGCCTAGCGCGCGCACCGTTCCGGCCACCGCGGCGGGATCCGCGACGCCGACGGCCACGATCACCTCCTGCCCCGCCACCGGGGGCGGGGCGTCCACCGCCGGATCGAGGGGAACGAGCCCGGCCGGCCCGTGCTCGGCGGTGGAGATCCACGCGTCCGGCGCCAGGTCGGCCAGCCGCCGCCGCGTCGCCGCCAGGTCGCCGGCGCGGTCGGCCCGGGTCAGCAGGAGAATCCGGGCGCGGCGGAGCGCTTCCGGCCGCTCGCGGAGCGGACCCGCCGGAAGGCGGTGTCCGTTGCCGAACGGGGCGGCCGCGTCGAGGAGGACGATGTCGAGGTCCCGGTGCAGCGGGCGGTGCTGGAAACCGTCGTCCAGGAGGAGCAGATCGATCCCGCCGGCGCTCACCGAGCGGCGGGCGGTGGCCCGCCGGTCCCGGCCGACGAGGACCGGCACGTCGGGCAGGGCGGCCGCGAGTTCCAGCGGCTCGTCCCCCGCCGCGGCGGGCGTGCTTGCCGCGGTCACGACATGGATCCCGGTCGCGGTCCGGCCGTAGCCGCGGGACAGGATCGCCGGGCGCCGGCCGCGCGCGCGGAGCGCCCGCGCGAGCCAGAGGACGCATGGCGTCTTGCCGGTGCCGCCGACCGTGAGATTCCCCACGCTGACGACCGGCACCGCCGCGCGCCACGACCCGAGAACTCCCCGATCGTGAAGGATCCGGTGGAGATCGAGAAACGGCCCGGCGACCCCGGCGAGGAGGCGGAGTCCCGCCGAAGGTCGTTCGGAAAACCGCGGCGGCAGCATGGTCAGTCGCCGCGGCGCAGCGCCGGCACGCCCCGCCTCTCGAGGAAATCCAGCGTGCGCCGCGTGGACCCGGCCAGGATTCCGAGCGCCTGCCGGGCCCCGGCCGCGGCCTGGCCGCGGGCGTCGGCGTCGGTCAGGAACAGGCGGAAGGCCGCGGCGAGGTCTTCGAGCGTGGACACCACCGCGGAGGCGTTGAACCGGTCCAGTGCCTCCGCTTCGAGGGCGCAGTTCGCGGTGAACGGTCCGTGGATCACCGGCACGCCGAAATGCGCGGGCTCGACGACGTTGTGACCTCCGAACGGTTCCCAGGTGCCGCCGACGAAGGCCACGCCGGCGGCGGCGTAGAACGCGTTGAGCTCCCCCATCGTGTCGAGGACGAGCACCGTGTCGCCGGGACGGGGGCCGCCTTCGCTGCGGAACGACAGCGGAAAGCCCCGGGCGTGGAACGCGCGCCCCACCGCCGCGCGGCGGTTCCGGTGCCTCGGTGCCGCCACGATGCGGAGGCCCGGAACGCCCGGGGCCACCCGCGACAGCGCTTCGGCCAGCGGTTCCTCCTCCCCTTCGCGCAGGCTGCCGAGGACGACGAGCGGAGAGTCTCCCGGCCACGGCGTGCCCTCCGCCGTCTCCGCGCCGGCGAGATCATGCTTCATGTTGCCGGTCACCGCGATCCGTTCCGCGGGAACGCCGAGCGCCGCGAAGCGCGCCGCATCCTGCTCCGTCTGCGCGGCCACCGCGGCCACCCGCGCCAGCAGCGGCCGCATCAGCGACCCGAGCAGCCGGTAGCGGCCGATCGTGCGGTCCGAAATGCGCGCGTTGACGAGTACCAGGGGAATGCGGCGCCGCGCCGCCGCGTCGAACAGGTTCGGCCAGATCTCCGTTTCCGCGACGAGGAGCAGCGCCGGATCGGCGGACTCGAACGCCCGGCGGGCCGCGCGGGGAAAATCGAACGGCGCCCGCGCCCGGGCGACCGCGGGCAGCAGCGTTTCCACCGCGCGGAGTCCGGCCGCCGTGTGCGCGGTGATCAGGACGTCCGCCGCAGCGGACAGCTGCCGGGCGAGCGTCACGATACCGCGGACCTCTCCCGCCGACGCGGCATGGATCCAGGCGCCGCCGGACACGCGGGGCAGCCTCCCGGCCCGCCCGCCGGCCCCGGCTCCGGCCAGGGCGCGCACGAACGGCGCCGCGGGCCACTCCAGCGCCCCGGTGATCGTCCGGTAGGCGCGCTTCATGACGCCCATCCCGCCGCCCGGTCCGCCGCGTCTTCCGCGGCCTTCATCTCCTCTTCCACGCGGCGGCGCAGCGCCTCCACCGTGTCTTCGTCCGGATCGGCCGGAACGTCGAGCGGCGCGCGGTACACGAGAACGACCCGGGCCCAGGGCAAGGGAAGAAGAAACCGGTCCCACGACCCCAGGAATCGCCCCGGGTGCGCCGATACGCCGACCGGAAGGATCACGAATCCCGTCCGCGCGGCCAGGCGCACCACGCCGGCCTGGGCGGCGTGCCGCGGGCCGCGCGGCCCGTCCGGCGTGAAGGCCATCTCGCGGACGCCGCGGCCGGCCAGTGCCGCCATCTCGCGGAGCGCCTCGCGCCCTCCCCGCGAGGTGGAGCCGCGGACCGGAACAAAGCCGTGGCGGGCCACCAGCCGGGCGATCCGCTCTCCGTCGCGGTTCAGGCTCACCATCACCGCCACGCCGCGGTTCTTGAGCGCCTGGGCGCCGACGAGAAGCCGGCCGTGCCAGCCCGCGTAGATCACGCCGCGCGGGTGGCGGCGGGCGGCCTCGAGATGCTCCGCCCCGTGCACGGCGGCGCCCGCCGTGCGGTCCGTGACCCGGAAAGCCAGGTCGCCGAACGCCGTGAGGAGCGACTCGCGGAAGGAGGGCGCGGTATCGCCGCGCGGGGCATCGATCGGGTCGCCGCCGACGGTCATGAGCGTTTCCTCCCCTCCCGCGCCAGGTCCAGCGCCGCCCGGGCCGTGCGCGCCGAGGCGCCATGGCCGCCGAGCCGCGCGGCGAGGCCGGCCAGGTCGGCGCGCATCGCCGCGAGGCGCTCCGGATCGTCGAGGAGTTCGTGCACCTGGGCAGCGATCCGCTCGCCGGTCACGTCGTCCTGGAGCAGTTCCGGCGCCACCTTCTTTCCGGCGGCGATGTTCACCAGGCCGATGTACGGCATCTTCACCATGTTCCGGGCCACCAGCCACGAGAGGCGGGCCATCCGGTAGACGACGATCGGCGGTGTTCCGAGCAGCCCCGTTTCCAGCGTGGCGGTTCCCGACGTGACGACCGCGACGTCGGCGGCGGCCACGAGATCGTACGGGGATCCGTCCCGGACCGGAACGGACCGGCCGGCCCCGTCGAGGACGCGCCGCATCACCGCCTCCGGCACCGATCGCGCCCGGCTGGCCACGCAGCGGATCCCCCGCCGTTCGAGGAGCGCGGCGGCCCGGGCCATGTCGGGCAGGATCCGCTCGACCTCCTGGACGCGGCTCCCGGGCAGGAATGCCACGAGCGGGCTGCCGTCGGGAACGCCGAGTTCGCGCCGCACCTCCTCCTTCGACCGGGTGGAGCCCACGTGCTCGAGGAGCGGGTGGCCGACGCATTCCACCGGCACACCCGCCTTTTCGTAGATCTCCGTTTCGAACGGAAACACCACGATCATCCGGTCCACGATGCGGGCCAGGGTCCGGACCCGCCCGCCGCGCCAGGCCCAGACCTGGGGACTGATGTACCAGAGGACCGGGATGCCGGCCCGCTTCGCCCGGGCGGCGAGGCGGATGTTGAAGTCCGGAAAGTCGACGGGGATCACGAGGTCGTAGGCCGATGTGCGGAACCTCTGCTCGAACTCGGAAAGGACCCGGATGAAGAACGGAAGGCGCGACACGACCTCGGAAATCCCGAGCACGGCAAACTCGTCGTTCGTGCGCACGAGCGTCACGCCGGCCTCCCGCATGGCCGGCCCGCCGACCCCCTCGATGACGGCGTCGGGGGCGAGCTTCCGGATTTCCGCGGCGAGCGATCCGGCGTGGAGGTCTCCGGAGGCCTCGCCGGCGCAGAGAAAGATGCGGAGCGGTTTCAAGGCCTCCGCCTAGGTCGGCCGGCCGGCCAGCCGGTTCGCGATCTCCAGGGCGACGGCCAGCGCCGCCCGTCCGTCCTCGCCGGGAACGACGACGGGCGCCTCGCCCCGGCAGGCGGCGAGGAACGCGGCCTGCTCCGCCTCGAGAGCGTCGGAACCGTCGCCGGTCACGGATTCATGGGTGATCCGCGCGGCGAACTCCTCCTCGGGACCGGGGCGCAGGCCGTACACGCCGGCGCGTTTTTCGGCGAGATCCACCGAAACGTAGTGTTCCGGCATGAAAAAGCGGATCTTCCGCGTCCGGGTCAGGCTGACCCGGCTCGCGGTCAGGTTGGCCACCGCGCCCCCGGGAAACTGGAGGCGGGCGTTGGCGATGTCGACCCGGCCGGTCAAGACCGGCGTGCCCGCGGCGTCGATGCGGAACGGAAACTCGCCGACCACGGACAGCACGATGTCGATGTCGTGGATCATCAGGTCGAGGACCACGTCCACGTCGAGGCTGCGCGGCTTGAACTCGGCGAGGCGGTGCCCCTCGATGAACCGCGTGCCCTTGAGACGGGCCGGCAGACCGGCCAGGGCCGGATTGAACCGCTCCACGTGCCCGACCATGAGCACCCGCCCGGCGGCGCGGGCCGCGGCGAGCATCCGGTCCGCCTCGGCCAGGGTGGACGCGATCGGTTTTTCCACGAGGACGTGGCATCCCGCCTCGAGGAGGGCCACGCACAGCGCGGCGTGCGCGTCGGTGCTCGCCGCCACGACCACGGCGTCGCAGCGGTCGCGCAGGGCGTCGAACGACTCCACGGCTTCCGCGGACAGTTCCCCGGCCAGCGCCCGGGCGCGGGCGATATCGCGGTCATGAAGGAGCAGCGGTCCGTCGCCGCGGGCGGCCAGCTTGGCGGCGTGGCGGGAGCCGAGAAAGCCGGTGCCGCAGACCCCGAGACGCATCGCGGTCAGCGGGTGATGCCGCGCTCGGAACCCTCGAAGAAGTCGAGGAAACGGGCGACTTCCGGCGTGACGTCCAGTTCGGAACGCGCCCTGGTCAGCGCGGCGTCGACGGAAAGGCCGCTGCGGAACATGATCCGGTAGGCCTTCTTGATCGCGTCGATCGTCCCGGGAGCGAAACCGCGACGGGCCAGGCCGACCTTGTTGATCCCCCCGAGCACCGGAGGGTTGCCGGCGGCCATCGTGTACGGCGTGACGTCCTGGGGGATGCGCGATCCCCCGCCGACCATGGCATGGCAGCCGATGCGCACGAACTGGTGCACGGGCGTGACGCCGCCGATGATGGCCCAGTCCTCGATCGTGACATGGCCGGCCAGGTTCACGGCGTTGGCCAGGATCACGTGATCCCCGAGGCGGCAGTTGTGGGCCACATGGCTCGTGGCCATGAGGAGGCAGTCCGCGCCGACCACGGTGGACTGTTCCGGCTCGGTGGCCACGTTCAGCGTGGCGAACTCGCGGATGACGGTGCGGTCGCCGACCGTGAGGTACGTGCGCTCGCCGCGGAACTTGAGGTCCTGCGGCGCGCCGCCCACCGCGGCGCTCGGAAAGATGCGGCAGTCCCGGCCGATCGTCGTGTGACCGTCGATCACGGCGTGGGCGCCGACGGTCGTGCCCGGGCCGATGCGGACGTTCGGCCCGACGATGGCGTACGGCCCGATCTCCACGTCGAAGCCGAGCTCGGCCTTCGGATCCACGACGGCGGTGGGATGGAGGACGGTAGCCACGATCAGCGATCGACCACGGTGGACATGAGTTCCGCCTCGGCCACGAGGGCGTCGCCGACATAGGCGCGGCCGGCCATCTTGCAGATGCGCCCCTTGAGCTTCAGCAGCGACAGCTCGAAGCGCACCTGGTCGCCGGGACGCACCGGCTTCCTGAATTTCGCCTTCTCGATCCCCATGAAGTAGACGAGCTTTTCGCGCGGGCGCGGCACCTTGTTCAGCAGCAGGACGCCGCCGCACTGGGCCATCGCCTCGACGATCAGCACGGCGGGCATGATCGGGTGGCCGGGAAAGTGGCCGTTGAAGAACGGCTCGTTGATCGTCACGCTCTTGAGGCCCACGACCCGGTCCTCCGTCATGTCCACGATCCGGTCGATGAGCAGCAGCGGATAGCGGTGCGGCATGATCGTCATGATCGCGTCGATGTTCCACGGCGGGGTCTTCCCCTCCTGGGGCACCGGCGGCAGGCCGGTGAAGCTCGCGGCGCGGTCGCCGGCCTCGTTGATCTTCTTCACGAACTCCACGTTCGACGCGTGCCCGGAGCGCCGGGCGATCACGTGGCCGAGCAGCGGCCGGCCGAGGAGGAAGAGGTCGCCGAGGAGGTCGAGGATCTTGTGACGGACGAATTCGTCGCGGAACCGGAGCGGGGTGGCGTTGACGATCCCGTCGTCCTTGATGACGATCGCGTTGTCCAGGCTGCCGCCGCGGATCAGCCCGGCGCCCTTCAGCGATTCGATGTCCCGGTGCATGACGAACGTCCGGGCCGGCGCGATCTCGCGCAGGAACGTCTCCGGAGACATGTCGAACGCCGCGTGCTGCGTGCCGACCACCGGGCTGTCGTACTCGATCGTGAACGAGATGCGCAGCCCCTCGTGCGGGATGCCGACGAGTTCCACGTTGCCCTGCTGGAGCGTGACCGGCTCGGGAATTCGGATGAAGCGGCGCTCCACGTCCTGGTCGACGATGCCCGCCCTGACCAGCGACTCCGCGATCGGCAGCGCCGATCCGTCCGCCGGTTCGCCCGCCTCGTTCCCGTCGATCTCGATCGTCAGGTTGTCGAGCCCCAGCCCGGCCACCGCCGCCAGGACATGCTCGACGGTGTGCACCTCCGCCCCGTTCGCCCGGAGGATCGTGCGCCGCGCGGACGCGGGGTCGTAGACCGCGTTTTCCGGGCAGACCGGAATACGCGGGCGTCCATCGAGGTCGACGCGCTCGAACGTGACCCCTGAATTCGGGGGGGCCGGCTTGAACGTGAGCGTGGTGGCCATGCCGGTGTGCAGACCGACCCCGGTGAACGAGGCCGGGGCGGCCAGTGTCTTCTGGGTGGGATTCACTAGACCTTCTCTCTCGCTTTCTCGAGTTCCTTTTCCAGTTCGTCGATGCGCGCCCTGAGATCCCGGACGATCTGGAACAGTTCGGGAAGTTTCCGGGTCAGCGCCTGGACCTTCAACGCCGACTCGTGCTCCGCGGCCGGGTATCCGGACACGCGGACCCGGGCCGGGATGGATTTCGTCACGCCGGCCTGGGCGCCGATGAGCGTCCCGTCGCCGATCCGAATGTGCCCGACGAGGCCGGCCTGGCCGGCCAGCGTCACGTCGCGGCCGACTTCCGTGGAACCGGATATCCCCACCTGGGCGCAGACGACGGAGTTTTCGCCGATGACGACGTTGTGGCCGACCTGCACCAGGTTGTCAATCTTGACGCCCTTTCCGATCCGGGTGACGCCGGTCGTGGCGCGGTCGATCGTCGTGTTGGCGCCGATCTCCACGTCGTCGAGGACCTCGACGATGCCGACCTGGGGCACTTTCTGCCGCGATCCCCCGTCGCTGACGAACCCGAACCCGTCGCTGCCGATGACCGCTCCCGGGTGCACGATGACCCGGCGGCCGAGGCGGCACTTTTCGCGGATCGTCACGTTCGGATAGATGAAGGTGTCCTCTCCGATCACGGCATCGCGGCCGACGAACACGCCGGCCATGATCACGACACGGTCCTCGAGGACGACACCGGCTTCAACGACGGCGGCGGCGCCGATCGACACGTCCTGCCCGAGCTTCGCGGCAGGATCGACGATTGCGGAGGGATGGATGCCCGGCGCGCACTCGGGCCGGTCCTGTCCGAACAGGCGGATGGCCTTGAGGAACGCCGAATACGGGTCGGCGGCGCGGACGAGCAGCGGCCCGTCGCCTCCGCCGTGCCCCTCCGGCACGATGACCGCGGTGGCCCGGGTGGACTCCATGTAGGCGGAATAGCGGGGGTGGGCCAGGAACGTCAGGTGCCCCGGCCCCGCTTCGCGGATGCCGGACACGCCGGTGATCTCCGGGTCTTCCGATCCGGTGATCGTGCCGCCGATGAGGGCGACGATTTCTGACAGGCGGATTTTGGGCACTTTCTACCTCGACATCCGGCCTGGACACACCAGATGGCCTGTTGCGTTATGTGTCAGCGCGGCGCCGTTCCCGACGCCGCGTTCAATTCGGTCACGATGCGGTCCGTCAGATCGAGTCCGGGTTCGCCGTACACGAGGTTGCCGTCGGCGGCATCGAAAATGATCGAGAATCCCTCGGCGTCGGCGATGCGCTCCACGACTTCCTTGATCTTGGAGATGATCGGCTGGGTCAGCTGCTGGTTCCGCTGGGCCACCTTGCCGGACGGACCCCAGATTTCCCGCTCGAACTGACTGTACTCCGCGATCTTCGCCTGGAGTTCCTCGTCCTTCTCCTTGCGCCGCGCGTCGGAGAGCATCAGACGCTGGGCCTCGAACTCCTTGCGCAGCTTCTCGATTTCGGCCTGCTTCGTCTCGAGCTGCTTGACCCAGCCTTCCAGGTCCTGGTTGAACTGGCCCTGGGCATCCCGGGTGGCCTGATACTCCGTGAAAATGCGCTCGGAATCGATGTATCCGAGCTTGTACTCGGCGGCCAAAACCGCTGTAACATGAACGGTGGCGCAGTTTAGCAGAGTTCCGGCCAAAAACAAGGCCCAAATCCCGAACCGGCGTGACATGGTGCATTCCTCCCCATTACAAAGGACTCGAGTGTCGTCAGAAAGGCGTGGAAACTAGAAAAATCGCCCGAACAGCAGGTGCGGCTGCCAGCCCCGCTTGTTGTACTTTCCACCCCCGCTGGCGGGGTCGTCTTCGCGGTTCAACCGGTTGAAGCCGTAGGCGTAGTCGAACCCGACCTGCCCGAGCAGCGGGATCTCCATGCGGATACCGAACCCGATCGACTTGTGCAGATCTCCGAGAGACACGTCCTGGAGGCGGTTCCAGGTGCCTCCCGCTTCGGCGAAGAAGACGCCGTGCAGCGGTTCGGCGATCGTGAACTGGCGTTCCATGGTCACGATCGAGTAGTACCGCCCGCCCGGGAACGTATCGTACACGAAGCGGGACGAGGTCGTCGTGTCGAAGACCGTCGTGCTGATGCCCCTCTCCCCGATCGTTTCGGTGCGGGTGATCAGGGTGTCGATGATGGTCCGCGCCCGGACGTTCTCCGCGGGCACGACTTCGTAGTCCCGATACCCGCGCAGGGCCTGGCGCTGCGTGCCGCCCAGGCGGAACAGCTCGAGGGACTCGGTCGTGAACGCCCGATCTTCGGGATCCTTGGGGTCGCCGGTCTCCGTGGTGTCCGACGGAGCAAGGGGAACGCGGAGCGGATCCTGGCGCCCGTTGAACCCGATGCCGCCCATCTGGACCCGGAACATGAACGCCGGCTTCGTGAACTTCGGGGCGTTCAGGGCCTGGAAGTAGAGGCGGTTGTCGAGAATGTACTTCTGGAACGAGATGTCTCCCTGCAGGAATCCGCCGGCTATCTCGGTGGTGATCACCGACGACATTCCCGTCCTCGGATAGGTCGGATGGTCGGTGGAGTTGCGGGACACGCCGAGCGTCAGGCTCGATGTGTTCCGGCCGGACCGGTCGAAGAGGATCGGATCCGGGGTCGAGATCGTCCGCGACAGCAGGGTGGTGCGCACCGTGTCCCCTTCGGAATTGATTGTCTCCACCGTGGTTCCGGTGCGGAGACTCTCGTCGACGGTGATCCGCGACAGCCCGTCCGTGTTCTCGAACGTGTAGTTGCCGAACGCCCGGGCGTACGGCACTCCGGGGATCGGCCGGGAGGCGCGCACCGCGCCGCCGGTGCGGCGCGTCTCGTAGAGATCGCTGATGAAGCGGGTGTGATAGAGGTCCATGCCGAGCGTCGTCGGCGTGTCGAGGAACCACGGCTCGGTGAACGACAGCTCGAAGTTCGTCGTGCGGCTCCCCTTTTCCACCCGGATGTTGACGGCCTGGCCGTTTCCGAACAGGTTCGGGTGGCCGAGTTCGAGGAACCCGGTCAGCTTGGACTGGCTGGAGAAACCCGCCCCGGCCGAGGCGGTGCCGACCGGCTTTTCCTTCACGTCGAGGACGAGGTCCACGTCGTAGCTGTTCGGCAGCGGGCGGAAGTCGACCTGGACGTCCTGGAAGAAACCGAGCTGGAACAGTTCGCGCTGGCTCCGGATGAGGAGCGCGCGGTCGAACGTGCTGCCGGGAAACATGTAGAGCTGGCGGCGGATCACCTTTTCCTTGGTGCGCGTGTTGCCGGCGATGCGGATTTCCCGCACCTTGGACGGCTCCTGCTCCTCGATCCTGTAGGTGATGAACACGGTGGCCGAGTCGATCCGCTCCACCGGATCCACCTGGGCGTACAGGTAACCGCGGTCCGCGTAGACGCCGCCGATCTCGCCGGCCGATTCATCGATCTTCTGGCGGTTGTAGTGCTCCCCCTCCTTGAACTTCAGCAGCCGCTCGAGGGCGGCGGTGGGCAGCAGCTTGTTCCCCTCGATGCTCGCCGGCCCCATCCGGTACAGCGGCCCCTCCGTCAGGTGGATCACGACCCGGGCGGTCCGCCCGTCCGCGGCGTAATCGACCTCGTGGTTCAGGACCCGCACGTCGCGGAAGCCCTTGCGCTGGTAGAAGGTGCGGATCTTGTCCAGGTCCGCGTCGAGCTTGTCCTGCTTCAGGTAGCCCTTGTGCCAGAACGATTTCTGGTGGGTGTCCATCTGGCCGCGGAGGTCGCTGTCCTTGAAGTGCTCGTTGCCGGTGAACACGATCGAGGTGATGCGGACCTTCGACTTTTCCTCTATGTCGATCGTGAGAATACGGTCGTTCCGCCGCGTGCCCGGGTTGAACCGCGCGTTGACCACGGCCCGGGGAAACCCCTCCTCGCGGTACAGGTCGACGAGCGTGTCGGTTGTTTCCTTGAGCGTTTTCCCGGTGGCCACCTTGCCGACGACTCCGGTCAGTTTCTCCCGGAGATCCTTTTCGCCGACGTCCTTGTTGCCGTGAAACTCGACGGCGCTGATGCGCGGGCTTTCGGTGACGTCGACGGTGAGGATCACGCCCTGCGCCGTGCGTTCGCCGTTGACCTTGACCTGGTCGAACAGGCCGAGACGGTAGAGAGCCTTGATGCCGTCGCGGGTGTTCTGGATGCGGTAGATGTCGCCCGGCTTGACGTTGAACGTGTTCAGCACGAGCAGCGTGTCCACGGTTTCGACGCCGGACACGTTGACGGCCAGGATCCGGTTGTCGGTGACCGGATCCGCGGCGGGTGCGATCCGGGTGTCCGGTTCGCGAGCCTCCTGGGCCCGGACGACGGCGGGTGTCAAAAAGCCGCTCGCCCCCGCAAGGCAGAGGGCGAGCAGCACTGTTCTTCCAAGTCGGAGAACGCCCGTCCTAGGCGCCCCGGCTGACCTTTTCGGCATTCATTTCTCCCGGGGCCCGTTCCTCGAATACGAGTTCGTCCCCCTTGCGCCCGATCTTGAGCTGGTTGCCCGCCTTGAACTTCCTTTCCAGTACGAGCTGGGCCAGCGGATCCTCGATGAGTCGTTGGATGGCGCGCCGGAGGGGACGGGCGCCGAGATGCGGATCGAACCCCTTGTCGACCAGGAGCGCGGCCGCCTGCGGAGTGATCGAAAGATGGAGCCCCTGTTCGGAAATCCGGGTAGTGACCTCCTCGAGAAGGATGTGGACGATCTGCTCCATTTCCTTCCGCCCGAGCGCCCGGAACACGATCAATTCGTCGATCCGGTTGAGGAACTCCGGATTGAAGGTCCGCTTGACCTCCTCGATGACCGTTCCCTTCATCTTGTCGTACATCGTCTTGTCGTCGCCCTTGGAGAACCCGAGCTGGCTCTTGCCGCCGATCTGGCGGGCTCCGAGATTCGACGTCATGATCAGGACCGTGTTCTTGAAGTTGACCTTCCGGCGCATGCTGTCGGTGAGGCAGCCGTCCTCGAGCACCTGGAGGAGCGTGTTGAAGACGTCGGGGTGCGCCTTCTCGATTTCATCGAGCAGGACGACGCTGTACGGCTTGCGGCGCACCTTTTCGGTGAGCTGGCCGCCTTCCTCGTACCCCACGTAGCCCGGAGGGGCCCCGACGAGGCGGCTCACCGAGAACTTTTCCATGTACTCCGACATGTCGATGCGGATCAGCGCGTCGGGATCGTCGAACAGGTGCTGGGCCAGGACCCGGGCCAGCTCCGTCTTTCCGACGCCGGTGGGCCCGAGGAAGATGAACGTGCCGATCGGGCGGCGCGGGTCGCGCAGCCCGGCGCGATTGCGCCGGACGGCCTTGGACACCGAGGACACCGCCTCGTCCTGCCCGACGATCTTCTTCTTCATCTCCTCTTCCATCCGGAGCAGCTTTTCCGATTCCGCCTCCTCGAGACGGCTGGCCGGAACGCCGGTCATCTTGGAGATGACGACGGCGATGTCGTCCACGTCGACGGTCGGGCTGCGGAGGTTCTTGGCTTCGTGCCATTCACGCTTCTGCTTGGCGAGCTGCTTGCGCATCTCCTTTTCGCGGTCGCGGAACGACGCCGCCTTTTCGAACTCCTGGGCCTGGATCGCCGACTCCTTCTCCTTGGCCAGTTCCTCGATCTTCTTTTCCATCGCCCGGAGATCCGGCGGCACGACGCTCATCGACAGCCGCGAGCGGGCGCCGGCCTCGTCGAGGACGTCGATCGCCTTGTCGGGCAGGAAACGGCCGGAAATGTACCGGTCGGACAGCTTGACCGAGGCGACGATCGCCTCGTCGGTGAACTTGACCCCGTGATGCGCCTCGTACTTGTCGCGCAGGCCGCGGATGATCTCCACCGCCTCCTCGGCCGTGGGCGGGTCGACCATGATCGGCTGGAAACGCCGTTCCAGCGCCCCGTCCTTCTCGATGTACTTGCGGAACTCGTCCAGGGTGGTGGCGCCGATGCACTGGAGCTCGCCCCGGGCCAGCGCCGGCTTCAGCATGTTGGACGCGTCGATGGCGCCTTCCGCGCCTCCGGCGCCGACGATCGTGTGCAGCTCGTCGATGAACACGATCGTGTCCTTCGATTCGCGGATCTCGTTCATGACCGCCTTGAGGCGCTCCTCGAACTGCCCGCGGTACTTGGTGCCGGCCACGACGGCAGCCAGGTCGAGCGTGACGATCCGCTTCTCGCGGAGCGTTTCCGGCATCTTTCCTTCCACGATCTTCTGGGCCAGTCCCTCGGCGATGGCGGTCTTGCCGACGCCCGGTTCGCCGATCAGGATCGGGTTGTTCTTCTTCCGGCGGGACAGGACCTGGATGACCCGCTCGATCTCGTCCTCGCGGCCGATGATCGGATCCAGCTTCCCCTCGCGGGCGAGCTGGGTGAGGTCGCGGCCGAACTGGTTGAGTGCCGGTGTGTCGGCCTTCTCCTCGTCCGCCGGCCGGCTCGATGCCGGCGTGCCGCCGAGCAGGCGGAGCGTTTCCTCGCGGACCTTCTTGCGATCCACGCCGAGTTCGAGGAGCACACGGGCGGCGACTCCCTCGCCTTCGCGGATCAGACCGAGCAGCAGGTGCTCGGTGCCCACGTAATTGTGACCGAGCTGCCGCGCTTCATCGATCGACAGCTCGAGGACGCGCTTCGCCTTCGGGGTGAACGGTATCTCGCCGATCGTGAGCGTGCCGCCGGGGCTCGCCACCATGCTTTCCACCGCCTGGCGGATGACGTCGAGATCGAGCCCGAGGTTCGAAAGAACGTTGGCGGCGATCCCTTCCCCTTCGCGGATCAGGCCGAGCAGAAGATGTTCCGTACCGATATAGTCGTGCTGCAGCCGGGCCGCTTCCTCGCGGGCCAGGTACATCACCTTGCGGACACGTTCCGTAAATTTGTCATGCATCGTTTTGGGCCTCCGGAGCCGGGCTTCCCTGCACCCGCTCCCTGCTTGTTACACTACCAGCATTGCGGCGCCGACTAAACCCGCCTCGAAACATCAGGTTCCGGGCGTGCCGCCGGTCCGTCCGGACTCGCAGGCCTGGAACCTGTCGCGAATGTAGTCGGCGCGGAGCACGTTGCGCTCCGCCGCTTCCATGGATCGGCCGGCCATCTGCTGCACGTGCCCGGGCTGGGAGTAGACCATGACCTCGTTCAGGGCGGCCAGGTCGCACAGACCCGGCAGTCCCATCGCGAGCCCGAACCGGACCGCGCTCGACAGGCTGATGACCTCCTGTGAACTAATGGATCGGCAGTACCGGAGCGTCCCGTAAGCCCTCCATACCTTGTCTTCCACCTGGACCCGGGCGGAGCGCACCATGGCGTCCCGGGCCTTGTTCTCGTAGTCGATGAGCTGCCGGGAAACCCTCTCGAGATTGTCGAGGATTTCCCGTTCCGCGGGGCCAAGGGTCGTCTGGTTGGAGATCTGGAAGAAGTTGCCCATGACCTCCGTGCCTTCCCCGTAAAACCCACGAACCGCAAGCCCAACTGCATTAACACCTTGCAGGACTTTCTTGGCCTGCTTCGTCAAGACCAGCGCCGGCAGGTGAATGAGGACCGAGGCCCGCATCCCCGTGCCCGCGTTCGTCGGGCAGGCGGTCAGGTAGCCGTAATCCGGGCTGAACGCGAACTCCATTTCCCGATCCAGGAGCTCTTCCAGCGCACTGACCCGGTTCCAGGCCTCCTCCGGGTCGAACCCGGACGTCACCGACTGGAGCCGGAGGTGATCCTCCTCGTTGACCATGACCGACAGCTCCTCCCCCGGCGCCACGAGAACACCGCGGAGGCGGCTCCCCTGGGCGAGGTCGCGGCTGATCAGATGCCGTTCGACGAGGAACGTTCCGGCAATGGGATCGAGCGTGTTCAGGTCGAAGTAGCCGGCCCCGCGGAGCGCCGGCACCTCGCCGGCCGCCGCCAGCGCGGACTGGACGACTCCGGCGAGCTGCTCCTTCCGTGCCCGCGGCGGAAACGGAACCCGCGACAGGTTGCGGGCGAGTCGCAGCCGGGAGCTCAGGACGATGTCGGCATGGTTTCCGGTGCCCCCGAGCCAGCGGCTGGGGGTCTTGAACAGGGTCGAGAGATCGCCGCTCATTCGCGCTCCTCCCCCTTCCCGGCCCCTTCCCGCAGCGTCTTCATCTCGTCCCGCAGCTGCGCGGCCCGCTCGAAGTTCTCCCGGGTGATCGCCTGGTCCAGGTCCTGCTGCAGCCTGTCGAGCCGGTTGCGGAGATCGATGAAATCCCCCTCCTTGGCCGGAGCGCGACCGGTGTGGCTCAGGTTTCCGTGGATGCGGCGGAGCAACGGGCGCAGCTGGACCTTGAACGCGTCGTAGCAGGCTGCGCAGCCGAGGCGGCCCGTTTCGCGGAAGCCGGAATAGAGGAGGCCGCACACGGGGCACTGGATCTTCCCGATGCGCGCCTCGGAGCCCGACGTGTCGCCGAACAGCGAAATGATCGGGTCCTGGATCGAGAACTTGTCCCCCTGCTTCGGGTCGACAATGATCCCCTTGTCCACGGCGCACTCCTGGCAGATGTGCATCTCCTTCGGCTCGTTGTTCTGGTAGGCCGTGTAGTGCACCGACGCCGGTCTCTTCCCGCAGTTTTCACAGTTCATGACATCAACTCCGCTTTCCTGTCGCCGGCGGGAAACGGCCGTCCGGCGAGCGGCTCCAGCCGCCCGTCCTCGAGCACCATCACCCGGTCGGCCCGCGCGGCCAGCCTTTCGTCATGAGTTACGATGACGAAGGTCTCCCCCTGGTTTCGGGCCAGGGAAAAAATAAGGTCCTGGAGCGCCTCGCTCGAGGCCCGGTCCAGGTTTCCGGACGGTTCGTCGGCGAGAACGATCCGCGGCCGGTTGATCAGCGCCCTGGCCACGGCCACCCGCTGCTGCTCGCCCCCCGAAAGCTGGGTGGGGCGATGCCCCTCCCGTTCCAGCAGCCCGACCCGGCCGAGCAGGTCCCGGGCTTCGGCTTTCACCGTGTCCGCCCGGTGGCCCGCGATGAGCCCCGGGAGCATCACGTTTTCCAGCGCCGAAAACTCCGTGAGGAGGTGATGGAACTGGAACACGAATCCCACCGAAACATTACGGAAACGGGCCAGCTTTGTATCGCTCCAGTCGAAAACATTCTGGCCATCCACGATCACCCGGCCCTGCGAGGGGCGGTCGAGGGCCCCGAGAATGTGCAGCAGGGTGCTCTTTCCCGCCCCGGACGGCCCCACGATCGCCGTGATTTTCCCCGCTTCCGGCGCCAGCGAGACCCCCCTGAGGATCGTCAGCTCGCCGCCGGGGGTGGCAAAACTCTTGTGCAGGTCTACGGCCGACAGCACGGGTTCGGGCATGGTCATTCCTCAGCCTATTAAAGTATCGGCGGATTGTCAAAGGGCTGAAGGGGCGGAACTGGTTGTTCCAGCGCCACTTGTCGGCCCGGCGGGCCTGTTTTTGGGTCCGCCGCTCACTCGTTCCGGATCGCCTCGACCGGATCCAGACGGGACGCCTTCCAGGAGGGATAGAGCGTGGCCAGAAAACAGAGGAACAGCGTGGCCAGGGTGATGATCACCGCGTCCGGCCACTGCAGTTTCATCGGGAGCGTGTCGAGGAAATAGATGTCCCCCGGCAGGTTGATGATCTGGTAGCGGTCGAGGAACAGGGCGAGGCTGTAGCCGATGACCGAACCGAGGAGCGTGCCCACGCCGCCGATCGCCAGCCCTTCCGCCATGAAGATGCGCATGATCTCGCCGGACGTGGACCCCATCGACTTGAGGATGCCGATCTCGCGGCGTTTTTCCATCACCATCATGATCAGCGCCGACACGATGTTGAACACGGCCACGAGCACGATCGTGAGCAGAAGAATGCCCATGCCGATCTTTTCCCAGCGCATCCAGGCGAAGAGGTTCTCGTTGAGCTCGATCCAGGTGTTGATCCGGAACGGGTAGCCGCCGAGATGATCGAGAACCTTTTCCTCCCAGGCCATCGCCTGGAACATGTCCTGGATCCTGATCTCGAGGCCGGTGACGGAGTTCTTGAGGCCGAAGAACGTCTGCCCCTCCTCGAGCGAGATGTAGGCGAGCGAGGAGTCGTATTCATAGAGGCCGGACTTGAAGATTCCGGCCAGCCGGTACTTGCGCACCCGCGGCACGACGCCCAGCGGAGTGGCCCGCCCCTCGAACGGCGAGGCGAGCAGGACGACGTCGCCGACGATGACCCGGAGGTTCTCGGCCACGTGCTGGCCGAGGACGATGCCGGGCAACCACCCTTCGGCCTCCGGAGATCGCGGATCCGGCCGCGGCTCGAAGTCGACGACCGGCGGATCGATGTGGTCGGCGACGGTCGTCACCTGGCGCTCCCCCGACAGCGTGACCCCCTTGACGATCACGCCGTCGGAATACGACTCGTGCGACAGCAGCGCCTTGCCGTACACGAACGGCGTGACCCCCTCGACCCCCTTGACCTGGCGCACCCGTTCCTGGACGGCGTCGTAGTCGACGATCCCTGTGTCGGCGTAGGACAGCAGGATGAGGTGCGCATTCGTCCCGACGATCCGGGCCCGCACCTCCTCCTCGAACCCGTTGACCATCGAGAGGACGACGATGAGCGCGATGACGCCGAGCGCCACGCCGCCCACCGAGATGTAGGCGATGAGGCTGATGAACCCGGTTCTCTTCTTGCTCCGCAGGTGGCGTTCGGCGATGAAGTATTCGTAGCGCACGGATCAGCCCCCGGAGGGACTCCCCTCCTCTTCCTCACCCTCCGCCTCCTCCACCGTTTCCGGCCGGAGCGCCGGAAACAGCAGGACGTCGCGGATGTTGTGGCTGTTCGTCAGCAGCATCGTCAGGCGGTCGATGCCGAAGCCGATGCCGCCGGTCGGCGGCATGCCGTACTGGAGCGCCCGCAGGTAGTCCGTGTCCTTGACCTGGGCCTCGTGGTCGCCGGCCTCGCGCTCCTTCCCCTGAAGGTCGAACTGGTGCTCCTGCTCGACCGGATCGTTCTGCTCGGAGAAGCAGTTGGCCACCTCCATGCCGGCGATGAACAGCTCGAACCGCTCGACGAGGCGGGGCTCGCCGCGTTTCCGCTTGGCCAGCGGCGAGATCTCGAAGGGAAAGTCGAGGACGAACGTGGGCTGGATCAGCTTCGCCTGGACGAGGTCGGAAAAGAGCGTGTCGACGACCTTGCCGTAGCCTTTCGCGCCCCCCATGTCCACCCGGTGCTCGCGCCCCACCGCGCGCAACTCGTCCTCGCTCGCGCCGATGAGGTTCCTGCCCGTGGCTTCCTCGAGCAGGCCGAAATACGTGGCCTGCTTCCACGGCGGCGACAGGTCGATGACGTGATCGCCGTACTGCACGGACAGGCCTCCGGTGGCCTGCTGGCAGGCGTGCACGAGCATCTCCTCCGCCTGCTTCAGGATGTCCATGTAGTCCGCGTAGGCCTGGTAGTACTCGAGCAGGCTGAACTCCGGGTTGTGCGTGCGGTCGATCCCCTCGTTGCGGAAATCGCGGGCGATCTCGTAGACCCGGTCCATGCCCCCGACAATGAGACGCTTGAGATAGAGTTCGTTGGAGATCCGCAGGTAGAACGGCATGTCCAGCGCCTCGTGGTGGGTCACGAACGGGGTGGCGAACGCCCCGCCGTACACCGGCTGCAGCGTCGGCGTGTCCACCTCGATGAAATCGCGCTCGTCGAGCCAGCTCCGGATGGCGGAGATGAACCGGGCCCGGATCCGGAAGATCTCGCGAACGTCGGGGTTGACGATCAGGTCGACGTAGCGCTGGCGGAACCGCGTTTCCACGTTCGTGAGACCGTGCCATTTTTCCGGGAGCGGCCGGAGGTTCTTGGCCAGAAGCTCGGTCTTCTCCACGTGGATCGTCGCTTCGCCGGTGCGGGTGCGGAACATGAAGCCGGAAACGCCGAGGATGTCGCCGACGTCGTATTCCTCGACATGCTCGAACAGTGCGCCGAGATCGTCGCGCTTGAAGTAGACCTGGATCTTTCCGCTGCGGTCCTGGATGTGCCCGAAACAGGTCTTGCCGTGACCGCGCTTGGCCATCAGCCGCCCGGCCACGGCCACCTTCGCCTGCGCCTCGACCATGCCGTCCTGGTCCGCGAGGATCTCCGCGGCGGTGTGGGTCACCGCGTAGCCGTAGCCGTACGGCGCAACACCCCGCGCGGCCCACTCCTTCAGTTTTTCCCGGCGCTGCCGGAAGAGTTCATTCGACACGTTCAGTCCTCACGAGATGAGCGATGTTGACGCCGCGTTCCGCCCCCGGATGCGACCCCGGGCGCCCCGCGGTCCGGAGCGTGACCCCCGCACCGGTGCGCCTGTTCCGGAAGCGTCAGCGTTCCACGGAAGCGTGCACACGATCGGTCGGCGCGTCGGTCAGCGGGACGGGATACTGTTCGTCGAAGCAGGCCGTGCAGTGGCCGGGCGCATTGGCCGCGCAGGCGAGCATCCCCTCCTGCGACAGGTAACCGATGGAATCCACCCGGAGGTACGTGCCGATCTCCTCGACGCTGTGACTGGCGCCGATCAGGTCGGCCCGGCGGGGCGTGTCGATGCCGAAATAGCACGGGGACACGATCGGCGGGGACGAAATGCGGAAATGCACTTCCGCCGCGCCCGCCCGCCGCAGCAGCTTGACGAGCTTGCGGCTCGTCGTTCCGCGAACGATGGAATCGTCGACGACCACGACCCGCTTTCCGTCGAGCACCGCCCGGACGGGATTGAACTTGACCCGGACGCCGTGCTCGCGCGTGAACTGCCGCGGCGAGATGAACGTGCGCCCTATGTAATGATTGCGGATCAGGCCGAACTGGAACGGCAGCCCCGACTCCTCCGCGTAGCCGAGCGCCGCGGAATTCGAGGAATCGGGCACGGCGATCACGATGTCGGCGTCGGCGGGAAACTCCCGGGCCAGCTGGCGGCCGAGCTCGCGCCGGAAACGGTCGACGTTCTCGCCGAACACCGTGCTGTCCGGGCGCGCGAAGTAGATCAGCTCGAAGATGCAGGCCGCCTGCCGGGGCGAAGCGAGGCGGTGGATCGTGACCGGCCCGTCCTCGTCGATGCGGACGATCTCGCCCGGCTCGACGTCGCGGAGGAACTCGGCCTCGTTGATGTCGAACGCGCAGGTTTCCGAGGCCACGCACCAGCCGTCCTTGAGGCGCCCGAGCGACAGCGGCCGGAAGCCGAGCGGATCACGGGCGGCGTAGAGCGCCTTTTCCGTCATCAGGACGACGCTGAACGCCCCGCGGAGCCCGTCCATGGCCGGCCCGAGGGCCGACTCGAAGTCCATCGCCTTCGAGCGGGCGATCCGGTGCAGCAGGATTTCCGAATCGCTCGTCGTCTGGAAGATGTTGCCGTCCTTCTCCATCTCCTTCTTCAGCTCGATGGCGTTGACGATGTTGCCGTTGTGGGCCACCGCGAGATGCCCGCCGTGATAGCTGACGAGGATCGGCTGGGCATTGCGCAGCGAGGAATCGCCGGACGTGGAGTAGCGGTTGTGCCCGATGGCCAGGTTTCCCTTGAGCTCGTCGAGCCGGCCGGCGTTGAACACGTCGGCGACGAGCCCCATTCCCTTGTGGAGATACACGGTCTGTCCGTCCGAGGACACGATGCCCGAGGACTCCTGCCCGCGATGCTGCAGGGCGTACAGGCCGAGATACGCGGCATGGGCCGCCGCCTCGACTCCGAACGCGCCGAACACGCCGCAGGCGTCCTTGAAGTGGTCGTCGTCGTGCATCATTCCGCGGGAAGTCCTTCCGGTTGAGTTTCCGTGAGCAGGGATTCGACATCGTAAAGGTTCGGGGCCGCGGCGTACAGTCTCCCCTCCTGGAAAGCGGGGTGGACGAGAAAACCGTTTCGGCGGTCGGTGACGACGGCGGCCCGCCCGGCCGCGCGCAGGAGCGCTTCCGGCGCCACCCCGGCCGGCGCGACGAAGCGCCACAGCTGGAACTGCCGGAGATCGGTGATTTCCCGGGCGCCCGCGTGACGCCAGAGGGATTCGAGCAGGCTCGTGTCCGGCTCGATCCCGCGCACCAGGAGCCAGGCCCGGGCGTTTCCCCCGGCCGCCGCTTCGTCGGGCCCAGCGCCCTCCCCGGCATCGATCCGCCAGGAGTGCTTGTTGGGATTCAGGAACAGGTTCGTTCCCCTGACGAGCTCGGTCACGCGGCGGACCGCCGCGTCGGCGGGAAGATCCACCTTGAGAAGAAACAGTTCGTCCCGCGACAGGCCCGCAATGCTCTCGGCCATTCCCATCCGGTCCCGCAGGGTGGCGAGCGCGGTCATCGCCGTCGGATCCGCGACCTTCAGCCGCTTGGTGAGGAGGAGCGAGGTCACCGTGTCCTCCCCGCGCCTTCCGGAGCGCTGCCGCGGAACGATTCCGCCTCGCGGCCGGCCCGGTGCCGCTCGCGGCGCCAGAGTATGTAGTCGAGCATCGAAAAGAAGATCCGCCTTCCCGGCCCCGGCCCGTCGAGCCCGCTTCGGTCCCGGTGATGGTTTCGCCGCGATTCGCCCCACGGCCCGGGAAGCGTCGGCGGAACCTGGCGCAGCCAGGCGCCGCGCTCCGGGTGAGGCATGATCGCCATGACGTTGCCGCGCGGATTCACCACCGCCGCCGCCGCGCCCATGGCCCCGTTCGGGTTGTCCGGAAAGGCCACCGCCGGATCGCCGTCCGGGAGGCAGTAGCGGAACGGCACCTGCCCGTTTTCCTCGAGTTCGCGGAACGCCTCGGGGTCGCGGGTGGTGAACCGTCCCTCGCCGTGCGCCATCGGCATCGGCACCACCGCGCCGTCCTCGAACCGCGACGTGAACGCCGTCTCCTCCCCCGACTTTTCGACCCGGAGGTGAACCCACCGGCAGTAGTAGCCGCTGTGTCCGGTCATCCGGTTCGGGGCGAGCGCCAGGGTGGTCCGCCCGTCGGCGTTGCCCGGCACGAGACCGGACTCCACGAGCACCTGAGCGCCGTTGCAGATGCCGAGAATCGGCTTGCCGAGATCGGCCTCGGCGAACAGGCGCTCCACGATCGGGTCCCGGGCCGCCACCGCGCCGGCCCGCACGCGGTCCTGGTAGGAGAATCCGCCGGGAAGGACGAACCCGTCGTACCCGGCGAGCACTTCCGGCGGCGTGTTCCAGCGGAGGATGGCCGCCACCATGCCGCACTCGTCGAGCAGCCGGGCGGTTTCGTACTCGCAATTGACGCCGGGAAACTGGATCACGCCGATGCGCACGGCGTTGTGATCGTCCCGCGGGGTTGTGTCCATCAGGCCATCCATTCCGGAACGGTGCCGCGCCAGGCGCGTTCCAGTTCGCCGACTTCCATGTCGATCCAGCGTTCCCCGTCGGCGTTGACGAGGAACGCGCTCTCCCCGGTGAAGCGGCCGATGACCATCGGCGATACGCCGTACCGGAGAAAGACGCTGTCGAGGGCCGGCAGGTGTTCCTCGGGAACCTCGAGGACGAACCCTCCCGATTCGGAAAAGAGCGCCTCGTCGAACTTGAGGCCGAAGGGACGCCGCGGCAGGTCGAGGACCAGACCGAGCCCCGTGTCCGGCAGCATCTCGAACGCCGCCGTCACCAGGCCCCCCTCCGAAATGTCGTGCGCCGCGAGGACGAGGCCGCGCTCGATGGCGTCGATCACGCCGTAGAGCACGCCGCGCTCGTGGTCGAAATCGACCGTCGGCGGCCGCCCGCCCGCGATGCCGCGGGTCCGGTAGCAGATCGACCCCCCGAGTTCGCGGCGGCGGTTGCCCACGAGGACGATGCGCGAATCCTCGGACCGGGCGCTGCCGGGAACGGCCCGGCTGTAGTCGTCGATGACCCCGAAGCAGGCCACGATCGGTGACGGGTGCACGGCGCGCCCGGCGCCGGACTGGTTGTACAGCGAAACGTTGCCGGAGACGAACGGCACGGGGTGATCCTTCTCCCCCTTGAGCCCGAGGCGCCGCGCGGCATCGCCGAGGCCCCGCACCGACTCGCGGAACTGGTGAAAGACGCCCGGATCCTCGGGGTTGCCGAAGTTCAGGCAGTCGGTGAGGCACTGCGGAACGGCCCCGGTGGCCGCCACGTTGCGCATCGACTCGGCCACCGCCGTGGCCCCTCCCCAGTACGGGTCCAGCGCTCCGTAGGCCGGATTGCCGTCCACCGACACCGCCACGCCGACCGGGCAACCGGGAATCGGCAGGAACAGCGCGGCGTCCGCTTCGCCGGGGCGGAACACGGCGCGCCCCTGCACCTCCGTGTCGTAGTGGCGGTAGATCGTCTCCCGCGAAGCCACGTTCGGGTGACCGACGACGTCCAGCAGCAGGCGGGCCGGATCCTCCGGCGGTTCCGGATCGGCGGGCTCGGCGCGGGCCGGCGCGGGGCGGGCCGGCCGGTCGTAACGGATCCCCTCGGTGATCGTGTCCACCGGCGCGTCGACCATCGTTTCGCCCCGCCAGGTCAGGCGGTAGCGACCGTCACCGCGGACGCGCCCGATGACCCGGGCCGCCGCGCCGGGATAGAGGCGGGGCAGTTCGAAGTCCTCGTTGTAGACGCGGCAGATCGCTTCCGAGATCCGCCGCGGAACCGCGAGGCCGAAGCGCTCCTGGGTTTCCGAGCAGGCCAGGACTTCCGGCGGAAACGGACCGCCGTCCTCCGCCTCGTGATCGAGATTCACGTCCATGCCGAAACCGCCGTGCGCGGCCATTTCGCTGGACACGCAGGCAATCCCGCCGGCGCCGAGATCCTTGAAGCCGACCGCCGCCCCCTCGCGCCGGGCCAGCGCCAGGGCCTCCCGCGTGGCTTCCACCAGCACGCGTTTCAGGAACGGATCGGGAAGCTGCACCGCCCCCTTGTTCTGTTCCGTTTCCGCCTCCTCGAGCACCGCCGACGCGAACGACGCGCCGCCGAATCCCGAAGCGTCGGTGGGCTTTCCGAACAGGATCAGGTCGTACTCCTCGTTGCGGGCCTCGGCCGGTACCCGGCTGCGGATGATCTCCTTCTCCCTCACGACGCCGACGGCCACCACGTTGACGAGGCAGTTCTCGTCGTAGCAGGCGTCGAACGTCACGTCGCCGCCGAGGTTCGGCACGCCCAGCGCGTTCGCGTACTGCCAGATGCCGGTGACGACGCCCTGGGCGATCTCCCGGCAGGCCTCGCCGCGCGGCCCGCGCAGGTCGCCGAAACGGAGCGCGTCGAGCACCCCGACGACGTCCGCGCCCATGCAGTAGACGTCGCGGACGATGCCGCCGACCCCGGTGGCCGCCCCCTCGGCGGGAACGACCTGCGAGGGGTGGTTGTGACTTTCGTGGGCCACCACGAGCGCAAAGCGCTCGCCGCGGTGGGTCGTCAGGTAGACGATCCCCGCGTCCTCGCCGGGGCCGAGGATCACGTTCGGCGCCTCGGTGGGGAGAAACTCCTTGAGCACGCTGCGGCTCGACTTGTAGGAGCAGTGCTCGCTCCACATCGTGTCGAACAGCACGAGCTCCACCTTCGTCGGATTCCGCCCGAGCAGTTCCGCAACCCGGCGCGCCTCGGCCGGCAGAAGGCGGAGGTTGAGACCCGCCATCAATGCGCGCAGGGCCTCGTCGTCGGGCGAGCCGACGTCGATCAGTTCGGCGGTCAGCGTTTCACTCATCGGAATCGTCATCCTTCCTTGCCGCCGCGCCGAGGACGCGCGTGAAGACGGCGTCCACGTTCCGGAGGTTGTGGGCGAGATCGAAGCAGTCGTCGAGCGCCTCGGGCGAAAGCCGCGCGGTGATCTCCGCGTCGTTCTCCACGATGTCACGGAACGACCCCTCCTCCTCCCAGGCCTTGAGCGCGTTCCGCTGCACCAGGGCGTAGGCGTCCTCGCGGGACAGCCCCCCGTCGGCCAGCGCGAGGAGGACGCGCTGCGAGAAGATGATGCCGCCGTTGCGGTTCAGGTTCCGGGACATCGCCTCCGGGCGGACGACCATCCGCTCGACGATCCGGGCGGTCAGGTGGATCTGGTAGTCCACGGTGATGAACGCGTCGGGAAGGATCACCCGCTCCACCGAGGAATGCGTGATGTCCCGCTCGTGCCACAGCGCCACGTTTTCCAGGGCGGCCACGGCATGGCCGCGCACGACGCGGGCGAGGCCCGCCACCCGTTCGGCGGTGATCGGGTTCTTCTTGTGCGGCATCGAGCTCGAACCCTTCTGCCCGGAGCCGAAGAATTCGAGCGCCTCGGAGATCTCCGAGCGCTGCAGGTTGCGCATTTCGGTGGCGAACCGCTCCAGCGTGGCGGACAGCCCGGCCAGCGTGGTGACGAGGGCCGCGTGGCGGTCACGGGGGACGACCTGCGTCGACACCGGCTCCGCGGCCAGCCCGAGCCGATGGCAGACGTCCGACTCGACGTCGGGATCGAGATGGGTGAACGTGCCGACCGCGCCGGAAATCTTCCCCACCGCGGTGTCGGCCACGGCCGCGTCGAGGCGGTCGCGCTGGCGCTCGAGTTCGGTATGGAACCCGAGGAGCTTGAGGCCGAACGTGGTCGGCTCGGCGATGATCCCGTGCGTGCGCCCGACGCAGGCCAGATCCTTGAACTCGACGGCCCGGGCGGCGACCAGCCGCGACAGGTCGACGAGGCCGGCCCGGACCTGCATTCCCGCCCGGCGGAGGGTCAGGCCGAGCGCGGTGTCGAGCAGGTCGCTGGAGGTCATGCCGAAGTGGAGGTACCGCGCTTCGGGGCCGGCCTTTTCGGTGACCGCCGTGAGGAACGCGATGACGTCGTGGTTGAGCGTGGCCTCGAGTTCCTCGACGCGGGCCGGATCCACCGGACCGGCGGCGCGGATGGCCGCGGCCGTTCCGCCGGGAACGATCCCGCGCTCCTCGAGCGCCTGTGAAACGGCGGCCTCGACCTCCAGCCAGGTGCGGAACTTCTCCGCCGTGGACCAGATGTGTCCCATCTCCGGGCGGGTGTAACGCTCGATCACCTAGAAATGCTCCGGCATCGACTCGAGCTTGACCCTGATCTCGATCAGCTTTCCGTCTCTTTCCACGGTGAAGAGGACCGTGTCGCCCGCCCGCGCGCCGAAGATTTCGCGCGACGCGTCGCCCTTGTCGGCCACGGCGCGGGACCCGATCTTCCGGATGATGTCGCCGGCCTGGATGCCGGCCCGATGGGCGGGGCTTCCCCGCTCGATGCTGTACACGAGCGCGCCGCGCGTATCGGCAACGCCGAGCCGCCGGGCCACGAACGGCGACAGGTCGACGACCGTCATGCCGATCCACACGCCGCGCACGCTCCCGTAGCGGATGATCTCGTCGGCCACGGCGGCGGCGGTGGCGATCGGGATCGCGAAGCCGATCCCCAGCGAACCGCCCCCCTGGGTAAAGATGAACGTGTTCACGCCGATCACCTCGCCCTGCGCGTTGACCAGCGGCCCGCCCGAGTTGCCCGGATTGATGGCCGCGTCGGTCTGGATCATGTTCTTGTACACGCCCCCCTCGCGGACATCGGTCTTGATGTCCCGGTTCATGGCGCTGATCACGCCGACGGTCACGGTGGGGTGGGTGTCACCGAGCAGGTAGCCGAACGGATTGCCGACCGCGATGGCCCACTCGCCCACCATGAGATCATCGGACCGGCCGAGGCGGGCCGGCGGAAGGCCGGCTCCGTCGATCTTGACCACCGCCAGATCGTATCCGGCATCGGCCCCGAGCAGTTTCCCCTTGAACTGGCGACCGTCCGACAGCGTGACCTGGATTTCCTCGGCCCCCGCAACGACGTGGGAGTTCGTGAGGACATGCCCCTGGTCGTCGAACAGGAACCCGCTGCCGAACTTCGGAACGTCTCTCTGGTAGGTGCCCGGCATGTAGCCGAAGAACTGCCCGAACAGCTGGCCGAACTCCTGGGGCATGGTCGTGACGATCCGGGTCTCGACCGCGGTGATGGACACCACCGACGGGCCGACCGTTTCCGACGCCCTCACGATGGCGTTCCGGCGCCCCTCCGAGATCCGGTCATCGGTGGCGACCGCGGTCGATTCCGGCGCCGCCGAGACCTCGGTATCGTGATCGAATTTCTGGTATACGGCGACGGCGAAGACGCCGGCCATGAATGCGATGATCAGTCCGCTGAGACGACGCATGGCCTACTGTTTGGATTTTCGGTAGTCCGCGAGGAACTTCTCCAGGCCGATGTCGGTCAGCGGGTGCTGGATCATCTGCATCAGGACCTTGTGCGGCACGGTGCAGATGTCCGCCCCGAGCAGTCCGGCCTGCACGATGTGCAGCGGCGAGCGAACGCTGGCCACGAGAACTTCACACGGAAAGTTGTAGTTGTTGAAGATCTGGACGATCTGCTCGATGACGTGCATCCCCTCGTCGGCGATGTCGTCCAGCCTTCCGATGAACGGAGACACGAAGGACGAGCCGGCCTTGGCGGCAAGCATGGCCTGCAGCGGCGAGAAGATCAGCGTGGAATTGATCCGGATCCCCTCGTCGGACAGGCGGCGGCACGCCTTGAGCCCTTCCGGGATCGTCGGCAGCTTGACGACGATGTTGTCGTGCAGCGCCGCGTAGTACTTGCCTTCCTTGACCATCCCGTCGGCGTCGACGGCGGTCACCTCGGCCGAGATCGGGCCGTCGACGATCGAGCAGATCTCCTTGAGAATCTCCTCGTAACTCCCCTTTTCCTTCGCGACGAGCGACGGATTCGTCGTGACGCCGTCGATGATCCCGAGTTCGGCGAGTTCCCTGATTTCCTGGACGTTCGCCGTGTCCACAAACAGTTTCATTGGCAACCTCCTCCGTGGGGGTCATTCTACATCAGGACTTCGATTTACGACAGGGACGATCTCTTCGTCCGGCGGGTAGTCGGCCCTGACGAAGAACAGCCCGCGCGGGGGCGCGGCGGGCAGGGCCCGGTCGAATCCTCCCGCGGCCAGCGCCGCCGAAACCACCGCGGGATCCAGGCGGTTTTCCCGCTCGAGGGCCACCATCGATCCCACGATGAGCCGGACCATGCGGTAGAGAAAACGGTCGGAGTGGATCTCGCAGACGAGGCGCCGCCGCCGCCGGGTCCAGTCGAGGCTCCGGATGGTGCAGCGGGTGTCCATGCGCCGCCCTTCGCCGACCGTGAACGCATCGAACCGGTGGCTTCCGATCAGCGGCGCGGTGGCGGCCGTCAACGTTTCCGCATCGGGCAGCGGGCGCCGCACCCACGCGTAGCGGCGGGCGGCCGGCGTGTCCCTCTCCGAGAGCACATAGCGGTAGCTGCGGCCGACGGCGCTCCAGCGGGCATGAAATCCGTCCGGCGCCCGCCCCAGCGAAGCGACGACGACATCGCGCGGCAGGAGCCCGCGCAGGGCGCGGAGCAGCGCCGCGTCGGGCAGGGCCGTGTCCGCCATGAAACTGGCCACCTGGCCGGCGGCGTGAACGCCCCGGTCGGTGCGCCCGGCGCCGGCGATCCGCACCGGGTGGCCGAGAATCGTGGCCAGCCCGCGCTCGACCTCTCCCTGCACCGTCCGGACCCCCGGCTGTACCTGCCATCCATGAAACGCCGTTCCGTCGTAGCGGAGGCGGAGGCGGAACGTGGCCGCGCCCATCTCAGCGGGAGACCCTTCGCCCGGACAGCAGCAGCGCCCCCGCGGCGAGCACCGCCGACACGAGAAGGATCCAGTCTCCATGCCGGGAATAGAACGTGGGCGGGCCGGCCAGCGCGACCCGGCCGGACACGACCGCCGGTTCGAACAGGCCGGTGGCCTGCCGGATACTCCCGTCCGGACCGATCAGGCCGGTGATCCCGGTGTTGGCCGCCCGGGCGATCCCCACCCGGTTCTCCACGGCCCGGAACACCGCCATCGTCAGGTGCTGGTACGGGGCGGGCGACCGGCCGAACCACTGGTCGTTCGTGATGTTCACCAGGAACTGCGCGCCGCCGCGGACGGCGCTCCGGGCAAGATCCGGAAAGATCGACTCGAAGCAGACGAGCACGGCGAACGACGGACCGGCCCCCGCCGCGGAGAGGCTCGAGAACACGTGCAGCGAATCCCCCGGCGTGAAATTGCTCTGGCCGAAATTGACCCGGTTGAGCCCGGGAATCGGCATCCACTCGCTGAACGGCACGAGCCGCGACTTCCGCGAGCTCTCGACGATCCCCTCCCCGGGGAGGATCAGGCCGGCGGCGTTGAAGTAGCGACGCTCGGGCGGCGCGGTCGACGGCGGCGTCGGCGGGAGCAGGTCCGTGTCGGGAAACCCGGTCAGGATCGGCCGGCGGGTCATGGCCGCGGCGCTCTTCACGAGCCCGTAGTTGGGCGCGTCGAGGAGCAGGAGCGTGGGGGTGGCCGTTTCCGGCCAGATCACCAGGGTTTCCGGATCGGTGTCCTTCGTGTGCTCGAGCGTCATCGTCACGAGATTCCGCACCACTTCAGCCCGTTTCTCCGGGTCCCACTTGTCGTTTCCCGTGTTCTGCTGCACGAGGAGCACCGGCCAGCTCGGACCGGCGACGGCCCGAACGGTGTCCAGCCTCCCGCGCCCGTACTGCCAGGGAACGAGGACGACGAGGACGGCGGCGGCGAGGGCGGCGATGCGGCCCGCTCCGCGGCCGCGGACCGCGAGAAAGAGCAGGACGTTGACGAGCACGACCACGAACGACACGGCCCAGATGCCGCCGAATTCGGCGAACTGGATGAACGGAAGCGCGGCCCACTGGCTGTAGCCGAGACTTCCCCACGGAAACCCGATGACCCCGAACGCCCGGAGCGCCTCGAGCAGCGCCCACGCGGACGGCGCGGCCAGCACGGCCATCCAGGGGCGGTCCCGCGCCGCCCGCCAGACGATCAGGCTCCAGACCGCCGGATAGACCGCCAGGTAGAGCGTCAGCAGGAGCAGGGCCGGGTACATGAGGAACGGGACCGTCACGTTTTCCGGGGGCAGGTTCGGAACCCAGTGGAGGAGAACAAGAAAGAACGCGAATCCCTGGCAGTACCCGAGGCGGAAGACACGCCCCGCCGCGGGCGGGACCGAACCGGCCGGAAGGAGAACCAGCAGGAGCGGAACGAGCGCCACGAACGCCGCGGGGCCGAAGTCGAAAGTGGGAAACGCCAGGGCCATGAGCAGGCCCGAAAGGAGTGCCGCGCCGATGTCCACGGCGCTACGCGAGCTTCACCTCGCGCCCCGTCTCCGCCGACTTGTAGATCGCCTCGAGAACCCGGAGCACGCTCACCGCCTCGTCCCCGGGCGACAGCGGCCGCTTTCCGGTCCGCACGCAATCCACGAAGTGCGCGATCTCGTTCTCGTAGGACTGCTTGTACATGTTGCGCACCGACTCCGTCGACGGCGTCACGTTGACCAGGCTCCCGTGCATCTCCCGGTGCAGCCGCAGCGGGTTCAGCAGCGCGGCCCCGTGATCGCCGAAGAGGTTGACGTAGGCAAAGTCCTTTTCCATGAGCAGCGACCAGCCGACTTCCAGCGTCAGCGTGGCGCCGTTCTTCAGCCGCAGGAACGCGGACGCGTTGGATTCCACCTGGTCCACGCCGGGGCGGGTGGTCGTCGAGGCGCTGACCGTGGCCACGTCGGGCATGCCCATGACCCACAGCGCCAGGTCGAGCATCTGGACGCCGAGATCGATGAGCACGCCTCCGCCGGCGTAGCGCTTGGACGCCTTCCACGAGGAACCGTCCCACGCCGTGTGCTTGATCAGCCAGCCGCACTTGACGTAGGAGATCTTGCCGACCTCCCCCTTGTCCATGAACGTGCGGAGGATCTGCGCGTCGTTGCGGAAGCGGTTGTTGAACGCGGCCATCAGCACGCGGTCGTTCTTCGCCGCCGCGGTGACCATCCGCGTGGCCTCGCCCGGCGTGCGGCCGAACGGCTTCTCGCAGAGGACGTGCTTGCCGGCGTTCAGCGCGGCCACCGACACGGGAGCGTGGAGATGATTCGGCACGCAGACGTCGACGGCGTCGAACGCGTCGCTCTGGAACAGTTTCTCGTGGTCGTCGGTGGCTTCGGGTATTCCGAACCGCTGCGCGACGCGCTTGGCCTTCTCCCTGTCGATGTCGCAGACGGCCACGACCTCGACCCCCTCCGTCTTCACGTACGCGGGAATATGATTGATCTGGGCCACCGCCCCCGCCCCGACGACCGCAACCCGTACCTTGCGCTTAGCCATTCGTCTGGTTGTCTCCCGGCTCGAACCGAACCCGGCCCTCGCCCTCCGTGATCCTTCCCGCGTGAAAACCGTCGTGCCCCGCTTCGGCAAGCAGGGCGAGCGCGGCCTCTTTCCCGTCTTCGGGCACCGCCGCGATCAATCCGGCACCCATGTTGAACGTCCGGTACATTTCCTCGGTCGCGACGCCGCCGTGCGCGGCGATGATACGGAATATCTCCGGAACCGACCAGCCTCCCCGGTCGATGACCGCATCCGTGCCGCCGGGAAGGATCCGCGCCAGGTTTCCGGGAATGCCGCCGCCGGTGATGTGAGCCGCCCCGTGCAGCAGCCCCTCGCCCGCGAGCTTGCGGAGCGCCGGCGCGTAGCAGAGGTGCGGCCGGAGCAGCACCTCGGCAAGCGTGCCGTCGAGCCCGTCCGGCCGGTCTCCGGGCTGGAGGCCGCCGGCTTCGAACAGGGCCCGGCGGGCCAGCGAGTAGCCGTTCGTGTGCAGGCCGTTCGAGGCGATCCCGATGAGCGCATCGCCGGGACGAACGGCCGATCCGTCGATGAAGTCCGGGCGCTGAACCGTTCCCACGATGGCCCCGACGAGGTCGTAGTGCCCCGGCTGGTACAGGCCCGGCATTTCCGCCGTCTCGCCGCCGAGCAGCGCCATCCCCTGCTCGGCGCAGGCCGCGGCCATGCCGGTGACGAGCACCGCCGCCCGTTCCGGCTCCAGCCGTCCGGCGCCGATGTAGTCGAGGAAGAACAGCGGCCGCGCCCCGTGCACCGCGATGTCGTTGACGCAGTGATGGACGAGGTCGCGCCCCACGTCGTCGAGCATGCCGGTCTCGGCGGCGAGAAGGAGCTTCGTGCCCACGCCGTCGATCGAGGCCACGAGCAGCGCGTCCGGGCCGGTTTCGACGATCCGGATGACGCCGCCGAACGACCCGAGATCGGACAGGACGTGGGGGCCGAACGTCTTCCGGACGGCGGGCTTGATCAGGCGGATGAAGGCATCGCCGGCGTCGATGTCCACGCCGGCATCACTGTATTTCATGGGGCGTCAGCTCACGTGGGACAGGGTAACGGGAGACGGGCGGAGTCCGGCGGCCGGGACCGGAGCGGCCGGAGCATTCTCTGCGGCCGGATGAGACTCGTCGAGGCGCCCGGAGGAGACGAGGCGGGCCATGCTCTCCACGACGCCGGCATCGAACTGGGTGCCGCAGTTCTTGCGCAGTTCTCCCAGCGCCACCTCGCGGGTCAGCGCCTTCCGGTACACGCGGTCGGTGGTCATCGCGTCGAACGCGTCGGCCACCATGATGATCCGCGCCCCGATCGGAATGGCCGAACCGGACAGGCGGCCGGGATACCCCATGCCGTCGATCCGCTCGTGGTGGGCCATCACGATGCGGCTCGCCTCGCGCAGCGACGGGATGCGGGCGGTGATCCGGGCCCCGTCCAGCGCATGGTCGCACATCGACCGCTTCTCGTCCGGGGTCAGCGATCCCGGTTTCAGGAGGAGCTCGCGATGGACCATGCGGATCTTTCCGAGGTCGTGCAGGCGGGCGGCCAGGCGTATCGTGTCGATTTCATGCTCGGGAATCTGCATGTCCCGGGCCATCAGCGAGGTGAGGCGCTCGACCCGGCGGGAGTGCTCGTGCGTGTAGGGATCGATTTCGTCGATCACGTCGGAAAGCACGTGGACGAAGTCGATCAGCTCCGCCTTGGAATCCGTGTACATCTTGGAAAAGTAGATGGCCACGAGAAGCGGCGTGACGAAGAGAAACACGCCCCAGATGCCGACCGCCTGGTGCATGACGGCGATGGCCAGGCCGACCAGGACACCGGCCAGCATGTGGAAGATCGTCCAGCGGAAGTTGACGCCCCAGATCCGCCAGAAATTGCGCCCGTCGGCGAGCGCGATGACGGTGGAAACGGCCAGCGTGTTGACGAGGAAGTAGGCCATTCCCATGGCCAGGAGCGGGGTGAGGTCGCCGGGCAGCGCGGGCAGGCGCCGGGTCGGCCCGCCGAGGGCCTCGTAGACGCGCCCGGCCACGAGAATCGTCAGGGACAGCGTGGCGGCGTTGAAGACGATCCGCTTCAACGGTTTCTTCTGGACGCGCCCGATGAGGAACGTGTTCAGAACCTCGACGAGAGCGGCGCCGGCCGGGCCGAACACGAGGATTCCCGCGTAGTCGAGCGTTGAAGCCACCGTGATGTAGCCGCCGTTGGGGAGATTCACGGGATAGTAGTCGGCGAGGAGCGTCAGTCCGAGCCAGAGGAGAATGACCGGCCAGTAGCTGAGATCGATGGTGGGCAGCGAAAACAACAGGCCGCCGAAACCGAGGAGAACGACGAGGCCGTAGTACGGGGTAAAAAGTCTGCTGCCCGACGGGGACGTCTTCATTTCGCCCTGCTAGAAGGTCTGAAACCTGTTCCGGAAAAAAAGGAAGCCGACATCGAGGACTGGGGTACTACCAGCCGGCTTTACCCGGCAGAACTCGGAGCGCGATGCTCACGATCAGTGCGAGCCACCCCCACTTCATGGAACCCACCACCTTCTGCTGAAGAAAACTGCGCAAAAAACGGTTTACGATGGGTCCGCTTCGCTCGGTATGTGTACCGCTTCGCTGTATTCCTTCCTCAGATCATCGATGTCGGCCTAAGTTCATATTCTACAGGCTCTTTGACGTTGAGACGCCCCAGAATCCGGTTCAGGGAATCCAACGTAGCATACACCACGGACTGCTGCAAGTCGTGGTCCACGACGCAGGAACCGGAGAGCGCCACCTTCTTACGGTCCGTCATCAGTTGAACGTTGACCACGACGATCGTGTCCGATCCCATGTCGAGAAGTTCGATGTGGCCGAGCGTCAGCAGGTAGTCCTCGGACAGGAAACGCTCGACGGCCTTGAGTGTGGCCTCGGATATCAGCCGGGGAACCTGGTCGCGGCTGTTCGGTCCGTGCGCTTCCCCGACGGCCTCCTGGCTGCCCAGGCCGAGCTCGACCTGGACCTGGCAGCGCAGCTGGTTGATGGAGACGGTGACGCCGCCGAAGCGGAGCCGCGTTTCCTGGCTCTCGTCGATGGGAAGGATTTCGATGATGCCGTTCCGGGCCGGCTCCATCGGCTCGACCGGTTCGGCCACCGGGGTGTCGCGACGCTGGGCGATGGAGATCTTGCGGTAATCGATGTCGATCCTGAACTCGGCCTTGAGGGCCGAACAGACATCACGGACGATGTTCTTCGGGGATCGCTCCCCGTCCGCGAGGATGTTGATCTCCTCGACCAGCCCTCCCTCGGTCTTGATGCTGACACCGTTGACGCTCCGAAGGCTCCGAATGAGAGCCTCCGCTTCCGTGACCCAGTCCAGAGACTGATTGCGATCGGTCACCGTCTACTCCTGTCGTGAAAATCCCCCCTAGGATTCGAGGCGTTTATAGCACGCAACCCAATCCCCGACAAGGAATTCGTCGAGCGTCAACCATTTTTTACGGTACGTGGAATTCCGACAGGGCCTTGAGGGCCTGCATCCGCTCCCGGACTTCATCGAGCGTGGCTCCGGCCAGGCGATCCAGGCTGAACGACTCGACGCTGAACGAGGCCATGACCGTTCCGTTGACCACGGCGCAGCGGTAGTCCCTTTCCGTCAGCGAGTTCGAGCGGGCCAGGTGCCCGACGAAGCCGCCGGCAAACGTGTCTCCGGCGCCGGTCGGATCGAACAGGTGCTCGATGGGATACGCCGGGGCGGAGAACGTGAAGTCCCGGCCGAACAGGATCGACCCGTGCTCCCCCTTCTTGACCACGACCACCGAGGGGCCGAACCGGAAGCAGGCCCGGGCGGCCTTGATCAGGTTCGACTCTCCGGTGAGTTCGCGGACCTCGGAGTCGTTGAGGAACACCACGTCGACGCGCTTGAGCGTTTCGAGAAGGGATTCGCGGGCGCCCTCGATCCAGAAGTTCATCGTGTCCATGAGGACGAGCTCCGGGCGTTCCACCTGGTCGAGAACCCGCCGCTGCAGGGTCGGCTCGATGTTCGCGAGGAACAGGAACCGCGGCTTGCGGTAGGCTTCGGGAATCTTCGGATCGAAGTCGGCGAAGACGTTCAGCTGCGTGTCCAGGGTCTTCCGGCTGTTGAGGTCCGAGCCGTACTCGCCCGTCCAGCGGAACGTGCGCCCCGGCGCCACGGTGAGGCCGGCCACGTCGATCTCCTTGCTCCGGAACAGTTCGATGTGCTCGCGGGGAAAGTCCTCGCCGACCACCGCGACGATCTGGACCGGCGTGAACAGGCGCGCCGCGACGGCGAAGAACGACGCCGAACCGCCCAGCGCGTCGGGGGCCTTGCCATAGGGTGTGATGACCGTGTCGAGAGCCACGGACCCGACGACGAGAGTACTCACGAAAGACTCCTTTCCGGAAAGTCCGTCCGGGCGTATCGCCGGAACAGACGCGATGACATGTACAGTCCGCCGAGGAGTCCGGCCGCCGCCGCCAGGGTCCACGAGACCGGCTGGGGCGATCCGGCGAAAACTTCCTCCGGCGTCAGGGAGCGGCTTTGAAAATAGGCCAGGCCGTTCACGATCGCGTGACCCGCGAGAGCCGGCCAGAGCGAGCCGGAACGGATCGTCCACCACGCGAAGATCAGGCCGAGAAAGAAGGCCGGCACGACCTGCCACGGCAGCAGGTGAATGCCTCCGAAGAACACCGAACTCCAGAAGATGGCCCGGGCATCGCCGTAGCGTTCCCGGAAACTGCGGAGAAACACTCCTCGGAAGAGCAGTTCCTCGGTGACCGGAGCCACGAGAATCAGGAACACCGGCGCGAACCCTCCCAGCAGGATGCTTCCGAACAGTTCCTTGAGCATGTCCGGAACCGGCAGGACCTTGAGCAGGAGGTTCGAGACCTCGTTGACGACGAGCAGCCCGCCGCCGAGCGTCAGCGCCATCGGAAGCCAGAGCGCAACGGGCACCGGCGCCAGCGGGAACACCTCGGCCGCGCGCTTGCCGGACCGGCGCAGGGCGAACCAGATGACGGCGCCGAACGCGAGGCTGTTCACGATCACGCCGAGTTCCGCCGCCTGCATCTCGAGAAGTCTCTCCAGCGGAACACCCGCGGCCAGGCGGCCGGCATAGATCAGCCCGGCGGCGACGTTCGCCAGAACCTGCACCAGGACGACGAGCAGCAGCGCGGCCAGGAGGCCGGGGTAAGCGGGGGCCGCCGGCTCCCCGGGCGGACCGGCCGCGGACGGTTCCTCGGGTCCGCTCTCCGGGACCGGAATGTCGGCCGGGATCGGCGTCGGCGGTTCTCCGCCGGGTGTGGGGTCCGTCACCGGATTACATGCTCTCGGGCGCTTCGACGTTGATCAGCGCCAGGCCGTTTCCCAGGACCTGGCGCACGCCCGCGCAGAGCATGAGCCGGGCGCGGGACAGCGCCGGTTCCTCCCCCACGACGCGGCACTGGTGGTAGAACGGATGGAACGCCGCCGAAAGCTGGCGCAGGTAGTTCGTGAGGCGGTGCGGTTCGCGGGCGAGCGCGGCCCCCTTGAGCAGTTCGGGGTACTGGACGATCAGCCGCAGCAGCGTGCGCTCGGCCGGATGCACGAGCAGCGCCGGATCCCCGCCGGCCGGATCGTCCGCGCCGGGGGTGCCCCGCTCCGCGGCCACGCGCAGAATCCCGGCCGTCCGCGCGTGGGCGTACTTGACGTAGTAGACCGGATTCTCGTCCGACGTGCTCCGGGCCAGGTCCATGTCGAAATCGAGATGGCTGTTCGCGCGGCGCATGAGGAAAAAGAAGATGGCCGTGTCCTTTCCGACGTCGTCCACGAGCTCGGACAGGGTGATGAACTCCCCTTCTCGCTTCGACATCTTGACCGGCTGTCCCTGCGAGAGCAGGTTGACCTGCTGGACGATGATGACCTCGAGCCAGTCCGCGCCGAAGCCCATGATTTCCATGCCGGCCTGCATGCGCGGAATGTGACCGTGATGATCCGGCCCCCAGATGTCGATGACGTGACGGTTCCCCCGCTCATGCTTCGACGCGTGATACGCGAGGTCGGCCAGGAAGTAGGAGGGCTCGCCGCTGGACCGGACGAGAACGCGGTCCTGGTCGTCGCCGAAGCGCGTGGTGGCCAGCCATTGCGCCCCTTCCCTCTCCACCACGAAACCGCGATCGCGGATCAGCTTCAGCGTGCGCTCGATGGCTTCCGGATAGAGCTCGGACTGGAGGTACCAGCGGTCGAACGTCGTGCCGTACCGCCCGAGATCCTTCTTCTGCCAGTCGAGAATCCGCGAGACGGCAAGACGGCTGAACGCGTGGTTGACGGCGGAGTCGTCGCCGGCGGCGAGGGCCGCCATCGCGTCCCTCTCCGCGAGACCGGCGGCAAGATCCTTCAGGTACTCGCCGCGGTAGCCGTTTTCGGGGATCACCGCCGGACCGCCCCCGGACAGCTCAGCGTGACGTGCGCGAAAGCTCGCGCCGAGAAGGTCGATCTGCGTGCCGACGTCGTTCACGTAGAATTCCGTCCCGCAGTCGTAGCCCGCCGCGTTGAACAGGCGGGCCAGCGTGCCGCCGAAGGCGGCGGCGCGGGCGTTGACGACGTTGAGGGGACCGGTGGGATTCGCGCTGACGAACTCCACCTGCATCTTTTCCCCGTGTCCGGTGTCGGTCGTGCCGTAGGCGGCGCCCGCTTTCAGGACGTCGCGGAGCGCGCCCCCGAGGACGTCCTGGCTCAGCGACACGTTCAGGAACCCCGGGCCGGCCACCGAAGCCCCGGCCACCAGCCCCCCGGCGTCACCGAGCGCATCGACGATGCGTCCGGCCACCTCGCGCGGGTTCTTCTTCATCGACTTCGCGAGCGCGAGCGCCCAGTTCGTGGAGTAGTCGCCGAAGCCCTCCTCGCGCGGGATCGCCACGTCCGGAGGCGGAAGTCCCTCCGAGGCTCCGGGGTAGGCCTGTCGCACGGCGTCGCCGAGCGCCGCGGCCAGCTTTTCCTCAATCGTCGGCACAGGATTCCCTGCCGGCGTCCGCCCACAGTTTTTCCAGCTGGTAGATCTCGCGCGTTTCCTGGTGAAAGACGTGCACGACGACGTCCACGAAATCCAGGAGCACCCAGCGCATCGCGGACAGCCCTTCCGTGTGCCAGACCTTGTGCCCGAGTTCGAGAAGACCGTCGGAAACCTGGTTGGCGATCGCCTTGACCTGCGTCTCGCTCGACGCGGAACAGATGACGAAGTAGTCGCAGACGCCGGTCATCGACGTGAGGTCGAGGATCACCACGTCCTGGGCCTTGATCTTGAGGGTTTCGCGCGCGGCCGCCAACGCCAGCGCATGCGAGGTCATCCCCTGCGCTTGCTTCCGGCGGGCCCGCCGCGCCTCAGCGCCGGCGGTGGAGGACATAGTCGATCGAGGCCGCAAACGTACGGGTGATGGGCGTGTCCCCGAATTCCGCGAGTTCCCTTTCGGCCGCTTCGCCGAAGGAGCGGGCCATCTCCCGGCAATAGTCGAGGCCGCCGAACTCCGCCGTGAAGTCGAGGACCGTATTCCACGAGGAGTCGGAGAATTCCGGGGCGGAGACGAGTTCGCGAATGCGGGCGGCCTCCTCGGCCGGCGCCTCGCGCAGCGCATGGATGAGCGGCAGCGTGATCTTGCCGTCCCGGACGTCGCTGCCGGTGGCCTTCCCCATCTGGCCGGTGTCCCCCGCGTAGTCGAGAAGGTCGTCGGTGATCTGGAACGCCATGCCGAGATTGTGACCGAACCGCTGCATCGACTCCTTCTGCCCGTTCTCGCCGAACGCCAGCAGCGCGCCGATCTCGCAGGCCGCCGCGATCAGGGTGGCCGTCTTTTCCGAGATCATCTTCATGTAGTCCTGCTCGGTGACGGACGGGTCGCGCTTCTTTTCCAGCTCGAGCATTTCCCCGATGGACATGCGGTAGGTGGTTCCCGCGAGAATGCCCATGACGTCCCACATGCCGTGTTCCGTCAGGAGAAAAAACCCCTTGGAATAGAGGTAGTCACCCATGATGACGGAGGTCTGGTCGTTCCACACGGAATTGACGGTCGGCATGCCCCGGCGGAGATAGGACCGGTCGATGGAGTCGTCGTGGACGAGCGTGGCCGTGTGGATCAATTCGACGATCGTGGCCGCCACGATGCTGTTGCGCTCGATGTCACCACCGAGGCGGGATGCGAGCAGCAGCAGCGTGGGGCGCATCCGCTTCCCCACCGAGAGGACGATGTGATCGGCGATCTCGTTGATGAGCGCCACTTCGGAGGAAAAGAAACGGACGAGTTCCGCCTGGACGAGATCCAGTTCAGCCCGAACCGGCGCCTGCAGATCCTTGATTGTGACGAGCCGTCCGTCCGGGGTCACTTCTGTCCGATCGCTCATGAACTCCTCAAGCCGGAAATGCGCGGCCCGGCGTGGTGTCGAGACATCTGCTGGAAGGTGAAGACCGTGGAGGTTAGCAATCCGGGGGAGACGGTGTCAATGTTTGCTCCGGATCTTGCGGCTCCGGCTCACGTGCTGACGGGTTTCAGCGACCGTCCCTCTTTTCGGCTCACGTGCTGACGGGTTTCAACAACCATCCTCCACCTCGGGGCACGCTGCGTCTCGGCATCCCTGCCTCGACTCCGCTCGGCGCTCCGCACGGCTCCGCCATCCTGGCTCCGCCGGCTCCGCGACGGCCCCTCGGCGGAGGACGGTCGCTGAAACCCTGGCGCGGGCCTCGCTCTTGTGGGGAAAACCTCTCTCAAAAACCTGTTTTAGTGGGGTTGTGCGGGGGTTTCGGGGTCCTGGGGACTCATTACGGCTGCGAACTGGTCCTCGCTCAGGGACGTTCCCTCGATGAGGGAGGCCATGAGATCCCGGTAGCCGGAGGTGACGCCGGCGAAATCGGCGCGCTCGGACTTGTCGAGCGGCTCGCCGCCGGTGGACTTGAACGTGAGCGGGTTGATGAACGTGCCGTTCTGCTGGATCCGGAAATCGAGATGAGGGCCCGTCGAGTGCCCGGTGCTGCCGACATAGCCGATGACCTGGTTCTGGTCGACCCGGGCTCCCCGGCGCGCGCCCTTGCCGAAACGGGAGAGATGCGCGTAGAACGTGACCAGGCCGTTGTTGTGCTTGACCTTCACGATGTTGCCGTAGCCGTTGATCCACCCCGAGTACTGGACGACACCGTCGGCCACGGACACGACCGGGGTTCCGGTGGGTGCCGCGTAGTCCACGCCGAGGTGCGGACGGACGGTCTTGAAGATCGGGTGGCGCCGCTTGTAGGTGAAGCCGGACGAAATGCGCGTGTAGTTCAGCGGACTCTTCAGGAACGCACGCCGCAGCGACTCGCCGTTGGCATGATAGTAGGAACCGCGGCCGTCCTTTTTCTCGTAGTAGAACGCCTCGAAATCCTTGTCGCCGTTGCGGTACTTGCCGGAGAGGATCCGGCCGCCGCCGATCGGCTGACCGTCCTTGAGCCGCTCCTCGAGAAGGACCTCGTACCGGTCCCCCTTCTTCGTTTCCGTGGCGAAATCCACATCATAGGAGAACACGTCGCAGAACGTGGCCACCAGGCCGGGAGAAATTCCGGCTTCGATCATGCTCATGTAGAGGGATCCATCCACCGTGCCGGAAGCCTTGCGGTAGACCCGCTGCACCGGCTCGTTCTCGCGCCAGGCGCGGAGTCCGGTCTCCCCCTTCTCCACGACGTAGAACGCCGCGTCCTCGGGCTGGAATTCGAAGCGGACCAGGTTCCCCCTGTCGTCCTTCAGCAGGCGGTACTCGTCGTTCGGCCGGATGCGGCGCATGTCCACAAGTGTGGCAAGATGCGACAGGAACTCGCGGGCCTCGCCGTCCGGAACGCCCTCCTGCTGCAGCACCTCGCCGAGCGTGGTCCGGCTGGGAATGGCGCCGCTGTGGACACAGGCCGGCACGGATTCCAGGGGTTCAAACGTCAGCGAAGCCTGCGCGGAGCGGGCCAGCAGGGCATCGCTCCCGCCGGTCAGCGTTTCGGAATTGCGTAATGCAATGAGCGCAACAAGGGTGAGTGCCCCGGTCAGAATCAGGGCCAGAGGTCGCAACTTACGACTCATCCTTTGGTTATCCTCCTGAAAACGGCACAGCGAACGCGGTGATACCCGCGAACTGCAAACAAGAATCAGGCCACATGGAAGGTCCGGGCTGGACGGCGGGGGGCTGTCAGGTTGCTGGTCGACCCGGAACGACGTGCGGAGATTAGATTTAGCTATTCCGGATGTCAACTCATATTTCGATGAAAGTCCTGTACCAGGGGCTCGAGCCCCTCCGGGGTGTTCAGCCCCGGGTCGTCGGTGACCTTCTCCAGCAGGAACCGCAGGACCTCGCCGACCCCGGGGCCCGGGTCCATCCCCAGCAGGCGCATCACGTCCCCCCCGTTCAGCGCGAGGTCGGACACCGACAGCGCCGAACCTTTCTCCAGTTCGGCGTTGACCCGTTCGGCCAGCGCGTCGAGGTTGGCCGGAAATCCCTCCGCGGTCCCGTGTCCCTGGCTGTCCGCGATGCGGAGGTCGAACAGGTCGGCCACGAGATCGGGGCCGATCTTGCGGAGGAACCGCCGGACCGCCGCGTCCGACCACTCGGGCTGGTAATGGAACATGTGATTGTCGACGAGCCTCGTGACGGTTTCGATCAGGTCGTTCGAGTAGCGCAGCCGGGTCATGATGTTCCGGGTCATGCCGGCGCCGACGTGCTGATGGTTGTAGAACGTGCCGTCCCCGTTGACGACGACCTTCGTGCGCGGCTTGGCGATGTCGTGAAAGAGGGCGGCCAGCCGCACCTCGAGCCGCGGCACGGCATGGTCCAGCACCGCGAGCGTGTGGCCGTAGACATCGAAGGCGTGATAGCGATTCTGGGTGACGCCGTACCCCTCGAGCAGTTCCGGAATCACGACGGCCAGCAGTCCCGACTCGCGGAGGATCTCGATCCCCGCCGACGGCCGGGGTGCCAGGAGCAGCCGGTTCAACTCCTCGCGGATCCGTTCCGGGGCCACGCGCGAGGCCTCGCCGAGCGCCCCGCCGATGGCCCGGACGACGGCGGGGTCGGGTTCGAATCCGAGCATCGCGGCGAAGCGGGCGGCGCGAAACGGACGCAGGCCGTCTTCGCGGAACCGGGTCAGCGCCTCCCCGACCGCCCTGATCCTGCCGCGCCGCAGGTCCGACAGCCCGTCGTACGGATCGAGAAAGCGCGGGCCGGTCGGCTCGAACGCCATCGCGTTCATGGTGAAGTCGCGGCGCCCGAGATCCTCCTCCATCGTCTCCACGTAGTTCACGCTGTCCGGCCGGCGCGCGTCCGTGTAGTCCCCTTCCGTCCGGAACGTCGTGACCTCGACCGGGTGTCCGTCCACGAGAACGGTCACCGTTCCGTGCCGGAGTCCGGTGGCCACGACCCGGTCGAAGATCTCCATGACCTGTTCCGGCCGTGCGTTCGTGGCCACGTCGTGATCCGAGCCTTCGCGCCCGATGAGCCGGTCGCGCACCGAACCCCCGACGAGCCACGCTTCGAAGCCGGCGGCGTTCAGCCCGCGGATCACCGGTTCGGCGGACACCCAGGCTGCCGGCCAGGACGCCGAAAGCAGGCGCAGGGCGTCTTCGGGAGATTTCGGCGGATGGTTCATCGAAGGATCATAGCGAATTGCCGGCTCTTTCGCGCGTCACGACGGGATTCGGAAAGCTGTTGCCGGCCCCGCGCCGGCGTCCGGATCCGCCGGTGCGGCGCCGGAAAGACAGCGACCGCACCGCAGTTGAGCGGTGCGGTCGCAGGTCGGGCTGAACCGGACGAGGGACCCTTACCAGCCCGCCTTTCCCGGGCGATACGTGGAGAAATGCTGGAGGACCGCGATGACGCCCTGGCCGTCGGGACTCGGGACGCCGTTGATGTCGATCCACGACGAATTCGACGTATCCAGCCAGTACATCGTCATGCCGATCGGGCTGTACAGGTCCGCGCAGTTCGACTGCAGCGTCACCGGGGCCAGGAAGTAGATCCCTTCCGGGAAGAGTTGCGCTTCGATGTATCCGGTGACCGGGGTCATGTCCGTGACCGTGATGTCCGTCGACTTGAGCAGGCTTCCCGGCGCAAACGTGACCGTATGCCGCCCCGCCCGCACGGTGCCGCCCAGGACGCCGACGCGCGCGGTGACCGAGATGGCCTGCGGGGCCCTGCCGCCGCGGCCGCTGACCGCGACATCCGGCTGAACCCGGGTGAACTGCGGCAGGACTTCGGCGCCCGGCGCGAGCGGAGATTCGGCGCCGCACCCGATCAGGGCCGCCAGACACGCGGCTCCGACGGCCGATGTCAGTTTGATGAAGAACGATCCGCGCGAGCGGGCTGAGTTTCCGAATCGAGTCAACATATCCTCCAGGTTTTGAGTGTCCAGCAGCCGACCTGCGTGTCTGTTTTGCAGGAGACGTGCCGAAGGGGACATCCGAGCCGATTCCGTAAACCGATTGCCGCCAACTTCAACTCCAGGCGCTGTTTACGGGGGTTCAGGACTTGGGTCCGGGGATGTCGGGGCGGCTTCGGGAAGGGCGATTCGCCCCGGTCGGTGCTCGCAGGTGCCGGGTCCGGACCGGGGCCTGATCGGCCAGGTCGCTGCGGGAACTGGAGTTGCGCCGCGAGTGGCTGAATCCGGCCATCCGGATGCCGGATGGCGCGCCGGCGCCCACCATGGAAACACGCGGGAATGTTCGTGCCGATCGACCGCCGCGCGGGTCCGGCGACGGATCAGGCCGCCTGGAGCGGCACCTGCACCGTGAAGGTGGTTCCGGTGCCGACTTCCGACTCGACGCTGATCCGGCCCCGGTGGTTCTCGATGATCCGGAACGACGTGGACAGGCCGAACCCGTGCCCCTTTTCCTTCGTCGTGTACGTCGGTTCGAAGACGCGCGACGCCACCTCGGCGGGCATGCCGGGACCGTTGTCCGTCACCTCGAGAACGACCTGGTGCCGCTGCGGATCGAAACGCGAGGCGATCCGGATCACCTTGTCCTTCGTGCCGGCCTCGTTCAGGGCGTCCGCGGCGTTGGAGAACAGGTTCAGGAGAACCTGCTGCATCTGGGCCGGGTCGAGATCGCCGGTGGGAATGGAATCATCGAGGTCGATCTGGAAGCGGATGTTGTCGTACTTGTTCTGCGGCCGCACGAACTCCACCGTCTTGACGACCAGCTCGTTGATGAGCGACGGCCGCAGCTTCGTTTCCTTGTGCGCCGCGCCCATGAGACCGGCGGTCAGGTTGGCCATGTTCGCGGTGTTTTCGTAGATGATCTCGGCGCTTTTCCTCAGCCGAGGATCCCCGTCGGCGGGGACGTACATCAGGATCATCTGGGCCCTGCCCGAGATCGCGGCGAGGTAGTTGTTCAACTCGTGGCCGATCTCGGCGGCCATCTCCCCCTTGGCCACCATGCGCTCGGTGCGGATCAGCGCGTTCTGCGCCTTGTGGAGCTGGATGTAGCGCTGCGAAGCGTCGCGGATGAAGAGGAGCGGCAGGAAGAAGAGGATGATCCCGGTGAACGAGATGGAGCCGTAGGACAGGACGACGAGCGGCGACAGGAGCAGCAGGGCCGCCGAGGACGTGAGTTCCGTGCCGTACCCGTAGTTGCTCTTCCATGTGCCGAACAGGGATTGGCGCGAATTCAGGGCGATCACGCCCGAGACGAGAAACGTGTTCACGAGATGGTAGACGATTCCGGAGGCCACGAACGGAAGGATCATCCGCGCATCGCTGAAGCGCGACAGGAAGTGCGCGATCTGCGCGGCGCCGGACAGGCCCGCTTCGGGCAGAAGCACCGTGCCGCCCGCGAGATGAAACACGAGTCCCGCGGACGCCGCGGCGAGGATCGACTGGGCCACGTTGAAGACGGCCTTGTACCACTCCTTCTTCTGGATCGCGAGGTTCGCGAACAGCGTGCTGGCCCCGATCACCCAGAGTGATTTTTCCCAGCCGATCAGGAAGATCACCGCCATGTTGAGCGTGGAGGCCATGCTCACCGTGCCCTGTCCGGAAATCGTCTGCAGCCAGAGCAGTTCCGAAAACAGGCACACGATCGCCCAGATCGTGAGGTTCTGCCAGTCCCAGTGATGGAGATGGAGCGACCCCAGAACCGTCACCCCGAGCGCCAGGGTGGAAACGATGACGATGTAGGCTTTGACTTTTCGCGTGAGCATGCGTGCCAGAATCCCCCGGGTGGAGAAACTCCCGTAAAGCGGTTATCGGCCTCGGGGGGCGGGACTTAACCGTCCCCGGCCGCGGCGACCGGGCAGCGCAGGAAATGGCCGGCGCCGACCTCGACCAGCGCGGGGGGATCGCTCCGGCAGGCCTCGACCGCCAGCGGACAGCGGGGGTGAAAACGGCACCCGGTCGGGAGGTTCGCGGCGTTGCCGGGGTCCCCGGCCAGCGGCTGCGGAGGGGGCGCCCCCGGATCCGACCGGGGAACCGCGGCGAGCAGCGCCTTCGTGTAGGGGTGAAGAGGATTACCGTAAAGTGTTGTCACGTCAGCCATTTCCACGATCTGGCCGAGATACATGACCGCGACCCTCTGCGACAGGTGGCGGACGACCGCGAGGTCATGGGCGATGAACAGGTAGGTGAGCCCGAACTCCCGGCGGAGGTCCGCGAGGAGATTCAGGATCTGGGCCTGGACCGAAACGTCGAGCGCCGACACCGGTTCGTCCAGCACGAGGATCTCCGGCTGGAGGGCCAGCGCCCGGGCGATTCCGACTCTCTGGCGCTGCCCCCCCGAAAACTCGTGGGGATAGCGGCGGGCGTGGTCCGGCGACAGGCCGACGGTATCCAGCAGGTCCGCCGCCCTCTTCCGGGCCGCCTCCCCCCGCGCGATGCCGTGAACCTCGAGCGGTTCGACGAGATGCTCCTCGACGGTCAGGCGCGGATTCAGGGATCCGGCGGGATCCTGGAACACCATCTGGAGCCGGCGCCGGAACGGCCGCAGCGCGGAAGCGCCGAGGCGGGTGATGTCGACGTCGCCGAGCCGGATGCGCCCCGCCGACGGGGCGAGCAGCCGGACGACCATCCGGCCGAGGGTCGTCTTTCCGCATCCCGATTCTCCGACGAGGCCGAGCGTTTCGCCGGCGCGCAGTTCCAGGTCCACGCCGTCCACGGCGGTGAGCCAGCGGTTCGGCCGGCCGATGAGATCGCGGCCCGTGGCGAACCGGCGCGACAGGCCGGTCACGCCGAGGACGACGGACCCGGCCCGATCGCCGGTCGGCGGCCGGTGCGGCTGTCCCGGCCGGCCGCCCTCTCCCCCGTCCTGTTCGGCAACACGCGGCGGGGCCGGGGCGGGCACCGGCTCCACATCCTCCGCGCGGAAACAGGCGGAGCGCCGCTCCGCCGCCCCCGCGAGTTCCGGAATCTCCGCGCGGCAGCGCTCCACCACCAGTCCGCAGCGCGGGTGAAACGTGCACCCCGCGGGCCACCGGCGCGGGTCGGGCACCGTGCCCGGAATCGAGGTCAGACGCGCGCCCCCTCCCTCGAGCCGGGGCACCGAGTCGAGCAGGCCGCGCGTGTACGGATGGCGCGGCGCCGCGAACAGTTCGGCCGTGCGCGCCGTTTCCACCATGCGACCTCCGTACATCACCGCCACCCGGTCGGCCATCGAGGATACGAGGCCGAGATTGTGGGTGATGAGCAGCAGCGCCGCTCCCTCCTCGTCGCGGAGCCGGCGCAGGAGCGCGAGGATCTGGGCCTGGATCGTCACGTCCAGGGCGGTCGTCGGCTCGTCCGCGATGAGGAGCGACGGCGAGAGGGCCAGCGCCATGGCGATCATCACGCGCTGGCGGAGGCCGCCGGAGAGTTCGTGCGGGTAGGAGGAGAGGCGGCGCAGCGGGTCGGGGATGCCGACCCGCTCGAACAGATCGAGCGCGCGGGCGCGGGCCTTCGCGGCGCTCCGTTCCCCGTGCACGCGCAGCACCTCGGCCACCTGGTCGCCGCAGGGGAAGACCGGGTTCAGCGACGACAGCGGCTCCTGGAAGATCATGCCGATCCGGCGGCCGCGCACCGCGCGCAGTTCCGCCTCCGGAAGCGCGAGGAGATCGCGCCCCTCGAAACGCACCCGGCCCGAAACGCGCCCCGGGTGGGGCACGAGCCGCAGAACGGAGAGCGCCGTCATCGTCTTGCCGCTCCCCGACTCGCCGACGAGCCCCACGGTTTCGCCGGGCGCCACGGTCAAGGAGACGCCGTCCACGGCCGGGTTCAGGCCGGCGGAGGTTCCGAACCGGACGGACAGCGTGTCGATTTCGAGGAGGGGCGGTTCCGGTCGCGCAGCGGCGGGACCGGGTTCGGACACGGCGTTCGGCGACGGGGTCCCGCCTCCCTTCCCCGGCCCGCCGCCGGGGGGCGGCGGGCTATTCATCGATGTGCCTCGGGTCCATCGCGTCGCGCAGCCCGTCGCCGAGCACGTTGAACGCGAAGACGGTCACGAAGATGCACACGCCGGGCCAGAGGATCCACGGGTAGGCTTCCATCTGGCTGACCGAGGCGGCGCCCTGGAGCATGTTCCCCCACGACGCCTGCGGTTCCTGGATGCCCGCGCCGAGAAACGACAGCGCCACCTCGGCGAGGATGTATCCGGGGATGGAAATCGTGGCGGCCACGATCACGAACGACATCGTGTTCGGCAGGATGTGCCGCGCGATGATCCGCAGCGGCGGGTAGCCGAGCGACTCCGCCGCCGCCACGTAGTCGCGGGTGCGGAGGGACAGGACCATCCCGCGGACGATGCGCCCGAGCGCCGGCCACGACACGAACGACAGGATCACCACCACGAGAAAGTAGGTGACGGCCGAGGACAGGGTGGCCGGAAAGGCGGCGCGCAGCGCCAGGATCAGGAACAGGCCGGGGATCGACATGAGGACCTCCGATCCGCGCATGAGCAGCGTGTCGATCCAGCCGCCGTAGTAGCCGGCGATCCCGCCGAGCAGCAGTCCGAGCGTGAAGCTGATCGCGATGCCGAACAGCCCCACCGACAGGGAGATGCGCGCTCCGTAGAGAAGCCGCGAGAAGACGTCGCGGCCGAGCTGGTCGGCCCCGAGCAGGTAGAACCGCGCGCCCGGTTCGGCCACGCCGAGGAGATGGATGTTGCCCCGGACGCCCGGGAGGATCGTGTAGAAATCCCCCCTGGCCAACAGCCGGAGCGGCGCGGGCGGGCCGTCCGCCCCGACAAAGCGCCGCGCGGCGGGATCGAGCGTCGTCCGCTCCACCGCGGGCCACGGGGTCCAGACGACCCGCGACGGCGGGTGAAACGAGGCCCGGCGGTCGGTGCTGTCCTCGGAGTGGGGCGCCAGGAACGGCGCCAGGAGCGCCACGAGGTACAGCGCACCCAGGACGCGGAGCGCCGCCAGGGCCGGCCGGTTCCGGCGCAGCCGCTGGAGAACGAGCGCTCCGGGACTCGCGGCGCGGTCAGTCATGGCGGATCCTCGGGTCGGCGAGGGCCAGGAGAATGTCCGCGACGAGGTTCCCGAGCACAAGAACCGACGAGGCCACGAGAACGGAGCCCATGATCAGGTAGAGGTCGCGGGCGTTCAGCGCCTCGATGGCCACGCGGCCGAGCCCGGGCCACCCCATCACGTTTTCCACGAGGAACGCGCCGGACAGCAGTCCGCCCAGCGTGTAGCCGAACAGCGTGATCAGCGGATTGATCGCGTTACGGAGCGCGTGACGGTACACGACGACGTTTTCCGGAACCCCCTTGGCGCGGGCGGTCGTCACGTAGTCGGCGCGCAGGACATCCAGGAGATTCGCCCGCATCTGGCGCGTCCGCCCGGCCAGCGGCACTGTCGCGAGGACCAGCGCCGGCAGGAACAGGTGATGAAGGACGTCGAGCGTCTTCCACAGCGGGTTGAGGGAGGCGTAGTCCAGACTGCGCATCCCGTTCGTCGGAAACCAGCCGGTCTTGTAGGCCATGAGCATGAGCAGCAGCGCCAGGAAGACTTCCGGAATCGACAGGCCGACGAACGTGAAACCGGACGCGGTGCGGTCCACCCAGCTGTGCTGGCGGAGGGCCGAGATCACCCCGAGCGGTATCGCAAGCAGCCAGGTCAGGAGCGCCGCCCCGAGCGAGAGGATCAGCGTGTTGCCGAGCGACTCCCCGAGCACCGCGAACACCGGTTGCCGCCGCGAAAACGAGTAGCCGAAGTCCCCCTTGAGGAAGATGTTGCGCAGGTAGAGCGCGAACTGTTTCCAGGCGGGCTGGTCGAGGCCGAACTTCGTCTTCATCTCCGCGATCCTCTCGCTGGAGACGGTCGGGTCCATGGCCATGGAGGACAGGTAGTCGCCGGGCGACAGGTGGATGAGCAGGAACGTGAGCAGCGCGATCCCGAGCAGCACCGGCACGAGGTGCAGCAGGCGGGTCAGGACAATCCGCCCCACGCTACCGGGCCGCCGAAGCTTTCCCGAAAGAGGGGTCCACGTAGATCTCGTCGGCGTTCCAGACGGCCCACGGACGGAAGATCGACGGCCGGACGTTCAGAAAACGGTTCCGCACGGCCACGAATCCCTTCTTGCTCACCGTGTAGATGCCGGGCACCTCCTCGGCCCAGATCCGCTGGACTTCGTCCATGTACGGTTTCCGCTCCGCCACGCTGGTCAGCTTCATCTGGGCCGCGAGGAGCGAGTCGATCCGGGCCTCCCATTCCGTTTCCGGAACCGGCTGGTTCGGGTTCCAGAAGTGGGTCCGCCCGGACGACTTCAGCGTGTTCACCATCATCACCGGGTCCGGCGGCGTTCCGCCGGTGCCGCCGAGCATCACCACGTCGTAGTCGAACGTGCTGGAGATGGCCGCCACGAGCGTGTTGAACTCCAGGGCGGAAAACTGCACGTCGATCCCGAGCTTCCGGAAATCCTCGGCGAGAATCGTGGCCGAGGCCACGCGCTCCTTGTTGCTGGCGTTCGTGGCGAGGCGGAACGCCACGCGATTGCCCTGCGGGTCCTCGAGGGCCCCGTCACCGTTCCGGTCGGAGAAGCCGGCCGACGCGAGCAGCGCCCGCGCCTTGTCCAGGTCGTACTCGTGGCGCGGGGCCTCCGGGTCGAACCACAACCGGTTGACCGGCGGCACCGGACCGTACAGCGGTTCGGCGAGTCCGTAGTAGACGTTCCGCACCATCGATTCCCGGTCCACCGCGTGGGCCAGCGCCCGGCGGAAGTCGCGGTTCCTGAACCAGGACAGCTTGACCGGATCGACCAGCGGTTTTCCCTTTTCGTTCTTCTCGTCGTTCTGGTTGAACCAGAAGAAGTTCGTGCCGAACTCCATGCCGAGGTCGGTGACCGTGTATCCCCCGGCCTCGGCTCCGGCCCGGACGGACTCGAAGTCCTCGGCGCGCACGTAATAGGTGTCGGTTTCCCCGTTGCCGAAGACGATCCGCTCGGCGTTCTGGTCGGGAACGAACACCCAGACAAGCTCGTCGAGGTAGGGCAGCCGGCGCTTCTTCGCATCGACCTTGTAGTACCAGGGGTTCGGCTTGAGCGTCAGCGACTGGTTCGGCACATAGGAGGCCACCACGAACGGCCCGCTGCCGACGATGCTGTCGGGCGGCGTGTCCACGCCCCACGCCGTCTCGAACCCCCCGGATTCGTAAACCTTCTCGAGCCGGTGACGGGGAATGATGCGCATCGACGAGAGCACGTAGAGGAACGGACCGTACGGTTCGGGCAGCGTGACCGTCACCGTGCGGTCGTCGACCTTCGCGAAAACCGGTTTCACGCCGTCCACGATCAGGAGATCCGCCGCCGAGGGGTGGATGACGTCGTCGAAGACGATCCGCGACGAGAAGATCACGTCGTCGGCGGTGAGCGGTTCCCCGTCGGACCAGCGAACCCCCTTCCTCAGGTGGAACGTCCAGGTCTTTCCGTCCGGGGACGTCTCCCAGGATGTCGAAAGCCCGGGCAACACTTCCTGGAGGACGTTGTCGTAACCCACGAGTCCCTGGAAGACGAGGCCGCTGAGAATGTCGTTCGTCGTCGTTTCGTTGGCGATCATCACGTTGAACGTCTTCGGCGGGGCCACCGCGGACACGACCATCCGCCCGCCGTGGACGCCGGCCGGGCCGCTGAACACGAGCGGTTCGGGGGGAGCGGGATTCCGGGGGCGATCCGCGGCCGTGTCCGATCCCCCGCCGCGTCCGCAGGCCACAAGCGCGAGCACGGCAAGGAGGAGCGCCGGGGACGCACTCCGCAGCATACGCAGGCTCATGGTGGATCACCTCCGGTCACGGGAGACGTGCTGGGGGAACGAAAGCGAGTATAGAAACGGCGCCGCGGAGGGTCAACCGGGGCGCCCGCTATGGACGCACGGCTATTTTTTCGCGTCCATGCCGCCCCAGGCGTTGATCGTCCCGATGTCCGACGCGCCGGAACTCTTGGCGTAGAGGAACAACTGGAGCTTGTAGGCCGTGATCCACTTGAAGGGTCCGTTGAGAATGGCGATTCCCAGGGGAACCGATCCGAATCCGCCCGGCAGCGGCGCGTCCTTCGTCTCGAGGGTTTCCTCGCTGACCTTTTCGAAGAACTCCGCGATCTCCTTCTTCTGGAGTTCCATCATCGCCGGGAATTCCTCGGCCTTCATCTCCTTGACGCGCGCCGCGTACTCCCCGTAGTGATCCCAGCTGCCTTCCGACATGCAGCGGACCCCGGCGATGCCGCAGACGGCGAGGTAACGGAGGAGTTCGAGCGTGGAACGCTGCCCCGGCGTCGGCCGGTAGTCGTAGTCCTTCACCTTCGTGAACAGGTGCACCGCGATGTCGCACTCGCGGGTCATCGCTGCGGAAAGCATGTCCTTCGTGATCATGGCAACTCCCTGGTAATGGTGAACGGCGATCCCTAACGAAACCCCGGGACCTCACCCTTGCCGGGTGAGGTCGGGAGGCTCACGGCCGGCCACTGGTGCGCCGGCGCCCGTCCTCGAAGAGTTTCCGGAAACCGGCGGCGTCCGGCGCGGACGAAGCGCCGACGATCCTGTCCAGCGCTCCCCGCAGCCGGTCCACCGCCTCCCGGGAGTGCGGATTGCGGGCCTGGATTTCATAATAGACGTCGGGGCTTTCGCGCACCACCGTCCGGGCCAGTTTTTCCAGGGCCTGGAACGTGGTCGAGCGCATGGGATGGTCCGAGTCGGGAAGGGCCAGCGCGAAGGCGATCGCCGCCGCGTGGGCCAGGCTCAGGAGGTCGGCCATGATCCGGTCGTGCTCCTCGAGCGCCACCGGGACGAGCCGGGCCGTGGTCGGCGCGAACAGCGCCTCGACCTCCGCGGTGGCCGCATGGTCCCCCGTGTCGCAGACGACGACGTCGGCGTCCCGGAGCAGCACGACGGACGGGCCGAACATCGGATGAATGGAGGCCACCCGGGCGCCGGCCGCCTGCAGTGCCCGGATCGGGGCGATGAGCGGCGACTTGATGCTCGCGATGTCGACGAGGACGCCGCGGGGGGGATGGTCCGCCCACTCCGCGTACTGCGCCGCGAGCGCCGCCGGGGGCACCGAGCCGACGACAAGATCGGCGCCGGGCAGGAGGCGCCTGGCCGCATCGAGTTCGTCGGGCGCCGCGCCGGGATCGAGGGTGGCCGTGCGGTAGCCCTGCGCGGAGAGGAACCGGCCGAACCAGCGCCCCATGCGACCGCCCCCGCCGAGGATCACCGCGCTCCGTCCCGCCCCGGTGGCGGCCACCCGCAGGCTGTCCTCGTCCTGGACCGTGACGGCCGCCTGGATCAGCCGCGCGAACAGGTCCTCGGCCACCCGGGGGTCGAGCCCCCTCTCCTCGGCGGCCCTGACCGCGCGATCGAGGACCATCCGCTCCTGCGCATAGTCCACGACGGGAAGCTTGTTGCGGCGCTTCGACTCCCCGACCCGGCGCGCGAGGTCGATGCGTTCGGCGGCGAGCCGGACGAGATCGAGATCGATGCGGCGCATCCGCTCGCGGAGATCGTCGAGATCGGTCATGAATGGCGTTCCCCCGGAAGATCCTGAAGGGCCTGAAACCGGATGCGATGATACACAAACGGCACGGGGGTCGCACCCGGCTCCACGGAAGACTTCCCGCGCCCCGGGGGTAGACCGGCGCTCTCCCGGTGGCTAGACTTCGGGCATGACCCCCGACTCCTCCGATCCCGTCTCCCCGGAAACTCCGCGCACCGGCGACTCCTCGAACTCCCACGAATTCGCGTCCACGATCGACACGTCGCAGGCGCGCGTTCCCCGTCTCGACGCAGCGGCTCCCCTTCCGGAGACGATCGGCCCCTACACCATCCTCGGGCTGCTCGGCCACGGCGGCATGGGCATCGTCTACGAGGCGGAGCAGCGCCGGCCGCGCCGCCGCGTGGCCCTCAAGGTGATCCGCGGCGCCGAATCCGACAGCGAGATCCGCGTCCGCCTGTTCCAGCGCGAGGTGGAAACGCTGGCCCGGCTCAAGCATCCGAACATCGCGGCGATCCACGAAGCGGGCACCACGGACTCCGGCGAGCATTACTTCGCCATGGAACTCGTTCACGGGAAGCACCTTGACCGCTTCCTTGCCGACCGGCCCGCCCCCTCGCGACCGGGCGAGACCCGGTTTCGCCTCAAGCTGTTCCGGTCCATCTGCGAGGCGGTCGGCTACGCGCACCAGCGGGGCGTCATCCACCGCGACCTCAAGCCCTCGAACATCATCGTGGCCGATCCGGCGGCGGGCGCCACGGGATCCGACGGGATACCGGTGGTCAAGATCCTCGATTTCGGCCTGGCCCGGATCGCCGAGTCCGACCGCGGCAGCACCCTGATGACGGAGATCGGGAGCGTCCGCGGAACGCTGGCCTACATGAGCCCGGAGCAGGCCCGCGGAAAGTCCGAAGAGGTGGACCACCGGAGCGACGTGTACACGCTGGGCATTCTCCTCCACGAGATGATGACGGGAACCCGCCCCTACGACGTCACGAACACGTCGATCATCGAGGCGATCCGGATCATCTGCGAGGAGCGGCCGATATCCCTGGACCGTTCCTGGAGCGGATCGCGGCGTCTCGACGAGGACATCGAGACGATCATCCGGACCGCGCTGGAAAAGGACGTGGCCCGGCGCTACCCGACCGCGGCGGCGCTCTCCGAGGACGTGGGCCTCCATCTCGACTCGAGACCGATCACCGCGCGGGCGCCGAGCCGGATCTACGCGATGCGGAAATTCACGCGGCGGAACCGCAGCCTCGTTTTCGGTTCGGGCCTGGCCCTCGCCGCGCTGGTGGCGGGGGTGGTCGCGGCGACCACGTTCGGACTCCGCGAGGCGGCGCAGCGGCGGAGCGTGGAGGCCGCGCGGCGCGACGTGGAGACCGTCGTCCGGTTCCAGCAGGAAATGCTGTCCGGCATCGACGCGTCCGCCATGGGGACGAACCTCTCCCGCGACCTCCGCCGCCGTCTGAAGAGGTCGCTCGAGGAATCGGGCCGCGATGAACGGGAGGTCGCGACGGCGCTGGCCGGTTTCGACCGTGACCTCGCCGGGATCAACATGACCGATGCCGCGCTCGAAGTCATCGAGGCGAACATCCTGTCGCGGGCCCTGGCCGCCGTGGACACGCGGTTTGCCGACAAGCCGCTGATCCGGGCCGGGCTGCTCCGGACGATCGGGGAAACCTCCTACGGCCTCGGCCTCGTGCCCCGGGCGGACTCGGCGCTCCGCGCGTCCATGGACCTCTACGGCCGGTTGCTCGGCCCCGAAGCGGAGCCCACGCTCGACGTGTCCGGATTCCTGGCCAACCTGTACACGAACCAGGGGGAGATCGAAAGGGCGGAGCCGCTGCACCGGGCCGTGCTCGCCGGCCGCACCCGGACTCTCGGCGCGGCGAACGAGAAGACGCTGACGGCCGCCGGCGACCTTGCCCTCATGTGCGCCGACTCGGACCGGATCGCCGAGGCGGAAAGCCTGTATGTCCTGGCGCTCGACGGCCTCGAGCGTCACCCCGGGGAGACCGGGGCCGGAACGCTGAACGTCATGAACAACTTCGGCTGGTTTCTCTACGAGCAGAAGCGGTTTGCCGAAGCCGAATCGCTGATGACCCGGACGCTGGCCCTCCGGAGGAGGGTCAACGGGAACGAGGATACGGAAACGATGACCGCGGCGAACAATCTCGCCGTCCTCTACCGGAGGACCGGCCGCGATGCCGAGGCGGAACCGCTGTTCCGCGAAGATTACGAGTACAGCCGCCGCCGCCTCGGCGACGAGCATCCGGAAATCCTGCCGTCGATGAGCAACCTGGGCCGCCTGCTGGTGGCGCAGGGAAAGTACGAGGAAGGGGAAGCCCTGCTCCGGCGGGCCGCCGCGTCGGCCCGGCAGGTTCTCCCTCCGGCGTTTTTCGGCCGCGGCGTCATCCTGCAGAGCTGGGCGGAGTCACTGGCGGCCCTCGGGCGGCACGGCGAAGCCGAGGAACCGCTGCTCGAGGCCTACGCGATACTCCTGGCGCTGGAAGGTCCGGAAGGACCCGGCATTCGCGAGGCGGTCAAACTGATGGTGAAGATCAACGAGGCGCTCGGCCGCACGGCCCCGGCCGCCGAGTGGCGGAGCAGGCTTCCCGCCGGAGGCTGATCCGGCGCCGAACCGGCTCAGGTGCGGCTGTCGGCGGCGCCATCCGGCACCGCCCCGGGCCGCGTCCCGCCGAGGACGACCTTCTTGAACGCCGCGCCGAACGCCAGGCGCATGTCGTCGAAGAACGTATAGAAAACCGGGATCACCAGCAGGGTCAGGATCGTGGCCGTCGTCATGCCGCCGATCAGCGTCAGCGCAAAGCTCGTGTAGCTCAGACCGGAGTCCATGCGCCCGGAAATGGCCAGCGGGATCATGCCGCCGATCGTGGTGATCGCCGTCATCATGATCGGCCGGAAGCGTCGCTCCGCCGAGAGGAGCAGGGCGCCGGTCCGGTCCAGCCCCTCGCCGCGCAGGCGGTTCACGTAGTCGATCAGGACGATGCCGTTGTTCACGACGACGCCGACGAGAAGCACGATGCCGACCGCGCCGAGGAAGTCGATGTTCAGTCCGGAGAGTATGTGGATCCAGAGGACGCCGAGGCTGGCCAGCGGGATCGTCAGGATGATCGACATCGGAAGGATGAAGCTCTCGAAGAGGAGCCCCATGAGAAGGTAGATGAAGATCACCGACAGGCCGAGCGCGAAGAACAGGCCGGCCAGGTCCTCGTTGAGCTTCCGGCGGACCGACTGGCTCGCGAACGTGACCCCCTCCGGCAGGTCCACGCCGGCGGCGAGCGCGGAGAGCCGCTCCCGGGCCTCCTCCTCCTCCCCCTCCTTGAGGTCGAGCGCCAGCGTCCGCGCGATCCTCTTGTTCCTCCGCACGATCGTCTCCGGCGACGTCAGCATCTTCACGTCGGTGACCGCGGACAGCGGCAGCACGGTTCCGTCGTCGATCGGCACCGGGAACGACGCGAGATCGGCGATGCTCTCCCGGTCCTCTTCCTTGAACCGCACCCGCACCGGGATCTCCTTGCCGTCCGCATAGTGCTTCGGCAGCGACTGCCCGCGCAGCGCGTAGCCCACGACCCCGGCCACGACCATCGGGTTGACCCCGTAGCGCCGGGTGCGCTCCCGGTCCACGACCAGGCCGAGTTCGTTCGGCGTCAGTTCGCTGTCCTTGCGGATCCCGAGAACGCCGGGCACCTGGACCAGCACCCGTTCCAGTTCACGGGCCACGTCGTCGAGCCGGGCCGGATCCTCCCCGTTCAGGGTCAGCCGGTAGACGCCCTCCCCCTCCTCGTCGTCGCCCCGCGAATCGTCCCCCGTCGTCAGCTTGACGCCGGGCGCCTTGGGCAGCAGCTCGACGACCCGTTCGGTGACCTCGCGGGTCGACAGCTTCGTGCTGCGCGGATTCGTGAACCACCCCTGGATCTCCCCCTGCGTCTTGCGATGGAACTCGAACCACCCTTCCAGCCCCAGTTCCTCCCGGTGCTCCTCGACGACCTTTTCGGCCTTGAGAAACCACTGCTCCGTTTCCTCGAACGAGTAGTCTTCCGGCATCTCCACGTCGATCTCGAATCCGGCCTCCTCGTTCTGCTGCGTTTCCACGAACTTGATCCGCTTCGCGGTGACCGCGGCGGTGACCGCGAAGATCGCGAGGACCGCCAGGACCATGTCGAGCCTGCGGCGCAGGCACGCCGCCAGCAGCCGGCCGTACGCCCGGTTGACCCGGCCGAACGACGCTTCGTAGGCCCGGGCCAGGGTCGCGGACAGGGACGTGTAGGAAGCGCCGCGCGGCCGCGCCGCGCCGTTGGGGAGCGTCAGGTAGACCCCGAGGGGAATGCAGACGAGCGCCACGCCCAGCGAAGCCAGCAGCGCCACGCAGATCGGAATGGCCATGCGCAGCAGGAAGAACTGGCCGGGCCCCTCGACGAGCGACACCGGGAGAAAGACGATCACCGTGGTCAGCGTGGACATCAGGATCGCCAGGGCGATTTCCCCGGCCCCGCGGATGGCGGCCTCGCGGCGCGGGCGCCCCTCCTTATGCATCCGGTCGATGTTCTCGGCCACGACGACGGAGTTGTCCACGAGCAGGCCGATGCAGACCATCAGCGACAGGAGCGATATGATGTTCAGCGTCTCCCCGGCGAAGAACATCACTGCGATCGCGATGAGCAGCGAGAGCGGCACGGCGAGATTGACCACGAGCATCATCCGGAAGCGCCGGAGAAAGAAGAACAGCACGAACGCCGCGAGCAGGGCACCGACCGCCCCGCTCTTGAGCAGCGTGGACAGCGACTCGTTGATCATGTCCCCCTGGTTGAACAGGTCGATGATCTCCACGCCGGCGAGGCGGGGATCCTTCTGCATCCGCTCCATCTCCTCGGCGATCCGCGCCGACACCGCCCGGGTGTTCGCCTCCCCCTCCTTGAACACGATGATCGCGTAGGCCGGCTTGGACATGGCCCGGACGCGGTAGCGCTTGTCCGCCTCCTGGTAGGAGATCGTGGCCACGTCCTTGAGCCGGACGTTGTTGCCGACCAGCCGGTGCTCCAGCTCGTCGAGATCCCGGTAGCGGGCCACCGAGCGGAGCAGGAGCTTGCGCCCCGCGTCGCGGACGTGTCCCGAGGCCATGGTGAAGCTGTCCTCGCCGAGTTCCTGCGCGAGCTCGTAGATGTTGAGGCCGCTGGCCGCGGCCCGGTCGCGGTCGATCTCGATGAGGATCTCCTTCTCCTCGAGGCCGTTCACCTCCACCGAGGCCACCCCGTCGATCCGTTCGATGGGGAGGACGATCTGCTGCTGCAGCAGGCTGTAGTAGTCGGCCACCGACGTGTCCACGGCGGCCCCCATCACGTAGACGGGAACCCCCGACACGTCGTCCTTGAACGTGTAGACCCGGTCCACGTCCTCGGGAAAGTCCCGGCGGGCCCGTTCGATGCGGTCCCGCACCTCGCGGTAGGCCAGGTCCATGTCGGTGCCCTGCTTGAAGCGCAGGAACGTCCGCGCCCGCCCGGTCTGCGACACCGAGGTGATGCGGTCCACGCCGCGCACGCTGGACAGCTCCTCCTCGAGAGGCTCGTTGATCTTCTCGAGGACCTCGCGGGGCGGCGCGTCGCGCCAGGGGACGAAAATGGACAGGAACGGCTCGCTGAACCCGCGCGGGATCAGCTCGACGGGGATCATCGACGCGGTGACCCCTCCGACGACCAGTGCGGTGGCCAGGAGGACGAGCACGGTGATGCGGCGGTCGAGACTGAACCGGGTCAGCCTGTTTTCCCTGTCGTTCTCCGGCTCGTGCATGGTCTCTCCCATCAGGGTGCCGGGCTCTCGCCCCGCTCAAGCGGGCGGACCGGTTCCGCCGCGCGTGCCGGCGCCGACGCCTCCCCGGCGTCCCGCGCGTGAAACAGGCGGGCCATCAGGCCGTCCGCCGCCGTGTACACGGTCGGGATGACGAGCAGGGTCAGGAACGTCGAGGTGACGAGGCCCGAGATGACCGCGATCGCCATCGGCGTGCGGATTTCCGCGCCGTCCCCGAGGCCCAGGGCCATCGGCAGGAGACCGAGGACCGTGGTGGCGGTGGTCATGAGGATCGGCCGCAGGCGGACGCTGCCGGCGGTCACGATCGCCTCGTCCACGGGCATCCCGCGCCGCCGCAGCTGGTTGATGTAGTCCACGAGGACGATCGCGTTGTTCACCACGATTCCGGCCAGCATGATCATGCCGAGGAACACGACCACGGACACCGGTATTCCCAGTGCCTTGAGGGCGACGACGGTGCCGATGAACGCGAGCGGGATCGTGATCATGATCACCAGCGGATGGATCAGCGACTCGAACTGGACGGCCATGATGACGTAGACGAGGAAGATGCTGAGCGCCAGCGCGAGGACGAGGCTTCCCTGGCTGCGCTGCCACTCCTCGTTCTGCCCGCTGATGAAGTACGTCATCCCCGCCGGCCACTCCACCCGGTCCCGGAGGACCGCGTCGATCCTCCCCACGGCGTCGCTGAGCGACGCGTTGCCGAGATTGGCCCGGACCAGGCCGACGCGACGCGAATCGATGCGCCGGACTTCGCTGGGGCCCTCGCCAAGAATCACCGAGGCCACCGAGGAGAGCCGCACCGGCCGCTCGCCGCCCGGGTTGATGACCATCTCCTCCACCGCGTCCACGGACCGGCGGTCCTCCTCGTTCAGCTGGACCACCACCGGTATGCGGCGGTCCGGGAGGTTGAAGCGGGTGGCCTCGAACCCCTGCACCTTGTCGCGGACCAGCCGGGCCACCGTCTGCAGGCTCAGGCCGTAACGGGACAGCCTCTCCCGGTCGTAGACGACCTGGATTTCCGGCGCGCCCGTCCTGAGCGTGGTGTTCACGTCGGCCAGTTCGGGCATCCCGGCCAGCGCGACCTCGGCCCGGTCCGTGTACTCCTTGAGCATCCTGAGATCGTCGCCGTGGATCTCGACCTCGATCGGCGTCCGCGAGCTGAACAGCACCGGCCGCTTGATCTGCGCCTCGAGATCCGGGATGCCGGCGAACCGCTCCCGCATCCGCGCCATCACCTTTTCCTCGTGACGGGCGCCGCCGCGCCCGAGCAGGACGCGCAGGCTGGCCGTGTGCTCCCCCTCGTCGGAACGCTCCGACTGGGCCGGGTCGTAGCCGACGGTGAGGATCGCCGCCTGGATGTGCTTCCTTTCCGCGAGGATCGCCTCCTCGAGGGGTTTCAGCCGGTCATGCGTGGCTTCGAGCGGCGTGCCCACCGGAAGCGCCACCTCCACGGTGAACTCCCCCTGGCGGACTTCGGGAAGCAGTTCGCTCTCGAGGCCGGCGGCGAGAATCCAGGTGCCCCACAGCGCCGCGCCCACGATGCCGAACACGGCCATGCGGTGCCCCAGGGCCCAGCGCACCGAGGCGGGATACGCGGTCCCGGCCCAGGCGAGGACCGCATCCGTCATCCTGAGCGGGAGCCAGGCCAGGAGGCCGAGGACGCGCCGCAGGCCGGGCGCCACCACCCGCACGACGAGAAACGCGAAGACCATGAACAGGCCGAGGAGGACCTTGCCGAGAAATTCCAGGACGAGGCCGACGACGAGCCGGGCGACCCAGTATAGGACCGGCAGGACCAGCAGTTTCGCCAGGCGCCGCGACTCCCGTAAGGAACGGGCGAATACGGCGATCGACGCGAAGCGGAAGAATCCCGGCTCGGCATCCCCGAAGCGCTCGACCCTGAGCCCGGTCCGGCTGGCCAGCATCGGGATCAGGAACAGCGCCACCACCAGCGAAGCGAGCAGCGACACGACGACGGCCACGCCGAGGTCGCCGAACGCCTGGCCGGCCACCCCCTGCACGAACACCATCGGAAAGAACACCGCGATCGTGGTCAGCGTCGAGGCGGTCACCGCCGCCCGGACCTCGCTCGTGCCGCGGATCGCGGCGGCCACGATGCCGTCCCCCTCTTCGCGGCAGCGGTGGATCGACTCGAGGACGACGATCGACGAGTCGACGAGCATGCCGATGCCGAGCGCCAGGCCGCCGAGGGACATGATGTTGAGCGACGTCTTGAACAGGTGCAGGGGGGCGAACGTGACCAGGAGGGACACCGGAATGCTCGCGGCGATGATCGCCGTCGTGCCGTAGCTCCGCAGAAAGAGGAACAGCACGATGACCGCGAGAAAACCGCCGATCATCGCCGTGTTCCGCACCTCGTTGATGCTGCTCTCGATGAACACCGAGCGGTCCGCCACCAGCTTGAGCGTGGCCCCCTCGGTGGCCCGGAGTGCCGCGGCCAGGCCGATCGGCCCGCCGCCCTGTCCGCCGGGGCGCCCGCCTCCTCCCTTTCCCTTCCCGGAAGCGCTCTTTCCCGCGGCGAGGGCCGCCGCGGCCGTGTCGGCATCCGCGACCGCCGCCGGGCCGAGCAGCGTCTTGATCCGCCGGGCCAGCGCCACGATGTTCGCGTCCGCCTCCTTGAAGATTTCGATCTCGACGCTCTCCTCGCCGTCCGTCCGCGTGACGATCCGGCGTTCCTTGTGGGTGCGCTCGACCGTGCCGAGGTCGCCGACGGTCACGTCGCGCCCCTCGAAACGGGTCACGATCGTCTTTTCGATCTGCGAGAGGTCCTCGTATTCGTTGAGCGTGCGGACGAGATACTCCGTCCGCCCCTCCTGGATCATCCCACCGGCCACGTTGATGTTCTCCTGGCGCACCCGGTCGATGACCTGCTGGATGGAGATGCCGGTGCGCCGGAGCTGGGCCTCGTCGAGGCGGATCTGGATCTCCTCCTCGAGGCCGCCCTTGACCCGCACCGCGGCCACGCCCTTGATCGGTTCGAGTTCGCGCTTGACCTGGAGGTCGGCCAGCCTGCGGAGGCGGCGCAGCCCCTCCTCCCCCGCGAACGCGTCGCCCGAGCCGGACAGCGAGAGGACGAGGACCGGATCGAGGGACGGATCGTAGTGCAGGATCAGCGGGCGCTTCGTTTCGTCGGGAAGAAACACCTGGTCGAGATGCTCGAGAACATCCTGGGTGGCGTCGGACATGTCCGTGTCCCAGCCGAACTCGAGCACGACGTCGGACAGTTCGGCGCGGCTGACGCTGGAGAGCTTCTGCAGACCGCCGATGACGCCGAGGGCCTCCTCGATCGGGCGGCTGACCTCGTTCTCCACTTCCTCCGGGGCGGCACCCGGGTACTCGGTGCGCACGGTGAGCGTGGGGTAGGTCATCTCCGGCATCAGCGTGACCGGGAGTCGACCGTAGGAGAAGTAACCGAACACGACGGCGGCGATGAACAGCATCAGGATCGCCACCGGCCTCCCGGTGACGAAGCTCGTCGGCGGAGGGGGTGTTCCGGTTGCCTTCATTATTGGGCGGCTCCCGCCGGAATTTCGGCCGTCAGTCCGTCCGCCGCGACGACGTGAACGACGGTGGCCAGGGCCCCCTGCTTGAGTCCGGCCTGCCCGGCGATCACGAGTGAATCACCGACGGCCAGCCCCGACACGGGCTCGATGAAGAACTTGTCGGCCAGGGCGGCCTGCACGAGCAGGCGCTCGACCCGGCGCCCGGCGCCCAGCCGGTAGACGAACATCTGGTCGTTGTCGTGCACCAGCGCCCGTTTCGGCACGAGCAGCGCGTTGTCGTGCACGGTGGTGACGAGGTCCACGTCGACGTAGAGCCCGGGGCGAAGCCCCTCCTGGCTCCCCACCGCCACGGTGACCTTGACCGTGCCGGTTTTCGGATCCACGACCGGCGCGATCCGGTCCACTTCGCCCGGAAACGGGTCGCTGGACACGGCCTTGCTGTAGACGCGGGCGGCGATCCCCCTGCTCAGTTCGCGCAGGTTCTTTTCCGGAATGAACACCCGGGCCACCAGCGACTCGAAGTCGACGATCTCGAACACGCGCATGCCGACCTGGACCTGGTCTCCCACGCTGACGTAGCGGGCGGTAACCGTTCCGGCAATCGGAGCGCGGACCTCCGTGTAGGACAGCTCGCGACGGGCGTCGTCCAGCGCGATCTTCTGCTGATCCAGCTCGTAGGCGGCGTCGTTGAGCATCTTTTCCGTGGTCAGGTCCTGCTGGAACAGCTTGTCCTGGCGGTCGAACTCGCGCCTGGCCTTCGCGAGCTGGCTCTCGACCCGGGCCACGGTGCTCTTCTGCTCGTCGTCCTGGAGGCGGAGCAGGACCTGCCCCTTCGTGACGCGGGCCCCTTCCTCGACGCGCAGTTCGCGCACCCGGCGCTGGGCCTCGGCCAGGACCTCGACCTTGTTTTCCGCTTCGAGATTGGCGGAGGCGCGGAGGACCGACTCGATCGACCCGGTGGACAGGACGGCCACGTCGACC